>DATKLE010000032.1:0-3993 GCA_035542575.1 Terriglobales bacterium | reverse complement strand
GCCCGCCAAAAAAGCGCATCTCGATGATTTGCACCTTCCGCGGATCGAGGCGGGCTAAAGCATTCATGGCATCGTCGAGCGCCACCAGATCATTACTTCGATCGCGATTCAAGACAGCGACGTCATCTAGGGCGATGTGCTGCACACCCGCTCCGCGTTTCACGTTGTGACTCCGGGCATGGTCGACGAGAATGCGCCTCATCACCTGTGCGGCGACGGCAAAGAAGTGAGCGCGATCCTGCCATTGCATGCGCTTGTAATCCACCAGACGCAGGTAGGCCTCATTCACGAGGGCCGTGGTTTGGAGCGTGTGGCCGGGACGCTCGCGATCCATATAGTAGTGAGCCAGGCGCCGGAGTTCTTCATAGACGATGGGCGTTAGCCCATTGAGCGCGCTCTGGTCGCCTTCGCTCCACGCGCGGAGGAGTTTGCTGATACCCTTTGTGTCCTGCTCACCCGCCACAGATTGCCACCCGTCCCCCGTTTTGGTTGATTATAACGCTGGCCATCCTCCGAAAAATTTAGGCGCCGCCGTTAGCAGGTTTCACAGGATTCTCCGCCTATTTGGGGCGGAGGACACATGAACATGAAAACGATCCTGACTTCGATGCTGGTGGGCAGCCTGTTTGCCACGCTTGCTCTGGCACAACCGTCACCCTCGCTCGTAAACCATGACGGCGCTGCTCTCGCTGATACTGAGATGCACCCCGCCTCGTCACAGGCCGATTCGGCCGCGCAGCGGTACCGCGTGTGGACAATGCCTCCTCGTGCAACACCCCCGAAAGGCGATGATTCCACATCCCGTAGCCATCGGCTCTTAGTTTACGTCATCAATGGTGGTTTCCAATTTGGCGCGGTGGATTTGCGTAGCGGAACATTTCTACCGATCGGTCCCGGCTTGCCGCCGGATGTGGGCGCCGGGTTAGTTGCAGGCCGCGGCAGGTCCCTGCTGACTCTTTCATTTTCGGGCAATCTGGCTGCGATCAATCCTGTCACGGGAGCGACTACCGTGGTCGGCCCCACCGGGTTGAGTGACTGCACAACGCCGATGTCCCCATGCGGACCGAAGTCGCCAGGTGTTTTGGGCAACCTTGGTGACACCTACTACGCAACCGACTTCTCTCAGAATCTCTATTCCGTGAACCCCAAAACTGGCGAGGCCAAGCTGATTGGGCTCACCGGCATTCCCGCCATTACCTTTGCTCCTTTCAGCGAGAATCCGGATGGCTCGCTGAATGTTTACGCCGAGAGTCTGTTCAGCGCTCGTGGCAAGCTCTACGCGAATTTCGCCACGGCAATGCTTAACCCTGCAACTGGCGCGGTCACCCCGGTGATTCCGGGTACGCTCTACGAGATCAACCCCAATACCGGACATGCGAGGCTGATCGCACCGACTGACTCAAACCTGACCACGATCGTCACGGTCAACGAAACGGTTTACGGGTTCGATGCCGCCACAGGGCAAGTGGTCACGCTTGATTTGAGGAATGGTCTGACCACGGCCGTCAGTGACCTCGATCCGGCGGCGGGAGTAATTGCGGGAGCCACGCCCGTGTCGTCCGATTCCGGGGAGGGCAAATGACCCCGGTATTTTACCTTCCGGCCTGACAGCAGATGACCGTTAGGGATCGTCAGGAAATAACCATTCCAGGTCTGAGTCCGAGGCGAGACGGTGTGGGGCATCCATGATAAGGAATTGTCAAGAGAAAAAACACTTCCCCCTGCGGTTCCCATAAGGATTTGAATCGCGTGCATACAACTGACCGTTAGCGCGACGATCGACCTTTTGCGATTCGCTCTGGATAGGGCCAACGCATCCGCGGGGCCAGACATCCATTTGCGGGAACAGCCTGCGGGCCGTCCACGATGATTGAATTTGGGTAAACCAGCCGGCCTCGAAACAGGTTGAATGGCACATCGGGAGTAGAAACTCCGTCGTGCAGCCTCACAATGCGAGGACCGGCCGGTGAATCGCGGATCCATCGTTGCTGGATCACTCACCGCTGCACTGGGGTAGTTTTCCCGCCGGAGCCGCCCGTCGCGGCGGACTTGGCGGCGGAACGGCCCGGAGCGGTCAAGGGCGCGCCGCTTTTGGGCGCGGCGTAGCGTACCCTTGACCGCGAGGACCGTTCTGGCATCCCACCTCTCCCGACGGGCGGCTTGGGCGGGAAAACTACCTTTCCTGCGGGTGAGCTCAGAGCCTCTTAAGCCACTGTCTTGCCCTCCTCCTGCGGTGCCGGGTTGCGTTCCTCGAATCGCTTCCCAGACCGGTCTACCGCTAACAGGTACGCTACCAACTTCCGCGCCACCGCCAGCGTCGCTTGATTGCGATTGCCGCCGCGTTCTCGCTCGCGTTGCTGGACTGCCGCTAACTGCCGGTTCCACCGTGGCGCCAGCTTCGCTGCTTCGATCAGCACGCTCTGCAAATGCTCGTTGCGTTGCTTCGATATCGGTCCCCGTTGCTGTTTCTCCGCCGACGACACCAGCGCCGACGTCAACCCGCAGTAGCTGACCGCATCCCCGATTGACGGAAATCGCTTCGGATCGCATACCTCCAGCGCCCACGTCAACGATGTGATCTCTCCCACCCCGCCGATGCTGCGCAGCAACTCCAGCCGCTTGGCCAACGCCGGCTCCTTCTGTAATCGATGCACGATCGTTTGCTGCGTCTCCTCGAACATCTCCAGCGCCCCACGGCTTAGTCGCAACATCTCCTTCACCGTCTCCGGCACTTCTTCCAGCCGCCCCAGCAACTCTTCGAAATACTTCTTGCCGTGCAACTGCCCCTTCTGGTACTCCGCTCCCACTTCCATCAGCAAACCGCTCATCCGGTTCTTCACCGCCACCGCATGTTTCACTACCGTGTTCCGGTAGCGCAGCAGTCGCCGCAACTCCCGCATCTTTACCGGCGCTACATAGCACCCCGGCAGCAGATTGCACCTCACCAGGTCGGCGATCTTGCGCGCATCCAGCCGGTCGCTCTTCTTCTTGGCTGCCCCGATCGCCTTCATCATCGACGGGTTTCCCATCTCCAACTTGGCCGCAAACGGCTGCAGATCGTCGTAGATCCAGCCGCTGAACAGGGTCGCTTCCATGGCCCCATGCCATGCCTCCTGGCGTTTGCCCGCCCATTGGCGCAACACCTGGTGCGTGGCTCTCAGCTTCCCCTCCTCCACGATCGTACCGTCGGCGGTCTTCACGCAGTAGCTGATACTTTTCTTGTGAACGTCGAATCCGATATAGTGACAGATGTTCATTGGGTTCTCCTGTTAGTGGTTTCTGAGCCAGCTTGATCCAGCCGGTCTCAGCAGCAGCATTGTACCCTTCAGGGGAACCCGCTCTCATCTCAGGCCTTATACATTTAAACAGGTTGTTAACCTGCGGGCCGATTGCCAATCGGCCCGCGTGGCGGCAGGCCGCAAGCGGATTTTCACGCGATGGTTCTGACCGGTTGCTTCGCCCGGACAGGCTGGACAGCCTGCCCCACAAATTCTTCGCGGCCCGCGACAGTTCTGCAAGATAGTAGTTCCACCTGAGCCGACAAGGTGCCGACTGATTTCCCACGTACTCAATCGAACTCCCACGTCCGGAAACGATGCTGGTGCTCGGCCATGTCCACGCATTTGCCACGGAAGCGGACGCCCTCCATTTCGAGACGCGTGCGCTGTTCGCTCGCCGCTTCGTAACGAAGCTTGATGGCGCCGCCCGCACCCACCACGCGCTGCCACGGAAGCGTGTTGCCTTCGCGGTGCAGGAGTTGGGCCACGTGGCGGTGATATAAAGGATAGCCCGCGGCCGCCGCCACCTGGCCGTACGTCGCGACCTTGCCGCGCGGGATCTGGCGGATCGCCTTGCGGAACGCGGCATCGCGCTGGGCGCTTCTGGGCACGCGGGCCAGTTTGCGCGCCGCTTCTTTCGCGGTCAGCCGCTTCCACTTCACCGCAGGTCCTTGTATCGCGGACAAGTGACGACGTGGTCGTTCACCATGCCCGT
>DATKLE010000031.1:0-78474 GCA_035542575.1 Terriglobales bacterium | reverse complement strand
GTGGTCTTCGACACAGGTGCCGTACTACCTGCAGCACAAGCTGTCGCTGGTGCTGGAAATGCCGATGTCGCAGATTCGGGTGATTAAACCGCTGGTCGGCGGCGGTTTCGGGGGAAAGAGCGAGGTGATTCCGCTGGAGATCATCGCGGCCGTGGCAGCGCGCAAGGCCAAGGCTCCGGTGAAGATTACCTATACGCGCGAGGAAGTTTTCTGGGCACACCGCGGACGGCCGCGGACCATCATTGATCTGAAAACCGGCACCGACAAAGACGGCCACATCACTGCGGTGAAGGCCCGCGTGGTGCAGGATGGCGGCGCCTATTGCTCCTACGGCGTGGTGACGATTCTTTACTCCGGCGCTCTTCTGGGCGCGCTGTATGACATCCCCAACATTCAATACGACGGCTACCGTGTGCTCACCAACAAGCCGGTCTGCGGGGCAATGCGCGGACATGGTACGGTGAATGTCCGCTTCGCGTTTGAGTCGCAACTCGACGAACTCGCCCAGAAGCTGAATCTCGATCCTGCCGAGATTCGCCGCCGCAACCTGCTCAAGCCACCCTGCGTAACGATCAACGGATTGCGCGTGCAGAGCTACGGTCTGCCGGAGTGCGTTGACCAGGTGGTCGAGCGTTCGGGCTGGAAGACTCGCAAGGGCAAGCTCCCCAAGGGGCGGGGCCTGGGCATTGCCTGCAGCCATTACGTCAGCGGCGCGGCCAATTCCATCATCCGTTCGGACATGCCGCACTCCACGGTCAACATCAAGATTGACCGCGACGGCGGTGTTGTCGTGTACACCGGGGCCTCCGACATCGGGCAGGGATCGGACACCATGGTGGCGCAGATTGCCGCCGAGGTGCTGGGCTGCTCGCTGGGACGGGTGAAGGTGGTGGCCGCTGACACCGACCTCACGCCGATCGATATCGGTTCGTATTCCAGCCGCGTGACTTTCATGAACGGGAATGCCACGCTGCGGGCGGCGGAAGAGGTGAAAAAACAGATTGCCGCGGCAGCGGCGAAGAAGATGAACTGCGCCGCAGGGGACCTGGTTTTCCGTGAGGACGGGGTGAGCAAGAACCATGTGGCGCGGACGCCCTCGCCCGCGACTGGCCCGGAAGCCGGTGCCACCGTCTCTGGTCGTGTCGAAGGCCAGATTCTGCGTGGATCCCTGCAGCAAAAACGTAAGGATGAGGGGCCCAAAGACTCGTTGACCTTCGAAGAAGCGGTGGTTGCGGCCATCGACTTCCACGGCGCACTGACCGGAACCGGTTCGTATGCGCCTCCACTTGAAGCTCGAGGCGGCAAGCACAAGGGCGCGGGCGTCGGCCCTTCGCCCGCCTACTCCTATTCGGCGCAAGTCGCCGAAGTCAGCGTGGACGAAGATACCGGTGAAGTCACGGTCCACAAGGTTTGGGCCGCACATGATTGCGGTCGGGCGCTGAACCCGGTTTCCGTCGAAGGCCAGATCATCGGTTCCGTGTGGATGGGCATGGGTCAGGCGCTGACCGAAGAGATGGTGTGGAAAGACGGCATGCTGATGAATCCCGGACTGCTGGAGTATCGCAGCCCGTCGTCGGTCGAATCTCCTGAAGTCGAGGCGATCATCGTGGAGAGCGTCGATCCTGAAGGTCCGTTCGGCGCGAAGGAGTGCAGCGAAGGCTCACTCGCCGCGACCATACCCGCGATTTCCAATGCGATCTACGATGCAGTGGGCGTGCGGCTGCATGAGTCGCCCTTCACGCCGGAGCGTTTGCTGGCCGCCCTGCGTGCGAAGAAGGCGGAGAAGAAAATCGACCTCACCGAAGGCGTGGATCCCACTGCCCCCGCCCGTTTTCGCGAGCATGGCGGCGCGCTCTGGTTCCGCGGCAAGGGTCCAGAGCGGCATCCCCTCGATCCATGCCGGCGCGAGGCTCCTGCGAGAGGTGACGATTGAGCCTTCCGCAATTCAAGTTGTTGCGGCCGCGCTCGCTGGAAGAAGCGGTCGGGCACCTGGCCAGGCATTCCGGCAACATCCGTGTGCTCGCCGGTGGAACCGACCTGATTCCCTCGATGCGTCAGAAGTTGTTCGAACCTGAATACGTGCTGGATCTCCGCCAGGTCGCGGGGCTGCGGGGCATCCGTTCCCAGCCGGGTGTGGGAGTTGAAATCGGCGCGCTGACCACGCTCAGCGCCATCGAATCCTCCGATTTTCTGCGGAAGCACTACCCCGTGTTGACCGAAGCCGCGGCCACCGTGGCGTCCCCTGTGCTGCGCAACATGGGCACGATCGGGGGCAATATCTGCCTCGATACCCGCTGCCTGTGGTACAACCAGTCGCTCACCTGGCGCAAGGCTTGCGGGTTCTGCATCAAGAAAGACGGCAATTTGTGCCACGTGGCCCCAGGTGGGAGCAAGTGCTGGGCGGCGTTCTCGGGCGATACTCCGCCGGCGCTGTTGTGTTTGAATGCCGAGGTTGAGATCGTCGGGCCATCCGGGACGCGCCGGCTGCCGCTGCGCGAGTTCTATACCGGCATTGGTGACCACTACCGCAAGCTGCGACCGGATGAACTGCTCACCCGCGTGCTCCTCCTGGAATCGTCCGCGGATTATCGAGGAATCTACAAGAAACTGCGGGTGCGTGGATCGATTGACTATCCGCTGGCCGGAGTTGCCGTCGTCATGAAGAAGTCCGACGGCCATGTGAGCGATGCGCGTCTGGCGCTGACCGCGGTGAATCCCGCACCCGTGCTCGTCAAAGGCGCGTCACAATTACTCGCTGGCAAGATGGTGGATGACGCCTTGGCCGAGGCCGTCGGAGAATTGGCTGCGAAGACTGCCAAGCCGCTCACCACATCCGCCCTCACCCCCGAGTACCGCCGGGAGATGATTCGGGTCTTCACCACGCGCGCGATCCTGGCGGCGTTCTTGAACTAAAGTCCGCGTCGAATGAGAGCCGGGAACTGCAATCCGAAAACGGCTTCATCACCGAACTCGGACCGATCTGAATCAATCGAATCCAGCCAGAGACCCAGGCGGATTCCTGTTCTTTACCGTTCCCCGAACAAGTGCCCCAGCTTCTCTTTCTTGGTCTTGAGGTAGTCCTCGGCGTGGGGGCTGGGCGCAACCTCGCAGGGCACGCGCTCGGTGACTTCGATGCCTGCGCGTTCCACGGCCGCCACCTTATCCGGATTGTTGGAGAGCAAGCGCACCCGGGCGATGCCGAGATGCTTGAGGATCTCCGCCGGCAGGTTGAACTCGCGGTGATCGGCCTTGAAGCCCAGACGCTCATTCGCTTCGACCGTATCCAGACCGACGTCCTGCAATTCGTAGGCCTGCAACTTGGCCATTAGCCCAATGCCGCGCCCCTCCTGTTGTTCGTAGATGAGCACGCCCACTCCCTGCTGGGCGATCATGGAGAGCGCCATCTCCAGTTGCTGGCGGCAATCGCACCGCAGAGAGCCGAAGACGTCCCCGGTGAGGCATTGGGAATGAATGCGCACCAGTGGCGGCGCGGAGTGCACGTCACCCATGACCAGGGCAACTGCCGTTTCGCTTCGCCGCTCCTCACCGAACTCGCCCTCGAAGCCGAAGATGCGGAACTTGCCCCAGCGGGTGGGAAACTCAGCGGAAGCAACCTGACGGATGGAGTCGGAATCCACACCCGTATTATAGCTGGCGCCATGCGCCGAGCCTGCGTGGCGGACAGGGCGCGAGGTACATCTTTCGCGGTAACGCTCGTTTGTCCATCCTTGAGGAAGGCTGATAAAATTGCCCTGCACGGCGCCTTTTCGCCACCGACGTGGGGCTATAGCTCAGCTGGGAGAGCGCATCGTTCGCAACGATGAGGTCGTCGGTTCGATCCCGACTAGCTCCACCAAATGAAAAACTTTGCTGCTTGTCGCGGGATCCCCGGGGCTCCTCTGCAATAGATGCGTTCCATACCGCGCCGCGGGATCGCGCGGATGGTACGAGACGCGACGTGGTTCTGATTTTAGTCGTGGTCCCCTTTGCCCACGGGGTGAGTCTGCCACCGCTACCCAACCCTGGGGAAACGGCCCAAGAATCACCTGCAGATTTCCGTAAGTGGCTGCTCGGCTTGCACCTGGTGCTCTTTCCCGGCAGACCTCGCGTTGCCGTCCCAACCAAGAAAAGCGTTTCTGGCGTAAGCGCCATCGGGTGCGAGGGCATCTAAGATAAGCAACAAAACCCCGGAAGACGGGTTTAGTTGACTAGACGCAACGAAAAGGTAGCCTCCCTCATGAAGACACCAGCCAGCCGTGTGTTCAATCCTTTGGTTGCAATTACGGGACTCGTGGTCCTTTCCAGCTGTGCGATCCTGCTGATTGCTTGTAGCGTGGGAAACTCCAATCTCGACCAGCCGCCGGGCGGCATTCCTAACCAACTGGGCAGAGTGACCAAGGTCAGTGAGGTGAATCCCTGCCCTCCCTCGACCGTGAGTCCTCCGGTCAACGGGGATCGATGCGTGGATCTCACCATCTCCTGCCCCGGAGTCGCGGTCTACAACCCGGTCGAACTGAAGGTGACCAATGCGGTCGGGACTCCCAAAGGAACCGTGATTTACACCACCGGCGGTGGGGGCAACGACCTCTACGAAAATCAGTTCGTGTACGGCAACGTCGCGGTTAACGATGTGGTGAATGCGGGATTTACGGTGGTGCAGACCAACTTCAACACCCCCGTGGGCTGGCTGGACGGGCCGGGCGGACCGCTGTTGCTGGCCTGCCGCTGGGCCACAGCTGCGAAGTGGATCCACGACAACATCGGCAGCGCGAACACCGCCTTCTGCGCCACCGGAAACAGCGCCGGCGCCGGCGCCATCGCCTATGCGTTGTCCCGTTACGGGGAAGACTCGATCTTCAACTTCGTTCAGCCCACCGGCGGTCCACCCTTTAGTCGCATTGATTACGGATGCCTGTGCAACATGTCGGAAGTCTCCAACTGTGCCGGAACGTTGGACACTTGCTACGGCACCGACGCCAACTTGTTCCTGGACCCCGCCTATGGCAATAATCACTGCTCGTCTCAAGACCAGGCTGACAGCGCGATCTGGCAGGCCGACAGCATTTTGTCGTCCGACAACCGGTCGGTCCTGAACTACAGCACTCGAGTCCACTTCATCTTCGGCGGACTGGACACAGGCAGTGGCTCGGGAGAAGCCGTAATCTGGGAGAATGCCATTACGTCCCAGCACGATTTCGAGTGCGTCCCCAACGCCCCGCACTTGCTGGCGGACGTGCCTGAGGGGGCCGCAGCCATCGCCAATGGTTTGATCAATAACTGCCACTAGCCCGAGGCCCGGATTCCGAAACCACAGTCCCGGGCCGCGGGCCATGAGCCTGCAGGGGCTGATCAAAGCTGTAAGTGCCAGCGACCGCTCCCGGTCGGAGCCCGTAACTGCCTGCCCCGGGGATGCGCTACCCACCATCTTGTTCTGATTTCGGAACAAACCGACGTTTTCTGATGATTTCGATTCTCAAGCGGATAGCTTGCTCTTGAGGAGTCCCTCCCCCTTTACGCGCAAGATGCAGGCTTCAGAGCTGTGGGCCTCCCGGAGCCGGGAGGGCTGATCAGATAATTCCGTCGGAGGGCGTGCGAACGTGCCGACTTCGAATATTGTTGTAGATCTCTCCCATTTCAATGCAACTGTGGACCTGGCTGCGGCTCGCCAAGCGGGGATCGTTGGGGTCATCCATAAGGCGACTCAGGGGTGGCAATATCGAGATCCGCTCTACGCAGTCCACAAGACCAAGGCGATGGCAGCCGGTCTGCTGTGGGGTGGCTATCACTTTGGCGTGGGTGCCGACGGAGTAGTACAGGCAGAGCATTTCCTCGAAACCGTCAACCCCGACGCTGGAACCCTGTTGGTCCTGGATTTTGAGGGCAATCCTCAGGGTCCCAGCATGGATCTGGAAGAGGCCCGTGCCTTCGTCACCCACATTCAGAATGTAACCGGACGCTGGCCCGGGCTTTACGGCGGCCACTACCTCAAGCAGCTGCTGGGAACCAATACCGATCCCGTGCTCGCTAATTGTTGGCTGTGGCTGTCTCAGTACGGTCCCACCGCAGTGATTCCGCGCAACTGGTCGCAGTGGACGATGTGGCAGTACACCGATGGTGCGATGGGTCCGCCTCCCTACGAGGTTGCGGGCATCGGGCGCTGCGATCGGGACATGTTTAACGGCAGTGAAGCCGATCTGCGTTCCTTCTGGCTGTCGGCTTCTTTAGTGCCAGCGGTAGCGTCGGATTGACGAGGTGCACCTGGATCCCGCACGAGACCGGGATCGACGGGGAACGAAGTTGCGGATCGGGCGAGTGCCCCTTTTGAATCAGGCCCGGTTCACACCTTGGTCACTGGCTCCCGTTACCAAAGCCATCTGCGAGCACTTCCCAACAACCGATACAATCCGCCTACGGGAAACAAGAGGTGATCATGAAAGACTTCTTAAGGCGGGTATGGTCGGAGGACGAAGGGCAGGACATCGCAGAATATGCGGTGATGTTGGCGGTGATTCTGGTGCTCGTGGTTGGTACAGTCAGGATCATAGGATCGAACGCCAACAACGTGTTTTCCGCTGCTGCCAGCTCAATCCAATAGCTACATGAGCCGCCGTGGTCGCTGAGTTGCTCATCAGGCTGGCCCTGCGGCTATCCCCACCTGCTAGCGATTGCCAATCCCCACGCATGAAGGTCAACTGCGACTGGAGGATTCTTGTCGCACTCCCCGGGCCCAGACGGGCGGCTTCGACAGGTACGCTGGTCATGCGGGCAAAGTACAGGTGTAACGGCCACCAAGGGGCCATTGTGCGAACGGGGAAATCCGGGCAATGTGGAAGGAAGAGGGCAGGGTGTAGCCTGGCGGGCGAAGCGATTTTCGACTTCGGCCCAAACTTGGACGGGAAAGGAGGGTAAGAAGGTGGCTGACTTTCTTCGCAAAATATGGTCGGACGAAGAAGGCCAGGACATCGCCGAGTACGCCGTAATGCTGGCCGTGATCCTGGTAATCGTAGTGGGTACAGTGCGGCTGATCGGCGCCAACGCTAATAATACGTTCTCCGCCGTGGCCAGTTCGATCCAGTAGTCTGCCGCGGCGCGGTGTTCGGTCCACCCGGCCACGGCTCTGGGCAACGACTGCTGAGTGTCGGGGCTTGAGAGGAAACGTGAGCGAGCAAGAAAAAACCGGAGAACCTTCCGCCAGTTGTAATGTCTGCGACCAACTCGCGGCCGAACTCGGCGAGGCCCTCATCCGCCAGGAAAAGCTGGCCGAGCTTCGTTCCGACCGGATGGAGCTCCCGCCCTCGTCGGAAGACGATGAGCAGATCGAATTGCAGCTGAAAGACGCCAAACAGCACCTGATTGATCATCGCCGCCTCATTCATCCCAAGCGGTGAGCCGGTCCACCCAAAAAATGACGCCAACGGTTGAGGGCCAAGGAATCCTCGCAAAATTGCGCTTGAGCTCAACCATCCCACCGCCGGCCACCCTCTCGCAGTCCGAGACCGATTTCGAAGTGAAGAAAAAACCTTGCTCTAGTGGCCCGAAGTTGGGCATATAATTCCCCCAATGTTGTGGGGGCGGCCATGAAATGCCAGCTTTGTTGTGCTCTTCTTGTTCTGACACTCATCCTCTCTCCTTCCCTGGTTTCGGCCCAAGGTCGTGGTGCCGGTGGGAGAAACCGTGGCGACACGATAGGCAAGACTTCCCCGGCAGACGGATTTGATCGTCCCTTGGGAAACATTTTTCTCTCCGGAGAAGTGGTCACCGATGATGGTGCCCCGCTGACGGAGCGAGCCGCGATTCGCACTATCTGCAAAGGGCAGGGGCGCACAGAGACACACACGGATTCGCACGGGCGCTTCAGCTTCGAATTCGTCACTCGTACTTCGGCCTTGATGGAGAACGGCGCTGGCATTGAAGACGCCGATTCCCCCCTGACAAATTCGACGTCGGCCCGCGGCACGCAGCGCGATTGGAGAGATTGTCAGCTGCAAGCGGAGCTGCCGGGTTTTACCTCTGAGGTCGTGGAATTGAGCTTAAGGGTTTCCGCTTTAGACCGTAACGACGTTGGCCGCATCGTATTGCACCGCCTCGAACACGTCCAGGGAACAACGATCAGCGCCACCAGCGCGGCCGCGCCCAGTGCGGCGAAGAAGGCTTTTGAAAAGGGACGCGATAAGGAGATGAAAAACCGCTGGGACCAAGCCCAGCAGGAGTTCGAGAAGGCGGTACAGATCTACCCGCCTTACGCGGTGGCTTGGTGCGAACTGGGCCGGGTGCAAATGCATGAGAACGATGCAGCCGGCGCGGCGCATTCCTTTAACCAGGCACTCGCGGCGGACCCCAGGTACGCCACCCCCTATCAGGGACTGGCTCAACTCGCGTTCCGGTCCAGGCAGTGGCAGGAAGTCGTCAACCTTACCGACAAGCTCCTGGCACTCAATCCGGTGGACTTCCCGGATGCCTGGTTCTTTAATGCGGTGTCGAGTTACTTTCTGCAGAATTTCGAGCGCAGTGAGAAGAGCGCGCGCCAGGGAATCCGAGTGGACGAGGAGCATACCATTCCCAAGCTGGAATACGTGCTGGGCATGGTTCTGATGGAAAAGCACGAGTATCAAGAGGCCGCAGTGCATATGCGGCAATATCTGCGCCTGGTGCACAACCCCGCCGATGTCGGCGAGGCGCAAAAACAGCTGGCGGAGATCGCCCGCCTTTCCACCACCGCCGGTGTTCCTACCGCGGTGGAAAAGAAGTAGCGGTCAAAGTATCCGTTCGCAACCTGAAAGGGCACGGCTTTAAGCCGTGCCCTTTCGCTGTCGTCGAGGAGCAGATGCCGCAGGTTTCCTGGTGCTACGACCTAAGTGTGCCGCTGGGGCCTGGCAACGCTGCTAGAATCTTGTTTCAACGAACCAATGCAGGGTGTGCAGACCAGAGCGTTGCTGGCAGGGTGGCTGCTTGCCACCAGCTTGGGGATGGCTTGTCCTCTTTTTGCGGCGCCAGCGGGGGTGGTCACGATCCGCCAGGTCGGCGTGCTCGGCAGCGGCAACAGCGTTGAGGTGGAGATTGTGGCCAGCGGGCCGGTAGCCCCCCAGACGCTGGCTGTGACCGGGCCGGACCGCATCGTGATTGATCTGCCCAATGCTCTCCCCGCCCCGACTTTGCACCGTTTGGCGGTGAATCGAGGCCAGGTAAAAGGAGTTCGGACCGGACTGTTTTCTGCAAACCCACCCGTGACGCGGGTGGTTCTGGATCTGAATAAGGCGCAAGCCTATCAGGTCTTCTCCACGGGCAATCGTGTGATTGTGAAATTGAACGAGAGTCCCGGGGGATCTGGCAGGTTCGAAACACAGTTCGAAGTGGTCAACGGTCCGGCCGTCTCTCCAGCGGCGACCGTGCCGGGGGCAGTGAATGCCTCTTCTCCGGTGCCGGTGCCGCGCAACGTTGAAGTTCAGTTTCAGGACGGCCAGCTGAGGATTTGGGCGGACAAAGTCACGCTGGCCGAACTGCTCAAGGAGGTACGTCGCAAGACTGGCGCCGACATCCCCATTCCCGCGGGAACAGACCAGGAACTGGTCGTGGCGGATCTGGGCCCGGCTCCAGCGCGCGACGTACTGGCCTCCCTGCTCAACGGTTCGCGTTTTAACTTCATCATGGTCGGATCGGATGCCGATCCGAACCAACTGCACAGCGTGATCCTGACACCCCGCCCGGGAACTGCCATCCCCCGAGCGATGAATTACCAACCCAGTGATCCGCGCCAGGCGGTGGCTACCATTCCGGCAGAGCCCGTCCCCGAGTCGCGCGACGAGCAACCGGATACGGACGAGGCTCCGGGTCCGGACTCCTCCAACCAAAAGCCGAATTAGAAGCAGCGCGGTCCCTCTTCGTGGCAGGGGAATTCTGAACCGACGGTAAAGCTGCAGCTATGGCTGCTGAATGAGGCGCACGGGCACACTCGCGCCCGAACCCTGCACGGGTGGGCCGGTGAGGCTGTTGCCGCAGCCGATGACGTTCAGCACTCTGGCGTGGACCGTGCCCGTACCGTCCACATCAACAATAAAGACCTGTAAGTAACCAATGATCGTGACCGGACCGGTGCCGGTGAAAGGGATGGTGTCGTCAAAGAGTGGCAGCATCACAATGGAGTCGCTGTTCGTGATGGCGTCCCCGGCGGCCACGGTGCCGCCTGCGACAAACGGGTTATTGTCGCCCGCCGTGATCTCGGGAGGAATCTGGGTGGCGTCAACGGTGTCCTGGCCATTGCCCGGCGATTGGTGGATCAGGCACTGGCCCCCGGTTTGGGCGGCGCCTCCGGCCCCGTCCGGGTCCACGGAGAGGTCCAGGTTGTATTGCTGTCCGCACTGGAGTGCGAAGGCGTTGCAGCAGGCAAGATCGGAAGCGAAGCCGGAGAGCGCACTGCCGCAACTGGGGCAGATGTGGAGAGCCGAGGGTGACATCATGAGCGGCACATAGGTGCCCGCTGCAGGAGGGTTAGGGTTAACGTTACATGTCGGGAACCCAGGCTGGCAGCCGGACGTGAGCGTCAGCAGGTTGTTGACGACACCCGAAAGTCCCCGATTGGCGATGGCACCGGTCGTCGGATCGACAAAATGCTGTCCTGCGTGGTTCGGATCTTCATTGGGCAATAGCAGTGGTTTGGCGCAGCGCGGAGCCACCGGTGCCACCGGACCGGCGACCACAGTGCTCGAATTGGATGGATTGTAGGCCTCTGCGGTCGCGGAAGCGCTGACGGAAGCCAGAGTGCTGCTCCAGAGGCGCGCAAAAAAAGTCGGCAAGCCGGTGCGCTGCAGATTCACCGTGACTTGTGGATTGACGCCAAAGGCGTTCGGGCAGCCGGCGCCGGCACTGTAGTTGGGAAAGGTCACGTTGATGGTTTGCGCCGCGAGTCCGGCGACCCGGTTTTGCTGGGCGACCACGGTCGCCTGCTGGGTGGCCAGGGTTTGGGCGGTAGTGGCCAGCGCGGCATTGCAGGGATCGGTGGTGAGGCCGGTGTCAGCCAGCATTTTGGCGGCCGCGATGGCCGCCGCATCGGCGGCACGCTGGGCCTCGCTGCGCGCGGTGTACAGCGTCACCACGTCAATGGCAAGCGCCGCCATGGCCAGAATCGCCACCAGAGAGGCAGCCACCAGCAGAATCGTCTGACCGCTCTCCGGGTACCGGGGGTGCATGTTTTTTCCCTCTACCTGCATTCCTGTGCCGTCAATAAGTGTTCGGAGCAATGGCGTCGGTTGAAATATGGGTCACTCCCGCATAATTGGATCCCGGGGCCAGCAACTCGATGACGCGACTGAAGTGCCACTGGTAGGGATAGCTGATGGTGACGCGAGTACAAAGCACATCCACCTGGGTCGAGTTCACCGTGGTCTGGAACTTGTACCCGCGCTCAATCGTGAGCGTAAGAGCTGCGGGGCAGCCACTTCCGGAAGCGGTGTAAGTCCAGGTCAGCGACCCAGCCGAGGCCGCAGCCTGAGCCGCCAAGCCGCAGTCGTTGATGTTTGCGGCTATGATGTACGCGGTCACCGCCGATTTGGCGGCGTCCACCGACGTGGGGGTCACACCCGTGGTTCCCAGATCGCCCGTAGGCAGGCTAGAGCCCAGGCGGGCGCCTTCCCGCGCCGCATTACTGAGCTTCTGTTTGAGGTTGAAGGCCTGGCCGAAATCGAAGATCCCCACCACAAAGACCACCAGCAGAGGCAGGGCAACCGCAAATTCGACCAGCTGGGATGCCTCCGTGCCGGCGATCTGCGACCAGGTTCTCCTCAAGTAGCTCAACACGTGGCTAATTCTCCCCTTTCATCTGCACCTGTGTTGTCAAGTAGATCTGCTGCTGGTTCAAGGACGTAAAGGGCAGATAGAACTGGTAGGGATAGCGGAAGCTCACTGAAACGCCACAGCTTCCCGGAGTCGTGGCTGCGGGGTTAAGCTGCACGTCGTACTGAACGCAGATCTGGGGCTCGCCGGCAGAAACCGTGGAGCAGGCTACGGGGCTCCCGCTGCAGGCGTTGAACCCGCAAGCACAAAACACCGGGGCCACCGAACTGACCTGGCTGGGGTCGAGGCTGGAAGCAATCAGGGCCTGCTTCACGGCATCGGCGGCGGAGTCCGCAGGCAGCGCCTCATTGCCGCAGGTCGCGCAGCTGCGCGCGGTGGCCGCGCGCGCCGCCTGGCGCGCGGCATGGTTGATGGTGGCGTAGATGTTATAAGCCCGCCCGAACCAGAAAATGCCAAGCAGCAGCAAGAACACAATAGGCAACACCAGGGCGGCCTCGGCGATCTGCGAACCGCCGGAAGCGACTGCGACTCTCCGCCATCCTGCCATACGCTTCAATACAGCTGCCAGACCTTCCCCCCGATAAAAAGAATCACTGCGATGGCAAAGGCGACACCAAACGGAACCTTGATCAGGTCCGGGTTGTCCAGCGTCAGGTCAGGTCCTGGCATCCGCAACGTGAACACAGCAGCCACCATAAGCGCCAAGTTGCGTAATGTCTCCCGCACCCGGCCCTTGCGGACCACCATCACCGCCGCCATCAGGCCATTCACGAGGATAGTACCGAACAGGACAGTGATCAACGGTCCTGGACCGAGAAAAGCACCGAAAGCCCCTGCTAGCTTCCAGTCGCCTGCGCCCAGAGCCCGCATCATCACAAAGGGAAGCAGGAGCAGCAGCCCCAGCCCCGCGCCCAGCAGCGCGTCCTTGGCTCCGGCCCAGCCAAAGGCCACCGCCCTGACGGCCAACCCCAATATCAGCCCGGAGACTGTGAGCCAATTGGGGATACGGCGAGATCGCCAGTCGGTCCAACCCGCGGTTATGGCCAGGACTGCGGCCAGGATCCAAACTCCCGTGACCATGCCCATGGAGTATAGGGCAGTGGGGAAAGCCGTAGCCAGTACCGCCAGCCCCGGCGAAGAGCGGGCCGAGGCAACCAGGCCCGGTCAACACCAAGTCTGGCGCCACAAACCAAAGGCCCGAACGCGTCGGGCCTTTGGGCAGAAACTTGGAACTCCGTCTAGCGGCTCAGGCTATGCGAGGAAGTGCGCTCGGCGACAATACGGCGCGCGTTGTCCGCCAGGGCCTTCGCCTGGGGTAAAAGCTCCAGGGCCTTGACGACTTCGGGATCGCTCTCGGCCTTCACCTTCAGGCCTTCCTCTTGACCGAAGGCGTCGACGAAAATCTCGCTGCGAATGCTGGAGCGCAGCCAGGCGTCATTCTCCACGAAGTCCGCCTCGGTGTAGGGGATCTTCTCCTCGTCGAGGAACTTGCGGAAGTCCTGCAGGGTAACGTCGTCGGTCTCGAAGCTCTTCGTCGGGTGATGATTCAGAATGTAGCGCTTGGCGAAGTTGAAGAAGGCGTAATGCTGCAAGAGGCTGTCTTGAAACCGATTGCTCTTGGTCGGCGGGATTTTCACGTCAGGTGTAATGCCGCCGCCGCCGTATACGGTGCGCCCGCTGTCGGTCAGCTTGACTTCGTGGGTAGCAGTGTTGTCCTCGGTGTCGCGATTGAAGTAATAGTCGTAGAGCGACACATTGGAGTAGTCCCGTTGAATCAGCCGCCCGCTCGGGGTGTAGTACTTGGCGGTAGTCAAGGCCAGGCCGGTGTTCTCGGACAGAGGATAGACGGTCTGCACCAGGCCTTTGCCAAAGGTGGTTTCACCCGCGATCAAGCCGCGATCATGGTCCTGAATCGCGCCCGCCACAATTTCCGCCGCCGAAGCCGTGCCACGGTTTACCAGGACCACCAGCGGATACTCCTTGCCCCCGTTGCCGTGAGTGGCGGCGTAGCGCTTCTCCGGAGAAGAGCGGCCGTGGTGCGAGACGATCAATTGGCCCTTGCGCAGGAACTTGTCGGCGACGCCAACGCCCTCGCTCAGCAAGCCCCCGGGGTTTTGGCGGAGATCAAGGATCAGGCCCTTGAGATCGCCCATCTCATCGAGCGCCTGGCCGACTTCGTGCTCTGTGGTCTCATTAAAGCCGGAGATGTGCATATACCCGATCCCAGGCCGGATCAGGAAGTGCAAATCCACGCTGTAGCGGGGAATTTCGTCGCGCACTACGGCGAACTCGATGGGCTTGTCCACCCCCTCCCGCAAGACGGTGATGTGGACAGTCGTGCCCTTCGGACCTTTCAGCAGATCAGCCACATCGGAGGTGGTCATGTTGTCGGTGGGCTTGCCATCCACTGCGACAATGATGTCGCCGGGGCGGATGCCGGCGCGATAAGCCGGTGTGCCCACAAAGGGCGCTATCACGATGACTTTGTTGTTGCGCGGCCCAACCGTCATGCCGACGCCGTAGTATTTGCCGCGCTGGTCTTCGCGCAGCAGCGCATAGGACTTAGGATCAAAGAAATTGGAGTGCGGATCCAGCACGTGCAGCATGCCGGGGATGGCCCCGTTGTAGATGGCCTTGTCGGCATTCACCGGTTCGGCGTAGTTTTGCTCAACCACGTCATAAATTGAGGTGAATTGGCGCAAGCTGTCGCGGATGTCGCCATCGGAACTGCTGGCGATGGCGGGGCTTTTCTGGCCGAACAGCAGCCCGAGAAAACCGCATGTGACAAGAATGAGAACGACCAGGAAGAGAGAGCGACGAGAACTACGCACCATCATGAATATCCTTCAATTCGGGCACAAAATGCCCCGCATCCCAGCGCAGTATAACATGTTCGAAACCGGCGACGCGCCCGGTTTCCCCGCACCTTAAGTAACCAGCCAGGTAATGCCGGTCTCCTTTACTAGGATGCAGCGGCGGAGGTGGACGGTGCGTTGAAAGCGCACCTTGCCGGCGGGGGGCCGGTTGCCAGCCGATTGCTGGCAATCCTCGCCAGCAGTATGATGGCAAGTATGAATCTGGGTTGGCCAGAGATGATCTTCATTTTTGTGATGGCTCTGATCATCTTTGGACCCAAGAAGTTGCCGGAAATAGGACGGCAGGTAGGCCGGGCGCTGAACGAATTTAAGCGTGCCAGCAACGAATTTAAGGCGCAGATCGAGTCGGAAATCGGGCAGTTGGACGCGGCTGAGATGCGACGCCAGATCCTTCCCCCCTCCGAGCCGGTACGCGGCACGGTAGCCAGCCCCACGCCCCCGCCCGAGGTCTCCCCGCCGGCCACGCCTCCCCAGGCCGCCAAGGCTCCCGATGCCTGAGATTGCCGCGGAAACACCTCCTTCCGAGCAGTCGCCGGAGGCGATGCCCGCCATGAGCTTCCTCGACCATCTTGAGGAACTGCGCCGCAGGATCATCTACTCCCTCATCGCAGCGGCGGCCGGGTTCCTCATCTGTTGGGGCTATGCTCAAAGGATCTTTGCCGTCATGCAGGTACCGGTCATGGAGGCCCTGCAAAAGAATGGCAAAACCCAGCAGTTGGTGTTCCTGAATCCTACCGACCCGTTCAACTTGTATCTGAAGATCGCCTTTATGGCCGGCCTCTTTGTGGCTTCGCCTGTCGTGCTCTACCAGGTCTGGATGTTCATCTCGCCGGGGTTATACCGCCACGAGAAGCGCTATGTGCTGCCGTTCATGTTCTCGACCGTGCTCCTGTTCCTGGCAGGGGGTTACTTTGGCTACAAGGTAGTTTTTCCGGCTGCTCTTACATTCCTCATCGATTACGGCAAGCAATTCCAGCCGATGATCACGATCAGCGAATACATCGACCTTTTCCTTACCATCATTGTTGGACTGGGCATTGTCTTTGAGTTGCCGATCCTGGTGTTCTTCCTTGCCCTGATGGGCATCGTGACTGCGGGGTGGATGTGGCGCAACCTGCGCTATTCCATTCTGGTGATTTTCATCATCGCGGCCGTCATTACTCCCACCACCGATATCCTGAACATGTGCATCTTTGCCGCCCCCATGGTTGCGCTGTACGTCCTGAGCATCGGTGTAGCCTACATCGTGCATCCCAAGCAGCGACGGGCACGTCGCGAACGGAAAGCGGAATGAATCACGCGAAGCCGGAAGCCAGACATCCGTGGCGGACGATAACGGCGGTTTGCCTGTTGGTGTGGCTGACCCTGGTGGCCTGCGCCCGGGAGAAGTCGTCGCCGGCGCCCAAACCGGTGGTGTCTTCGATGCTGCTTCCGGCCGAAGTAAAAGCGCCGGAAGCCCCTGCGGCGCCCACGCCCGCTCCCGCGTTCAACTCCGCGCGGGCAATGCAGTACGTGCGGGAGATCGTGGCCTTCGGACCGCGCCCCATCGGGAGCGCCAATCACAAAAAGCTGGAAGACTACATCTACGCGCACCTGAAGGGCGACCTCGTAGAAGACGACGCGTTCACGGCAGACACGCCGGAAGGCAAGTTTCCGGTGCGGAATATTATTGCCAAGTTCCCTGGGACGCGGGATGGAATCATCGTGATCGCCGGCCACTACGATACGAACTATCCCTTGCGCGATACGGGTTTTGTTGGAGCCAATGATGGCGGCTCGTCGACGGCCATCCTGCTGGAATTCGCCAACCAGTTGCGCCGTAAGAAGCGCGATGGCTACAGCATCTGGCTGGTCTGGACCGATGGGGAAGAAGCGGTCAAGCAGTGGACCGCGACGGACAGCCTCTATGGCAGTCGCCACCTGGCGGAGAAGTGGGAGAAGGACGGCACCATCAAGAACATCAAAGCCTTCCTCCTGGAAGACATGATTGGCGACGCCGACCTCAACATCGAGCACGAGACCAACTCCACCCCCTGGCTCGAGACCCTGGTGTACCAGGCGGCGACTGACCTGGGATACCAGTCCCATTTCTTCGCCCGCACCATTCCCATCGAAGACGATCACTTGCCTTTTGTGCAACGGGGCGTGCCATCCGCCGATTTGATTGACTTGGACTATGGCTACAACAACGTATTTCACCATACTCCGCAAGACACCCTCGACAAGCTCAGCCCCAAGAGCCTGGAGATTGCAGGAACCGTGACGCTGGAAGCGGTACGTCTGCTGGAGAAGATCAAGTAGCTTGGGCTGAGAACTGAGAAACCGGGAACTGAGAACTGGGTCCAATTCAAGAAAACACGTTCTTGCGCTCCGAAGTCCTGCTGTGTGACGCAGGGTCTGCAGCCCTGCAGCCCTGCAGCCCGGCAGGCGGACGAAGCGGTAGAACGCGCAACGCTGCGGCCCACCCTTCCACTTTTTTCGATTTTCGTTTCTAATGCGGCGATATGCCAACCATCAAGCTGCGTGTCCTGGTCCACTTTTGCCTGGCGGCTGCGGTTTTCGCGCAGACACCCAGCGACCGCATTATTGCCGAAGCACTGAAGCCTTCCTCGCTCAACGACAATCTTGAGCAGTTGACGGACCGGATTGGCGGGCGAGTGCCCGGTACACCGGCCATGCAGAAGGCGGTGGACTGGGGTGTTGCCGCGTTCAAGGCGGCGGGAGCGGACAGCGTCCACACCGAGGAGTTCACGGTGCGCTCGTCCTGGGCCGAAGGCGCGACTGCAATGAGCGCGGTTGCCCCGGAAGCATTCCAGATACGGGCGATTTCTCTGGCGTGGGCCCCTGCCCTGGTGGCACATGAGCGAGTCCCGGTGGTTGACGTGGGCCGGGGCAGCGCGGCGGACTTTGCCCACGCGGGAGGTACGGCCGGCGCCATCCTGCTGGTGCACTCGGAGGAGATGAAGGAATGGAAAGACCTGTTCGACGAATACCTGAATGCGCCAGGGATCATCGAGCGGGCGGTGAAGGGAAACGCCCTGGCCATCGCCTTCCAGTCCACGCGCCCGCATGACCTGCTGTACCGGCACACCAACTCGACCGATGGGGAGATTGACCGGATTCCCATGGTGCTGGTGGCGCGGGAAGACGCGGGACGGATGGCGCGGCTGCTGGCTGCGGGGCAGAAATTGTACGCCGACCTCAGCATTCCCAATCGCATTGGGGGGCCAATCCCGGCACAGAACGTGGTCGCCGAACTGCGCGGCAGCGAGAAGCCGGATGAATTCGTGGTGCTGGGAGCGCACCTGGATTCGTGGGAGTTGGGCACCGGCGCTTTGGACAACGGCTGTAATGCGGCGCTGGTCATTGATGCCCTGCGCGCCATCAAGGCCTCGGGCCTGCGCCCACGGCGCAGTATCCGGTTTATTCTGTTCTCCGGGGAAGAAGAGGGCATGATCGGCTCCCACGCCTACACGGTGTCGCACAGGACCGAGCTCGATCGGGTGGCCGGGGTTGTGATCTTCGACTCTGGGATTGGCCGGGTGACGGGCTTTTCGCTGGGCGGGCGAAAGGACGTGATCGCCGCGACAGCCGCTCTCGTGGCTCCCTTGGCGCAGTTCAACGCCACGGCCCTCACCACCGATGCGGAGTGGGGAACCGACAATTTTGATTTTCTGCTGGAAGGCGTGCCCACGCTGGTGGCCAATCAGGAAGAAGGCAACTACCTGATCAACTATCACGCCATGTCAGACACATTCGACAAGGTGGACCTCACTCAACTCAAGAAGCATGTCGCCGAGGCTGCCGCCGTGAGCTTCGCCATCGCCGACGCGCCAGACCGGCTGGGTCCGCGGCTGACGCATGCGGAGATTGAACAGACCTTGCGGGAGACCGGCCTGGACGAGCAACTGAAGATCTTCGGCATGTGGACGGAATGGCAAACCGGAAAACGCGGGCGGTCGCAATAGTCTGTCGAACGCTTCACGCCGGCTGGACAACCGCTGGAGTGGGAATTGCGCAACAATTAACCGTCTGATGCAGGACGCCCTTGAACAAACTAGTCTTCTGGATTCTGTTCAACCTGTTCGTGGTGGCGATGCTGGTCCTCGACCTTGGGGTATTCCATCGCCGCGCTCACACGGTCAAGTTTCGCGAGGCACTAGCCTGGAGCATCATGTGGATTGCGCTGGCCGGCGCCTTTGCAGTGCTGGTTTACTTCTGGCACGGACGCGGTCCGACGCTCGAATTCGTCACCGGGTACGTGATCGAGCTTTCTTTGAGTGTCGATAATCTCTTCGTCTTCCTTTTGATTTTCCGCTATTTCCATGTGCCTCCGGCGCACCAGCACCAGGTGCTGTTCTGGGGAATTCTGGGCGCGCTGGTGATGCGCGGGGTTTTCATATTGCTGGGGGTGGGACTGATCCGGCGGTTCGACTGGATCACCTATGCGTTTGGGGCGCTGCTCGTCTACAGCGGTATCAAACTGTTCCGCCAGGAGGAAATGGAGATCCACCCGGAAAAGAATCCAGTGCTGCGCGTGTTCCGCCGCTGGATGCCAGTCACCGAGAACTATGAAGGCGGCAAGTTCTTCGTGCGCCGCCCCGGCTTGTATGCGACTCCCTTGCTGATCGTGCTGCTGGTGGTGGAGACGACCGATCTGCTGTTTGCAGTGGACTCCATCCCCGCAATCCTGGCGATCACGCTGGATGCCTTCATCGTGTACACGTCGAATGTATTCGCGATTCTCGGCTTGCGCTCCATGTACTTCGCCTTGGCCGGCATGATGGAAGTGTTCCACTACCTGCACTACGGGCTCTCGATTGTCCTGATCTTCGTCGGCGCCAAGATGCTGGTGTCGCACTACTACCACCTGCCGACAGAAGTGGCGCTGGGAACGGTGGCGGGGGTGCTGCTGATTTCCGTGCTCGCGTCCGTGGTTCATCCTAAGAAATCCTGATCTCTCTCACCGGGGCAACTCGGCCGTGCTCTGTCCGCTTCCATCCTCGTTGTCCATGATCCGGCAAACCTGCCAGCGTCCGCCAGCATTGCGCTTCCAAATCTCCAGAAATCTCTGCCGAATATGGGTTACTTCTCCTCCATCACGCGGTTTGAGTTCAACTACCAGGCTGCCACGATCGAAAGCCCAGTCGCCGCACACCTGCAGTTCATCGATGGTCACACTGAGCGTGGGGCGGTTGCGCGCATGCGCCGCTTCCACCCGGGAGCGAAAGAAGGCGCGGGCCGCCTGGCCCACGCGCGTGACCGATCCGCCTGACATGTCTACGACGTCGTCGGCAAGAACGTGCTGCATGCGGTCCCAATCGCCCTGGTTATAGGCCTCGATGAAATCAGCAACTACAGCGCGTATGGCGGATTCGTCGGCAGTCAAGTGGTCCTCCAGGTCAGGTTACGCAAAGCGGAGGGAGTCGCCCCGGATGATCGAGTGCTTGAGGAAGCGGCCATCGTTGTGGGCCGGGAAGTCGGTGCGGTAGTGGGCGCCGCGGCTTTCCTCGCGCGCGAAAGCACAGCGGGCAACCAGCCGGCCCACAAGATGCAGGTTCCGGGCTTCGCAGGCGCGGCGGGTGTGCGGACGGGCGATGCGGGGAGCGACCTCCTCCAGTTGTTGGAGCGCTCGGCTCAGGCCAGCTCCGTTGCGCACGATGCCCACATCCTGCCACATCAAATCCTGGATCTGACCGATCGTTTCTTCGTCGCTGGCATCCACGGGGCCGTTGGAGAAGGCCGCGCGCTGGTTTTTGCCCGGCCGGGCGGGAGAGTGGCGGAGTTCGTCGCGCATGATTTTGCCCGCGCGGGCGCCATACACCAGACCTTCCAGCAGGGAATTGCTGGCCAGCCGGTTGGCGCCGTGGACGCCGGTGGCTGCCGCTTCCCCTGCAGCGAAAAGGCCGGGCACACTCGTCCGGCCGTCGAGGTCCGTACGCACCCCGCCCATGGCATAGTGGGCGGCAGGACGGATAGGAATCAAATCCGTAGTGATGTCAATGTTGTACTGCATGCATGTCGCGTAGATGCGCGGGAAACGTTTCTTCACATGATCCGCATGGAGATGAGTAAGGTCGAGGTAAACAATCGCGTCCTTGGCGCGGCTGACCTCAAGTTCGTGAACGATGGCCCGGGCCACGACATCGCGGGGCGCCAGCTCCCCCATGGGGTGATACTTGCTCATGAAGCGATGCATCTCGAGGTTGCGGAGATAGGCGCCTTCCCCGCGCAAGGCTTCAGACAGCAGGAAGCGTGGAGCTTTCTTCAGGTAGAGCGCGGTGGGGTGGAACTGGACAAACTCCATGTCACTGATTTCCGCTCCCGCGCGGTACGCCATGGCCACACCGTCTCCCGTGGCGACAGCAGGATTGGTAGTGTTGCGATAAAGCTGTCCCAGGCCGCCCGTGGCCAGCAACACCGCTGAGGCGGCGATGTGCTGGTGCTCGCCGTGGTCCCCGAGCAGGTGGACGCCAGAAATCCGGTCACCCACCCCATCGAGATCAGTGGAGAATTCGAATTCGAGCACCGAAATGCTCTTTAAGGTCTTGGCCTTGGCGTAAAGGGCGCGCAGAATTTCGCGTCCGGTAGAGTCGCCGTGAGCGTGCAGGATGCGATCGCGGCTGTGGGCACCTTCACGAGTGAATGCCAGTTTGGTGCCCTGGCGGTCGAACTCGGTGCCCCACTGAATGAGCTCCTCGATGCGCTCGGGTCCTTCCCCGACCAGGACCTTGGCGGCCTCCACGTTGCAGAGGCCATCGCCGGCGTTCAACGTGTCCTGCAGATGGAGGCTGATTTCATCTTCGTCGCTGAGCGCGGCGGCGATGCCGCCTTGGGCGAGGTGGGTGGCCGAGTCCGTGACCTCCCGCTTGGCCAGGACGACCACTCGGCCGGCGGCGGCCAGTTCGATGGCGGCCCGCAACCCGGCGACGCCTGCACCAATCACCAGAAAGTCGGTTTCGGCTGGCACACCCCCCATAAACCGAAAATGTTATCACGCAGCTAACACCGCCGACTGTGCGGAACGTTACGTTATGATGAAGCTCCATGATCCGCGTTTCGATCCCGATCCAGCCCCGGCCCTACGAGGCCGTTATCGAGACCGGCCTATTGCAACGGGCGGGGGAGCGGCTGCGGGAGATCCTGGCCGGGGGCGAACGTCTGTTTGTGGTCACCGTGCCTCCGGTGCGGCAGAAGTGGGGCAGGAAGCTCATGGCATCGCTGTCAGCCGCGGGTTTCCCAGCCAAGTGGGTGGAGATGCGGGACGGCGAGCGCGCGAAGAAGTTAGCTACGGTGGACGAGCTGGCGGAAAAACTGCCAGGACTGGGCGCCGACCGGGATGCGGTCATCGTGGCCTTCGGCGGAGGCGTGGTCGGCGATGTGGCCGGGCTGCTGGCATCGCTCTACATGCGCGGGGTGGATTTCGTGCAGGTGCCGACGACGGTGTTGGCGCAGGTCGACGCCTCCATCGGCGGCAAGACGGGAGTCAATCTGCGGGCGGGCAAGAACCTGCTGGGCACATTTCATCAACCCCGCGCGGTGTTGATCGATCCTGCGGTGCTAACGACGCTGCCCGAACGCGAATTCCGCGCCGGGCTGTACGAAGCGCTGAAGTGTGGCGTGATCGGCAAGCCGGAGTTGTTTCAACGGTTCGAAGACAACAAGGACAAAATTCTGAAGCGCGAAGCCGCGGCGCTGGAGTGGGTAATTGCCGAGTCGGTGAAGCTGAAGGCGGAGATCGTAGCTGCGGATGAGCGCGAATCCGGTTTGCGCCGGGTGCTCAATCTCGGACACACGATTGGGCACGCCCTGGAAGCGGAAACCGGCTACCACCAGTTGCTGCACGGGGAAGCAGTCGCTTGGGGGATGATCGCCGCGACCAACATCGCGTTGACCATGGGAAGGGTTGACAGCGTGACCGCAGGACGCATTGCGGACGCAGTCCTGGGCCTGGGACCGCTGCCCCGGATCAATGTGCGGAAGAGCAATGTCCTGTGCCGGCTACAGGCAGACAAGAAGACCCGCAACGGCGTGGTGCACTTTGTTCTGCCCACGGCGATTGGCAGGGTCGAGATCGTGCCCGATGTGCCGGAAAAGGTTGTCGGTCAGGCAGTCGAGGAGTTGCGTCGGTTGTCCCGGTAGACTATTTCGATTGCCGATCTCCACTGTTGAGGTCAGTGTGCTGCTGGTTTGACAATCGGTGGTTCTGTGTGGGTCCGTGGTGGTACTCATTTCAAATTGCGCGATCAATCCAAAACCGACATCCTGGGTGCAGTCCCTGAGGGCGCGGCCGACCAGCAGGCGGCGGCGCGCGCCGTGCGGGAGATGTTCACCTCGATTGCACACCGCTATGATCTGCTCAACCACTTGCTCTCCTTTAACGTGGACCGTTTGTGGTGGCGGCGTGCAGCAGGGAGCTTTGCTGACATCCTGGGCCGGGCGGACGCGCAAGTTCTTGACTTGTGCTGTGGCACGGGCGACATGACGTTCGCGCTGCGGCGGCGCGCGACAGGGACGGCGAGAATTCTGGGGGTCGATTTCTCCCATGCCATGCTGCGGCGGGCCAGTAACAAGTCCGCGGGGACCTCGTTGCGCTGGGTGGAAGCGGATGCGTTAAGGCTGCCCTTCGCGGACAGACGCTTCGATTTGATCACTGCTGCGTTCGGCTTTCGCAACCTTGCCGATTACGACGCCGGCCTGCGCGAAATCTTGCGCGTGCTGCGCCCGGGAGGGAAGTGCGGGATCCTGGACTTTGGCGAACCGCGCGGCCTGATAGGCAAGTTGTATCGCGTCTATTTCAAGCGGGTGCTGCCGGCGGTGGGCACGGTCATTTCCGGCGTGAAAGGGCCGTACGCATACTTGCCGGCTTCGGTGGAACGCTTTCCAGCGCCCGAGGAGATGCTGGAGCGCATGCGCCGCGCGGGATTTCGCGAAGGCACTTGGACGCCCTACACGTTCGGAATTGCGGGGCTATATCGCGGGACGAAGTAGCGCCGCCAGCCGCAGCGCAGTGAAGGTCTACACTGCGCCGGATCTCTGGGCCGCCGCTTGCTCTTCAGGCACAAACGAGCTGGTGAAAGCATCGGTGATGGTGTAACGCATCACGTTTTCATAGTCTGTGCCGAGGAACTTGCGCAGGCGATCGGTGTTCATGGTGTACTCGCCCGTCATATAGGGCACAGCCTCGGGGGGGATGGCGGAGATACCGGACTTCCAGCCAAACCTGAGCACCCAGCGCATGGCCCACTTACCAGGGGAACGAACCAGATTGGCGCGGGCCATCTGGAGGCAGCGGGCAAAGGTCAACGGCTCGCCCCGCCCGGCGACGTTCAATACGGTCAGGCGCTGGGATTCGGGTTCGGTCTTGCGAATAATGTGGGCGATCAGCCGGGCCATGTCGTCCACGTGAACGAATTGAATGCGATTGTTCAGATACCTCTTGCCGTAGGGCAGGATACAGGGCAGACGCTTGCCCTGGTCACGCCACTTCGCGGCGATCCTTCCCCGGCCGTTGGGAGTGCCGTGGAAGGCTCCCATCAGGTAGTTCTGTACGCTCGCACCCGCAAAGATGTGGGGACGAAGCATGTAAGCGCTGCAGCCGCGCAGCGCGGGGGCCCGCTGCTGCACCACCTGGTCGCACTCCATCTTGTGAATAGCATAGGGAAGCGTGTGCGCTCCCAGGGGAAAGTCCTCGCTTACCGGGCCAGGAAGGTCGGGGCCGTAGGCTGAGACGCTGCTGGGAAAGATGAACTTTTGCACCAGGACATCATCGCGGTTGGCCTCGGTGACGGCCTCCATGACCCGAGCAGTGCCGGCGACATTGATGTGCCACATGCGGTCCACGTCGAGCACCCCGGTGCGTACCGGGTCGATGACAAAGGCCAGATGGACCACCGCCACCGGACGAGTCTGCCGCAGCAGCAGGTAGAGTTCGCGGCAGGACTCCTCCTGCCCCAGATCCATGCGCTGGTAGCGCAGAGGCAGGGAGGTTTGGGGCGGATTGAGGTCGAGGCCAACAACCTGAAAGTCCGCCAATTCCGCAAGCAGACGCCGGCCCAGATTGCCGGCAATGCCGGTGACTACGACAGTTGGACTGCTGGCGGCCATTACTTGTGGTCGGGAGCAGGCTTAGGTTGTGGCTTCGCGCCCGGCGCTCTTCCCGCTAGCGGTCCGCCCTCAGGCACTGCGAAGTAATTGTCATCCAAAATAGGGTTGGTGGACTGCTGAATGCTTTGCATCGCTTCCTGGATGCGCTGTGTCCGCAGGAGGTTGTGGATCTCGTCCTTCACGTCCGCCAACGGCAGGGTATGTTTTTCCCCCATCTTGTACATGAAGTATCCGGAAGCGTCGGTGATCAGGGATGAGACCTCGCCCGCTTTCAGGTCGAAGACGAAGGCTTGATCGTAAGCCAGACTGGTGCGCCGGATATGAGTCATGGTGGTCTGAGGAGGCTTGGCCTTAAGGCCGGCAAAGGTGAAAGCTTCGTCTTGCAGTTTCACGAAATCCTCACCGGCCGCGGCGCGCTTCTGCAGGGCTTCGGCTTCGGTCTTCATTGCGGCTTCCCCTTCCTCCTGCCGCTTCTTCATCTCCGCCTCGCTGGGCTTCTCCTTGTCCTGGGAGGTGTCCACTTGGCGATTGTGGGGTACGAACACTCGTTGCAGGTCGGCTTCTTCGTAGGCGGTCACGTTCTTATCGTAGTAGTCCTTAATGTCCTGGTCAGAGACGTTCCCAGCTTGTTCTTGCACGGCCTGCTGGTACTGCCCGGCCATTGCCTGGGTGCGTATGGCTTTCATCATCTCTTCATATTTGGGACCCTGGTCGAGGCCCATTTTATGGGCCTTGTCCGCCATGACCAGTATCGTGGCATAACGTGTGGCAATTTGCCGGCGAGCCAGGGGGGCAATGTTGGGGGCGACGGCGGCCAACAGCCGCTCGAATTCAGCGCGCGTGACGACCGTTTTGCAGTCGGCGGCCTTGGACGGGTCAGCGGGTGGGTTCTCGCAAATCCCCGGCACCGTTATCACCGGGGCATCGGGTGGGATTTCCGCCGGGGTTGCGGGCTTGGCCTCTGAGGTGGTGCCTGCCGGGGCCGCGGCCGGCCGGGCGGTGCCAGCCGGAGCTGTGCCTGCCGGGGCCTTGGCTGGGGTTTTGGGGGCAGTGGCAGGTTTGCTGGTCGCTTGTCCCCATGCCAGGCCGGCAAGCAGCAGACAAACCAGTACACGGTGAATCATCTTGAGGGTTCCTCCAGAAAGAGTGTAAACAGAATCCTAGCACAGAGTCGCGGTTGCGCCCTGTCTCACCCGGCAAAAGCCGCACGGTCCGACTTGGCGGCGGAGCACGGTACAGCGATAATGCGGCTATGGCAGGATCTTCGGTGGTCTACAGTTCCGAGTCCATGCGCGCGGAAAAGCGCGCCGTGGCGGGGAACTCGGTTGTGGCCGCCATCGCCATTACCGGCCTGAAGATCATCGTGGGCATCACCACCGGCAGTTTGGGAATTCTGTCCGAAGCGGCGCACTCTGGGCTGGATCTGGTGGCGGCAGTGATCACTTTCTTTTCCGTGCGAGTTTCCGACAAACCAGCGGATGCCGAGCATCAGTACGGGCACGGGAAGGTGGAGAATTTCTCGGCGTTCATTGAGACCGGCCTTTTGCTGCTGACCTGCCTTTGGATCGTCTGGGAGGCCGTCAAACGGCTGTTCTTTCACCACGTGGAAATTGAGCCCAGCCTGGCGGCATTCTTGGTGATGTTCTGCTCCATGGCAGTCGATTTCTGGCGCTCGCGTGCGCTGGGAAAAATCGCGGTCAAGTACGACAGCCAGGCGCTGGAAGCCGATGCGCTCCACTTCTCGACCGACATCTGGTCAAGCGGGGTGGTGGTAGCAGGCCTGCTGCTGGTGCTGCTCGGCCGAACCTATGGCATTGACTGGCTGCGCGACGCCGACCCGGTAGCGGCGCTGTTTGTGGCGGGCGTAGTGGTGTACGTAAGCTGGCGGCTGGCGCGCAAGACCATTGACGCCCTGCTGGACGCCGCCCCCGCCGGAGTGCGCAACCAGATCATCGCCGCGGTTGCGCAGGTGGACGGACTACTGGAGGTCGACCGGGTGCGCATCCGCCGCGCGGGCAACCGCTATTTTGCCGACCTTTCCATCGGCCTGGCACGCAACGTTACCTTCCAACGCTCCGGGCAGGTAGCCGATGCGGTGACCGCAGCCGTGCATGGCGTCTTGCCGGACGCCGATGTGGTGGTACGCTCGGTGCCCCGCGCGGTGCACTCGGAAAATCTCTTTGACCGGGTGCGGGCCGTGGCGACCCGTTACAACTTCAATGTGCACGACGTCAGCGTGCAGGACCTGAGCGGGCAATTGCACGTCGAGCAGCACCTGGAACTGGACGAGCGCTTGACGCTGAAAGAAGCGCACGACCGCGTGACCTTGCTGGAAGCGGAAATTCGCCGCGAGGTTCCGGAAATCTCCTCCATCCTGACCCACATCGAGAGCGAGCCGGCGACCATTGAAACCGGCGATGAGATGGTGCGCGATGCCCGCCTGGAAAAGCGCTTGAAGGCGGCGACGAGGGAATTCCCCGACATCCTGGACATGCACGAGGTGTTGTTCAAGCGGGTGCGCGGGCGTTTGTATGTTTCCTGCCACTGCACCCTGTCGGACGATCTGCCGCTCTCCCGCGTGCACGACATTCAGACCGAACTCGAAATCCGCTTCAAACAGGAGGCGCCGGAGCTGTTCCGCGTGCTGATCCACCCGGAGCCGCAGACGGACAATCGGAGGTAGTGACGGCCGTCACAGCGCATTTTCGATTGCCAATTTCCAATTGCCAATTGGAGCGTTGACATGCGAACGAAAGCGGAAGCGTTGCAGAAACGTACGACCAATTTTGCACTAAGGATCCTGAAGGTATACAGGGCGCTTCCCAATTGTGCAGAGGCACGCATCATCGGTCAGCAACTTCTCCGATCCGGGACTTCTGTCGCGGCCAACTATCGCGCAGCTTGTCGAGCGCGTTCTCGGGCGGAATTCTTGTACAAACTCGGAGTTGTAGAAGAGGAGGCAGACGAGAGCGCCTTTTGGTTGGAATTTCTAGCGGACTCAGGTCTGGTTCGCCGCGAGAGACTTACTGAGCTCACATCCGAGGCCAGACAGATTACGGCCATCTTTGTTGCCTCGCGTCGCACGGTAAAGAGAAACAATCGGAAATCGCCAATTGGCAATCGAAAATCAAGCCTTGTGAGGCGCTATGACTGAAGCCAAAGCCATCCTGGTCGACAATTTCCGCTTCGTGGCCCAGTCCAGCAGTGGTCACGCCGTGGTCGTGGATGGGGACAAGAAGTCTGCGAACAGCCCCATGGAACTGGTTCTCATCGGCTTATGCGGGTGCACCGGTTATGACGTGGCCAGCATTCTGCGCAAGAAGCGCGAGCCTTTTACCAGCCTGGAAGTACGTGCCCTGGCGGAACGGGCAGCCAATCCTCCGTCCGTCTATACTGACATCAAGCTGATCTACCGCGTCGGGGGCAAAGTCTCCCATAAGGCAGTCGAAGATGCGGTGCGCCTATCGGAAGAGAAGTACTGCTCGGTCTCTGCCATGCTGCAGAAGACCGCGAAGATCAGCTTCGAGATCGAATATGCGGAATGAGTAGATTTCCGATGGTCAATTGCCAATTGCTGATTGAAGGAAGGAATTAGGTCCAAGGCAAGGCCTGTTAATCGGCAATCGAAAATTGGCAATTGGCAATCGAGAACCGGCAGGTGACGTGATACCCAAATAAGCCATGCAAGGCCAAGAGATTGTCATCTTCACCCAGCCCGGCTGACCGCCGTGCCAGACGGTTCGGGCCTACCTCTCGGAGAGAGGGATTGCGTACGAAGATCGCGATGTCAGCCGCGACCCGGCGGCGGTGCAAGACCTGGTTTACAAGTACCGCAGCCGTTCCACCCCTACCATCGTCATCGGAGACGAGGTGATGATAGGATTCGATCCCGAACGCCTCGACCAGCTCCTTGGCCCATAGAGCGCATCCCGTCCGCGGCTATGTTTACATCGCTGCCGCTACTTTTCTGTGGGGCGTTGCCGCCAGCCTGGGACGTGCCGCCTTCACCGGCCGCCTGCTGCCGGGGGGAGAAGCGCTACAGCCCATCGATCCCCTGATCCTCTCCCAGAGCCGGACCACGTTCTCCCTGCTGGTGCTGCTGCCGACCCTGGCGCTGCGCCAGGGCTGGGGAGGACTGCGTTTGCCGGCGGCGGATGTGGGGCGAATTTTCCTGCTCGGGATTCTGGGGGTGGCCGCGTCGAATTACTTTTACTACCTGGCGATCCAGCGGACGAATGTGGCAACGGCGATCATCCTGCAATACACCGCGCCGGTGTGGGTGCTGCTCTACATGGTGCTGCGCGGGCTGCAGAAAGCTACCGTGCAGCGCGTCGCCGCCGTGGTATTGGCCGTGGCCGGATGTGCCATGGTGATCGGCGTGATTGGCCCGGGCAAGCTGCGTTTGGACACTCTCGGTGTGACCGCCGCGCTGCTGGCCGCCTTCTCGTTTGCCATTTACAACGTTGGCGGCCACAGCATCCTGGCGCGCTATGACCGCTGGATTGTGCTGCTGTGGACGCTGCTGGCAGCCTCGGCCTTCTGGGTGGTGGTGAATCCACCGTGGAAGGTGCTCGCCGCGCACTACGCCGGAGCACAGTGGCTGTTTCTGCTGGTGTTTTCTCTCCTGTCGGTGCTGGGGCCGTTTTCCCTGTATTTCGCAGGACTCCAGCACCTGGAACCGACTCGCGCCATCGTGGCCAGCTGCCTGGAACCAGTATTCTCCATCGTGATTGCGGCGCTTGCCCTGGGAGAGGTGATGAAGCCGCTGCAAACAGTCGGGATCGTGATGGTGCTGGCGGCGATTGTGGTGGTGCAGATGCCGGACCGCAAGCTGCACGAAGAAGTCACGGTAGTTGAGCCGATCGAGTAGCAAGAAGAGTTTCTGTCGATCAATCAGTTCTCAGTTCGCGGATGCCAGTTCCCGGTTGATCATTCCAGGTGCTTGCCTTTGGTCTCCGGTATCTGCGTGGCTGTCAGCGCCGCCAGCAAGAAGGAAGCTGCACAAATGTAGAACGCCCAACCGAGCCCCTTGACCTGCCCCACCCATCCGATAACCAACGGCGCCACCGAACTCATGGCGCGGGCCCCGTTGTAGGTGAAACCCAAGGCCCGCGCCCGCACCCGCGTGGGAAAAATCTCACTGCCGATGATCGAGGATCCGGAGAAGAATCCCGTGCCGAAGAAGGCGACCACCGTGCCCACCACCAGCAGCGTTTCCGGCCGGCGCGCCATGGCGTAAAGCGGAACTAGAAGAGCGGCCACGAAGGTATAGAGCATGAAGGACTTGCGCCGCCCCAAGTGGTCCGCGACCCAGCCGAAGCTGGCGTAGCCGGGAAACATGCCCACGAGGTTCAGCACCAGCAGCAGCGTGGTAGTTCCCATCAGACCGAAGCCGCGGCCACCTTGCTCGACGGGCAGCGAGAGATATGGGGGAATCCAGGTGAACAGTCCCCACCACCCGAACATGCCAAAAAAGTTCATGAAGAGCAGGGCAAAGGTGGGTCCCACATACGGGGGCTGAAAGATGCGCGCGAAGCTGTCGTGGTCATACTTGCGCTGGGCTTCCGAAACGCGCCGGGACTCCTCGGCGAGGCGGTGATGCTCCTGCCACATCTCCGACTCGGGCACGCCTTGCTGGATCCATAGCGTCACCAGCGCGGGCAGGATGCCGACAAAGAACACCATGCGCCAGTCGGCGTAGTGCAGCACGATGCCGGCGACCAGCGCGGCGAAGGCGTACCCGATGGCCCACGAACTCTGCACCACGGCGAGAGCCTTGGCCCGCATATCGGTGGGCCAGGTCTCGGCGACCAGGGTGGCGCCCGTATTCCACTCGCCGCCCATACCCAGGCCGAGGATGAAACGGAACAGCGCGAGCATGAGGATCGTCGTCGACAGACCGGATGCGAACGAGCATACCGAGTAGGTCAGGATACTGAGCATGAGGGCGCGCTTGCGCCCGATGCGGTCGGCGATAAACCCGAAGAGCACCCCGCCGATTCCCGAAGCGAGCAAAGTAAGGGTGTAGAGGAACCCGGACGTGGCCTTGGTCATGCCCAGGTCGCGCATGACGTGCGCCAGCACCAGCGCGTAGAGCATGGCGTCGAAGGCATCGAGCATCCAGCCGAGGGCGGCGGCGACCAAGGTGCGGCGCTGCGCCGAGGTGATCTGGGACAGGGTGAGCGTGAGGCTGGTGGCCATCCGCGCCATTGTCAGTTCCTGATGGCCAATTGGCAAATGAAAACATTGACGGCGACGCACGCTGATTTTGGTGGTGGAGCGGTTGGTGCGGCGGACACGGCTCGAGCTTCAGCCAATTCTGGGCGACTCAGCCAAACTCCGGCCCGAGCACAGCAGCGAGTAATTCCGGCTGTCCGGGATACTGATTAGCACCCCGAAACATCCGGGTGAGAGGGCGGGAAAATTCGAAGCCATGCGCCTTGAGCAGCGCCACCGCCCAGGGGTGCAGGCAATCGGCGAAAACCATCTCACGCCCCGAGCGGCGCAGGAACTCGTCCACAAGCATGGCTGCTGTGTCCTGATTGCGAGCCATCCACGGTCCCAGGTGGTCAGCAAGCGCACCATGCCGTCCGAAGGCGTAGCCTGCAATTTCTGCTCCCTGGCGAACCACCAATGTGAATTCAGGCTCGCCAAGTGCCAGAGACCGCAACAGTGCGCCACGGTCGGCGCCGAAGATCTTGCGATCGAGCTGAATCACATCTTCGATATCTTGCGCGGTTCCGTCTGCAACCTTGGCCCGCGTGTGGCCTGCTCGCTTCAGCATCCAGCGCTCGATCTCATATTCGCTCACGAAGCCGAATCTTTCGTACAGCGGTCTGCCTTGGGGCGTGGCGTCGAGTTTCATGCAGGGGACGCATTGCTTATCGAGGTATTGGACGGCCCGCTTGAGCAAGTTGCGGCCAATGCCTTGCCCGCGATAATCCGGGTGAACAATCACCATGCCGATCCATGCAAACCTGCCTTCGTAGATGATGGTTGCGGAGGTCCCGACCAGCCGGCCTTCCTGTTCGGCTGCGAAGCAGCCTCCAGGGCTGGCCGAGAGGAATCGTTCCCAGTCGGCTGCGGTCTGGTTCCAGCCTGCCAGGTCCTTGAGGCGCAGCGCCTCAGGGACATCGCTCATGGTCATCTTGCGAAGACGGACGCTCATGCGCCCAGCTCGGCCAGCAGGTGGAAATAGCGTTGGGCCTTGCGGACGTCGCGCCCGATCTGCTCCTTCAGGGCTTCAATGGAGGGAAACTTGATCTCGTCGCGCAGGCGGTCGAGGAAGTGGATTTCGACTTCAGTGTCGGGCGCAAGTTCCAGGGGATGAAAGTTCAGCAGGTGGGTCTCGATGGCGTAGGACTCGGCGCCGAAGGTGGGGCGATTGCCGATGTTGGTCACTGAGTCGAAACATTCCTGGCCGACTCGGGTACGCGTGATGTACACGCCGTCCCGGGGTGCGAGCTCTTCGTAGCGGCTCAAGTTGATGGTGGGCACGGTGTACCGCGAGCCGTAGCCGCGGCCGCGGCCGGGAGTCGAGAGAATGGCAAAGGGGCGGTCGAGCAGATGACGCGCCCGGCTGGCCCGGCCTTCCCCTAGAAGTTTGCGGATATGGCTGCTGGAGACGGGCTCGCCGCGCAGCCGCATCTCAGGATATTCCTTCACTGTGAAGCCCAGCTCCCGTCCGAACCCGGCCAGCATGTCCACGTTGCCGGCAGCCTTGTGGCCGAAGTGGAAGTTGTAGCCTTCGTGTACTTCGCGGGCTTGCAGGCGTTTCTTCAAAATGTCATGGGCAAACTGGTGCGGCGTCATCAAAGACAGGTCGCGGGTAAAGGGCAAGAGCAACGCCGCGTCCAAGCCGGTGGTTTCGAGCAGGCGCAATTTCTCGGGAGTCGGCGTGAGGAGCTTGAAGCCCGAGTCGGGACGCAGAATGCGGATGGGGTGCGGCTCGAAGGTGACAGCCATGGCTTTGACACCCTGCTGCCGCCCGCGGCTGACGATCTCGCGCAGCACGTGGGTGTGCGCACGGTGTACGCCGTCGAAGTTGCCCACGCTCAGCAGAGTGGGACCGAAGTCCGCGGGGACGTCGTCGAGTTTGTGAAATACCTGCATGCGCAATCAGTGGGGACCACAGACGAGCGGTTGAATAGCAGAGTCGTGAACCAAACTTGCCGTGGCTGGACGCTGTTCTGGACTCCGCATGCGGGCTTCCGTCGTCGACGGGAGGAAGGCAATTGCTGTGATGACTTTCTTCGTCACGGAGGCTTGAAGCAGTGGGCCGGACTCCGGTGGCCTCGCCGTCACCGCCCGACGCTCCCTTGAAATGATACTGGCCCCCTGGCGCAACACGCCGCTGTCATCCTGCACAGCGAGATTTTAACTTACCCCCGAGCGGTCGGGGCCAGCCTGCTCCGTTTGTTGATTCCCCTGGCAGTGTGCGCGACCCTCATGTCATCCTGCGCACGACCAGCGCCGAGTTCTTCGACCCGAATCCTACGCAGTTGCAGATGGCATGTTCGATCTTGGCGCTGCGGCCGGCGTCGGGCACGTAGTCAAGGTCACACTCGGGGTCAGGAACCTCGAGATTGATGGTGGGTGGAATCTTGCCGTGTTCCATGGCGATCAGGGTGGCGGCGACCCCGGCGGAGCCACAGGCGCCCTGGGCGTGGCCGATTTGCGACTTCAAGCCGGACATCGGGATCTGGAGGGCGTGCTGGGCGAGCGCCAGCTTGAGAGCGCGGGTCTCCACGCGGTCATTCATCTCCGTCGAAGTGCCGTGCAGGTTGACATACTGCACATCCTCGGGCGCGATGCCGGCTTCCTCCAGGGCCAGGGTAACGGCGCGAGCCGGTTCTTCCGGAGAGTCGCTCATGCGCACGCGGTGAAAGGCCTCGCAGGTGGAGGCGTATCCGGCGATCTCGGCGTAGATACGGGCGCCGCGGGCGCGGGCGTGATCGTAGTCTTCCAGGATGAACATCCACGAACCCTCGGCGATGACGAAGCCGTCGCGGTCCGCGGAGAACGGGCGGGAGGCGCGTTCGGGCGCGTGGTTCCACGAGGCCGTCAATGCGCGCAGCAGGGAATAGCCTTTGATGATTCCCGGCGTGATGGCCGAATCCACCCCACCCACTAAAAACATGGGCTGCACGCCTGCCTGGATGTGCTGCAACGCGTAGCCGATGGCGTCGGTCGAAGAGGTACATCCAGTTGTGACCACATGGCTGTACCCGCGGAATCCGAACTTCATGCTGATTTCGCTGGAGATCGTGCCCATGGTGCCGCTGGGAATGCAGAACAGGCTCGCTTTTCTCTCCTGGCCCGAATGCCAGAGCCGGTACTGCTCCTCGGAAAATTCCTGGGCGCCGCCACCGGTGCCGAGAATCACGCCGATCTCGCGCTTTTCCTCCAGGGTCATGGCGGCGGGGTCGAGGCCGGCATCGCGGATGGCTTCGCTCGAAGCCGCCAGCGCCAGGGGCACCACACGGGATACATGCTTGCGCTCGCGAGCGTCCACCCAGGCCAGTTCGTCGAAGTCAGGGATCTCGCCGGCGATGTGTACCGGGAGGGCGGTGGGATCGAAACGCGAGATGCGCTTCACGCCCGATTTCCCGGCGAGAATGGCGCGGCAGAATGCCTCCTTGCCCATGCCGTTCGGGCTGACCACGCCAAAGCCGGTGATGACAACACGAGGAAGCATGGAATTCGGCACTGCGTCCAAACCAACTGGTCAGCTAACTAGTCTCTGATGCTGCCCTTCATTCCCTGGTTACAGCGAAGTGGGATAATCCTACAGGATGCCTGTGGGCCTCTACATCTCGGTGCCGTTCTGCCGCAGCAAGTGCAGCTATTGCAACTTCGCCTCCGACGTGTTTTCCCGCGCAGTCTTTGAGCGCTATGTGGACCGCGTTTGTTTCGACATCGAGCATGCCCGCCAGACCGCGGAGCAGATGGGCGGGCAATATTCGCGCGTGGTTGACTCCGTGTATCTGGGCGGAGGGACCCCCACAGTGCTCGATATAACCCAACTGGAGCGGCTGTTTGTCACCATTTCGCAAAATTTCCAGCTCCAGCCCGGCGCAGAAATCACGGTCGAGTGCGCTCCCGGCACCCTGACGCCGCCCATGCTCGAGACCCTGCAACGCTGCGGCGTCAACCGCGTGAGCCTGGGCGTGCAGTCGTTCGTGGACCAGGAAGCAGCGTCAGTTGGGCGGCTCCACTCCCGGGCCAGGGTGCTCGACGACATCGCTCACTTGCGCGACGCCGGTATCAGCAACGTCAACATTGATCTGATTGCCGGCCTGCCCCATCAGACCGCGGAGAGCTGGGAATGGTCCCTGACTGAACTCCTCGCCACCGGCGCACCCCACGCCAGCGTCTACATGCTGGAGGTGGACGAAGATTCCCGCCTCGGCCGCGAACTGATCGCGGGCGGTACAAGATATCACGCGCACTTCGTTCCTGACGAAGATCTCACCGCTGACCTGTACAGCATGGCCTGTGGGCGCCTGAACGCGGCAGGTGTGCGGCAATACGAGATCTCCAACTTTGCCCGCGAAGGATACGAGTCCCGCCACAACCTGAAATACTGGACCCGCCAGCCGTATCTTGGATTTGGCGTGGATGCCCATTCGATGCTGGAGGCCGCAGCGGGCCAGGGGGTGCGCTTCTCCACGCCGGATTCGCTCGAGGAGTACATGGCGGGGCGGCCACCTCGCCATACGGCCGTTTCCGCGCGGGCCGCTCTGGAGGAGACATTCTTCCTGGGGTTGCGCCTGACTCGGGGTGTGGATATGCAGGAGGTAGCTGAGAGGTTCGGGCGGGATGCGGCGGAAGCCTTTTGCGGGGCCATTGCGGAGAATGTCCGCTCCGGGCTGCTCGAACACGAAGGCGAGCGCATTCGGCTCACCCCGCGGGGCAGGCTGCTTTCCAACGAAGTCTTCGAGAGCTTTCTTTCCGTGGTGGAACCGCAGCCATAGCGTCCACGTTCGCCGGCCAGCCGCGGCCGCACCGGAGTTCTAGCTCTTCCGCGCTCTTTCGCCTGCGGTCGAAATCATTTGTCATACGGATGGGGAGCGCCAATGCCCGAAGAACAGATCCTTTCCATGCTGAGGGAAATCCGCGACCTCCAGAAGCAGCACCTGGAGAACTACAAGCTGGCCCTGCAGAACCAGGAGCGCGCCCTCCAAGTCCAGCAGCAGGCGGTGCGCCGCTCGCGGGTCACACTTCTCGTGATTGGATTGATCGTGGTCGCTATCTACCTGCTGCCCGCTTTCTGGTGGACGACGAGCTGGGCTTTTCGCTGCCTGCTGCGGCGGTGAACTCCGTCGCCGGTGGTTTCATCCGGTCCCATCCTGTGGTCTAATCAAATGTTTTGGGTCTGCGCAGTCATCCCGCGTGTGGCGCCGGCAGGTGAGCCGGGGCCTGAGGTTTTCGGAGGAATCTTGGATTTCTTACTGAACGAAGAGCAGCTGCAACTGAAAAAGAGCGTGCGCGAGTTTGCCGAGCGCGAAATTGGCCCCAACGTCATGAAGTGGGACGAGTCCGGCGAGTTTCCCCTGGCCACCATCAAAGAACTGGGCATGCTGGGGCTGCTGGGCATGGTGTTCCCGGCGCAGTACAACGGTGCGGGCATGGGATACGTCGAGTACGCCACTGCGATCGAAGAACTCTCGCGGGTGGACGGCTCGGTGGGCATCATCGTCGCGGCGCATACCTCGCTGTGCTCGAACCATATCTTCATTGCTGGGACCGAAGAGCAGAAGAAAAAATATGTGAGCAAGCTGGCCACCGGAGAGTATCTCGGCGCCTGGGGTCTGACCGAGCCTTCTTCCGGGTCGGACGCGGGCAGCGCGCGCATGACCGCGATGCGCAAGGGAAAACATTGGCTGCTGAATGGCACCAAGACCTTCATTACCAACGGCCATTATGCCGACGTAGTGGTGGTGATCGGCGTGACCGACCGCGCCGCCCACACGCACGGGCTTTCGGCCTTCATCGTGGAGAAGGGAACCAAGGGCTTCCGCGCCGGGAAAAAAGAAAACAAGCTCGGCCTGCGGGCCAGCGATACGTCCGAACTGATCTTCGAAGACTGCCTGATTCCCGCGGAGAACCTGCTAGGCCAGGAAGGCGCCGGCTTCGTTGATGCCATGCAGGTGCTGGACGGCGGCCGCATCTCGATTGCTGCGCTCTCGCTGGGCATGGCCCAGGGCGCTTACGAGTCCGCCTTGAAATACTCAAAGACGCGCAAGCAGTTCGGCAAGGCCATCAGCGAGTTCCAGGCCATCCAGTGGAAGCTGGCCGACATGGCCACCGAGATCGACGCGGCCCGTCTGCTGACCATGCGCGCCGCGTCCATGAAAGACGCGGGACTTAAGACGACCCAGGAATCCTCCATGGCCAAGCTCTACGCCAGCGAGGTGGCCGTACGCTGTGCCAATGAAGGCGTGCAGATTTTTGGCGGATACGGCTTTACCAAGGACTATCCGGCGGAGAAGTACTATCGCGACGTCAAGCTGTGCACGATTGGCGAAGGGACTAGTGAGATTCAGCGGCTGGTGATTGCTAGGCAATTGCTCAAAGAGTAGGCCCTCCGGACCAACGATTCCCGGGTGGCGGTGCAATTTGCGAATCTCGAACTTCTCCGGCTTTGCGAGCTTAGCGGCTTTTCTTTGTGCGCTTTGCGGTAAAAGGTTTTAAACCGCAAAGTGCGCCAACGGTTCGCCGAGGTCGCAAAGACTAACATCGAGCGTTGTCAAACTGCATCGCTACGAATCTCCGGAAACAAATTCAACCGGCGATGACTCGGGCTAATCGAAAGAGCCCAGCATCGCAGTAGTCCAACAAGTACTCATGTAGGGCGGAATGCACGCCGGTGCGAGGGACGGCGGGCGCGAGGAGAGATCTATTCTTCGCAGGGTATTCAAGGCATTTCAATATCGCGATTTCCGCTTGATGTGGTTCGGCGCCTGCACGTCCAGCATCGGCACCTGGATGCAGATTGTGGCGCAGGGGTGGCTGATCTACCGCCTGAGCCATTCCGCCTTCCTGCTCGCGTTGGATCAGTTCCTCGGAGGCATTCCTATCTTCCTTTTTTCGCTGATCGGCGGAGTGGTGGCCGACCGGACTGAGCGCCACAAGGTGCTGCTTGGCTCCCAGTACGTGCAGATGGCCTGCGCGACCGTGCTTACCGTGCTGGTGGCTACCGGGCACATCCGCGTGTGGCACATGCTGACATGTTCTTTCGTATCCGGCCTGGCCCAGGCCTTTGGCGGACCCGCGTATCAAGCTCTGATTCCCAGTCTGGTGGGCCGGGAAGACATGCCCAATGCGATTGCCCTGAATTCCATTCAATTCAACATGGCCGTCACGGTCGGACCGGCGCTGGCCGGTCAGGCACTGGCCAAGCTAGGTGAATCCTGGTGCTTTGGGCTGAATGCGGTATCCTTCCTGGCACCGATCGTTTCTCTCCTGCTCATCACCGCCCGTTACCTGCCGGAGAAAACGACTGACTCGATCTTCGGCAGCCTGAAGCAAGGCATCAAGTTCGTTCGCCAGCAGGGATCCATGGAGGCGCTGATCATCCTGGCGTTCTGCATGACCGCGCTGGCCATGCCCATGCGCACCTATCTTCCGGTGTTCGTCAAAGACTTCTTTCATCGTGGTCCGGAGACTTACGGGGCCCTGCTTTCGCTGATGGGGATCGGTTCGATCTGCGGCTCGCTGTTGGTGGCCGGGATGGGCAACATCCGGCACAAGGGGCGGGTGGCGCTCATCACGCTGATTACCCTGGGCGTGGGCATTGTGGGCTTCTCGCTGTCACGCTGGCTGCCGCTGAGTTACGTCATGCTGGTGGTGGTGGGGGCTTCCATGATGGTGGTGTTTGCCACCGTGACCTCGCTGGTGCAACTGATCACCACCAACGAAATGCGCGGACGTGTGATGAGCGTGTACAACTGCGCCTTCCGCGGAGGCATGCCCATGGGCAACCTGCTGTCGGGATGGCTGGTCCCGATGTTTACCGCGCCCGTGGTGCTGGGGGTGAATGGATTGGGGCTGATCCTGATGGCTTTGTATTTCCTGTTGCTGCAGCGGAAAGTGGCGGCGCTCTAAGAACCCAGCAGCCTATTCCCTCCGGGTGAAGCGGAGCAGCAGTACAAAAAGAACAGGCTTTCCTCCGGGTTCAGTCTTGCGAGTACAGGTACAGAGCAGAGAGGATGCGAGCAGCGTGGTAAGCATAGGCATTGCCGGCGGGCGTGATGTAAAAGTGCGAGAGCGAGAGAATGCCCGCCGGGTCCGAGGGCCGAACCTCCTTCCACAGTTCGCGATGCCCCGTGGCCAGGTCCACGCGGAAGATGGTGCCCCGGTCATCCTCGACCTGCACGACAAAGACATGCTTCCCGTCTTGGTCCCAGGCTACCGGCATGTCCGCAGGTTCGAGCGGAACGCGGCGACTCTGTCCAGTGGTCAAGTCCACAACCGTGCTTTGGCTCTTGGCGTCAGATCGAGCGCTGGACCCCACCAACACCAACCTGCCGTCCGGTGAAACAACGTTCCAGAACTCCGCCCCGGTTGCCGTGGTCAGGGGGCGTGCCGGGCCACCCGCGAGGGACACTCGATACGCGCGGCGCGGCTTCTCTCCCTCATGCCCCAGGAAGACGAATTCCCTCGCTTCTCCTGCTAAGGACGGGTTTGCCTCCGGCAGCCAGGACAAGAATCCGCGATCCACCACCACCGGAGCGACATCGAAGCTGCGTGACTGCCCAGCTCCGGTAGGCAGAACGCGAAGTTGTGTGGGTTGGCTGGGGACGGAGGCAACCACGTACTTGCCATCGGGCGTGATCCCCATGACTGTGCCTTCGCCGAGTTCCACCGAAGCAGCCGCATCAAGCCGCCGGAAAAATATCGAGTAGTCGGTCGAAACGCCGTGGCCTGACTCCGTAAAGCTGATGATCTTCCCGTCAGCAGAAAGTGCCCCAAAAATTCCAAACCCCAGAACCGACACGTTTCGTTCCGGTGAATTCGGGGGTGATGCGACCATCTCTGCGCCGGTCATGTTCTCGTGGGAGAACAGGAGATGTCCCTTGCTATCGATATCCCAAACCACGGTATCGCCGGGAACCTGCAGAATCCTTCGCTCCTTACCCTGGAGGGTGACGGCGTAAACCATGCGCTCCTGGGAAACATCCGCTGGCTCGGCTGTGGAATACCAGAGCTCTCGCCCATCCGGCGACCAGGCCAGACCTTCGATTCCCGCATACTCTGCTGTCAGGCGCCTGGCCTTTCCGCTGGCATCAACCACGGAAACGTAGCCACGATCATCGCCAAAGACCGGGTGTTCAAGGAACGCCACTGACTTGCCGTCCGGCGCGATGCGCGGGTGGCTAATGTAGCCGTTGTTGGTGAAAAGCACCCGTCCAATGGGAAACTCGAGCTGTTGTGGGCCCGAGGGCGAGCGCACAACGGCAAATTGCCCGCCATTGGGGCTGATATCGGCATCCCACACATCTTCCAAAATTTCTCGTGGCGCGCCGCCCGAGGTGGAGGCTTGCGCCAGGGTACCGATTTGCAGCCAATTCGTCTCCCTGATGCGCCGCACATTGGTCAGCAGCGCCAGCTCGCCGGCATTGGAGATTCCAACCACCATCGCATTTCCGAGCTCAAGTGGACGCGCGTTGTGATCGCCGATGCGAGTGGAGAAAACCTCATATGGACGGCCTTCCCAAGCAGCGCTGTAGATCACATTTTGGCCGTCGGGCGCGAATCGGGCTCCTTTGATGTATCCCCGTTGAAAGGTGAGGCGTTCGAATGGGGCCGAGGAGGAGGAGCGGTGTCGACCGGCATAATATGCCAGGGCCGCGAGAGCTGCCAGCGCAATCACCCCGGCAACCGGTATCCACCGCCGGCGCCGGGCGCCTGCGGGCAAAGCCGGTGCTGCCAGAGCTTGCGAACTGCCGCTCAACGCCTCCAGGGCAAATGCGAGGTCCTTGGCGGACTGGAACCGCTGCGCCGGCGACTTCTCGAGACAGCGGCGCATGACGCGTTCCACCCCCACAGGCACCTGACTCTGGATAGCCAGATCCGGCGGGTCCTCCTTCAAGATGGCCGTCATGGTTTCGGCTGAGGAATCGCGTCTAAAAGCGCGGTGTCCAGAGAGCATTTCATAAAGGATGGCGCCGAAGGCGAAGATGTCGCCGCGATGATCCAGGGTTTCGCCGCGTACCTGTTCCGGCGACATGTATCCCACGGTTCCCAGGACGACGCCTGGGGTCGTGGCTGCGGGGGTGAGCAATCCCAAGGTCGCGTCTTCCTGGCCGGATTGTGATGGGACCAGGGGATTCTGGCGGGCCAGGCCAAAATCAAGGATCTTCACCCGGCCTTCCCTGGTGATGAATATATTTTCGGGTTTAAGGTCGCGGTGGACGACTCCTTTCTCATGTGCGGCGGCAAGGCCGTGAGCAAGCTGCAGCGCATACTCGAGCGCGCGACGCGTGCCTATCGCGCCCGCGTTCAGTTTGTCCCGCAGGGTGGCGCCTTCGAGCAACTCAGAGACGATGTAGTGCGTTCCTGCGTGCTCGCCGATATCGTAAAGAACCAGAATGTTGGGGTGGTTCAGGGCAGCAACCGCGCGTGCTTCCTGCTCAAAGCGGCGAAGGCGATCGCGATCAGCAGAAAAGGATTCGGGCAGGACCTTGAGAGCGATTTCGCGATGCAGCCGAGTGTCGCGGCCTCGATACACTTCACCCATGCCGCCGGCAGCGAGTGGAGCAATGATTTCGTAGGGGCCGAGTTTGCTGCCAGGGTTCAGGGGCATGGATGCGCGCCATTATACCGTTTAGGCAGAATGGCGTTCCCAGGGGCAGGTCCTAATCCTCGGGGTATAATCCCTCCCACCTATGGCATTGACCTCGGGCACGAAAATTGGGCCGTACGAAATCCTGTCCCTGCTGGGGGCGGGTGGAATGGGCGAAGTGTATCGGGCGCGCGACTCGCGCCTGCGGCGGGAAGTGGCTATCAAGATTCTGCCGGCTTCCTTTGCCCAGGAGACTGAGCGCTTACGGCGCTTCGAGCAGGAAGCGCGGGCGGTGGGTGCGCTCAACCATCCCAACATTCTGGCGATCTTTGATGTCGGCACGCAGGATGGTTCTCCCTATCTCGTCTCCGAGTTGCTGGAAGGGCAGAGCCTGCGCCAGCACATGCAAGGTGCGCCCCTGTCGCAGCGCAAGGCGGTGGACTACGGGATGCAGATTGCGCGCGGGCTGGCAGCGGCCCACGAGAAGGGCGTGGTGCACCGCGACCTGAAGCCCGACAACATTTTCGTGCTGAATGATGGGCGCATCAAGATTCTGGATTTCGGCCTGGCGAAGTTGCAGCAGGGGGACATGTTCGCGTCGGGAACACCCGACTTGCAAACGGTGGACCATCCGCAGTCGAATACCACTCCCGGACAGGTGGTCGGCACGGTGGGCTACATGTCGCCGGAGCAGGTGCGCGGTCAGGCGACGGACCACCGCACCGACATCTTCGCCTTCGGGGCCATTTTGTACGAGATGCTGAGCGGCCAGCGGGCGTTCAAACGCGATTCTAGCGTGGAGACCATGAACGCCATCCTGAAGGAGGAGCCGCCGGAACTGGAAGAAGTCACCCCGAACCTGTCGCCGGGATTGGACCGCGTAGTACGGCACTGCCTGGAGAAGAATCCGGCGCAGCGTTTCCAGTCGGCCAGCGATATCGCGTTCGATCTGGAGACCATCTCCAGCCACTCGGCCACGGGCTCCCGCCTGAAGGCGGTGGCGGCCGAGCGGCGGGCGTATTGGAAGCAGGCAGTCGCAGCGCTGGTGGTCGTAGCCGCGCTGGCGCTCACGTATTACGCAGCCAGAAGCAGCGCGCCTCCGCTGACTCCGCGCTTTCATCAGCTCACCTTCCAGCGAGGCACGATCTACGGAGCACGGTTTGCTCCGGATGGCCAGAGCATCCTGTTCAGCGCGGCGTGGAACGGCGCCCCGAAGGAGCAGGTCTACACCACACGAACGGACGCGCTGATGTCCCGCCCGATTGACCTGATGGACAGCGAAGTCCTGAGCATCTCGTCCAAGGGAGAGATGGCGATCCGCCAGGCCACCCAGCGCGGGCAGGTGCCCCGCGGGATGCTCTCGGTGGTGCCTCTGACGGGAGGCGCCCCGCGCGAGTTGCTGGGGGATGTGATCGATGCAGCCTGGGGTCCGGGGGGAGATACCTTGGCCGCGGTGCACGTCGTATCGGGGGAAAACCGGCTGGAGTATCCGATTGGGAAAACCATTCTCACCACCAGCACGGGCAACATCACCAATGTGGCGGTGTCACCCGATGGGAAGTGGATTGCGTATTTCGACCATCCGCAAAACGGGGACACGCGGGGCTACGTGGCGGTGACCGACCTTGCGGGCAAGGCGAAGAGGCTGACCAAGGAGTGGAGCGACCTGACGGGGCTAGCCTGGTCGCGCTCCGGGGATGAGGTCTGGTTCACAGGCAGCGATGCCGGCATCAACAGCGCGCTGTACGCGGTGGATCTGAATGGCAAACTGCGCGACCTGCTGCACATTCCTGGGCGGCTGCACCTGTTCGATATCAGCAAAGACGGACAGGTGCTAATCACGAACGAGGCGACGCGCTTGGAGGCTTACGGCCATCGCGCCGGTCAGGCCAAAGACATTGATCTCTCGTGGTTTGATTGGACCATCGCACGCAGCGTTTCCAATGACGGACAGTGGGCGGTGCTGGAGGAAGACGGAGAGGGCGGGGGGCCGCAGTATTCGATCTTCCTGCGCAAGACCGATGGATCACCGGCGATTCGCCTGGGCAGCGGCATGGGTCTGGATATTTCACCCGATACCCAGTGGGTAGCCTCGACCGGCGTGAAGCAACCGGCACCCACAGTGCTGCTGCCGTCGGGGGCGGGACAACCGCTGACCCTGGGCGATGGCGGACTGTTCCACTCGCAGAGCTTGCGTTTTCTGCCCGATGGCAAGGGGGTCATCATGGTGGCTGCGGAAGCCGGGCATGCTCCCCGCACCTACGTTCAGATGTTGGACGGGAGTGCTCCACGGGCTCTCGGGCCGGAGGACTTTCGCGGCACTTTGGTCTCACCCGAGGGCAAGAGTGTGTTGGGGTACAAGGACAGAGCGGCTTGGATCATTCCGTTTTCCGGCGAACAGGCGGGGCAGCCTATCCCGTTCGTAAAACCCGACGAACGGGTGGCAGGCTGGGCCGCCGACGGCAATTCGATTTACGTGGCGGATGAGTCGGGGATACCCGCCAAGGTCTACCTCATGGATCTGAAGACGGGACAACGAAAGCTGCACCATGAAAACGCCCCCGCGGACCTTTCGGGCGTTCCCGGTGTGGGTGGCGGGGAAATTACACCCGATGGGAGCTTCTACGTTTACGATGTGCCCCGCACTCTGTCTTACCTGTATGTGGTCGAGGGCCTGAAGTAGAGAGAGAGATACAAGCCCCATGTCAGACGCCGTCCCGGTAATGACGCCGGAGCCCACACAAGATGACCGCACCATGGCGACGCTGGCTCACGTCCTGCAGCTGGTGGGCTGGTTCATCGCGCCGCTGGTGATTTTCCTGATCAAGCGGGAATCCCGGTTTGTCTCGTTTCATTCTCTGCAAGCGCTGTTGTTACAACTGCTCTACATGGTCGTGGGGGGCGTGCTGATGGGGGGCTGGTTCGTCATCATGTTTGCCACCGTGTTCCGGCATTCGGGGCCGCAAAATGGTCCCCCGCCCCCGGTCTTTTTTTTCTTCCCGCTCATCTGGCTTGGGTTCATGGGGCTGTGGGTGGTCATGCTGGTTGTTGCCATCGTGTACGGGGTCAAAGCCGGCCGCGGCGAGTGGGCGGAATATCCCGTGCTGGGCGCTGTGGCCCGTCGAATTCTGAAGATTGGGCCGGACGGCGCTTCCCTTCAGTCCTGAGTTTTCAACGCTCATCCTTGCGTGCCTTGAACGCGGTGATATGAGTCACCGACGGGCAGGGAGAGTTGTGATACAAGCTTTCCAGCGAAAGTGTGCAGTGCAATGAATTTGGTGCCCACTCATGACTCCATCGGAACGCGCTGTACCTTTCTATGTGCGTACAACTGCGATCGTCGTTGTCAGCCTCGTGTGTGCCACACTACTGACCTTTCCTCTCCGCTCCATTTCACCCCATAGCCTGACCTTGCTGTTCATTGCCGCGGTGGTGGTCACCTCGCGGTACGGGGGAGCGGTTCCCGGAATCTGCACGGCCCTGCTCTCAGTCGTCATCTTTGACTGGTATTTTGACCGGAATCCCTATCACCTGGATTTCAGCCTGGCCGGCCTGGTGCGGGCTATCGTGTTCTGTGCCGTGTCGTTATTGGTGGCCTCGTTGGAGCACCAACGCCGGCGCACCGTCGAGTCCCTGGAGGAGGCAAACCGGGCGTTGCGGCAAGCGATGGAGGAGATCCGAACACTGCGCGGGATTCTGCCCATCTGCAGTTATTGCAAGCGGATCAGGACGGATGAGGGAAGCTGGATGCAAATTGAAAGTTACGTCCGTCAGCACAGCCATGCAGAGTTTACGCATGGCGTCTGTCCCGAGTGCTACGAGAAGAACCATCCCGAAATCTACCGCAAATTTCACCCTCCCACGGAACCGGCTTAGGCGGGAATCGGGCGTTTGCGTGCGGCGGCCGTGGAGGCCGCAGTTTCAGTTTGTCCCGCCGCTGCTTTACACTGAACAGTTTGAACCCCGAAATTCACGCCTGGATTGAGCGGCTGCGCGCGGGCGATGCGCGTGCCCTGGCCCGAGCTATCAGCACGGTCGAGAACCGCGCTCCGGGCTGGTCGGAGCTGCTCAAGGCCTTGTTCAAGCACAGCGGCCATGCCCGCATTCTCGGCCTGACCGGGGCGCCGGGAGCAGGGAAGAGCACGCTGGTGGATCAACTGGCCAAGCATTACCGCAAGGAGAATCGCAGCGTCGGGATCATTGCCGTGGATCCCACCAGCCCCTACAGCGGCGGGGCCATCCTGGGGGATCGCATCCGCATGCAGGACCACTTCTCCGATCCGGGAATCTACATTCGCAGCATGGCCACGCGCGGCTCCCTCGGCGGGCTGGCGCGCACCACCGCGGACGTGGCCACCGTGCTGGATGCTTCCGGACGCGATCTCATCATGATCGAGACCGTGGGCGTGGGCCAAGACGAGGTGGACATCGTCCGCCTCGCCGATATCACGGTGGTGATCCTGGTACCGGGTATGGGCGACGACGTGCAGAGCATCAAGGCCGGCATCATGGAAATTGCCGACATCTTCGTTATCAACAAGAGCGACCGGGAAGGCGCCGAGCGGGTGGAGCGCGAGATTCGCGCCCTGCAATCCCTGGCGGTACGTACCGACCACTGGACACCCCCCATCGTGAAGACGGTGGCTAGCGAAGGAGTCGGCACCGAGGACCTGGCCAAGGCGATTGCCGAGTACGAGGCTTACCTGCAGAAGAACAACCTTGTGCTCAAGCGTAGTGCGGAAAACTGGCAGCAGCGGATCATCGAGATGTTGCGTGAGGCCATGCTGGACCAGGCGCACGAGCACATCAGTGATGGAAACCTCAAGAAATATGCCGCCGAGGTGGCCGAGCACAAGCGCGATCCGTATTCGCTGATCGAAGAGATTGTCGGTAAACTGGGTCAACACTAGCGGGCTATGGAAATGTCTGAGCGGATCTTGCTAGGACTCCTGCTGGTCGCGCTTTGCGCCCTGCCGGTCGCCATGTTCCTGTATCTGCGGACCGCCTACCGCAGCGGAGGGTGGCACGGGGTGAAGAGGGCTTCTCTGCTCGTGGTGGTCGCCGGGCTGAGCTTTGCAGTCTTCAGGCTGTGGGAGTATCTGGAATCCGGCTTATTCGGGCGGATGATGGAGCGCCGATTCGACGTTGCCGCTGCCGCTTTCGCGCTTTGGTGGCTCGGACATCGCGCTCTGAAAACCTGGACGAGCGAGACTAATGACCACAATTGATCACCTGGGCATTGCGGTCAAGTCCCTTGCCGCTGCCAAAAGAATCTACGAGAAGCTGGGTTTGACCGTTTCTTCCGAAGAGACCGTCGAGGCCGAGCAGGTGCGGTTGGTCATGGTTCCGGTAGGCGAAAGCCGGTTGGAACTGCTGGAGCCGACCTCGGAAAGCTCCCCGATCGCCAAGTTCATCGCTAAACGCGGCGAGGGTTTGCACCATGTTTCGCTGCGGGTGCCGGACCTGGCGGCGGCGGTCGCGCGCCTCAAGAAAGATGGAGTGCGCCTGGTTTCAGAAGAGATCAAGGTGGGGGCGGGCGGGCATCGCTACGTGTTTGTGCATCCCTCGTCTGCTGGTGGGGTGCTGCTGGAGCTAGTGGAGGCTGGGGACTAGGTCAGCCAATTTTCTGAGACGGGCAAGAACGGAATTCGGCTGGACAGCCGAGGCGGCTGTCCCTACGCGATTGCGATGCAACATGCTGATCCTAGCGGCTGATACGTCGGGAAAACACGGCAGCATCGCGCTGGTCCGCGGTAATTCCGACGGCAGTTGCGAAGTGATTGAGCTAGTTCCCCTGACTGGGGGAACGTTTTCTGCCCAACTGGTACCGCAGATTGCGGCCCTTCTTGACAAGCATGGATTTCGCAAGGAAGACATCGGCGCCTTCGCGGTGGCGTCGGGGCCGGGTTCATTTACGGGACTCCGCGTGGGGTTGGCGGCTATCAAGGCGCTGGCCGAAGTGCTGCAGCGGCCGATTGCCGTGGTGTCGCTGCTGGAAGCCATTGCCACCGCAGGCGGCACCCGAGGCCAAGTGCTGGCGGCGCTCGACGCTGGACGGAACGAGATTTACGCCGGGGAATACGAAGTGGAGGCTTCCGGCGCACAATTGATTCGGGAGCGGTTGGTGACACGCGAGGAGCTGGTGGAATCCGCCAGCAACCGGGAGATTCTGACTCCCGACCGGAGTGTAGTGGAAGTGGCTTGCGAGCAGGGCGGTCAGGTGAGGGAAGTCGAACGTCCCCGCAGTGATGCCATCGGACGCCTGGGATGGCAGAAGATCCTGTCTGGCGATACGGTCTCGCCCGATGCCTTGGAGGCAAACTACATTCGCCGCTCCGATGCCGAGATCTTTGCTAAGTCCAGTTGAAACTCAAAGCCGAGACTGATTTGAACATCCGTCCCGCCACCGCCGCCGACATTCCTACCCTCATGGCCGTGGAGAAGCATGCCGTGACGGCCGCGCACTGGTCGCGGCCGCAGTACGAAGCGGTTCTTACCCAACCCCACCCCCGCCGTATCGCTCTGGTTTTGGAAGAAGAGACTACGGTCCAGGGCTTTGTCGTAGCGCGGGCTGTCGGTGCCGAATGGGAGCTGGAGAACATCGCCATCGCGGGCCCGGCCCGCCGACGCGGCTTGGGGACGCGCCTGCTCGGCGAGTTCCTTGATCTTGCCCGCGCACAAGGAGCACAGGCGGTGGTCCTGGAGGTGCGCGAGTCGAACCGGGCCGCGCGGTCACTCTATGAAAAATGGGCGTTCCTCGAGAGCGGTCGCAGGGCGCGCTACTACCGCGATCCCGAGGAGGACGCTATCCTCTATCGCATGATGTTTCATTGAGTTGCAAAGCTTTCCTCGTGTACAACCGTTACTTTGACAAGGTGACCAAGGCCATCCAATCTGTGAAAAATGGGATTGAAGCAGGGTAGGGCCTGTGGTACTTTGGAGTTGAAAATTGGGTAGGAGGTCTGATGGATGCTAACTCCTAGGGACCACCTCCTCGCCAGTCACGACGAATTCCGCAAGTTGGCGCAGGAGCACATGCAGTACGCACAACGTCTCGACTCACTCACCCAGAAGCGTTACCTCACCGAAGACGAAAAACTAGAGGAAGTCCGGCTCAAGAAGCTGAAGCTGCGCCTGAAGGACCAGATGGAGTCCATCGAGCGGCAGTTTCGGCAACAGGTACAGCACCAGGTCGCCTAACCCACGCCCAACGTGGTGCGGCTCGCGCCGCCTACGGGGTTTATACGCTTGCAAGTGCGGCGCTGCTAAGCGCCTTTTTTATTTGCATTTAACATGAAAGGCCGGTTCAGCGGCCAAGCCTGCACTATAATCCTCCTATCTCCCGATGGTTCCTGACGGCTACTATTACGCGCTTCCGTTGGTGGGCGTCGCCCTGCTGGTGGGCTGGCTGGCGAGTGCTTCTTGGGCCCTGCCTGCCCTGCTCTTGGCAGGCTTCTTCCTGTGGTTTTTTCGCGATCCGGAGCGGGCGATTCCGGATGCCCCGGGACTGGTGGTTTCGCCTGCCGATGGCAAAGTCACTGACGTGTCCCCGCTGACGGTGGAGGGAGTGCGGCGTACCCGCATCAGCATCTTCCTCAGCGTCTTCGACGTGCACGTCAACCGGTCGCCCGTGGCTGGCGTGATCCGCGACGTGCGGTACCAGAGGGGGAAGTTCCTCAACGCCATGAACCCGGCATCGGCCGAACAGAATGAGCAGAACATAGTCACGGTCGAGGGGGACGGCCACCGCGTGATGTTCAAGCAGATCGCGGGTGTGCTGGCGCGGCGCATCGTCTTCAACAAGAAGGTGGGAGAACCGGTGCGGCGGGGCGAGCGCATCGGCCTCATCAAATTTGGCTCGCGCGTGGATGTGCTGCTGGACGCTTCCGCCAGCCCGCAGGTCAAGATTGGAGACCGGGTGAAAGGCGGGGCCAGTGTGCTGGCCCGTCTGCGTCCGGAGACGGGGCCGTTCGCCGCCGTGGGCGCCGAACAGACTCGGCAAGGAGCACTTTGATGGATTCGGACCTACCCGAGATTCCCCGGCGGCGCAAGGAGGACCAGCCTCCGCGACGGCTGCGCAAGGGCCTGTACATCCTGCCTTCCATCTTCACCACTGCTAACATTGCGCTGGGATATTACGCCATTCTGCAAGTCACGCACGCCACCTTGGCAGAGCCGTGGCATCTGGATTTTGCGGCGAAAGCCATCGGACTGGCATTTGTATGCGATGGTCTGGATGGCCGCATCGCGAGAATGACCCGCACCAGCAGCGATTTTGGACGGGAACTGGACTCGCTTGCCGACGTGATCACCTTCGGCGTGGCGCCAGCCATGCTGGCGTGGATGTGGGGGTTCCGCTTGCTCCCAGCCGACGACATCGGGCAGCTGTATGCCAAGCTGGTTCAGTTCGGTGCCATTGCCAGCTTTCTCTTCCTCATGGCAGGTGCCAGCCGCCTGGCCCGTTTCAACATCACGATCAACCCGCAGCCCTCCAACCCCGGGCGTCCCGGGAAGAAGTATTTTGTGGGCATGCCCATTCCCGCCGGAGCGGGAGTGATCGCTGCGGTGGTGCACTTTTCCGGCGGCGAGCCCATCGCTTCCTGGTACACGGCTGTGGTCTGGATGCTCATGCTGGTCGCGGTCGGCTACCTGATGGTCAGCACTTGGCGCTTTTACAGCTTCAAGGACATTGATTTGCGCGCCCGTCAGCCTTTCCGGCTCATTATCCTGTTTGGCGGGCTTTTTGCCGCCATCTGGTTTTTCTCGAAGTGGGTGCTGTTCCTGATTGCGCTGCTCTACATGTTTTCTGGCGTGGTGTGGCGACTGCAGTGGATGTTCCGGCGCAAGCGAAACCCACCTCCGCCGGCGTACAAGGAGGCCTCGCTGACCTCATGAGTTCCCCTGTCAAGACCGGGCTTCCGCATGCCGAGCCGGCACGCGGCGGCAATCTCTACCGCGTCGCGATCGTGGGCGCAGGTACCCTCAAGGGGAAGGACGTGGCGGAGGTGCTCAGCGACCGCAACTTTCCTTCGCTGGACGTCAAGCTGCTCGACGACGACGAGTCCCTGGGCCAACTGGAGTCGGTGGGTGACGAAATCTCTTTCATCCAGAGCGTGCGTACGGAACAGTTCGAGCACGTGGACTTCACCTTCTTCGCCTCCGACCAGGAGTGCACTCGCAAGAACTGGAAGGCGGCGCAGAAGGCGGGCAGCGCTATCGTGGATCTTTCCTTCGCCCTCGAGGATGAGCCCCATGCCCTGGTACGATCCCCTTGGATCGAGCGGCAACTAGGCCAGGCGCTGCCCCGCGAGTTACAGCCTGGACCCTCGGTCATCGCGCATCCCGCGGCGGTGGTGCTGGCGCTGCTGCTGCTGCGGGCCCAGAAAGCGGGAACGGTCCGGCAGGTGGTGGCCTCGGTCTTCGAACCCGCCTCGGAACACGGACAGAAGGGCATGGATGAGCTTCACCAACAGACCGTGAACCTGCTCTCCTTCCAGCAACTGCCCAAGGCGGTCTTCGATGCCCAGGTGGCCTTCAACATGGTGAACCGCCTGGGCGACCAGTCATCTCCGGCGCTGGCCAGCGTGGAACAGCGAATCGTCAAGCATTACCGCCGCATTGCCGGCCAGGACGCACCGCTGCCCTCGCTGCTGCTGGTGCAGGCGCCTATCTTCCACGGGCATACGTTCGCCATCCACATGGAGATGGCTGAGCCGGCAGACATTGAGGGGCTGTCGCAGGCGCTGGCGGGCGAACACCTCCGCATTACCCATATGGCCGACGATGCTCCCAGTAATGTCAATGCCGCCGGGCAGGCGGACATCCTGGTCTCGATTGTCCCCGACGCCAGTCGCGCCAACGGCGTGTGGTTATGGGCTGCGGTGGACAATCTCCGCGTCGCGGCGTGCACCGCGGTAGAGTGCGCAGAAACCATGGCGGCAACCCGCCCGCGGGGTAAGATTCAATGACCATGAGGCGATGCGCCATGTACCTGGCGGTTGTCCTGTGCCTGGGTTTGACCGGCTGCGGCTACCACACCGCTGGTCACGCAGTCACCATTCCTGAGAATGTCCGCACGATTGCCATTCCCAGTTTTGTGAATCAAACCGAGACCTACAAAATCGAGCAGATCCTCACGGCCGCGGTGGTGCGGGAGATGGTCACGCGCACGCACTATCACATCATCAACCAGGCCAGTGACTCGGCGGATGCGACCCTGCACGGCACCGTAACTTCGACCTACACCTCGCCGCTGACCTACGACTCGCAGACCGGGCGCGCCGCCAGCGTGCTGGTGGTGGTGGGCATGAAGGTTTCCCTCACCGACCGGCAGGGCAAAATTCTCTACGAGAATCCTTCGTATGTGTTCCGCGAGCAGTACCAGGTGTCGCGCGAACTCTCCAGCTTTTTCGAGGAGGACTCGCCCGCGCTGCAGCGCCTGTCCAACTCGTTCGCCCGCACGCTGGTCAGCAACATCCTGGAGGGCTTCTGATGCGGGCCTTCGCGCAGGCGGACCGCTTCGTCTCCGAGGTGCAGGCACGAAAACTGCGGCCGGCCTACGTCTTTGTGGGCGATGAGGTGTTCTTCCGCAAACGCTGCCGGGAGGCCATTCTCCAACACCTGGTTCCGCCCGACCTGCGCGACTTCAGCGTGTTCGACTTCGATCTGGCGGAGACCGATCTGGCCGAAATTCTCGATCGGGCGCGCACGCCTTCCCTGATGGCGCCGTTCCAGGTGTTTTTCGTGCGCGGAGTCAAGAACCTGTTCGGGCGCGGATCGAACGAGGAGAAGCTCGCGGCCATCGAGGCCTACTGCAAGGACCCCAATCCCGACGCCGTGCTGATCTTTGTCGCCGACCACATCAGTATTCCCGCCGATGTGCGAAAGATGGAGTTGACCGACAAGGACCGCTACGAACGCATTCGCGAAACGCTCGGGGAGTATTGCGGCATCGTGGAACTGTCGCGGGTGGAAGAGGGCGAGGCGGTGCGCTGGATCGGCGAGTACTGCGGCACGCGCGGCATTAAGATGGACGCCGACGCGGCCCGTGAGCTGGTGGACGCGCTCGGCGGCGACATGATGATGGTCTCCAATGAACTGGAGAAGCTCATCCTCTACGTGGGCGAAAAGAAGAGGATCACCCTGGGTGATGTGGAAACCATGGTGCTCGCGGCCAAGCAGCGGTCGTTGTACGAACTGACTGACGCCATCTCCGCCAAGGACCGGGTGCGTGCACTGGAGATACTGGACGCCATTTTGAGCACGGGCGACGGGGACGAAGCCGCCATCGGACATCTGTACATGCTCGCCAAGACGTTCCGTCAGATGCTGGTGATTCTCGAGCGCAACGTCCGCGACCAGCGCATGCTGTGGGCGGCGTTGTGGCAGGGGTTCCGCGTGCCGCCGTTTGCCGCCGACGACATCATCAAGCAGGCACGCCGCTACAAATCAAAGCGCGAGCTGACGCGGGCCATCCGCCTGGTGGCCAAAACCGATCTGGCCTTGCGCTCCAATCCTCCCAGCAAGCGCCTGGTGCTGGAAAAGCTGGTGCTGGACCTGACGGCCGAGCCCAAGCCCGAGGTAGCGGGGTGGTCGCAGGAGGAGCTGCCGGTATAGAGACGGACCTCGGACGTCAGACCCTTGGAACTCGGACCAATCGTAGCACTGGCGTTTACACCCACGACCGGTGAAGCTTGTCCGTCTTTCGGGTACGTGTCAGGGTGCCAGAAGTGAGCGCCATTAAGATATGAAAACGAGCATCACCCTGAAACTAGACTCCGATTTGTTGCTCGAGGTGAGCAATCTGGCGGCCGATGAAGGTACCTCGATCAGTGCTTTGCTAGCTGCAAGCCTCGAGAAGATGGTGCGCGAGCGTGCGGCATATAAGCGCGCGAAAGAGCGGGCGCTGGCCCGCTTGCAGAGAGGCTTCGACCTGCGCTGGAGACGTCGCAGATCACGTGACCAACTAAATGATCGACTGAAAGGCGATGATTAGCCCTGGCGACGTAGTTTCTTATATCGAGGATTTGCGCTGAACTTGGAGTCAATCTCCAGAGAGGAATGAATTTCCGCTTAAGAAGCAACGAGAGTCTCATCTTGATGAGCCCGGTGCTCCATATCAAGATCGAGTAGAGCAAAGTGGAAAGGTTGTTGTTTATGAGGGACATGACATTTCGCGCATGAAGGATGGGCCAGATCCAAAGAGTGTTGATCAACCAGAGTTCCAGCCCAACGGCCGACTTACACAAAATGGGTTGTTCATGGCCGCGGTCCGGCGATTCAGGACGGGAAAAGCAGAGGCCGAAATTGTTCGAGTTTTCGAAAAGATTAGGCCTGGCATATGGGTCTATAACGGACTGTTCCGACTAGTCGATGCATGGCAAGAGGCGTCGGGTTGTCGGCAGGTGTTTAAGTTCAAGCTGCAAATCGTTGATCAACCTCGAGAGTTTTCCAAACATCTGAAACCAGAAACCGACCATGATCGCGTGATCCCATCAGCCGTGAAGCTCGAGGTTTGGAAGCGTGACAGAGGGGGGTGCGCTGTGCGGCAGCAAAGAAAACCTCCATTTCGACCACATTATTCCGTACTCGCAGGGTGGTTCGTCCAAGGATCCGAAGAACATACAAATTCTTTGCGCCAAGCATAACCTAGAGAAGAGAGACAGAATCCAATAGCTGCGTCCCCGGCCCTTCATGAACGACGTAAGACCCTATCTCGCCCGTATCGCTTACACCGGTCCCACCGTGCCCAATGCGGAGACCTTGCGCGCGCTGCATCGGGCGCACATGATGACGGTCCCCTTCGAGAACCTTGACATTGCGCGGGGGCGGGAGATTGTTTGCGACGAGGACAGGATCCTCAAGAAGATCGTCGGGCGAAAACGCGGCGGGTTTTGCTATGAGATGAATGGGGCATTCGCGGCGCTGCTGCGCGGGTTGGGATTCAAGGTCACGCTGCTCTCGGCCCGGGTGCCGCGGGAAGACGGCAGTGATGGCCCTGAGTTCGACCATTTGACGCTGCGCGTTGATCTCAACGGGCCCTGGCTCGCGGATGTGGGCTTTGGCGACTCGTTTCTTGATCCGCTACGGCTGGAATTGGGGAGCGAGCAGCCGCAGGATGGACGCAGCTTCCGCATCGTGGAAGAACGTGGTTCCTTGCATGTGGAAAGGCTTGAGCCGGGTAAGCCCTGGAAACGGGAGTATTCCTTCGGCCTGGCGGAGCGGCGGCTGGAAGATTTTTCGGCGATGTGCCACTACCATCAGACCTCCCCCGAGTCTCCATTTACCCGCAAGAGCGTGTGCACGCGCGCGACCGTGGATGGGCGGATCACGCTGGCAGGTAAGAAGCTGATCGTGACGCGGGCGGGACAGAGATCGGAGACGGTGCTGACAGACGAGGAGCGCGTGCGAGTGTTGCGGGAGGAGTTTGGGGTGGTGCTGTGACGCCCGCAGCCGCGGGCTACGGCTGGGGCTAGAGCCAGCCCTTGGTGCGGGCGAGGCGGGCGGCTTCTATGCGATTGCCAGCGCCCATCTTACTGATGGCTTCGGACAAGTAATTGCGAACAGTCCCTTCCGACAGGCCCAGTTCTGCGGCGATGTCGGAGCTGGCCAGGCCGTCGCCGGCGAGGCGAAGAACCTGGCGCTCGCGATCGGTCAACGGATCGGGCTCGACCCAGGCTTCGGTGGCGAGTTCGGGATCGATCACGCGCAAGCCGCGCTGCACGCGGCGCACGGCATCGGCGAGCTCCTCAGCGCGCATGTCTTTGAGCAGATAGCCGGAGGCCCCGACTTCGAGGGCGCGGCGCAGGTAGCCGGCGCGGGCGAAGGTGGTCAGAATGATGACGCGGGTCCCGGCGCGGCGGCGCTTGAGCTCGGCGGCGACATCCAGGCCCGTCATCTCAGGCATCTCGATGTCGGTAATAAACACATCCGGCTTCTGGGCGAGCACGGCGGTCAGAGCTTCTTTTCCGTTGCGGAACTGGCCGACCACGGCAATGTCACCTTCGATCTCGAGCAGGGCAGCGAGGGCCCCGAGAACCATGCCCTGGTCTTCGGCGATGACCACGCGGATGGCTTTGCGCGCGTCTTTGACCGTGGGATTCAATGGCTGCCATTCGCTTTCGGGGTGAGAGGAAACCGGATCAGCAAGCGAGTTCCGGAGTGGGTTTCGCGCACGAGGGTACCGCCCAGGGCCTCGACGCGTTCGCGCATGCCGCGCAGGCCGTTGCCTTCGATATCGGAACCACCGCGACCGTCGTCCTGGATTTCCAGATGGCAGTTTCCATTGCTGGGCGCCAGCCGCAGCGTGCAATGGCGTGCATTTGCGTGGCGGACGACATTGGTGATGGCTTCACGCACCACGAGGGCGACCACACTCTCCTGCGCCGGAGTCAGCGCCACGGCCGCAGACTCTGCCTTCACCGTGACCCCAGCGGTTTCGAGAGCGGAACGGGCCTGTTTTAACTCCTCTTCCAGGCTGTAGGCGCGGTAGCCGCGGATGGTGGTGCGCACCTCCGCCAGGGCCTCGCGGGAGGTCTGCTCCACATCGCGGATCTCCGCCTTGGCGCGGGCAGGATCGAGATCAATCAGCTTGCCGGCGAGTTCCGACTTCAAAATGATCACCGACAGCGTGTGTCCCAGCACGTCATGCAGGTCGCGGGCGATGCGCTCGCGCTCGGCGACTTTGGCGAGATGCTCAATTTCCTCATGCGCCAGGCGAAGTTTTTCGTTGGCGCGATTCCGCTGGGCAAAGTAGATGTTGGCGGCGCCTACCGGCACCGAGATGATGATTACGGTAATCAAGAAGGAACTTGGCAGGTGTAGCAGCCAGGCTTCCAGCCCTGCCAGCGCCATCAGCGCGGCCAGCAAGGTGATGGCAGTGCGGGGCGGGGTGAGGAAGGCCAGAAAGCTGGCGGCATAGATAAAGAACACCGAAGCGCCCGCGTTGAAAGGGGCAAATCCAACGCCTAGCAGCACGATTGCGGCGACGCTGAGAAACTTCCAGTAACGCTGGTTGGTGAAGAAAACCGCGAAGTAGAGGGCCACGAACACCGCGGCGGTGGCGATCGTAGCGACCCACTCCTTCCAGCCGACATGATCGTAAAACGGATGGAAGAAAAAGAAGACCAGGTAGAACAGCCAGATGAATGGCGTCCAGCCCAGTTCGTCTTTTTTGACGCAATATGCCATGGCCAGCTCTAGCCTACCGCTTTTTGATGCCGTCGGTAAGCCCGCTTGTATTGTCTTCCAAACGGGTCATGACGCATGCCACCAGGATCGAGAGCGGGACCAGGATTACCAGCAAGTCGAGCTGGCGGAATCCCGCCAACAGGACAAGTCCGGCGAACAGAAGCAACCAGCCGAAGCACCTGGAGTTAGCCATACAGTTTTCCTTCATCGCGCTGAAATCCAAGACGGGCCACGCCCAGGCAGAGCACAGTGAATCCGATCAAGTATGCCCAGTGCGTTGCGTTGGACTCATGACGCCCGGCGCCCGCGATTCCCAGAGCCAACTGGGAGAGATGGTACGGCGGCAGAAACCGGGCAAACTCGCGCAGCACACTGGGGAGAAACATCAGCGGCACCCACAGCCCAGAACAAAACGAGAGCGGCAGGTAGATCATGTTGATGGTGGCAGGCGCGGAATTGGGACCGGCGAAGTACCCGATCGCCAGACCCATGGCGCAGAAGGGCAGCGAGCCCACGACCAGGGTGGCCACAAGTTTCGCGGTCTGGGCCAGGCCCATGTGCACGCCGCCGAAGGCGAATCCCAGCAGGAGCAGCAACATCACAACAGTGGTACTGAAGATCATGCTCATGATGACCTTGCCGGCGAAGTAGGCAAATGGGGGCATGGGGCTGGCGCGCTTGACCTGGAGCCACCCCAGGCCACGCTCCGCCGCGAGGGCAGCGGCAGTGCCGAATAGCGAAGCCCCCATCACCCCGAAGGTGCCATAGGTGGCCATCAGGTAGGCGCTGCTGCTGAGGCCGCCGATGGTGTTCCTCCCCAGCACCAGGCCGAACAGGATGTAAAACATCACCGGGAAGAAGATGGTGGAGACGGAATAGGCGCGGAGGCGCAGGTTCTTCAGGAATTCGTACCGGGCTTCGTTGACATAGATTCGCAGCACGCGGCGGCGAGGCCGCTGGACGGCGGAGCTCGTCAGTGTGGTAGTAGCAGTAGCCATTTCGTTTTCCCTTCTGTGGTTATTACGGGCCGTCAGCCGTGCCGCCGGCGCGCCGGATCCCTCGCCCGGCTGGACTGCGCCGGGCTTCGGGATGACTCCGTCAAGCATTCATGCCATCCCGGGTCAAAGCCAGAAAAGCTTCCTCCAGGCCGGCGCTGTAAACCTCAATTCCGGAGAGCTGCGGGTCGCGGGCCAGAAGTTCGCGGATGACCGGCTCCGCCACGGCTGCGCGGATCACCAAGGCTTCACGGTCACGGTGCACATTCTGCACGCCGGGCATCTGCAGCACCACGGCGGCTTCCAGGCGTGTCACGCAACGAATTTTCTTTCCGGCAGTCTGGGCCTTGACCTCAGACGGAGTGCCTTCCGCGATGACGGCGCCTTGATGAATCACAACGATGCGGTCGGCCAGCGCGTCGGCTTCCTCGAGGTAGTGGGTGGTGAGCAGCACGCTCTTGCCGCGGGCGACCAGCTTGCGGATCTGGTCCCACAGAGCGCGGCGAGCTTCCACGTCGAGCCCGACCGTGGGCTCGTCGAGGAAGAGCAGGTCGGGGTTGCCACACAGCGCCAGCGCGAACAAAACGCGCTGTCTCTGCCCACCGGAAAGATCGCCGAAGAGACGGTCCTTAATGCTTTCCAGCCCGGCGGCGGCCAGGGTATCGCCGATGGATAATGGCTCGGGGTAGTAGCTGGAAAACAGCTCAATGTGTTCGCGCACGCGCAGGGTCTCCGGTACGCGAGCGACCTGCAGCATGGCACCGGTGCGCACGCGCACCTCGGGATGGATGGGGTTGCCGCCAAAGATGCTGACCGTGCCCCCGTTGGGCTTGGCCAGGCCAAGGAACAGCTTCACGGCCGTGGTCTTGCCGGCGCCGTTGGGTCCCAGAAGGGCCACCAATTCTCCTGCATGGATGTTGAAGTCCACCTGGCGAAGGGCCCTGACGTCTCCATAGTTCTTGCTGACGCCGTGCAAACGGGCGACTACTGCTGCGCCCACGGCGGGTTCCTGCTGAGAGCTTTCCTGCAAGGTCGTGATCATCTTCGTTTCCCTCATGCTTGCCGGACAACGCCTGTCCTGCAATTGAGGCCATCATCGCGGAACCATACAGTTCACGCCAGTGGAGATCATCACCGCGAGCAGGTGACAAATGTCACCCGGTGTTCAATGTCCGGTATAATCCAAAGCGGTTGCTTTGTACGGGGCGGCTTTCCAGTCTGGCGGCGTGCAATCTGGCTTCTCCTGGCCAAAACTGATCGGCTGTGACTTTGCTCCCTGTTGTCCCCCTGGTTTGGTAACCTGCAGTGCGAGGCACGATGCTGTCCCGGAAGAAAAGCGGAGAAAGCGCGCGAGACATGATGCGGATTCGCCCAGGGATTGAACTGGCCGCCCTGAGTGATGTGGGTTGTCACCGGGAGAATAATGAAGACCGGTACTCCTACTGGGAGCCGGCCGACGATGCCCAGTTCCAACTTAAGGGCAGGCTGGCCATCGTTGCGGACGGCATGGGCGGTTATGAGGGGGGGCAGGAAGCCAGCCGCCTGGCGGTGGAAACCATCGAGGAGGTTTACGCCGATACGGCCGACTCCGAGCCGCAAGCGCTGCTGCTGAGTGCATTCCAGGCGGCGCATGACCGCATCCAGCAACAAGCCACGGAACGCTCTGCACTCCACGGTATGGGGACAACCTGTACCGCAATCGCTTTGCTCGGCCATCACCTGTACTTTGCGCACGTCGGCGATAGCCGCCTGTACCTGGTGCGGGATGGAAGCATCTCCCGCCTTACCCACGATCACAGCTACGTCAGCCGCCTGGTCGAACATGGGGTCATCAGTTCGGAAGAGGCCGAGTCGCATCCGCAACGCCACATCCTGACCGCGGCTCTGGGAGCAGGATCCGACCTTACACCGGAGATGCCCGAGCAGCCCGTTGCCCTCAGCCCGGGAGACGTGCTGGTGCTGTGTACCGATGGACTGTGGGGCGTCGTGCACGATGACGAGATTCGCAGCGTGGTGAGCGCCAGGAATCCCCATGAAGCCTGCCACGAACTGGTGCACACCGCGAAACAACGCGGCGGCCCTGACAACATCACCATGCAGGTCCTGCGTGTCGCCGCCGACGGCCGTCCAGACGGCCGCTAGAACGAATCTGCCGCAGCACCTGGCAGGGAAGTTCACCCCTTCCCCCCGGCGGGGTGTGGGGCCGCCAGATCGGGAATCCGCTTAAGCAATAGAGACCACAACATGTTCGCCGCCCCCTCCGGGCTGGCATCGGGGTTGCGGGTGTCCTTATGTCAAGAAAGTCTATTAAAATACTAGACTTTGTGCCATCATACGGGACATGAAGATCTCGCAGAAAGGTCTCTACGCGCTGCAGGCCATGATGATGTTGGCCCGCCGTTACCACCAGGGCGCGATCCGCATTCGCGACATCGCGTACGAAGAAGCATTACCGGAGAAATTTCTGGAGCTGATCCTCCTGGAGATGAAGAATGCGCGCATGGTGGAAAGCGTGCGCGGAGCCAAGGGCGGGTATCGGCTGCGGCGTCCTCCCAACGAGGTCCATCTCAGCGAGATCATTCGCCTGATTGACGGTCCGCTGGCACCGTTTGCCGATGCAGAGCAGCTGCGCAGTCTGATCGATCGCGACGCCGAGCACCGCGCGCTGTACCAGGTGTTCCTCGACGTGCGCGACGCCGCCGCCAAGATCCTGGAGCACACCACTCTGGCCGACCTCGTCGGTCCGGGATCGTCTCTGCCGGGCAAACGACGCAAGAAGAAAAGTGAGGAAGCGGCGGTTTTACCGATGGTGGTTCACGGGAACGTAAACAGGGGCAAAGGTGACTGACAGAGTTCTGGCGGCACTGGGTTTCATGCTTGCGCTGGCATTGCCGGGCCTTGCGCAAACCCTGGTCCGTGTGGGCGCTTTTCCCAACATCACCCATCCTCAGGCGATGGTGGGCAAGGCCAATGGCTACTTCGAGAAGGCCATGGGCCCGAACGTGAAAATCGACTGGAAGAGCTTCAATGCCGGCCCTTCGGCCATCGAGGCGTTGTTTGCGGGCGCGATCGACATGACCTACATCGGCCCGAATCCGACCATCAGTGGATACGTACGCTCTCAGGGCGAAGCGCTGCGGGTGGTGGCCGGAGCGGCCAGTGGCGGAGCTGCTCTGGTGGTGCGCGCCGATTCCGGGATCCAAAGACCAGAAGACTTTCACGGCAAGAAAGTGGCGTCGCCCCAGCAGGGAAATACGCAGGACGTGGCGCTGCGCGCCTGGCTGAAAGGGCACGGGATGAAGTCCACGGACAAGGGCGGGGATGTACAGGTCATTCCGATGGCCAATCCCGACCAGCTCACGCTTTTCCTCAAAAAGGAACTGGACGCCGCCTGGGCCCCCGAGCCCTGGGCGACCCGCCTGATCCGCGAGGGCAACGGGCGCTTGTTTCTGGATGAACGCGACCTGTGGCCGAAAGGGCAGTTCGTGGTCACCAATCTGATCGTGGGCAGGAAATTTCTGCAGCAGCATCCGGAACTGGTGAAGAACTGGGTCCGCGCCAATGTTGAACTGACGGATTGGATCAACGGACATCTGCCGGAAGCCAAGAAGCTGCTCAACCAGCAAATTCAGAGGGAGACCGGCAAAGCACTTCCGCCGGCTATCGTGGACGAAGCATTCACGCGCATTGAGGTTACCTACGATCCGCTGCGCAGTACTTTGCTGACCTCGGCGCGTTCGGCGTTCGAAGCCGGGTTCCTCGGCCGCCGGATGCCGGATTTGTCCGGACTGTATGACCTGACTTTGTTGAATCAGGTGTTGGCGGAAAAGGGAAGGAAGGCCATTCAATGACCACCGCACCCCAAATTGTTTCGGACAATCACAGGCCCGCGCACAAGGATCAATGGAACGCTGGACAGGGACCGGCTCTGCTGCTGCGGCCCCTTGACGCAAACGGAGTCCCCAAGGTGGCGCTGCAAGAGGTTTCGCTCAGTTATCCGGCGAGCGGTGGAACGAGTCTACGGGCTCTCGATCGCATCAATCTGCAGGTGAGTCCCGGAGAGTTTGTCTGCATCGTCGGCCCGTCGGGATGTGGCAAGTCCACGCTGCTCCACTTGATTGCCGGTCTGCAAAAGCCGACCGCCGGCGCGGTTTTTGTGGACGACAAACTGGTGGACGGCCCGGGCACGGACCGCATTCTGATCTTCCAGGAACTCGGCCTTTTTCCTTGGCTGAAGGTAGGGGAGAACGTTGAGTTCGGCATGAAGATGAAGCGGATCTCCAGGGCAGAGCGCCGCGAGAAGACGGAGCACTACCTCCAGCTGGTGCATCTGGCGCAGTTCAAAGACAGCTACACGCACCAGTTGTCGGGTGGGATGCGGCAGCGCGTGGCGCTGGCCCGCGCGCTCGCCAGTGAACCCGATGTCCTGCTGATGGATGAGCCCTTTGCTGCCCTGGATGCGCAGACTCGCGACCTGTTGCACGACGAATTGGAGCGCATCTGGACGGAAACCGGCCGCACGATAATTTTCGTAACCCACAATGTGCGCGAAGCCGTTCGGCTGGGCGATCGCGTTGTGCTGTTCACGTTCCGGCCGGGACGAATCAAGAGGGAATTCCGAATTGACCTGCCGCGCCCTCGCCATTTGGAAGATGCAACCGTCGCCCAAAAGGCGGGCGAGGTCCTTAAGGAACTGCGGGAAGAAATCAACAAATCCCTGGAAGCGGAGTACGGCCATGAACCGGTTCGCTAGGCACGCAATATTCTATGCAGGGCTGCTCGGAGCCTGGGTGCTGTTGGTCCAGCTGCGGATATGGCCTCCGTACATCTTTCCCGGCCCGCGGGCGGTCGCGGAGTCGCTGTGGGCGGGCTTTGCCGATCACAGTTTCTGGATTGCCATCGCGGTCAGTATGAGGCGTATGCTGCTGGGCTACGGTATCTCGGTGGTGCTCGGCATGGTGCTGGGCCTGGGGGTCGCCAGCAACAAATTCCTGGAAGAAACCATGGGTGGGTTGCTGGTCAGCCTGCAAAGCCTGCCCAGCATCTGCTGGCTGCCTTTGGCCGTGCTATGGTTCGGGTTGACCGAGAAAGCGATCCTGTTCGTGGTGGTGATGGGCTCACTGCTCTCGGTGACCATCGCGATGGAGGACGGACGCAAGCAGATGCCCAGAATCTTCGGCATGGCGGGACGCAATCTGGGGGCACAAGGTTTCCAACTGTTCTGGTTCGTGCTTCTGCCCGCCAGCCTCCCCTATATCGTGTCGGGATTGAAACAGGGCTGGGCGTTTGCCTGGCGCTCGCTTATTTCCGGGGAGATGATTTTCGTCAGCCTGGGCCTGGGCCAGTTGCTCATGATGGGGCGCGACCTCAACGACATGAGCCAGGTGATCGCGGTTATGCTGCTCATCATCACCATTGGCTACATTGTTGACGGCTTGGTGTTCAAGACCATCGAACGCCGATTGCAGCATAAGTGGGGCCTGATGGCGGCCACTTAGAGCGGCAGGCTTACGCTGCTACCCAAACCTCCAAAAGCGGGTTTTCTGCTTCAGGGGAGTCCTCGGGAATATCCCATCACCAATGAGTCAGTGGTGTGACTCGGTAAAATCTCCGGCGGGGGTAAGGACATGGGACGGCAGAGTCGTTGGGCCGGCGTGATTCTGTTCCTGGCATTGGCAGTTCAGAGCGGCTCCGCCCAGGAGATCACGGTGGCAGCCGCCTCCGATCTTCAGTTTGCCATCCAGGACGTAGCCGCGCGCTTCCAGAAGGAAACTGGCAAGAAGATCAACTTGATCTTCGGTTCCTCGGGCAACTTCTTCACCCAGATTCAGAACGGAGCCCCCTTCGACCTGTTTTTCTCGGCCGACATCGAGTACCCCCAGAAACTCGAAGCCGCGGGACTGGCCGAGCCCGGGACGCTGTACCGCTACGCTGCAGGCAAGATCGTGCTTTGGGCGCCGAACGGATCCAAACTCGACCTGAGCCGTGGCCTGCAAGTCTTGCTCGATCCCAGAATCCGCAAGATCGCCATTGCGAATCCCGCGCACGCGCCCTATGGCCGGGCCGCGGTCGCGGCTTTACGGTACGAGAAGCTTTACGACCCGATCTCCACCAAGCTCGCGCTCGGTGAGAACATCTCCCAGACCGCATCGTTTGTGGTTGCGGGCAGCGCTGACGTGGGCATTGTGGCCTTATCCTTGGCGTTGGCTCCCTCCCTGAGAGACAAGGGACGCTACGTAGAAATTCCCGTAGACGAATATCCCCCCCTGGAGCAGGCAGCGGTGATCCTCAAATCGTCACAGAACAAGGAAACCGCCCGCCAGTTCGTGGCTTTCATGAAGACGCCCCCGATCTTGGATCTATTGCGCACGTATGGCTTTTCGGTTCCGAGTGGTGTGGCAAGCGGCAAGTAGACCGGCACCAGAACGAGAGGCAGCCGGCCGGTCTGAACCACCAACCTGCAGGGGGACGAAGCCACCAGCCATGCTTTCCCGAAATCGACCGGGGACGCAAACTACGGGATGACCCGAAAATTCGAGTTGCTTTTCAGGACGCCCGTCGGCGTGGTCACGCTGATCTGTCCTGAGCTCGCGCCGCTCGGCACCGTAGCTATGATCTGAGTGGCGGAAACGACAGTGAATGTTGCCGGAGCACCATTGAAGCTCACCGCGCTCGTGCCGAGGAGATTGGTTCCCAGGATGTTGAGCTGGGAGCCGATACTCGCGAAGCTCGGACTTGCAATCACGAACGCCGGCAAGCCCAGATCCAACTTGAATACGGAGCCCATGTTCGACGAGCCCCCATAGTAGGTGGTCCCGTAGAAACTGCCGTCCGTGCCCTGAGTGAGGGTGACCCTCCACTGTCCAAAGTTAGCATCGCCCGAATCAAAGCTGGCTTGCCTGGTTAGCTGGCCCTGCAAGGTGGACTGGAAGATCGCGCCACATCCAATTGAACAGTTGGTGGATGAGCCACCGAAAGCGGTAGCCCCGTAAAGGTTTCCATCCGATGCCTGAAGCAGGGCAGTGACTCCGTCACCGATAGGGTCATCCAAGTTTGCCAGGGTACGGAAATGTCCCTGCAACGTGCCCGCGAACAGAGTCCCGCAGCCCGGCGAATCGTTGCAGTTGGCAAGACCTCCCAGCATCGTGGCGCCGTAGAAATTGCCGTCGAGGGCTTGCAGCAGAGCGATGGGAAACTCGCCGTTGTGCTCAAGGAAATCTACCAGCTTCGTCAGGCCTCCTGGTGTGAGTCGGAAAACCGTCCCACAGCGGAACAGGCAGCCGCCGGTGCCACCCTCGGTGGTGAGGCCGTAAATGTTGCCATCCGAGGCATAGAGCAGTTGGATGGGGCCGGAACCGTTGGTGAAGCTAAAGTTCAGAAAATTTCTGAAGCTTCCCGCAGTTGTTAAGCTGAACAGGTTGCCGTTTCCGTTCGGATCACCCAGCCCGGTGCCACCAAACAACTTCCCACCCGGTCCCTGGATGAACGGCACCAGCGGGATGCATCCTTTGCTCCCTCCGAACTCCACGAGCACGGTCACAACGCCATCCGAAGTCATTTTGAAGGCATTGCCGCAGCCGCCCGAAGCGTTGTAGTTGCTGGTGGTGCCGTAGAAGCTTCCATCGGCGCCCAGTAACAATCCGGCATACGGCTCCTTATCCTTGGCGTCCGATCGGAAAGACACTAAGGTCGTCAGAACGCCCGCCGGGGTTACCCGAAAGATAGTCCCCGCGTTTGTCGCGCCGCCCATCAGCGTTACGCCGTAGAAGTTGCCGTCAAGTCCCTGCACCAGGGCGCCCGCAGGATTGGCTCCGTTCGAGCCGTTGAAATTCACCAGCGCGTCAATGGTCTGGGCCGAGGCCGAAGTAAGAACCGACGAGCTCAGCAAAACCACAGCCAACCAGCGCCGCGACCACAGCCGATGCAATGAGCGGCCGCAGAGAGCCGACAACATAGCAAACCTCCAACCGGACTGCCGATGCGAACATCTCGCGCGAGTCGCAACCTCCCACCGGGCTGCGTGACGTGGGGGGAAGGGCAGCAGCTCAGCCGCGGCAGCATATACCCGGACCATCTGTCATTCAAGCGCCGCCTCGCATTGGGCGGTGACGAAACCGGGGTGTCGCCGATCCCTTCTGCTAGAATCCAGCATCCTCGTTTTGTTGGTCACTCCAGTACCGGAGAAGCTGATCCTTGTCTGTCCTGGTCGTCGGCGGTGCGGGCTACATTGGCAGCCACGCTGCGCATGTACTCCGACAGCGCGGACAGGAAGTCGTGATCTACGACAATCTGTCAACCGGCCACGCGTCGCTTGCCGCCGGGTTTGAGCTGATTGTCGGGGATATTGCCGATTCGGCAAAGCTGGCCTCGGTGCTGCGGCGTGTGGACGCCGTCATGCACTTCGCGGCGCATGCCTACGTGGGCGAGTCGGTCGTGAATCCGCGGAAATACTTTCAGAACAATGTGCTGGGCGGACTTTCGCTGCTGAATGCGGTGGTGGACTCGAAGGTTCGGAAGTTCATTTTTTCCTCCACCTGCGCCGTCTACGGAAATCCTGCCACCATTCCCATCACCGAAGACATGCCGCGCCTGCCGGTCAATCCCTACGGCGCGACCAAACTGGCGTTTGAGCAAGCCTTGGAAGCGTACGGCCGCGCCTATGGCCTGCGATACGTGAGCTTCCGTTACTTCAATGCGGCCGGGGCCGCGGAGAGCGGCGCCATCGGGGAAATCCACTCTCCGGAAACTCACCTGATTCCCTCAGCCTTTGAAGCCATCAGCGGCCAGCGAGGGGCCTTGGAGATTTTCGGCGACGACTATGCGACACCAGATGGCACTTGCGTCCGCGATTACATCCATGTCAACGATCTCGCCGAGGCGCATGTGCTCGGCTTGGAATACCTGGAGAAAGGGAGTTCTGCCCTGTTGAATCTGGGCACAGGGCGGGGGCACTCGGTGCGCGAGGTCATCTGCATGATTGAAAGGGTGACCGGGCATGAGGTTCCAAAACGCATGGCCCCGCGCCGCGCTGGGGATCCCGCGGAACTCGTGGCAGACCCCAGCCGCGCGCAGAAGCTGCTGGATTGGTGCGCGACCCGCTCTCTGGAGCAGATCGTCTCCAGTGCGTGGAACTGGCATCAGAAACGGCGATCGGTCGGCCAGCGAGCCTGAGCTGCGCTCTCGGTGTCAGTCGCCATCGCCGACGTCGCTGGCGATAGGTTCCAAATCACTCAATAGCGGACTGTCCTTCGACAAAAATTCCACATGGCCGCACTTCGGACATACCACCATGGCATGAGCGCGGCTGATCCCGTAGGGCAGGAACGTGAAACGAGCCCGCCGGTAGCCGGTCAACTCGGTATTGCAACGAAGACAGGAGACCGTAAGTCCTGCTTTGATGGCCAATGGGCCGTTACTGGTGTTGTCTTGGCTGGCTTGGATCTTCATAGGATTTCTCGCGTGATACTGGGACGCTGAGGGAGTTATTGTCCAATCTGGCAATTTTGCTGCCAAGTGTAAACCTGTCTTCCTGGGGATGGTTGGCAGCAGGCGGCGGTGACTTATGCAGGGCGTTGCCTATTATGTGCAAGTTGCCCGTGAGAAAAAGGCCCGGTTGCGCCCCCTTGCAATGAAGGCTCGTGGCGTAGAGTCCAACGTCTCTATCAGGCTCCCGAGAAAAGAGGAGGATAACCGAAGCCACCGCACGAGACCGGGAGAATACCCGAAGAAAAGGGGTGCAGAAGCGGTTCCAGATTGTGCAGCGATGTGCACAGGTCGGCCTCGCCGATAACGTAAACCGTTGCGATTCACGCAGCGGGTTTGGCCCATCACCTGCAAAACTGCCGTCCAGGATTTTCCGGGTCGAAGACGCCGCGCGAACCTCCTCACCCTGCCGAGTACCTAGAGGTGGGGAGTCTGCGAGCTTTCCGACATTTACCGCGTGCGGTGCAAAGGGGTCTGGCTTCCGACGGCAAAGCGAAGCAGGGGCGTGCCCGCCGGCTAATGCCGGCATCACGAATTCTGACAGGAGGACAAGTAAGATGAGCAACTCTCCCGCACTCCGCCGGCTATGGTCGCTACATGTCCGGGTTTTGCTGGCCTTCGTTCTGATCGTAGCCCCGGTCGCCCTGGCTCAAGTCAACGCCGTATACATCGAAAACAACATTGGCCAGGTGCCCAATAAAAACGCGATCATGGGCCTGTCCAATGATGGAACCGGCGTGCTCACGCCGCTCCCCGGGGGCCAGGTGCTTACCAACGGTACCGGTGTGTTCAACGCCATCCCCGTCAACGGACCTTCGTTTCTATCCGACCAGCAAGTGGTGACAAACGCCGCCGGGACCTTACTGTTTGCCGTGAACGGCGGCTCCAACACGATTTCCGTGTTCAGCATCGCCACCACCGGCGTGCTGACCCTGTTGAGCACGACGCCGGCCCCTTCCAACGGCTCGGAACCTGTGAGCCTGGGCCTGGATGAAAATTCTCCGGTGGGACCGTATCTGGCGGTGGTCAATCAGGCGGACGATCCCAATCAGCCCGGACAAACTCCCAACATCACCGCCTTCAGGGTCGACGAATCCCTCGGCACCCTGACCCCGGTAGGGAACTCAACAGTCACCTTAGCCGATGGCTCTCTTCCCGGGCAGGCGCTGATCAACGCGAGCGGACGGCTCGTCTTCATTGACCAGTACCAGGCTGGCGGAAGCTTCTGCTCTTACGCCATCGGGAGCGTGGGCAGACTGATTCCAAACAACTGCTTCGGTCCAAGTGTGGGGACATCTTTCTCGGGGGCAGCTTTGCACCCAAAGAAGCGCGCTGCCTACGTGGGGATCGCTGACGCCGGGTTCTTTTCCGTGTTCAACTACAATCCCGGGGGAGGGCTCTCCCTTGCCAAGCTCGCGGGCAACAACGGATCGCATCTGGGGTCCATGACCACCAACAAGCTGGGCACTCGCCTTTACACCTCGGAGCGGGATTCCAACACGGTCACCGTTTACGACATTAGCGCGGCGAAGTTCAACAACCCGGCGCAGCTGCAGTTCTTCTCGCTTACTGGCGGGGAAGCCCCGGCCAACATCAAACTCGATCCGACCGAGAAATTTCTGTACGTGCTTGGATTGAACGCGAGCGGGACGACTGGCAATTTCCTGCACGTGCTGAACGTTGCCGCCGACGGAACCTTGACCGAGACCCAGCCAGCGCTGAAGCTCCCCATTCACGCAGGGGAGATCCCGATGGGACTGGCCGTGGTCCAACACTAAAGCCGGGTGGGAAGTAAATCCGGTACGGCAGGAGAGAAGGAACAGAGTTTGCTCATCCCGGACGACTCTGTTCCTTTTTGTTTGCCATCGAAGTCGCAAACAGCAAGGCGCTACCGACCCAGCTCCCAAGAGGCCCGGGGAAGCTACGGTAGCGCTGCCTACTAATGAGCCCAAACTGACGGGAGTGTAGGCCGACAGGTGCACCAATGACAGTGCATTGTCGGATACCGGGAACATAGGTGGTTACCTCGCCTTGCATCATGCCCGGGGTGTCAGGTCCCGGGTCCCAGGCCCACCGCCTGGCCGGCCTTCAGTCTCGTCGCCGCGTTTGCGAGAGCAGATTCCAAGTCCTCCAGATGGCGTTCCTCGGTGAGGTAACTGATCACCATCATGCGTATTACGCTGTGACCGTTCACCACGGTTTCTGAAATCCAGCGGCGGCCGTCGCGCGTGACTTCTTCCACAATGGCGGCGTGCGCGACAGCGAGCTCTCCAGAACGCAGGTCCCTAGACTTCAGCCGAAATGCGACGATGGGCAAGGTATGAGGCGCAGCAAGTTCGAAGTCGTCCGACGCCTCGACCCAGGCGGCGAAACGGCCCGCCAGTCGCATCTGCCGGTCAATGTGTTCTTCGTAAGCCTGGCGGCCGTGCACACGCAGCGTCAGCCACAGCTTCAGCGAGTTCATGCGCCGCGTCCATTGCGTGCTGATGCGGGCGTTGTCGGGCAGATGGGCGCCTGCTGCTTTGGGCATGTAAGGCGCAGCTACGGCGAAGGCGCGCTCCAGGATCTCGGGGTGGCAGGTGAGAATCACGCCTGCGGCGAAGGGCATCGCCAGCCACTTGTGAGGGTCGAGGGTGATGGAATCGGCGCGCTCGAGCCCGCGCATCAGGTCCCGATGGCGATCAGAGAAAATAGCGGATGCGCCGTAGGCGTCGTCCACGTGCAGCCAGAGCTCGTGGCGGCGGCAAATTTCTGAGAGGGCGGCCAGGTCATCCACCGTCCCCGAGTTGGTCGTGCCGGCCGTAGCCACCACGCAAAACGGCTTCTTGCCGGCAGCACGATCTTCGGCGATGGCTTGCTCCAAGGCCTGGGGATCAAGTTGCAGACTTTCATTCACCGCGATGCGGCGCAGCGCCTTGCGTCCGATGCCCAGCAGTCCGGCCGACTTGTCGAGGGAATGATGGGATTCGGCGGAGGCGTAGGCGACGGGCTGGGCTCCGATGGAGGCTATACCGCTTTCGATGGAGGTCGGAAACTTCGCGGCCAAGGCCAACGCCAGCCCGCTGAAGTTGGCCTCGTTGCCGCCGCTGGTGAACGTTCCGTTGAACTCTCCCGGCCATCCGACGCGTTCGCCAATCCAGCGAATGGTTTCGAGTTCGATCTTCGAGGCCAACTGGGAGCGGGCCAGCGTGGCTAGTTGAGGGTTGAGTGCGGCCACCAATGCCTCGGCGAGCACGCCCACGTAGGTCGGTGTGGGATTCATCAAGCCAAAATAATTTGCGCTGGGGACATGAAATCCCTTGTCTACGAGTTCGCGGCAGATGTCGTCGAGGACCTTCCCCGGATCTTCGCCGAGTTCAGGGAGCGCATCATGCAGCAGACCGTAGCTGCGCTGGTCAGCGGGTAGCTGCACCGGGCGATCGGGCAGGGAAGAGAAGAAGTCGTTGATGCGGTCGATGAGGCGGTAGCCGAGTTCACGACGAGCGTCCCGGTCGAGATCGAAGTGCATAGCCATTGGATTGCAGCTTGCAGGGAAAAGACGCGCAGGTCTATCCAGAAGTTGCGGTCAAACCGGCTCAACCACAGAGGACACTGGGGACACGGAGGACGCGGAGGGAGTCATTTTGCCTCCGTGTCCTCTGTGCCCTCCGTGGTTATCTGCTTTTCCGGACGCAATAGTGGAAACAAAATCACATCGCGGATGGTGTGCGAATCGGTGAGCAGCATGGCCAGACGGTCCACGCCGACGCCACAACCTCCCGCCGGGGGCATGCCATATGAGAGGGCGCGAATGTAGTCTTCGTCCATCTGGTGGGCTTCTTCGTCGCCGCGGGCGCGCTCCTTCAGTTGCTGCTCGAAGCGGCGGCGCTGATCTTCGGGATCGTTGAGCTCGCTGAAGCCGTTGGCGATCTCCATCTGGCCGACAAAAATCTCCCAGCGCTCGGTCCAGTCCGGCTCGTCGGGCTTCTGCTTGGAGAGCGGGGAGACCGCGGTGGGGAATTCATAAATGATGGTGGGTTGGATGAGATGTTCCTCGGCAATGGCCTCAAACAGGTTGGCAATGGTTTTCCCCGTGGGCTCGTTGGGATCGTAGGCGATGTGAGTGTGGACAGCGTTGAAACGCCTCACCAGCGCGGACACCGAATCATGGGAGGCGAAGTCGGACATCTGCGGCTTGGCTCCGGCTTTTTCAGGCCAGTAGTGAATTATGGCTTCGCGCATGGTCATGCGATTCCAGTTGGCCCAGTCGAGCTCGTGCTCGCCCCACTTTGTCTTGGTGCCGCCAGTGACGTCTTTGGCGGCCTGCTCGATGAGTTGCTGGGTCAGGTCCATGACGTCGCGATAGTTGGCGTAGGCCTGGTAGAACTCGAGCATGGTGAACTCGGGGTTCCAGCGCCAGCCCAGGCCTTCGTTGCGGAAGTTGCGATTGATCTCGTAAACGCGGTCGAGTCCGCCCACGGTGAGCCGCTTGAGGTAAAGCTCAGGCGCGATGCGCAGAAAAAGATCCATGTCGAGCGTGTTGTGGTGCGTAATGAAGGGGCGGGCGACTGCGCCTCCGGCGATGGGCTGCATCATCGGAGTCTCGACTTCAATGAAGCCGTGCGCGTCCATGAAGCGGCGCAGCGACTGCACCAGCTTGCTACGCTTGATGAACACCTCACGCACCTCCGGATTCATGACCAGGTCCACGTAGCGCTGGCGGTAGCGCAGCTCGACGTCGGTCAGGCCATGCCACTTTTCCGGCAGCGGCAGCAGGTCCTTGGAAAGAAACGTCAATTCCTCAACGTGGACAGTGAGTTCGCCGGTGCGGGTGCGGAACAGGTAGCCGCTGGCGCCGATGTGGTCGCCGAGGTCGAGCAGCTTGTACAGCTCGAATCCCTTGTCGCCGACGGCATCTTTCTTGACGTAGATCTGCAGCCGCTGGCCGTCCTGCTGAAGATGGGCGAAGCCGGCCTTGCCCATGAGGCGGATCGCCATGATGCGCCCGGCAATGCGGACATTGACGCGGGGGTTCTCCAGTTGCTCGGCGGGCTTGTCGGAATAGTCGGCGAGGATCTGCGAGATGGTGTGGGTGAACTCGTACTTGCGCGGGTATGACTCCTGGCCGAGCGCTTCGATTTGCTTGAGCTTGTCGCGGCGCAGCTCGTAGATTTTATCGTCGAGGGCCATTGGATTGAGGTGAAGAGTGATTATAGCGGGTGGGAGCAGGGAGTAGTGGGTGGCGAGGGAACCTATTGGTTGCGTAGCTCGGTACCATGGTACACTGGTACCATGATCGAAGATTCGAAACTCCTGGTGCAGCGGGTCCAGACCGGCGTCCGCATCGAAAAGCGCCTGCTCAAGGTGCTCAAGGCGTTCGCCGACTTTCACGACCTCACGCTGGGTGACCTGCTGGAGGGCATCGTCCTGCATGCCTTTGACGGCAAGGTCCCGTTCGGGCAGGCATCGCTTGAGAAGATCAACGAACTGAAGAGGTTTTACGGGCTCGAGCTCGATTCCTCGGCCAGCCACCGACTGAAGGAGATCAAGAGTACCCACAGCACGCACAAGCGCGCCAAGGCTTGATATGACGGACCAGGAGATCATCGAGCGCTTCGAGCAGGGCCGCGCTCCCGGAGAAGCATTTCATCATGCCGACCACGTGAGGGTGGCCTTCGCGTATTTGGGGCGATATCCGCTTCTCCAAGCACTGGAGCGGTTTTCGGGCGCGCTGAAGCGCTTCGCGTTGGCGCACGGAAAGCCAGGCCTGTACCACGAGACCATCACGTGGGCGTACCTGTTTCTGATTCGCGAGCGCATGGCGCGGGCGGGAGAGTCGCTGAGCTGGGAGGAGTTCGTGGCGCAGAATAGTGATCTGCTGGTGTGGAAGGACGGGATCGTGCAGCGAACGTACCAGAAGGAAACGTTAGCCTCGGAGTTGGCGCGCCAGATATTTGTATTGCCTGATCGGTGTGCGTAATCCAGTCAGCGCCGCTTGAATGCCCCCGCAGAGTCACTGCACGCCAGATCCCTCGCCCGGCCGAAGGGCGCCGGGCTTCGGATGACGCCATCAAAACTACCGGCCAACCCGAGCGGCGCGGTCTCCTCCTTGCTGCCCGCGCCCTTCAGCGTTACTATTAACAGCTCTCCTGTTCAGTGAGTCAGCCGGGGGTGGCGCGAGGAGTCATGCCGCAGAACTACGTTCCTATCTTTATTTTTATTGCGGTGGTGGGAGTTCTGATTCCGGTCACTTTGCTGGCGGCCAAGCTGGTGCGGCCGGAGAATCCGCACAAGGAAAAGCTGCTGCCCTACGAGTGCGGGATTGATCCCGTGGACCGCGCCCGGGGACGTTATACCGTCCGCTTTTACATCATTGCCATCCTGTTCGTGGTCTTCGATGTGGAGACCATCTTCCTGTTTCCCTGGGCGGTGAAGTTCAAGGCGCTGGGCCTGTTCGGGTTGCTGGAGATGATGATTTTTCTGGCGATCCTGATCGTGGGCTACATCTGGATCTGGAAAAAAGGCGCGCTGGAGTGGGTGTAGGAAACCCGCAATTGGCAATTAGCAGTTGGCAATTAGCCCCGGCGTGGATTGCGGAGCCGGTGGAGACGAATTGCAGTGACCTGCATCGTTGACAGAGAATTTCCAAGCTGTTAGAAGTTAACGTTCCCTGCAAGGTTTTTGCGGCGCCAGAGGTTTGTGCGTTCCTGATGCCTGAGGAGACCAAGTCGCCTTCATCGCCGCCGCCGGGCGGTGAGCCGAAACCGGCGGCGGCCGCGCCTTCCGCTGCCAAACCTGCCGTCCCGGCCAAACCCGCCGGAACCGCTCCTATTCCGTGGGAGTCGCCCATGGTCACCCGGCTCAAGCAACAGTATGGTTCGGGAATCCGCGAGGCCAACACCTATCTCGGCCAGGCTTACATGGTGGTGGAACCGTCCATCCTCAACGAGTTGCTGCACGTGCTGCGCGACCAGGAGGAGTTCGACTACTGCGTGGATGTGACGGCAGTGCACTATCCGCAGCGCGAAAAACAGTTCGACGTGATCTGGATTCTGTACTCGTTCGCCCGCAATGAACGCGTTCGGGTGAAGACCATGACCGGCGACGGTGAATCCCTGCCTAGTTCCACGCCCATCTGGGCGACGGCCAACTGGCTGGAGCGGGAAGTGTATGACATGTTCGGCGTCAAGTTTGACGGGCATCCCGACCTGAAGCGCATCCTCCTGCCCGACGGCTGGAAGGGGCACCCGCTGCGTAAGGACTACGGCATCATCCAGCAGGACAACGAGTGGGTGCAGATCAACCTGGGGATTGAGAGCGGACAATGACCGACGCCACCAAGTACCTCTCTCACCTCGAGTTGGGCGAACCCGACCAGACCTTCCTCGATTCCAACGAACTCATTATTAATATGGGGCCGCAGCACCCGGCGACGCACGGCGTGCTGCGCGTCATTCTCAAGTTGGATGGCGAGAAGGTCCTGGGCACGGAATGCGTGATCGGCTACCTCCACCGCGGGGTGGAGAAGATCGCAGAGCATCGCACGTACACCATGTTCAACCCCTACGTGGACCGCATGGATTATGTGGCGGCGGTCTCGAACGGGCTGGGCTACTGCGAAGCGATCGAGAAGCTGCTGAACATCGAAGCGCCGCCGCGCGCCAACTACATCAGGGTGATTCTCACCGAACTGAACCGGCTGGCCAGCCACATGCTCTGGCTGGGGACGCACGCGCTGGACATCGGCGCGATGACGCCGCTCTTCTACACCTTCCGCGACCGCGAAGAGATTCTCAAGATTTTCGAGAAATATTGCGGCGCGCGGTTGACCACGCATGCCTTCCGCATCGGTGGGTGCCAGTACGAGACCTACGAGGGCTTTGAACGCGACGTGCAGAATTTCCTCAAGTTCGTTCCGCCCAAGATTGACGAATATGAGGAACTGCTCACCACCAACCGCATCTGGCTGGAACGCACTCGCGGCGTGGGCTTGATCTCAGCCAAGGATTGCATCGCGCTGGGCGTGACCGGGCCGGTGCTGCGGGCCAGCGGGGTAAAGTGGGACATCCGCAAGGCCAAGCCCTACGCGTCATACTCCGACTTCGATTTTGAAATTCCTACCGGGCAGAACGGCGATACCTACGACCGGTACCTGGTGCGCATGCGGGAGATGCGGCAGTCGCTGCGGATTATCGAGCAGGCTGTGGGGAAGATTCCCGAAGGGCCGATCATGGCGAAGGTCCCCAAGGTGTTGAAACCGCCGGTGGGGGAGATTTACCACTCCATCGAAGCGCCAAAGGGCGAACTGGGATACTTCGTGGTGAGCGACGGCTCGACCCAGCCGTACCGGGTGCGGGTGCGGCCGCCGTCATTCGTTAATTTGCAGGCGCTGGATCTGATGGTGCGCGGCCAACTCGTGGCGGACGTGATTGCTGTAATTGGCACGCTCGACATTGTTCTGGGCGAGGTGGACCGCTGATGCTCGACTACATCCAGGGCTATCTCAGCAGCAACCTGACGCCGGGGCAGGCGGGCAATGTCTTCTGGGTGACGGTTTACATCCTGATTGTTTTCGGCGGGATCTCGGTGGCGGTGATTGCCATGAACTGGCTGGAGCGCAAGGCGCTGGCCCACTTTCAGGTCCGCCTAGGGCCAATGCGGGTCGGGCCGCACGGCCTGCTGCAGCCAATCGCGGACGCCATCAAGCTGCTGACCAAGGAAGACATCATCCCTTCGGGCGCAGACACGTTTGTGTTCTGGATCGCGCCACTCATTATTCTCTGTGCGGCGTTCACAGTGTATATCGTCGTGCCGTTCGGGCCCACGCACGCCATTACCGACCTGAATATCGGCATCCTCTTTATGCTCGGGGTGGCGTCGCTCAGCGTGCTGGGCATCGTGATGGCGGGATGGGCGTCCAACTCGCACTACCCGCTGATTGGGGCGCTGCGCTCGAGCGCGCAGATGGTCTCGTATGAAGTGGCGATGGGGATGGCGGTGGTATCGGCCATCCTGATGACCAGCCTGCACGGGTTGGGGATGTATGGGGTCGCGGCGAAGAGCACGGGGACCGGCACCCTGAGCATGATTGAGATCGTGAAGATGCAGCAGGAGCAGCAGGTCTGGTTCTTGTTCAAATTTTTCCCGCTGGGGCTGATTGCATTTGCGATTTTCGCCATTGCCATGGTGGCCGAGACCAACCGCGCTCCGTTTGACCTGCCGGAAGCGGAATCCGAGCTGACTGCCGGCTTCCACACCGAGTACAGCGGGCTGCGCTGGTCGCTGTTCATGCTGGGCGAATATGCGGCGATGATCGCGGTGTCGTCGATCGCGGTGACGCTGTGGCTGGGCGGGTGGATGCGGCCGTTCCCACATTGGCTGGCAGGGGAGACCTGGGACCTGGTGTTCTCGTTGTTCCCCGGTCTCACGTTCCTCGGGCTGGCCGCAATTGCATTCATCGGCGTGGCCCGCATGCCCAAGCATCCTTATTTCAAGATTCAGACCGCCGGGCTGGGGGGATTCGGGGCCGTGCTGGGGCTGATCGGTGTGGTCCTGTTTGTTCCGCTGGTGCGCGACCGCATTCAGGACATCTACTGGTTCGCCGCCAAAGTTGCGGTCTTCATGTACCTGTACATCTGGTACCGGGCGACGTGGCCGCGCTATCGCTTTGATCAGCTGATGAAAGTGGGATGGAAGGTGCTGCTGCCGATCGCCATTGGCGTGCTGATCCTGACCGCCATTCTGGGAGTCGTGCTCTGATATGCAGCCTGTTGCCACAACCTTTTTCTTTTACCTGCTGTCGGGACTGGCGATCCTGGGCGGAGCGCTGGTGATCACGCGCCGCAATCCGGTGCACTCGGCGCTGGCGCTCATCATGACCCTGCTGGCGCAGGCCGGCCTGTATCTGATGCTCTACGCGCCGTTTGTGGCCGGCGTCCAGATCATTCTCTACGCCGGCGGCATCATGGTGCTGTTCCTGTTCGTGATCATGCTGGTGAATATCGAAAAGGCCCAGAAGCAGGAGCAGTTCAACAAGCAGTGGCTGGTAGGGATTGCGGCGGCGGCGGCGCTCGGTGTTCTGTTCGTGCTGGTGTACATGAAGGGCAAGGCGCTGTTCCCGGAGCGCGCGCTGCAGCTGCCGGAACAGTCGAACACCCAGGAGATTGCAGTTTTGCTCTACGGGCAATATATGTTCGCCTTCGAGATCGCCTCGCTTTTGTTGCTGGTGGCGATAATCGGGGCGGTGGTAATGGCGAAGAAGAGGATTTAGTAGCTGGTGGCCGGTGGCTGGTAGCTGGGAAATTCACCATCTACCAGCAACCCGCTGCCAGCCACCAAAGCATATGGCACCCATAACGACACTTCACTATCTGGTCGCGGCGGCGGCGCTGTTCGTTCTCGGGGTCATTGGCGTGCTCACGCGGCGCAATGTGGTCATCATTCTGATGTCCATTGAGCTGATTCTGAATGCGGTGAACCTGAACCTGGTGGCTTTCTCGCGGCTTTACGGTCTGCACGGGCAGATTTTCTCGATTTTCGTCATTACTGACGCGGCGGCGGAAGCGGCCGTGGGCCTCGGCATCCTGATCGCCTTCTTCCGTAACAAGGAGACGGTCAATGTGGATGAGGTGGACTTGCTGAAGTGGTGAAGCAGCTTCTAGCTCCTGGCCCGTAGCTAAGGGCGGGATAGCCAGGAGCTAGCAGCTAGAAGCTAGAAGCTATGTTTTTTCTCGACTACATCTGGCTGATTCCGCTGCTCCCCGCCTTCGGGGCGGCGATGATGTTTTTCTTTGGCCGCAAGCTGCAGAAGTCGGCGGTCAGCGCGGTCTGTGTCGGCGTTGTGGTCGTCGCCTTCCTCTGGGCCTGCGGGGCGGTGTGGCAGTACACCGACTGGGCGGCGGCGAACGGTCATCAGCCCTACCAGCAGGTGCTCTACACCTGGCTGGGCAGCGATACCGGCCACCTCACCTATGCCACCCACAGCGGCGCGCCGGTTGAATTCAAGGCGGATGTAGGTTTCCTGCTCGATCCCCTGTCCAGTATCTGGCTGTTGTTCGTGACCGGCGTGGGCATGCTGATCCACATTTACTCCATCGGCTACATGGGGCACGAAGGCGGGTATTACCGTTTCTTCGGCTACATGAACCTGTTCATGTTCTCCATGCTGACGCTGGTGCTGGGGAACAATTACGCGCTGATGTTTGTCGGGTGGGAAGGCGTGGGCCTGTGCTCGTACCTGCTTATCGGGTTCTATTTCCATCGCAAGTCG
>DATKLE010000030.1:0-5606 GCA_035542575.1 Terriglobales bacterium | reverse complement strand
ATACTGGCATCCCTATCTTCCCTTCCTCGGCGACGAAGTTACCGGCAAGACCATTGCCATCATCGGCACGGGCCGCATTGGCCTGGCCATGATCAAGAAGTGCACCGGCTTCGACATGAACATGCTGTGCTACGACCCGGCATATCAGAACCACGACTACATCCAGGCGATTCAGGAGATGAAAGATCTGCGCCATGCACGGGGCATCTGCCGGGAAAAGACCTGGATCAAATACACCTCCCTGGACGATGCCCTGACGCAGGCGGACTTTGTCAGCGTGCATGTGCCTCTGCTGCGCGAGGGCGAGACCGCGACGCCCACCTATCATTTGTTCAACGAGCGCACCCTGCGCAGGATGAAGCCGACGGCCTACCTGGTGAACACCTCCCGCGGACCGGTGGTGGACGAAGCCGCGCTGGCGCGGGCGCTAAAGGATAAATGGATTGCCGGCGCCGCACTCGATGTTTACGAGAAGGAACCGCTACCCGCAGATTCGCCGCTGCGCGATCCGGAGATTGAAGACCGCTGCCGCCTAATGCCGCACTTTGCCAGCGCGGCGCGCATCACGCGCCTGTCCACCGATCCCAACAAGGGCATGGCCGGACGCTGCGCCCAGGGCCTGATTGACGTGCTCGAGGGAAACTACGGCGGGGATGTGAGCAAGATGCCGTATGTGGTGAACAAAGAGGCGTTCGGGAAATAAGCTGACCGCTTCCCAAGCCCCAGGTCTCGAAAAGCGCCAGACCTGGGCCACCCGCCCGGTGTTACGTCTTCGTGGCAACGGTTAGAATGTGCCGTGCATAGCACGCAAGAGTAATCATTCTTGGCGGTACGCTCGTAAAGACCGGGCTAGGGTCATGGATACCACCGTCAGTAGTTTGATAAACCCAATGACAATGTGGCCGATCGCCCACCAGGTGTGTGCAGGGCAGCGGGTGCTCTTCACCGGGTTGATAGATTTTCAGTTCCTGCCCTTTGGTTCTCGCATAGGCTATCCAGTCATCGGCGCTTGTTTCACGCTTGTCGATGCCGGGCAGGTCGCCCACGACTTCCGCGCGCGTTAAGCCCAGCAGGGTGCGGAATACCTCCAAGCCGCAGTCGACATCGTTCTCCTGATGCAACCCCTGCGGTTGGAACATGTCATCTAGTGAAAGTGAGTTCATTTTGCTTTTCTCGCCTTCTTCGCGATGAGGACCTCCGCTTCTTGAATCCCTGACTGGAGTAAATAGGGCGAAGCGGCAGTACGGAGCGCGATTTGACTGCCGAGAAGCACCCGCGTGAACATCACCAGACAGTCGCAGGCATGACCCCGGGTCTGCGTCAGTATGTGCTGCGTTGTGCTCCCGCCCTGGGGCTTTTCCCGTCCAGAGAAACTGAAGTGAACGGCTGGGGGCGCCTCTACTCGCTGACCGAGTGCTCTTCGCTCTGCGCGCGGAAGACGCGCTCGATGGAGTAAGGCCCGCGCCGCCGGGGTTCGTAGTAGTGGCGCACCTGCATCTCCCCCAGCAGGCCAATCGCCAGCATATTCAATCCCGCCAGCAGCAGCACTGCGGCAAAGATCATCAGCGGACCGTGGTTGGCCATCACATCGCGATGACGGAGAAACTTTTCGGCGAGCAGCCACAGGCTCACGCCTGATCCGGCGAAGATGCTCATCATCCCCAGGCTGCCGAAAAAGTGCAGCGGACGGGAAAGGTAGCGCAGCAGGAAGCGAATGGTGATCAGGTCGAAGAATACCCGGAAGGTACGCGAGATTCCGTAATGCGAGTTTCCCCGCTCCCGGTTTACGTTGCGGATGGGAACTTCGCAGATCGAGGCTCCATGCCAGGATGCCAGCGCCGGAATGAAGCGATGCAGCTCGCCGTATAGCGGAACCTGCTCCAGGATTTCGCGCCGGTAGGCCTTGAAGGTGGTGCCGAAGTCGTGAATGTCCACACCACTGAGCTTGGCCATCAGCCAGTTGGCACAGCGGGACGGAATGCGGCGCAACCAGAAGTTGTCGATGCGCTGTTTGCGCCAGCCGCTGACGATGTCATAGCCCTCGGCAATCTTCTCCAGGAACAAAGGAATATCGGCCGGATCGTGCTGCAGGTCGCCATCCATGGCGATGATGTATTCCCCGTGGGCGTGGTCGAAACCCGCGGCCAGCGCCGATGTCTGCCCGAAGTTGCGCCGCAGCTTGACCACTGCCACCCGGCTGTCCACGGCCGCAATTTCGCGCAGCAGGTCGAAGGTGCCGTCGGCGGAACCGTCATCCACCATCACCAGCTCGAAGCTGGCCGCGCTCGCCTCCATTACGGCTTTAAGACGGTCGTACAGATCGGTAACATTCTCCCGCTCATTGTGCAGAGGCACGACAATGGAGTATCGAAGCATTGAATCCCTATTATACGGGCATCAGGAGTCCTTACGCAGGTTTGCTCGCTCGGCATCCAGAAAAGCAACCCTCCGAGCGGACGATTCGCGCTACCATCGGAGCCAATGGGGTGGATGGGCAGCGCAGGAGATCCAAGCGGGACGGGAGCCCGCCAAGATGGACGCGATTCTGGTCATCATGTTCGGCAGCGTGGTTTGCGTAACCACGGCGTTGACGTTTATGGAAGTCCGGCGGATTCGCAAGCGGCTGGAGTCGAAGTAGCCCGCGCGGGCGAGATCACAAGAACACCGCCGGAGTAGCCTCTACCCCGGCGGTTGGCTTCGCACCATTTCGGACGCAGCAACCTGCTGCGCTACCTCACAAGCCCGGCCCTTCGGGATAGGCAGGAAGATCGGGAGGCCGCGGCGGCAGCTTCTTGGGATTGGCCTGGATTTCCTTCATCACCAGCTCAATCGCTTTCTCCAGTTGCGGGTCCTGACCCTTCACCACCAGGTCGGGCCGGTTTTCCACCACAATGTCGGGCTGCACACCGTGGTTCTCGATCAGCCACTTGCTGTCCATCCCGTAGAGCGCGAATTCGGGGCGTGTGATGTAGCCGCCGTCGATCATCGGAATCTGGCCGCGGATGCCCCGCACCCCGCCCCAGGTGCGCTCGCCGATGAGCGGCCCCAGCTTGTACTTCTTGAAGAAGTAGCTGAAGAAGTCGCCGTCCGAAGCCGCGTAGTGATTGGTGACGCATGCCATGTGGCCGTAGAAGGCGGGGAACGGCAGGGGCGTTTCGCCGAAATTGCGTGAGGTGGTCATGGCCGCCACCATCCTCCGCAGGCGCTCGAAGATCAATTGATCCACGAAGCCGCCGCCGTTGTAGCGGACATCAATGATCATTCCCTCTTTGCGGACCTGGGGGAACCACTGCTTGACGAACTGGTCGAGCCCGGGCGCCCCCATGTCGGGCAAGTACACGTAGCCGACCCGTCCGTTGGTCGCGGCATCCACCTTCTTGCGGTTGCTTTCAATCCAATAGGCTTCGCGCAGATCATATTCATCCGCAATCGGCTTCACCTGCACAGTATGAGAGCCGTCCTCGGATGGCTTGGAGTTGACCGTCAGGGTCACGGTTTCGTTCACCGTATTGGTGAACAGTTCATAGGGACTTTGCGGCATGCGCAGCGCATGTCCATTCACCGCCAGCAGGTAATCGCCTTCCTTCACATTCACGCCCGGCTCGGTGAGCGGCGAGCGAAGGTTGGCATGCCAGTTCTCTCCCGGGTAGATCTTCTTGAAGCGGTACATGCCGCTGGCGGCATCGGCCTCAAAGTCCACTCCCAGCAGTCCCGTGTTGACGTGGGGAAGGTCGGGATAGTCCCCCCCGCCCACATAGGTGTGGGAGTTGGAGAGCTCCCCAATCATCTCAGCCATAATGTAAGTCAGACTATAGCGGTCGGTGACGTAGGGCAGCAGCTGCGCATACTTGTCGTGCATCTTCTGCCAGTCCACGCCGTTCATCTCGGCCTCGAAGAAGTAGTCCCGTTCCTGCCGCCAGACTTCCTCGAAGATCTGCTTCCATTCCCGGGGAGGATCAATTTCTGCCCGCATGGTGGCAAGATCCAAGGCGCCGTCGCCGACTTTCTTCGCGCCATCGGGCTTGGCGTCGATGATTCCATAACTGTGCGGGCCGGGACCGCCGTCACCCTCGTACAGAATCTTGGAACCGTCAAACGAGATGGCGAACCGCTGCACGCCCTCGATCAGGGTCTTTTCCTTGCGCTCTTTCAGGTCGTAAGCGTGCAGCATCGAGGCCTCGCCCGGAATGGGGCCGGACAGCCCTTGAATCGGTGCGGTCGAGTAGTAAACGAACCCCTTGGCCGCAGCGATCGCGCGGATTACCGCGGGCGCGGTCGGCAGTGCTACCACCCGATTCTGGATGCCGTCAACATCAATACGGAACTCCTTGGGCGCTTCCTTGGCCTCTTTAAGTTTCTCCTCTTCCTTCTTGGCTTTGCCTTTCTCGCCCTTCTCTTCCTTCGCGCTGGCCTCGGGGGCCGGGGCCTCCGCCTTCTTTATTTCGACTTCGTCGCTCAGCGCGGGAAAGGGAGAGGGCTCATCCTTGCGCAGCGTGGCGATGTAAACTCGCGTGGTCTTGGGATTGGCAAACTCGAAGTCCACATTCCCCAGAACTTCGTTGAAGTCGCGGTCCGAGAGGAAATACAGATATTTCCCATCGGGATCGAAGATGGGAGCGAAGCTGTTAGTCATGCTGGTGGTAACCGGCGTGATTTTGCTGTCGGCCAGCGAATACAGGTACACCACCGAGAAAAAATTCTCCGAGGGCTTGTCGTAGGCGAGCCACTTGCTGTCCGGCGACCAGGAGTAATTGGTGATCTCGAAAACCTTCGCCTGGTCCACCTGCACCGGCTTCTTCTCGGTGATATCGGTGTACCAGAGGCGCAGGTCCTTGTCCGCCCAGGCCAGCTTCTTGCTGTCGGGCGACCAGGCGGGGCCGAACTTGAAGCCCTTGTACCCGCTGGTGATCTGCTGCTCCTTGCCCATGCCGTCCTGGGGGCTGATGTAGAGCTCATCCTCTCCGCTGCGGTCGGACACGTAGGCAATCCAGCGGCCGTCGGGAGACCATGCCACTTTCTGCTCGCGGATACCCGGCGTCTGCGTCAGGTTGCGGATGCTGCCTTCTTTGGCAGGCACGGTGTACACGTCGCCGCGCGCGCCAAACACCGCCCGCTTGCCGTCCGGCGAAATGTCAAAGTCGGTGATGAGCTTGCTTACGCTCTCCCATCGTTTCATGCTCTGGTCGTGGTCGCCAGGAACGTAGACAGCCAGTTTCTTCGCCTCTTTCGATTGGAGGTCAAAGGTGTAGAGGTAACCGCCGTTCTCGAAAACAATAGCGGCCGGACCCAGGCTCGGCCACATCACATCGAAATCGCTGAAGTGCGTGAGTTGCTCAACCTGCTTGGAGCCCAGGTCGTAGCTGTACAGATTCAGGTGATGTTCGGGGCCCCGGTCGGAGCTGAAGTAGATGGTGTTGCCGTGCCACATGGGAAAGCTGTCCGTCCATTCCGTGTGTGGCGGGCCAGCTTCCATGGTGTTGGTCTTCAGATCGTAAATGGAGATCTCTTGCGCCAACCCGCCGGTGTAGCGTTTCCACTGGCGGAAATTCCGGAAGATGATGTTGTATGCGATCTTGCTTCCGTCCGCCGAATAAGAGAGCAAGCCG
>DATKLE010000029.1:0-11728 GCA_035542575.1 Terriglobales bacterium | reverse complement strand
CGCCCACCCTACGTGGGCTTTGTCACGAGGCTTCATCGCAGCCGGTTTCCCAGCTTCAATGCTCGTTAGCTACCAGACCTAACCAACATCTGTCTGGGCGGGTCCTTCCCCCGCTGGTGACCTGCGCCGTTGGGGCGCACTGTGAGACCAGTTCTAGTACGGGGAACTGTCCGCCTGGGTGCTGCGAATCACGCCCTCATCCACGGAGAGCGAATAAGCGGAGCCGCCGTCGCCAGTCCAGGACTGTAGATCGAAGTGGCCTCCGGTGGGAACGCGGTACACGGAGATATTCAAAAAGCTGAGCGGCGTCTGCTGCCTGCACACGCTGGGCGCTTGCGTGGGACGCAGAAAGTACGCTCCTCGTCCGGAGCCCACGACGGTCGCTTTACCGTCGGCCTCGACCAGCACTGCGGATTTTTCGTCCACCGCGACTTCGCGCGGGGTAGCGGACCAGCCATCCTGCATCAGACGCGCCAGAAAGCCTAGCGTGCGGCCCAGGCGGTCGCGCTTGGCAAAGTGGGTGTCGGTGAGCGTGTTCTGCAGCAGTGAGATCCTCAGGAAGTCACGCACCAGGGTCACGCGCGGGAAGAAAGGATCGCGCAGAACTTGCGGAGAAGAAAGGTCGGCGTCGTCCGGCTTGTCCCCCAGGGCACCGTAGGCGAATTCTCCCAGGATGGCGAGCCCGGCGCTGGTGCCGCCGATCGGCTTGCCGGCGGCGATATTGGCATTGAGGGCATCCTGCACCGGGGTTCCCCGCCAGAAGTTCACGTAGCGGGACTGGTCGCCGCCGGCGATGAAGACGGCTTCAGCGTGGCGGATGATATCAGCGACGTTGGGATCCTGGGCCGCTTTCCGGCTGGGAATGATCAGTGTGGCCACCGAGTTCAGCTTGCACAGCCCCTTCACGTACGGGTTGTAGTCATCATCGCCGCGGGCGCGGAGAACGAGGAAGTCCCCGCCGCCGGCCTTTTCGCACAGCCAGCGGAAGGCGTCATCCAGATCCTCACCCCCGCCCATCATGGCAATCCCGAAAGTGGGGGTAGACTGGCCGTCCGCCTTTTCCCCCTGACGAAAATACTTGTAGGAAGAGGCCGCAGCTGTGGCGCAGAAGAGGAGAAGCGTTGCGATCAGAAGCAGAAGGGCGGTGCGCATTTTTTCAAAGGCCATAAGGCAAGACGATCTATCGCGATCGATTCGCCTCTACTGTAGGACTGCACACGGCAGAGCGCAACACATCCGGCGCGATGTTGCTGCCGGTCACGAGCACTACTACGTTGCCGGCAGGCTCGGGAGTTTGCAACAGAGCGGCGGTTGCGGCCGCACCTGCCGGTTCAGCCACCACGTGTTCTTCGAAGAGCAGGTGGCGGACGGCCATCAGCATATCAACTTCTCTAACCAGGCGCACGTCGTCCACCAGATCCCGAATGGCGCGAACGTTGTTGGCGTCGGGAGTACGGGTGGCCAGGCCGTCGGCGATGGTGTCACAGGTATCGGTGCGCACCGGTAGGCCCTGCTTCCAGGAGAGGTAATAGGCGGGCGCGCGCTCGGCCTGCACACCGACGATCCTGACTTTGGGCGAGAGATGCTTTGCCGCAGCTCCTACGCCCCGAATCAGAGCGGTGTCTCCCATGGGCACATAGATGGCATCGGTTTCGGGGAGTTGCTCGAGGATCTCGCAGGCAATGGTGGCCGGGCCGGCGGGCAGGTCAGGATCGGTGGCGTCGTTCAGGAAATAAATGTCGTCGCCTTGCGCGTACATGGAGGCTTGCTCGCAGGCTTCAGCCAGGTCGGCGCTACCCTGCTCCACAATCTTTGCGCCCAGCTCCGCGATGCGGGCGCGCTTGACCGGGTTGGGATTTTCGGGGAGAAAGATCGTTGCCGGCACTTGCAACAACTTGGCCGCATAGGCCACGGCGGCGCCGTGATTTCCGGTGCTGGAAGCGACCACTTCGCCAATGTGGCTCCGCCGCCGGTTCAGCCAGAGCGCGTAGAGGGCGCCGCGCGGCTTGAAAGAGCCGGTGGGCAGTTCGCTTTCGAGCTTGAGATAGACCTTGCCGCCGGTGAGACGGCCGAGCGAGGTTCCGGGGGCCAGCCGGGTCACTGGTAAATACTGGCTGAGGCACTGCTGCGCTTCGCGGATGGCGGAGAGTGGCAGATACATGCTCACGGTGGATCACCGCTTCCGAGCTCACATCGTACACAAGCAGGTACAATTCCGGCAGTCACACTTGGACATGATCTCCAACGTCCAGTTCGAACAGTGGGTGCCGGTGCCGCTGGAGCAGGTGTTCCTGTTCTTCGCTAACCCGGGCAACTTGCCCCGGATCATGCCTCCGTTCACCGGGACCGAGGTGCTGCGGGTGAACCTGGTGCCGCCGCCGGGAGTGGCAGCGGAGCAAGCGATCATCACCAACAGTCCGCCGCTGGCCGGCGCAGGCTCGGAACTGGTAACCAGTTTTCGTATTCTGCCGTTTCTTCCCCTCCGCGCACAGTGGATCGCTCTGATCACCCAATTCGAGTGGAACCATCATTTCGCCGATGTGCAGAAAAAGGGGCCGTTCAAGAGCTTTCAGCACCGGCACGAATTCGAAGCGGAAACCCGAAACGGCGTGGAAGGAACAAGGGTGCGCGATGTGATCGCATATGAGGTCGGCCTCGGAATTCTAGGGGTGCTGGCGCAGAGGTTCTTTGTCGCGCGCCAGTTCCGCAAAATCTTCGCATACCGGCAGCAGGCGCTGGAGGGCCTGCTGACGGGGAAGGGTCCTCATTGGACGGGGCAGAGTGCCGCTGACCCGATCGAATCGTAATGCTTATCTTGCGGGTTCCACCACGACCGCGGTGCCGTAGGCCAACACCTCAGTGACGCCTTGCATGATCTCGGTGGCATCGTAGCGGGCGCCCACCACGGCATTGCCGCCGAGTTCGGCGGCGTGCTGCAGCATCAGGTCAAAGGCTTCGGCGCGGGTCTTCTCACACAAGTTGGTCAGCAGAGTGATATTGCCGCCCAGGATGGTCTGCAAGCCGGCGCCGATAGTGCCGAAGATGGAGCGCGAACGCACCACGATGCCGCGCACCACCCCGAGAGTGCGCACAACGCGAAAACCGTCGAGTTCGAATTGGGTGGTCACCATGGTGTGGGAAACCATGCGGCCGGGTGCGCCAGAGCTCGTTGCCATTGAGAGTCATCCTTTCACCGGGAAGCGGTTGCTGTCTCCAGTGCCGCGAAATTACTCCAAAACTGCGGAAATCACAAATTCCTGCTCGAGCGCGTCGTAGTGCACGCGCAGCAGGTTGGGCTTTACAACATACCTGGCAGTCCTCCACATAGGTCTGGTTCTGTCCCGCGGATTCGTCCACGGTGGTCCGGTTCCACTGGCCGCACCCAGCGCATTGGAAGCTGGCATCCATTGCAGTGTATTTCCCCATAGCCGAGAAAACCTGTCCAGCGGAAACACGGCAGGTAGGGGCAAGCAAGGGCCGGTCGGATGCGGAAGGGCAAGCGGGGAGGGCTTGGGCTCCCCGCACTTTCCTGACTGTCAGAGCCTAGTTGGGATTGCGGCGCCCACCCGACCACTGGGGGATGCCCTGCGCGTCGCGAAGCACCAGCGTCTTGCCGTCTCTGGTGATCTCCCGTGCCAGCAGAACCGGCTTGCCACTCAGGGTCACGCGCGAGCCGAGCACTTCAATCTGATCGCCCTTGGCGAAAGAGAAGTGCTGGCCGGCGATGTAGCTGGAAGGACCGGCGTGGACTTCCAGGGTTTCGGACTCGGTCTTCAGAATGAGGTGAGTTCCGGTCCAGTTGCGCCTGCCCGGCACTTGCTGAACTTCATCAATGGTGCCCGCGACCTTGACCTCAGTCTTGGGATCGTAGTTGGGGATGCCCCGGCCCTGCGCCAGCAGAGCGGTGGTGGCTAAAACGGCGGCCGCGACCAATAGCCAGCTGCGTACTCTCATGATTGCTTTCCTCCCGGATGACGGTGAAATCGGATCAAATTGCTACTCAATGAAACTCACCGCCGCCAGATTTGTTACGACATCTGGGAAAAAATCCACCAAATTCTTCCCAAAATGGGCTCGCGTTGGAACCGAGTACTGGTTGCCGACGTGATTTGGGTGGCACCCAGGCGGGCGGAGCCAGCGGGAGTTAGGGCGGGAGTCGCTATAATGGCGGACTTGCACTTATGTCCGGAGGACACATGGTTTCCCGACGCCGATTTCTGCAGGCTGGTACTGTCGCCGCGGGCCTGACGATCGCCGCAAAGTCGTTTGCTGCCGGTGGGGAAGGTTGCCTGCCGATGCCGCCTTCGATCGCCAAGTTGAAATCCATGAAGGACCAGGCCAAGCCGATCTCTCGCGAGGAGCGGCGCGACCGGCAGGAGAAGGCGCGGCGCTTGATGGAGGCCAACCAACTGGACGCGATTTTGCTGATGGAGGGGACTTCGCTCACCTACTTCACTGGCATCCGCTGGTGGGGAGGCGAGCGGCTGTTTGCGATGGTGCTGCCAGCGCAGGGTGCGGCATTCTACGTGTGTCCGGGATTCGAGGAAGGGCGCGCCCGAGAACAGTTGGCCCAGGCACCGGCCGGAGACCAGGCCGATGTGCGCATCTGGCAGGAGGACGACAGTCCCTACCAGCGCGTGGCGCAGGGGCTCAAAGATCGCGGGATCACGACGGGTACGTTGGGCGTGGAAGAAACCGTGCGCTATGTGTTCAGCGAGGGAATCGCGAAGGCCTCGCCGCAAGTGAAAATTTCCAGCGCTACCCCGGTCACGGCTGGCTGTCGCATGCTTAAAAGCGACCACGAGATTGCCCTCATGTGGCTGGCGGCGAAGGTGACGCTCGCAGCCTACGAAGCGGCATACCGGGGGCTGAAAGAAGGAATGACGCAGTCCCAGTTCGAGGACCTGGTCGAGGCGGCTCACACCCAATTGGGGTTCTCCGGCGGGGCGGACGTGCAAGTGGGTGAGTACTCGGCGTTGCCGCACGGATCGATCACGCCGCAGGTGATTCGGGAAGGAACCATTGTCCTGATGGACGGGGGCTGCAAGGTGGAAGGCTACAGCTCCGATATCACGCGGACGTTTGTGCTGGGCAAACCCTCGGACAAGATGAAGAAGGTGTTCGACATTGTGCACCGGGCGCAGACGGCAGCGTTAAAGACCGCGCGCCCCGGGCTGGAGTGCCAGGCGGTGGACGCGGCGGCACGTAAGGTCATCACCGACGCCGGGTATGGTCCCGACTACAAGTTTTTTACCCACCGCGTAGGCCACGGCATGGGCATGGACGGGCACGAGTGGCCCTATCTGGTGCGCGGCGACAGCCTCCCCATGGCGGCGAACATGACCTTCAGCGACGAGCCGGGGATTTACATCCGGGGAGAGTTCGGGGTGCGGCTGGAAGATGACATGCACATCACCGAGAATGGGGCAGAGCTGTTTACGCCGCAGAGCCCATCGCTGGAAAATCCCTTTGGGGCGGCTTGAAGGCCAGCCACACTGCTACGGAGAGCCAAACACGGAGGACACCAAAGACACGGAGGGCTCGGGGCCATTGCTCTTCACTGTGGCATCAGCGACATGCCCGGCGCGGTAGAACCGACCACGATGCAACCAAGGAGGACACTGAGCACACGGAGGTTCGCGCCCGGAGCTCCCTGATGCAGGCTCTAACCAGCGTGTACCGCGTGTAACTCCTCCAACTGATGTTTGACCGCCACCGACAGCCGGCGGATGCCTTCGCGGATCTGCTCCGGCTGTCCGTAAGAGAAGTTGAGCCGGAAGTGGCGGCTGCCTTCTTCGGCAAATCCATTCGGGGCGTAGAAGGAATCCCCCGGCACGAAGGCCACGTTCTCTTTCAGCGCGACCTGGAACAGCTTCTGGCAGTCCATGCCTTCGGGCAACGTCACCCACAGGAACAAGCCGCCTTTGGGATGCGTCCAGGTGACCTCGGGCGGGAAGTACTGCTTCAGCGATTCGAGCATCACATCGCGGCGCTCGCGGTAGACCTTGCGAATCAGTTTGACGTGCTCGTCGAGGAAGTTGTCCTTCGCGACCTCGTAAGCGACCATCTGGGTGAAGGTGGATGTATGCAGATCAGCGCCCTGCTTCAGTTGCACCAGTTTGGTGATGACCTCGGGCGGGGCGACGATCCAGCCCAGGCGAATACCCGGCGCCAGCGTCTTGGAGAAGGTACTCAGGTAGATGACATTGCCGATGGAGTAGCCGTCGTCGCGGCGCAGGTTTTCGCGATCCAGCACCACCAGAGGCGTGAGGTGTTCGCCTTCATAGCGGAGCTGACCGTAGGGATCATCTTCGATAATGGGAATGCCGTAGCGGTCGGCCTGCAACACCAGTTCGTGCCGCCGTCCTTCGGAGAGTGTGGTGCCGCCGGGGTTCTGGAAGTTGGGCAGCACGTACATGAACTTGGGGCCGGAACGCAATGGCTTGTCCAGCAGGTCGGTGCGCAGACCGTCGTCGTCGCTGAGCACGCTGACATACTCCGCGCCGTACACGTTGAAGGCCTGCAAAGCGCCCAGGTAGGTGGGGGCCTCTACCAGCACGCGGTCGCCGGAGTTGATCAGCAGTTTGCCGATCAGATCCAAGGCTTGCTGGGAGCCCGAGGTGATGAGGACATTTTCCGTCTGGGCCTTGATGCCGTAACGGGTGATGTGGCGTGCGATCATCTGGCGCAGGGGTTCATAGCCTTCGGTGGCGCCGTATTGCAGGGCCTGGTGGGCATTGCGCTCCAGCACATTGCGGCAGGCTTCCTGGAAGCGGGCGGTGGGAAAGACGTCGGGGGCGGGCAGGCCGCCGGCAAAGGAGATAACCTCTGGTTTTTGCGTGATTTTCAGCAGTTCACGGATGGCCGAACTCTTGATGCCCTTGGTGCGTTGCGCATAACGGGACGTCCAGGCAGTCGACATCGTCGCCCTCCTCTACGCTTCCCACTGTAGACGATTCGGGGGCCCGGCTGCTGTGATGTGGGTCAGGCTTGGCGTGACCCAAATCACCGACTCATGTGACTTTGGTCGGCGCCGCCGGGTTCCGAGCCTGACAGATACCCCGGTCACGGTATTGACAAACCCCGTGGCTTTAGCAATGCTTTCAGCCACATGGCAGGAAGCAAGAAAGCTGCTCCGCTCAGTTTGTCAGCCCGCCTCCACTTACTAAGTCCAAAACGGCAGGAGATTATCCGCCCCGCGCTGGAACATCCGCGGGAGTTCGTTCTGCTCAGTGTCCGAGCCGCGGCGCAGCGCCTGGGGACCGATCCGGCAACCATGGTGCGGACCGTGCGCGGCATGCAGTTCGCCTCCTACAGGCAATTTCAGCATTTCCTCCACGAGCTATCGATTGCGTACTCCACTTCGCTGGAGAGCATGCAAACTGGCAAAGGCAAGGGATTCACCATTCCGGTGCAGGTGCGGCAATCGCTGGACCAGGACTTGAAGAACCTGAATCAGCTGATTCGCAATTTTGAAGCCGGCCGCATTGCCTCCCTGGCCCGGCGCATTTATGGGGCGCGTCACATCGTTTTGCTCGGAGGGGACCTAGCCGCCACCCTTGTAAAGTTTCTAGAGCATCACTTGATGATTCTGGGCTTGCCGGTGTCGAGCGCTACCTCGCCGGCCGAGGTAGTGCACAAGATACGATTTCTGAATAAGAAGGACGTAGTCATCGCGATCAGCAACCGGCGCGGGCTGCGCCAAACCGTCGAAGGCCTGCGGCAGGCGAGGGCCAATGGCGCGTACTGTGTGGGGGTCACCAACACCCCCATATCCCCCATTGGTCAGTTCGCCCATGAGTGTTTCATTACCCCGATCGAAACGCCATCGTTCGGCGACTCCTACGTGGCGGCTATGGCGCTGCTCGATGTTATTGTGACAGCCTGCGCCAATTACCGGCGTTCCCGAACTCTAGCCGTGCTGAAAAAAGTGGCGCAAGAACAGCGGCACGGCTTCCGCTGGTACGAAAGCTAGGCAGCACGGTAGCGCTGATTGATGGTACAGTCTCATTTTCAATTTCCGATTGCCGATTGCCAATTTGAAATCCCTAAACACACGTTTGATCTACCAAGTACTAGGTACGTTGGCGCTGATTGCAGCGGCCGGGCTGCCCGGTTCCGCGCTTGAGCCGCCCTCACCGCCCGTCTATGGGGTGCGCATGGAGCGGGCGTGGATTCCCATGAAAGATGGCGTCCGCCTCGCTGCCACCTTATATATGCCCGACGGCGCCAAGCCGGGAGAGAAGTTTCCTGCCCTGCTGGAATATCTTCCCTACCGCAAGGACGACGGCACCGCCGCCGGCGACTATCCCAAACACGCTTATTTTGCGCATCGCGGATATGTCGGTGCGCGCGTGGATATTCGCGGCTTCGGGGCAAGCGAAGGCGTCCCCACTGACCGCGAGTACTCCGAGCAGGAACAGATTGACGGCGAGCAGGTCATTCACTGGCTGGCCACGCAGTCCTGGTCGAACGGTAAGGTGGGGATGTTCGGGATCTCGTGGGGTGGGTTCAACGCGCTGCAAATGGCGATGCGGCACCCGCCGGAGTTGAAAGCCATCATCGCGGTGGACGCGACTGCCGAGCTATTTCACGATGACGTCCACTACGTGGACGGCATGATGCACATTGACGAGTTCGAGCTGAACATGGATTTGGCCCCCGGCTTCACGGGAGCACCCGACTACACACTGGATGAAAAAGTGTTGGGCCCGCATTTCGACGCTGCCCCCTGGTCGCTGCTCTATATGAAGCATCAGCACGATGGGCCGTTCTGGCGGAGCCCGGTGCGGCCGTATAGCGAGATTCAGGTTCCCTGCTTTGTGATCGGCGGATTACGGGATGGCTATCGCGACAGTGTCACCGACATGCTGGCGCAAACTAAAGCGCCGGTAAGAGCGATCGTGGGCCCGTGGAACCATTCGTTCCCCAACAACGCCGACTTCGGTCCCCGCGTGGAGTGGCGCGATCATGCCGTGCGCTGGTGGGATTACTGGCTGAAGGGGAAGGACACGGGCGTGTTGCAGGACCCGAAGCTGGTGGTGTTTATGCAGCATTGGCGGCCGCCGGATCCAAATTTAGACCCGGTCCCCGGCGAATGGCGGCGGGAAGACAGCTGGCCACCGCAGGATGCGAAGGCTACGACGATGTTTTTGCAGGAGAACCACACGCTGGCAGAGGCTGCTTCGGCGGAGGCGGTGCATCAGCTCAAGTATGTTCCCTCGATCGGCGTGGAGGCTGGTTTCTGGTGGGGAGAACTGCTCAGCGATGTGCGCCCAGTGGACGCGTTCAGCCTGGTGTATGACTCAGCGCCGCTGCAGGGCGAGTTGGCAATCCTGGGAAGACCGCATGCATTGCTGCAGGCTTCGGCGCCGGTGCCGCTGGCGGAGTGGTTCGTGCGGCTGTCGGATGTTGCGCCGGATGGGTCGGTCACGCAGATTACCGGGGCGGGACTGAACGGCGCGCAGCGGGAGTCTATGACCGAGCCTAAGGACCTCGATCCGGGAAAGGTTTATCCGCTGGACATCGAGATGCATCTCACCTCTTGGATATTTCCCAAGGGACATCGCATCCGGGTGGCAGTCTCCAACGCGCTGTGGCCGATGATTTGGCCGACACCGTATCCGATGACGACGTCGCTCGAACTCGGCGGGGCAGGTGGATCGCGGGTGGTGTTGCCGATTGTTCCGGTCAAAGGCGCGGTGCCGCCTGCGTTCGCGCCGCCGGAACCGGAGGAGGAGCGCAAGGACATTCGCAGCGAAGGCTTCCCCTGGCCGGGAGAGTGGACGGTGGAGCGGGACGAGGCAAGGCTGAAGACCACGGTTCATTGGAAGGGCAAAGACGCGGCAGAGTTCCCCTGGGGGAAAGAAAACGACTTCGAAAGCATGCAGTATGACCTAGACGACGCCCATCCCGAGGCTAACGCAGTGCATGGAGAGACGGAAACCATCTTCGCGCTGAAAGGCCGGGTGCTGTCGTATCGGGGACATCTTTCGGTCACCAGCGATGTCCGCAACTTCTACTACAAGTACACGCGGGAGCTGCTGAAAGACGGCACGCTGATCAAGACTAAGACGTGGCAGGAGACGATTCCGCGGGACCACCAATAAAACGCTTTTGGGTGGCGGAGCGCTTCAGCGCTGCGGGAAGGGGCCCTTGAATCATGCCCGGCTTTAGGGGGTGCCTTGAGGCGGATAATGGGATAAGGAAGGGCAAACCTCAGTGGCTAAAGCCACAGTCCAATTGAGTGCATCGATCCGCGCTGAAGCGCTGCGCCACCCAAAATCAGCATTCCATCCAATCGGTGCGCTTAGCCTGCAAGGTCTGCGGCGAATATAACCATGGAATCCAAGGAATTCACCAACTGCTACCAGGACCAGACACGCGCCGAGGCGTACGCCAAGCTGGAGTTTGCCGGGACCTACTACCTGGCCTATCGCGACCTGCCTGCCATCTTTGCGGAACACGTCAGGGGGAAAGAAGCCATCGACTTCGGCTGCGGCACAGGCCGCTCGACGCGATTTCTGCGGGAGCATGGTTTTCATGCCATCGGCATTGACATCTCCGGGGACATGATCCGCAAGGCGCGGCAGCTTGATCCCGGGGGAGACTATCGCCTGATCGAAGATGGCGACTTCAGCCAGTTCCGGCCGCAGAGCTTTGATTTGGTGCTGGCGGCGTTCACCTTTGACAATATCGCCGGCGAGGAGAAAAAGGTTCAGTTGTTTCAGGGACTCGGGGGCCTGTTGAGGCCGCAGGGCCGGATCGTGATGGTGGTCTCATCGCCCGAGATTTACCTGCATGAGTGGGCATCATTTTCCACCAAAGACTTTCCTGAAAATCGTCAGGCGCGCAGCGGGGACGTGGTCAAAATCATCGTGACCGACCACGAGGACCGCCGGCCGGTGGAGGACATTGTGTGGACGGATGAAGCTTATCGAGAGGTGTTTGGTAGGGCCGGGTTGGCGGTGGTTGAGAATTATAAGCCGCTGGCGACGGCGGAGGAGCCTTACGCGTGGGTAAGCGAGACAGAAGTTGCACCTTGGGTGATTTATGTACTGCAGGCCCAGCAATGAGTAGAAATCCTCACTGCTTGTACACCTTCCCCTCCTTCATCACGAACTGCACATTCTCCAGCACGCTGATGTCCTGCAACGGATCGCCGGAGACCGCGACGATGTCCGCACACTTCCCCGGCTTGATCGAGCCCAGCACATCACTATGTCCCAGCAAGTCCGCCGCGTTGGTGGTGGCGGCCTGAATGGCCTGCATGGGCGTCATGCCGTACTTCACCATGAAGGCGAACTGCTTGCCGCTGGTGCCATAGGGACAGACTCCGGCGTCGGTGCCGAAGGACATCTTCACTCCGGCCTTCACGGCTTTACGGAAGTTGTCGCGCTGGATCTGGCCCAACTCGGCGTCGTGCTGGAGAAAGTCAGGTGGCTCCTTGCCTTCCCTTCCCGCCTGCTGGATGCACTCTTCGTCGTAGATATCCATGTCGAGATAGGTGCCATGGGCCTTGGCCAGGGCGATACCTTCGTCGTCAATCATGGTGGCGTGCTCGACGGAGGCCACACCCGCGAGGATCGCATTCTTGATGCCCTGTGCGGAGTGGGCGTGGGAGGCGACTTTGAGGCCGAAGTGGCTGGCCTCGTCCACGGCGGCGCGCAGCTCTTCGGGAGTAAACTCGACGGAGTTGGGATTGCTGCCGTGGGTGAGGACAGCGCCG
>DATKLE010000028.1:0-3462 GCA_035542575.1 Terriglobales bacterium | reverse complement strand
ACCGGGAAGCCGGGTGCGCCGGCTCGCTCCAGCTTGGCCTCCGCAGTGGGTATCCAGTTTAAGAGGTGGCGCTCCAGGAACTCGGCTTCAGCGCGGGCGAGTGAAACGGCAGTTCCTTCGTCGGATGCATTCTCCGACGTGTAGCGCAAAGCCGCGAGAAATTCCAACTGCGTAATCAAATAATCGGGCACCGCTTGGCTTTGGTCCGACCGGAGACCAAGCACGTCGTAGAAGAAGGTGTTCTCCAACGCGATCTCCTGGGCAGGGTGGGTTTTGTCGTGGGCCGACTCGAAGAGAGGCACAGGCGGCTCGGGAATGCCAACATCAAAGAGCGCGATATAAGCGGACTCGTACTCCTCGTAGTTGGTAAACCATTCGAACCCGGGGAATTCACCTTCACACGCTAATCGCTGCCATAGATTCTGAAGTGCCACTGGAATGGCAGGCTGCGCCAGCAACTCGAAGCACGGGCGTGAAGGCGGCGCAAACACGAACGCAAAGAACCGGTAGAGATCATTCTGCTGCCAGTCGATCGTGACAATAGCGGTCTCGTCTGCGGCAATGGTAGGCATAGCAACTCCTGCTGTGAATCCTTCTCTCTATTCCAGCACCTGCCAGACGGAGAAATACTTTCGCCCGTCGCGGTCCTTCTGGCTACCGTTCCAGACGGCAAACGCAATCGGCGTGCCGGCGGGCAAATCGGGCAATTCGAAAGTCACGCTCCACTGGCCGTTCTGATACGTGCCGCTCGCTGGGAAACCCCGGCCCGTGCGGCGTGTGGTGCTCCGCCCCTGCGCCTGCATCAACATCGCGCCGCGCGTGGCGTTCCAGTAGTAGATTTCGACGGGATGCTCGGTGTCGCCCATCTGCAGTGACGGCGCGATCGCTCCGGCTCCTGTCTTTTCAGGGAACATGACCGCGGCTGCATCGAAGAAGCGGTCGTCGTCCTCCGTCGGCACCTTGATGAAGCGCGTCTCCGGCGGGGTGTTGGGAACTTCAGGCAACGTAACCGCGTCATGAGTTGCATCGCGCCAGCTAAGCTGCACCAGCAGCTTTCCGCCCGCTCGGGCGAGACGCACATCCAAGGCCGGAATCTCAAGCGCGGCGGGTTCGTCGGTGTCATAGAGCGGAGGCGTACGGTTGAGGCCGATGTGCTTCACTGCAACCTGGTTCCAGGCGGCAGGCCCGCCGCTGAGCAGGCCGTCCGCGGAGGATGGCGACGCCACCACGGACAAAGACTGACCGGCTGTCGGCTTGGCTGCTCCTGCACCCTGCGCCCAGAGGGCCCCGCAGAACAACAGGCAGCCAACGCCGAGGATGGCAAGTTGACGAGTTCGCATGACTTTCTCCTGCACTGGGCTCCTACCCCTGGATCTGCACCAACTGCGGCCGGACGCGGTAGCGTGTCTCGGCATCGCGGCCAATCAGCAGTTGCAGCACCTCGCTGCGCCCGCCTGCCTGCGCTCTCCTGAGCTCGGTCTCCAGGCGCGTAATCACATCCTTCACGTCCGGGCCAAAAAGATAGATGAGGTAATCGAGCGGCAGCCGGGCGTCCTCCAGGATGCTCTTGCCGTAGTTCTCGCGCTTCGGCGGATTGAACGGCGGGACGTAATAGACATTCGGCTGCGTGCCCTTTTCCGGGAACAGGGGCAGCGCGATTTTGTACTTCAGAACGAGCTTGTGCACGGGCGACTCGGGATCATCTAGTATCCCGACGAAGCGTAGGCGCCCCGGACATTGCTTAGCGCAGGCGTTGACCTCGCCCTTCTCCAGTCGCGGATAACAGAAGATGCATTTCTCGGACTTTCCCGTGACTTCGTTGAAGTAAATCTTCTTGTACGGGCACGCTTTAATGCAGTAGCGATAGCCCTGGCAGCGGTCCTGGTCGATGACCACGATGCCGTCTTCCTCGCGTTTGTAGATGGCCTTGCGCGGGCAGGCTTCGAGACACGCGGGGTAGGTGCAGTGGTTGCAAATGCGCGGCACATAGAAGAAGTAGTTCTCGTCGCCGTTCATGCTGCCCACGTCCTCGTCCCAGTTCACGCCCGAGGTGGGTGCGGGCGACGGCATGACCGGCTTGCGGCCGCCTTCATACAGGCGCTGCTCGTAGTTGTATTCCCACGGATAGCCGTAGTCCTCCATGGTGGGCATGGGGCTGGGCTGGAGCATTCCGTCCTTCCAGCCGCCGCCGATGCGATCCCACTGGCGGGGATAACCGAGGCCGGGGCGCGTCTCTACGTTGTTCCAGTACATGTAGCCGGTGCCGTCGCGGTCGGTCCAGAGTTTCTTGCAGGCGATTGTGCAGGTCTGGCACCCCAGGCACTTATTAAGGTCCATCACCATCGCGTATTGGTGCTTTGACATGGCTGCCTCTCCTCAGACCTTGGCCTTTTCGACTTCCACTTTGGTATCGCGGTTATTGCCCGTGGGGCCCCAGTAGTTGAGGCGGAAATTGACATGCCCATACTTGCCGATGAGTTGCGTGGGCTTGATCTTGATGTAGGTGAGCGACTGCCAGCCACCCTGCTTGAAGCCCAGGTATTTCTCCCATCCGTGGTACATGGTGACGCGGCCGGGCTTCTCTCCGGGCAGGATCTGCAGCCGGCATACGCACTCGCCAATTTCGTTGTGGATGCGGACCCAGTCGTTGTCCTGAAGGCCCCGCTTGCGGGCGTCGTCAGGATGCATGTAAACGATGGGGCCTCCGCGCTGAAGGCGCAGCATGGCGCGGTGGTCGCGCCAGGTGGAGTGAATGGACCATCGCCCGTGAGGGGTGTTCCAGTAGAGGGGATACTTCTCCTCTAGCGGTTCCTTGAATGTGGGCAGCGCCTCACCCAGTTCGATGTACCAGGGATGATCGATGTAGAACTGCTGCCGCCCGGTGAGCGTGCGCCACGGACGCTTGTCGTCCACTTGAAATTGGAACGGAGTGTAGGCGACCCCTGGTTTGATGGGGCTGTTCCAGGACTCGGGATCGGTGGCAACGAAGCGCCGGGGCTGTTCCTGGATCATCTGGTAGTTCATGCCCTTGGTTTCTTCCGCATTCCCGAGGATGAAGTTGACCGCCTGCTCATCGGTCTGGATCGTCCCTTTGCCGGTCCAATTGTGGGCAAGTTGGGTGAAGTCCCGGTTCCAGTCAAAGGCCTCGTCGTGGAAGGGTTTGAGGCCTTTCTGGGTGGCGACTTCCGCCATCTTCGCTGCCAGGGCATGGAAGATGTCCCAATCAGTCTTGCTTTCAAACAGAGGCTCGCAAGCCTTGCCAAAGGGATGCATGTAGCTGTGGCAATCCGTGGAGTTGATGTCCACCTTCTCGTAGTAGCTGGCGGCGGGCAACACCACGTCGGAGTAGAGTGCCGTGGTGTCCATGCGGTAGTTGATGTCCACGATGAGGTCGAGGTTCTTCCACAGCGACGACTCGAGAATCTCGTTGCCCTTGGCCTGGTTCAGGTAGTTGGCCCGCCA
>DATKLE010000027.1:0-3822 GCA_035542575.1 Terriglobales bacterium | reverse complement strand
CTGTCCGGGCGTCTGGCCAGCTGCCTCGACCGCAATCTTGAAGGCCTTCTACTGCCGGGAGGTTGACGCCCCGGCGGCCAGATCGCGCACTACGGTCAAGAAACCGGCGGCGGCGGCTTCATCGGAGAGCGATTCCAGCGCCACGGTGGCAGCCAGATGCGGAGACTCAGGGCGGAAGCGCACCGTAATCAGGTTGTGTCCGCGCGAGGTCATCAGAGTGTTTACCACGGGAGTAAGTTCCTGGGTCCACTGCGTGCGCGTGGTCAGCACCACCGGTCCGGGACGGGAAACCGCCCAGGTTTTCCGCCGAGAGGCCAAGTGGCCGGGCCGATGCGTGAGCCAGCGTTGCCGGGAAATGTGCAACTGGAAACTGGGGGCGCAATCCAGATCCGCCTCAAAGGTCAGCGTCTCCTTTTGCTTCCGCCACAGGCTTAGCAACCATTGGATTGGAAGCGGGCGGGGAAGCAGGCGCACCGTGACGCGGGCATTCTCGAACCAGTGAGCGGTGAAGCGTAGCTGGGCCTGCAGGCGGCACGCTCCCCGCCAGCGGGCCTCGATGATCCGTCCCCGGCCCGAGCAGGCGGCCTCCACCCAGCGCAATGCCAAGGTACCCTTGCGACGGTTGTAACCAGCCAGGCAGAAATACCAGAGGGCAAGCAGCGCGGCTGCCAACAGCGCGTCAATGAGGATCAGTCGCCCCACGCTATCCTCTGATGCGCATCCTACGACTTGGGGTGCAACCAGGCAACCCTTTCATCGTGAGTTTTGCACAGGTCCCGTCTTCTGGGCACCGTGCCAGGCCCCTGGGCCGGGCAAGCTCTCCGGCTACAATGCCGGGGTGGACTTTCGCCTGCGGGACTTCCAGCGGGAAGACTTCGAACGGCTGTGGAGCATTGACCAGAGGTGCTTTCCTTCGGGCATCTCCTATACCCGGCTGGAACTCAAGTTCTACATGCACCGCCGCGGGGCCTTCACGCTGGTCGCCGAGAAGGTCGGGCCTGAGTTGACGCCGGAAGCCGTGGGTTTCATTGTGGCAGAGTCGGGGCGCGGCGGAGTCGGGCACATCATCACCATTGACGTGTTGCCTACAGTGCGCCGCTTCGGCGTGGGTTCGCGGCTGCTCACCGCAGCTGAAGATCGCCTGCGCAGCGCGCAATGCCAGACTGTGTTTCTGGAGACCGCGGTGGACAACAGGACGGCCCTGTCTTTCTACAAGAGGCACAAGTATTTTCTGATTCGGACGGTTCCACGGTACTACTCCAACGGCTTGGATGCGTTTGTGCTGCAGAAAGACTTGCTTTCCCAGGAGGGGGCCGCTAGCGTGCTGGCATGAAAATCGCCATCCAGGGTGAGGCGGGCTCGTTCAGCCATGAGGCGGCGCGGCACATGGTGCCGGGATGCATGATCGTGCCCTGCGCGCGCTCGGTGGAGGTCTTTGACCGCCTGCAGCGTGGTTCGGTTGGTGCCGCCGTTATTCCCATCGAAAATTCGCTGGCCGGCTCAGTAACCGAACACTTCGACCTGCTTCTGGCCAGGAAGGTTTTCATTCAACGGGAGTTTCGCCTGCGCATCGTCCACAACCTGATTGCCGGGCCGGGCGTGAAGAAGGCCGATCTGCGCCGCGCGTATTCGCACCCGGTTGCACTGGAGCAGTGCCGCGACTTCTTCCGCCGTAGTCCCAGGATCGAGCCGGTGCCTTTCTACGACACCGCGGGCAGTGTGAAGCACGTCATCGAAAACCGGCTGCCCGATGCGGCGGGCATCGCTGGACGCCAGGCCGCCAGCGTCTACAAGGGCCGCATTCTCGCCGCCGGCATTGAAGACGACAAGCGCAACTTCACCCGATTTTTTCTGATTCGCAAGACCCGCCGCGTGCTGCCCGGCGCCAACAAGACTTCGATCGCCTTTCGGTTGAAAAACATCCCGGGAGCGCTGTTCAAAGCGCTTAGCGTCTTCGCCCTGCGCGACATCAGCTTGAGTAAGATCGAATCGCGCCCCATGCGCGGCCGCCCGTGGGAATACGTCTTCTATGCCGACTTCCTTCGGGGAGACGATGGGCCCGCGCGCCATGCGCTGCGCCATCTCGGGGAAGTGGCGGAGATGGTCAAGGTGCTGGGAGTCTATCCCGCCGCCTGAGCACACTTGTTCCGGCAACCTGTGAGCGATTGAAGCAGAGAACAGCCAGGGCATTCACGACCTCGCCCAGTTCATTGCCGGTTTAGAACACATGCAGCAAGTTCAATTGTCACAAAGCACCGTGAGGCAGAACACGGCTGGTTCCCAGCCCTGCGCTGTACCCTTTTTCTTGGGTCCCGCCATGGGACCTTAATGGAAAGGGAGGCATTATGCGGTCCGTGAAACTAGTGCTGGTTGTGGCGGTATGCGTACTTGGGTTGAGCTTACTGGCCAGCGCCGGCCAGAATCAGTTCGGCGTAGCCGATACCCGGCAAATTACCTTCGACCACCCCATTTGGGTGGGCGATACGCTCCTGCCCAGCGGCGATTACCAGGTAACGCACAGCATGCAGGGCGACACCCACATCATGGTTTTCAAGCAGCAGGGTGGGAAGAAGCCGGTGGAAGTCAGCGTAAAGTGCAAGTTGGTGCCGCTGCCGGCGAAAGCGGTACAGACCGAGAAGATTTACGTCTATAACGACAAGAATGAGCGTGTGCTGCAAGCCCTGATTTTCCGGGGAGATATGGCGAGACACCAGTTCTGACGCTCACTGCAGTCGGGTTGCAATAGCTGGCCGCCGTGGCCTCGCAACGAGGTGCTGGCGGCCCCGGCCCTCCAACCTTGGCTACGGGGAAGTCTATGTTGCAGGCAGTTCACTTGGTGAGCGAAGGCAAGTTGGGCGACCGCCGCCTCGGGGGTAACATTCGACACAACCCCTCCCCAGCACCTTTGGATTGGTAGAAACTCGCCGACAGGGTTTAGAATCCAACAGCCTGGGGGTGAGAGCGCGAGCCTGCATCTTTCCGGCCCACAACCTCATCCAAACTTGAGCACAACCCACTCAAGGAGCAACATGGCGGAGAAGTCGCGCCCAGAGCGCAGCGTGAGAGTTAAGGAACAGGAACAAGAACGTTCCCTGCCTATTCTGCCGGTGCGGGACACGGTTCTGTTTCCGCATGCGGTCCTGCCTTTGACCGTAGGCCGGGAAAGCTCGGTGCAGTTGATCAACTCGCTGGGCGAAGATAAGACCATTGTGGTGGTGGCGCAGCGCGAGGCCCGCGTGGACGCCCCCCAACCCACCGACCTGTACACCGTTGGCACCCTGGCGGTGGTCCACAAAGTCGTCAAGATGCCTAACCAGAGCCTCTTCGTTTTTGCGGAGGGCCTGGAGCGGGTGCGTCTGACGGAGTTTACCCAGCTTGCGCCCTTCATGCGGGCACGCGTGGATTCCGTCCCGGAAGCGATTCCACCCAAGAGTTCAGAAGTAGAAGCCTTGTCGCGCAACGTTCTAACCCTGTTCCAGCAGATTGTGGCGGGATCCCCCACGCTTTCGGACGAGCTCTCCACAGTGGCCATGAACATCGAGGAGCCGGGGCGGCTGGTGGACTTTATCGCGTCTTCATTGCCGTCTTTATCTACCGCCGATAAGCAGGACACGCTCGAGACCACCGATGTTCGCGTGCGTCTGGAGAAAATCAACCAACATCTGGCGAAGGAGTTGGAAGTCCAGCAACTGCGCAACAAGATCCAGTCCGAAGTGCAGGACCGGGTGCAGCAGACGCAGCGCGAGTACTACCTGCGCGAGCAGATGAAGGCCATCCAGAAGGAGTTAGGTGAGCAGGACGAGGGGCAGCGCGACGTTGAAG
>DATKLE010000026.1:0-18635 GCA_035542575.1 Terriglobales bacterium | reverse complement strand
ATGCGCAGCCCGTCGGGATGGGAAGAGCCCGGCCAGACGCCGGAGTTCGACGAGTACACCGTCGTGCTGCGCGGCATGCTGCGGGTGCGGCATGCGGCCGGCAGCCTGGACGTCACCGCCGGGCAGGCGGTGGTCGCCCGTCGCGGCGAGTGGGTGCAGTATTCGACCCCCTGGCCGGAGGGCGCCGAGTACATCGCCATCTGCCTGCCCGCGTTCTCGCCGGAGACCGTGCATCGGGACTCGAAATGACCGGGGCCGGGCGGGACGCCCGGCCTACGCAAGCTGCGCGGAATATAATGAGAACCACCGCCTGACCATCCCGCGGCACAGGAGAGAGACCCGCTTTGTGTGGCATCGCCGGCTTCACCCGCAAGAAGAATCTCGGCGGGACTGAGCGCATCCGCAGCGCGGCGAACTCCCTGGTCCATCGCGGCCCGGACCAGCAGGGCATCTTCGAATCCGGCGACATCGCGCTGGCCGCTGCCCGCCTGAAGATCCTCGACTTGCAAGCCGGCGACCAGCCCATCGAGCACCAGGGCACGGTCATAGTTTTCAACGGTGAGGTCTACAACCATCTCGAGGTGCGGGCGGAGCTGGAGCAGCGCGGGCACCGCTTCCGCAGCCACGCCGACACCGAGACCGTCCTGCACGCCTTCCTCGAGTGGGACACCGCCTGCTTCGCGCGCCTGCGTGGGATGTTTGCCGTCGCCCTGTGGACCGCGTCCGAGAAGCGCCTGGTGCTGGCCCGCGACCGCATGGGCATCAAGCCGCTGTACTTCACCCGCCGCGGTGACGACCTGATCTTCGGCTCCGAGTTGAAGGCCATCCTGCTGCATCCCGAAGTCGAGCGGCGGCTCAGCCTCGACGGCCTCGACTGCTATCTGTCGCTGAACTACGTCCCCTGCCCCTGGACATTGGTGGACGGTATCGAGAAGCTCCCGCCGGGTCATTGGCTGGAGTGGCGCGACGGCGCGGTCCGTTCTGAACCCTACTGGACGCTGCCCTTCGACCCGGCACCGCAGCGCACGCTTGAATCGGCCAAAGAGGAACTCGACGCCCTGCTCAAGACGGCGGTGCGCGAGCACCTGCTCTCCGATGTGCCCCTGGGGGTGTGGCTCAGCGGCGGCATGGATTCTTCCACCATCCTGCACTACGCCGCCGCGGGCGCCGGCTCGCGCCTGAAGACGCTCTCCATCTCTTTCAAGGGCCGTAGCTTCGACGAGACCCCGTACATGCGCGCGGTGGCCTCGCAGTACGGCACCGACCACGAAGAGTTCGACGTCAATCCCGACCTCAACCTCACGGACACCATCGAGGAATTCGCCTACTACAGCGACGAGCCCAGCGCCGACGCCGGCGCGCTGCCCGTCTGGTTCCTCTCCAAGCTGAGCCGGACCAAGGTCACGGTCGCGCTCAGCGGCGAAGGCGGCGACGAACTCTTCGGCGGCTACCTGACCTACCGCGCCGACCATCTTGCCCGTCGCGCACGGCGCTTTCCCGCGGCCGCTTTGGGCATCGCCTCGGGGCTCGCCCGCTTGTGGCCGGTCTCGGACGAGAAGATCAGCTTCGAATACAAGCTCAAGCGCTTCCTTGAAGGCTGCCGCATGCCGCCCGAGCAAGCGCACGTTTTCTGGAACGGCACCTTCTTCGGCGACGATAAGCAGCAGCTCCTCAATGCGCCGCTGCCCGGCGCTCTGAACGCTATCCTCTCCGAGCTGCGCCCGAAGCTGAGTGCGAAAGACGAACTGGCGCCCTATCTCTGGTTCGACCAGAAGTTCTATTTGCCGGACGACATCCTGACCAAGGCCGACCGCATGAGCATGGCGCACTCGCTGGAGGTGCGTCCGCCGCTGCTCGACCACCGCCTGGTGGAGTTCGCGGCCACGCTTCCCACGGAGCTAAAGGTCCGCGGTTCACGGCAAAGGGTCATCATCAAGGAACTGATGAAGGACAAGCTTCCCGCGTCGGTGCTGCGCCGCCCCAAGATGGGCTTCGACATCCCCGCCCACGAGTGGTTCCGCGGCCCGCTGCGCCCGCTGCTCTGCGATACACTCGAAGCCGGAGCTCAAGAACATTCCGGCCTGTTCCGTTCCGGTGCCATCGACGCCTCTGTGCGCGCCCACCTGGAGCGGCGCGCCAACCTGGGGTATCACCTGTGGGGCTTGCTGACCCTGTTCCTGTGGATGCGGAGATGGAAGATCCAAACCTCGGCGCCGGCCCCGTCCGGCCGGCCGCTGGCCGAGCGCATCCCTACCTCTATCTAGTCGTCCTGCTGATTGCGAGCGCCGTGTACCTGGGCTGCATCGTCTCCCCGCCCTCGCTCATGGACGACGTGGACGCCGTGCAGGCGCAACTGGCGCGCAACATGCTCACTTACGGCGACTGGGTCACCGGACGCCTCGGTCGTTCCTGCGCGCGCTCGACGAGGGCGAGCCCCACCCCCGTCTTTGGGCTTCCCTGCTGGCCGCCAGCTTGGGCGTCGGGCTGCTCCTGAAGAGCCTGATCGGCATGGTGTTTCCCATCGGCGCGGCGGTCCTCTATTTGCTTTTCACCGGCCAGCTCTTTTCGGCGCGGACCTGGAAGCGGCTGCATCCGATCAGCGGCATCGTTATTGTTCTGCTGATCGCGGCGCCCTGGCATGTGCTCGCCACCCTGCGCAATCCGCCCTACTTCGCTTGGACGCTCCAGAGCCGCCCCGGCGAGTACCACGGCTTTCTCTGGTTCTTCTTCATCAACGAGCAGCTCCTGCGCTTCCTGGGCACGCGCTATCCCCCGGACTACAACACCGTGCCCCGCTGGGCCTTCTGGCTCCTTCACTTAGTCTGGCTGTTTCCCTGGAGCGTGTACTTTCCCGCGGTGGCCAAGCTGAATTACCGGCCGGTGGACCGCGCCGGACGCGCCCGCCTCACCGTCATGAAGGAAAGCGGCGGCAAGCTCCTGCTCAGCAATCTACCTGCTTCCAATACAGGAACCGCCGGTGCGGCCGATTGACGGCGGCTGAACCCGCCTATAGCATCGATGGATTACTCCGAGTGGCCAGGGACTTTAGGGGCACGTTCGCCCGAGCGCGATGAAGCGTCTGGTAGTGAATGCCGACGATCTCGGCATGGCCGACAGCATCAACGAGGGTATCTTCGAAGCCCACCTTCGCGGCATCGTGACCAGCGCGACCCTGCTGGCGAACGGCGCTGCCTTTGAAGCTGCTGTGGCAATGGCCAAATCGGCGCCGAAGCTCGGCGTCGGGGTTCACTTGAACCTGACCCAGGGCAGTCCGGTCGCGGACCCCGCGCAGGTCTCGAGCCTGCTGGACCGCAACGGTGAGTTTGCCCGCGCTCCAGCGGCGCTGCTGCGCAGCCTGGTTTCGGGCCGTGTCCGGCTGGACGAGGTCGAGCGCGAGTTGAGCGCCCAGATCGAGAAAGTGCGCGACGCCGGCGTCGCCATCACCCATCTGGACGGTCACAAGCACGTCCACATGCTGCCGCGGGTGTTTCCGGTGGTCCTGCGGTTGGCGAAACGCTACGGCATCCGGGGGGTGCGCTGGGCCAGCGAGGGCGCCGGCGGGATGTGGCGGTTGCTGGGCAGGAGGAAGTCGGCAGGAGTGGTGAAGCAGTCGGTGAAATCCCGCGCCTTGAACCTATTGACGCGCGATTCCCGCTCACTTCTGCGCCAAGCCGGGCTACACTTTCCTATGCGTTTCTACGGCATCACGCAGACGGGATTCCTCGACCAGCGGGAGCTGGCGGCGCTGCTGCGCCGCATCCCCGAGGGCACCAGCGAGCTGATGTGCCATCCCGGCTGCGCCGATGGCGCCATGGATCCGAAACTCACTCGGCTGCGCGCCGAGAGACACCGCGAACTCGATGCCCTCACCCGGCCCGAGACCCTGGAACTGGTCTCCCGCCTGGGCATCGTGCTGATCGATTACCGGGGGTTGATGCAGGCCTGATGCAGAACGATCGTTTACCCATGTATTCCGTCGTCGTGCCCTTCTACAACGAGCAGGAGAGCGTCTCCCCGTTGTACGTCAAGATCGTGGAGGTCATGGACGCCATCGGCGCGCCCTACGAGATGATCTTCGTGGACGACGGCAGCCACGACGGCACCTATCCCGCGCTGCTGACTATCTGCGACAACGACCATCGCGTGCACCTGGTGCGCCTGCGCCGAAACTTCGGCCAGACCGCGGCGCTGAAGGCGGGCTTCGACTTCGCCCGCGGCGAGATCGTCATCTCCATGGATGGCGACTTGCAGCACGACCCTGCCGAGATCCCCATCTTCCTGGAGAAGATCAAGGAAGGCTACGACATCGTGAGCGGCTGGCGCGTGCAGCGCAGCGACCACTGGCTCACCCGCCGCTTGCCCAGCCGCGTCGCCAACTGGATGATGGCCAAGCTCTCCGGCGTGGAGCTGCACGATTTCGGCACCACCTTCAAGGCCTACCGCCGCGAGATCCTCGACGAAGTGCACCTCTACGGCGAACTGCACCGCTTCATCCCGGCGCTGGCCAGCTGGGCGGGGGCTTCCATCGCCGAGGTGCCGATCTCCAACCCCAAGCGCCAGAACGGCAGCTCCAATTACGGCATCTCCCGCACCATCCGCGTGCTGCTCGACCTGCTGAGCGTGAAGTTCCTGCTTGACTACTCCGCCAAGCCGATGCAGCTGTTCGGCCTGGCCGGGCTGGTCTCGCTGGCCGGCGGCTTCGGCATCGGCGCCTGGATCTTCCTCCGCAAAGCCCTGCTCGACGAGGGGATCCTGGCCAACCACGGGCCGCTGATCATTCTGGGCATGGCACTGGTGATGGGCGGCATCCAGTTCATCGCCACCGGCCTGATCGGGGAGATGCTGGTGCGCACCTACTACGAGACCCAGGACAAGCCGGTCTATACCGTCCGCGAAGTGCGCAACGGCGGCGAGGCCAGCGCCACCCTCCGCCCCTCGCGGACCGCGGGCGCCGGCCGCGACTGATCCCCACAAATCGAGTAGGTGGGCGGCTATTCTTGATTCGTCAGGATGAATTTCCCTCCGCTCCGCGCTAGCGGGAACGACCGCAGGCCCTTAAGTTCTTTCGGATTCTCTAGCTCCGTCCACAGGAACACTCGGCCAGGGCCGTTCCACAATACCGCTAGCGATTCCGGAGTCTCGAAGATATGCGGCGCGTCGGGGAATTTCGCGCCATACCACAGATTCCCGCTCGGTTCATGCAAGACGTGAACCTGGACGCCGGTATAAAAGTTCAGCGTGGACGCCTCGTGGTACTCGCCATCAATCACGATCACATCGCTCGGTCGAAACTCCCTTCGAATCGCCTGCGCGAGATCGTAAGAAGAAAGAATCGGCGAAAACCGGATGAAGGAGAAATGGACACATGCCAGTAGGACGACCATCATCACCGCGAGCGCAGCATTCCCCGCGAGAGGCCGGCCGCGCCGTCGAAGGATCCAGTTCAATCCGGTACCCAGAAGCAGGCCCAGGGATGCCCCCAAAAGAGGTCCGCGAAAGGCAGCGAGCGCCTGGGGAGTCAGATCCAGCACATGTCCAAGTGAAAGGTTATATTCTTCCGGATTCTTCTTCAGCAGATCCGCCAAGTCCGCGCCGGGAGCGGTTCGATGGGCAACCAACAAGGAGACCATCCCGGCCACAAACGCCAGGGCGCCCAAAGCAAGGAGAATGATCGAAGAGACTCTTCCGGCGCGGCGATCCGACTTGCTGGCTGCCGGTTCGGATTCACGCGCGAGCCAACCACCGATCAAGAGCGCCATGCCTGGCAACGCTGGAATCGCGTAGTACTCTTGTCGGGTCGAGAAGCTAAAGAAGCCCAAAATGACGACCGGCCACAGGAGGAAGAGCAACTCTGCGCTCCGCCGCCGGTCCAGGTTAAGCCGTGCGTGAGTAAGTTCCCGCCACGACGATAGAACTTCACGAAGACTTTGCGGCAGGAATGCGATCCAAGGCAAGAGCCAAACCGCCGTGAGCCCCCAGAAAATCCCCAGCGGAGCCGTGTCAAACCCGGGAGGCACGCGTCTTCCCAGGAACCGCATCACGTGTTCGTTAATGAAGTACAACCACAGAAAACTCGGCGCCTGGCCCTGCGCCGGGGTTCGCACGGCTGCGAGGATATGCCACGGCGCCGCGATCACCAGAAACACGAGCGTGCTCGAAACGATGCGCATCTTCAGCAGCTGGCGCCAATCTCTCGTCAGCAACAGAAAAAGCCCGATCGCTCCTGCCGGAAATACCAGGCCGATCAGGCCCTTCGTCAGCACGTTCAACGCACACGTCGCCGCAAATCCCCAGCAAACGAAGCGTGATGGCCGCTCCTCTTCGAGGGCTCGGAGGAAAAAATAGTAGCCCAGGGTAAACCACAACCCGATCAGCACTTCGGGGATCAGAAAGCGCGTGTAGATATACACTCCCAGGGAGGTAACCAGCCCTAGCCCTGCATAGAAGCCGCCCACCTCTCCATAGACATGGCGCCCCAACACGTAGGTTGCTAAGACCAGGGCAAGAACGCCGAGCATCAGGGGCAAGCGGGCGCTCCATTCTCCGACTCCAAAGATCTTGTCGCTGGCTGCGATGCCCCAAAAAAACAGCGGCGCCTTTTCCATGTAGCGGATGCCGTCGGTGTAGATCGTCACCCAATCGCTTCGCTGTGCCATTTCGCGGCCCGCCTCGGCGTGGACCGAATCGACGTCGTCGAGCAGGGGCGGGCGCGAGAGGTCAACCATATAGATGACGGCCCATAAAGCCAAAAGTGCCAGTACGGAGATCCGCCAATCTGAAAACAGGCGGCTCGGGTAGTTGGCCACGGAACCCATCCTGTGCTTAGGTGCTGAAACCTCGAGATTTGGCGTGGTTGAATCCATGGAGGAGTCCTCGTCGGTGGTCAGGTGAGGAGAAACACTCCGCAGCAGACAAAAAGGGTAGCCAGCCAGCGGCGACGGTCGACGTTTTCATGCAGGAACAGTTTGGCGGCGATGCCGTTGGCGACAAACGTCAGCGCTGCGGTTGCCGGACCCATGAGGCTCAGATCCGCCCAGGAGAGTCCCATGAGATTGCTGAAGAAGGCGATGGCCATAGCTAAGACCCCGCCGAAAAAGACCCCGCTCGACAGGATCCGGGCAATCACGGCGAGTATGCCGGAGCGCCGGCGCAATTCGCCGAGGTCGCCGATTCGGCGCATGGCGAGCGCAACCAGGACGTCCCCGGTCGCAGCGGCGCATACGGTCACGCTGATGGAGAGCCAGACGTAATAGCTTCTCATACCCGATTCTGTACCGTCTCGGACTCGGATGGTGTGGATGGTTGCTCGGTGCGCGACGGGCCGCCGGCGACTATTCCGACACCCAGGACAATGAACGCGACTCCAGTCCAGCGCGTCGCGCTCACGTGCTCATGGAGCCAGACGATCGAGAGCAGGACCATGAAGACGTAGCTGACCGCGGTAGCCGGAAGAACGTAGCTGAGGTCGGCAAACGAGAGCGCAGTCATCCAGCTGGACATGAAAATGAGGAGGGAAAGGATCCCCAGTACGACGAAAGGATTCGCGAGACCGGACAACAATCTGGCGGCATGATGAATATCGATCGGGCCGGCGTGTTTCATGCCGCGCGCGAGGAAAGCGTCTCCGAGTGAGCCGAAGATCACAATCTGCAGAATGACGAGATACTTACGGATCGTCAGGCGAATTCTCCCCTCCGGAAAACGTCCAACGACTATGGCTCGCGTGCTGCACTGCGGCCCTGTATGGCTTCCATCATGTCCGGCCTGAGGACCTTGCCGTTGGCGCGCCGTGAGACCAATCTTCCGCCTTGCAGTAACTCGTAGTTGTTGTCGCGCCATAGGCTGCGCTTGCAGAGGAAGCTGGCACACCAGAGGATAAAGCCGTGAAGGTCCCTGAGCGGATATAGCGGTACGGTGCGCCGCGCGAGCGGATCGCGCGAGGCCCACCAGCCGACCACCCAACACTGCACCATGCGGTTCAGCAGCGCCGCGGCGAGCAAACTCCAACCCCATATGGGATGGCCCAACGCCACGGCCGCGATCAGGCCCAAGATCCCATAAGGTACGGCGAACGTCAGGCCTGTCCCAACATGGCCCTTGGGCCGCGAGTAACGGGTCCCCATTGCCCAACGTAGCTGCCGTTCCCACATCTGCCGAAATGTCCTGGGCGACGAAACGTGATCCACCACATAGCTGGACAGCACTACTTGAAAGCCGGCTTTGTAAATGAAATTGCCGACGACGAAGTCATTGGAAAGATACTCGCGGACCCCGGCAAAGCCGCCGATACGGCCGATGGAGTCTTTGCGGACCGCAATCGTCGGTCCCAGTCCAAATTTCGTCTCTTCGAGAAGGTTGGACATCAAGACCCCTGCTGTGAATTCGACGGATTGTCCGACCGCGTCGAAATAAGCCCAAAGACCGCCGGCGCTCTTACCGCGAAACATGCAGGTCACGGCCCCAACTTGGGGATCGAGTAGCGGGGGCACTACATCGCGCAAGTAATTCGGTGCAACTTCCACGTCACTGTCGCTGGTGACCAGGATGTCGTACTTGGCCGCTTCCATCAAGCGCTGGAAACAGTAGTTTTGTGCATTCGGCCAAGGGGGATCTCCAGTGACAAAGATCCGGCTGGGGATATGAGAATAGCGCGCGCAGACTTCCCGGATGATGGGCAAGGCGGCATCGTCCGCGGTGTCGGCAGCGAACAGGATCTCGTATTCGGGATAGTCCTGGCGAAAAAAGCTCTCGATATTCTCCTTCAGCCGGGCCTCGTTGCCATGCACCGGCTTTAGGACCGAGACCGGGGGCAACTGCGCTGCCCACCTTTCATAGGTTCTCCGATCCCGCTGAACGCTGCGCCGGAATTTGACGGCTCCAATGATCGAAAGAGCCAACACAACCGTCGAAGTAAGCGTCCCGATTATGGCGATAGCCAGGAGAATGCCTGCAATGACCAAGTGCACATCCCTTCGAGCGCCTAGTGTATCAGACCGTCTGCCTGGCTTCCGATTCCTGCACATCAGCGGGAAGCAGTCGAAAATCTTTCGCGAATGGTGACAAATGGTGACGAGTTACGCCCAATCGCGGAGCGGCTGCCCATGCCTACCACGAGAATTCAGTAAGTTACGTGGGAAAATTGGTAGGCCCGGGAGGACTCGAACTTGAGCCGTTTGGCGGGCGTGAGCGAAGCGGGAGCCCGCCGGCGAAATCCTGAGCCGCAGGCGAAGGACCTCCACCTGAAGGGCAAAACTCGATACAGATCGTCATAACCGGCGTTACAGCAAGAAACTTTGGCAAAAGAGCCGGCATGCAGGCTACACTGGGCTCCCCCCCAGAGTCTCTAGAAGAGAGAGTCTGTGCCATGTCGCATGCGTTCCAACGGTCATCGTTCTGGACTCTTCAGCTTCGTCACCGGCCACTCCGCTGGGCGGCCGTTCTTCTTCTTGCTTTTTCGGCTTTCGCACCCGCTCTATGGGGCGGAGTCGGCGGCAACATTTCGGGCGCAGTGACCGATCCTTCCGGCGCCGTCATTCCGGGCGCGCAGGTCACAGTCCTAAACGTCGACACCAACGTCGGCCGCGCCATCGCCACCGACAGAACGGGCACGTACTCGTTTCGTGGATTGCCCGTCGGGACTTACGAGATGCGCGCCGAAGCCAAGGGCTTCAAGCTGTACCGTCGTACCGGCATCGTACTGAATCCCAACGATACCCTTCTCATAGACGTGCCGCTGACCTTGGGGCCGCACGACGAAACGGTCACGGTCAAGGAAGCGCCGGTCCGCATTGAGACCGCCGACACCCAGCTGGGTGAAGTCATCAGCAGCCGGAAGATATCCTCCGTTCCCCTCAATGGGCGCAGTTTCACCGATCTTCTTCCCCTCCAGCCGGGGGTTGCCCCCGCTACCTCCATCACGGCCAATTCCATCAATGCCGGCGGTGCGACTCTGCTGCGCGCCTCCGGCAACCTCAACCCGGGCACCGTTTCCATCAATGGACAGCGGGAATACGCGAACGGCTTCATGGTCAACGACGCCGACGTCGTCGAGCGCTTCACCATGGGGGCCGCGGTCATCCCCAACCTGGATTCCATCGCCGAGTTCCGTATCCTGACCGGCAACTTTGACGCCGAGTACGGCAACTACAGCGGTGGCCGGATCAATGTCGTCACCAAGTCCGGCACCAACCAGTTCCATGGCAGCGCCTTCGAATTCCTCCGTAACACCGTGCTCGATGCACGCAACTACTTCTCCGAGCAGCGCGCCGTCTACCAGCAGAACCAGTTTGGAGGAGCACTCGGAGGCCCCGTCCTTCGCAACAAGATCTTCTTCTTCACCGACTACCAGGGGACGCGCATGAAGCGCGGCGTGGACAGCGGCATTCTCCAGGTCCCATCCGCGCTCGAGCGTACCGGCGATTTCGGCGCGGTCGGTCAGTCGTTGACCGACACCGTCAGCGGGCCTTACATCGCACAGCAACTCTCGCAGGGATTGGGCTATCCCGTGGCCGTCGGGGAGAACTACTACACGCCCGGGTGCACCTCTTCGGCGCAGTGCGTTTTCCCCAACGCCATCATCCCGCAGGCGGTCTGGTCCACTCCCGCCAAGAACCTCCTGCAGTACATCCCGCTGCCCAACTTGCCCGACAGCAAGTTCTCAACCTCATCCCAGAATGAGTTGTTCCGCGGCGATCGGGGCGCTGTCCGCATCGAGGGAAGCTCGCGCTGGGGCATGCTTTCCGCTTACTACTTCCTCGACGACTACACGCTCGACAATCCCTACCCGGGGCAAGGCGGAGCGAACATCCCCGGCTTCAACGCCCTCAATTTCGGACGCACCCAATTGCTCACCCTGGGTGATGTGAAGGATTTCGGCTCCCGGTCGGTCAACGAGTTCCGCTTCTCCTACGTGCGCGACGTCAATCACATCGGAACCCCCCTCGGCCATGTGGGCACCACGCTGGTGTCGCAAGGCTTTGTGACCGCGCAGGGCGAGCCCAGCATACTTCCGCAGCGTCCGGCGATCGAAGGGGTGGAGAACGTCATCTTCAATAACTTCACCATGGGCAGCACCGTCACCGGCATGGATCAGACGGACAACACCTTCGAACTGCGCGACAATTTCTCGCGCTCGTTCGGCGCCCACATCCTGAAGTTCGGTGGCGAAGCCATCTATAGCCAGGTGAATGTCGCCGCCAATGTCCAGTCCAACGGTACGTTCCTCTTCTCCGGCACGGAGACCGGTGTCGACTTTGCCGACTTCCTTCTGGGGGTCGCCAGCCAGTACACCCAGGGGGATGCGCGTCCCTTTTACAACCGCAACAAGTACGGCGCCCTCTTTGTGCAGGACACCTGGCGCGTCCATTCCCGCCTGACGCTGAATTATGGCCTCCGCTGGGATGTGATCATGCCTTGGTACGAGGCGTACAACCAGATTCAGACCCTCGTTCTCGGACAGCAGTCCCTTGTCTATCCGACAGCGCCACGGGGCATCGTCTTCCCCACCGATCCCGGCATCGGGCGCTCTTTGGCGCCCACCCGCTGGAACAATTTCTCGCCCCGAGTGGGTGTGGCTTACTCCCCTTCGGCCAGCGGCGGCCTCCTCGGCCGCCTGCTGGGCCAGGACAAGACCAGTATCCGCGCCGGATTCGGCCGCTTCTTCTCCGCCGTCGAGGGTGTCTCCATCGGCGTGATGGCCGGCGATCCGCCTTATGGCAGCACCTACGCCAGTCTTGGGCCGCCGCTGTTTTCCAACCCCTTCGTGACCGCGGCCACCGGCGTAGACAATGGTCAGCGCTTCCCCCTGGACCTGCCGCCGCTCAACGCCACCGCGAACAACCCCAACCCCAACGTGGATTGGACCCAGTTCATTCCGATCAATGGCATGCCCGGCTATGACCCGCGCGGCAAGAGCCCCTATTCCCTGCAGTACACCCTCACCTTGCAGCGCCAGTTCGGGACTAACACCCTGCTGACGCTCGGATACGTCGGCAGTCAGGCGCACCATCTCATCGTGCTCGTGCCCGCCAATCCCGGGAATGCGGAGCTCTGCCTCAGCCTGCCGGGGTGCGGGCCGTTCGGCGAAGACGCCACTTACACGTCTGCCTCCGGCGAGGTCTTCCACGGTACCCGTCAGCCCTTCGGCTCCGACTTCGCCGCTGTCACCTTCATCAGTCCCATCGGCAATTCCAACTACAACGCCTTCGAAACCAGCCTGCGGTACGTGAGCCGCCGGCTCGAATTCCTCGCCGGATACACCTACTCCAAGTCCCTCGACAATGGTTCCAGCATCTCGGAGCAGCTGAATCCCTTCGATCCCCGCGCCACCTACGCCCTGTCCGCCTTCGACGTCAAGCACAACTTCGTCTTCAGCTACTACTACAACCTTCCCCTGGACAGGCTTTTCCACACCCGCAACCAGCTCACCAGCGGGTGGATCTTCTCTGGCGTCACCCGTTTCAGCAGCGGATTCCCTGTCACCCTGCATAACAACAGCGACCGGTCGCTGCTGGGCACGCAACGCAACGGCGTCAATAACACCTGGGGAGTCGACCTGCCCCAGTTCACGCCCGGCCCGCTCAATCTCAACCCGGATCCGAGCAGCGGCCTCCCTTACTTCAACACGGCGCTCTTCAGCCTCCAGCCTCTTGGAGAGCCGGGCAATGCCAAGCCCCGCTTCTTCTACGGGCCTGGCATGTCCAACTTCGATATGGCGCTTCAAAAAGACGTTGGCTTAGGCGAGTCCCGCACCTTGAGCCTCCGCATCGAAGCCTTTAACGCCTTCAATCACCCGCAGTTCTACGGCCCGGCATCGGTGAACGGCAACATCAGCAGTTCGACGTTCGGAAACATCGTCAGCGCGGCCAGCCCCCGACTGCTGCAGGTCGCCCTCCACTTCGCCTTCTGACGATACTCCCCCACAGGGCATGCTCTTGAATTCCACCGTCTTCGTGGGACCATGCCAGGTGGGAATGACCCCGCGCGGGGTTGGGCAAACCCTTACCGTTTGTCTGCAAGAGTCTGCAACTGCCGGGACCCAGTTTCCATACTACGTTGACAATAAAGGAGTTGAGGCGCCTACGTTCGGAACCCAAATTGCTCGTCCGCACGGTGGAGATTTCTGCTCGTAGAATTCCCCCGCACCCGAGCATTTGGGAGGGAACATGAAGAAGGGCCTGCTTCTGATTGCATTCGCATTGCTGCTGACCGGAGTGGCGACGACCACTGCCTGGGCCGACGACTGGTACCTGTGGGATTGGAGTGTCAACATCAATGACACGACCTACAACCCCCCGGCTCTTCCAGGCACCGTCAACTCAGCCACCTTCGACTTCAACACCGGTCTTGGATCGATGACTATCACCTTCAGCTCGCCGGGAGCCAACTACGGCGGGATTTATCTGTATCCCTTCTGGAATATCGACCAGTCGCCTGGGGATTTTTCCAACGCGTACGGGACAGTGAACGGCGTACCGCCGGCCGGCCTGTCGTACAGCCTCGGATGGCCGGGTGTCGATTACGGCGCCGGCTCGGTGTTCGACATGTTCGCCCTGGATACCCTGGACAACACGAACCATGTTCCCGCTTATGCGCCTCCTCCGGATGCCTGCTGCTCCGTGGCTATGGGCGAGAACTTTGCGTTCATCCTGAGTCCCGGCGAGACCGGCTTGCTGACCTTCAGCACGAGCACGACTCCGCCGCCGGGCGGCTTCTTCCTGCAGCTCACGGACAACGACAACGGAGAGAATTACTATCTGACCGAGTCGTTCACCATCAAGAGTTCGACCGAGGTCCCCGAACCCGCATCGGCCCTGCTGCTGGTATCCGGACTGGGTGCCATGCTGGGATTGCGGCGCAAGTCGGCTGTGAAGTAGTAGGATTGGGCCCTTCCATCCCGTATCCTGGCTCGGGCGCGCTGGCCCCAGAGGAGCTTGCGCCGTGTGCTTGGAGGGTGAAAACCTAGAAGACATCTGACATCAGAAGAGAGAGGAAGCAACCATGCGCATGAGACATCTGCTTGGGCCTGCGCTTACGCTTCTGTTCGCTGTGACCAGCCTCATGGCGGCCACACCTTGTCCCCCCTCAACACCTTGGCCCCCGGCGGCGGGGCCGATCGTCAAGGCAGTCCCCTGGGTCACTCCTGTACCTCCTACCTGCCTGATCACCCCGCACGATACCATCAGCGGTCGAACCATCTATCTGAAGGCGACCACCGATTCGACTGCCGTGCAGTACTACTGGGACTATGGCGACGGCAGTCCGGTCCAGGCTTGGACGGCGGTCAGTAGCCCTTACAATATCGGCATTCAGCACGTTTACACCGGCGCCACGAACACCTCGTTTACCGCGACCGTGTACGTGAAGGACGGCGCCAATCCTCCGAATGTCAACTCGGCCAAGTACTACATCACGATCCGCGACAACACCCTCCAGGCCAGGGTCAACATCGCGATCGACGAGGGAATGTGGCGATTGCAGCGGGAGATGCAGAGCCGCACCGGGGTGCTGCCGGCAACCAACGTGGTCGGATATTGGAACAGCGGGAATTACGCCAGCAGCGGATACGTTGGCAATAACGGCGTCAATACCACGGCGTTCCTGGTGAACGGACACCAGCCGGATACCGACCCCGCGAATCCCGATCCTTACGCCGAAACCGCCCTGCGCGGCCTGAACGCGACGCTCTGGGGATTGTCCACGACCAACATCCCCAGCTCGGTTACCAACAGTCAGGGGACCTTCAACCCCGATCAGAACGCCAATGGCATTGCCACCTATGTTCCCGAATCGCCGATTTACGAGTCGGGCATGGTGATGGACATGATTGCCGCCACCGGGCAGCAGAACTTCGTGGCGGGGGTCGGGAACCCGGGGATTGTGAACCAGACTTTGAAGACCATCGAGCAGGACATGATGGACTTCTACACCTACTGCCAGATCCCGGGCGCACCCGAGGGCTATAGCTCAACCTATGAGGGTGGCTGGCGATACAGTTGCCGGTCCGGTGATTCCGATAACTCGACCAGCCAGTGGGGGGCCATCGGCATGCTCGGAGCAGTCAAGGAATTCGGTCTCGCATTTCCGCCCGCAATGGGGGGAGGTACGAGTCCGGTCCTTTTGGCCAACCAAAATAAGTGGCTGACGTACACGTTCGATGGCAATGGGTTCGGATACACGAGCCCCGGTTACTATCCCTGGGGGCCGTGGGCGGTCACGCCCTCCGGCATGGTGCAGATGGCCATGGACGGGGTGACCCGGGGAACACCGGGCAGCCCCACCATGTGGGACCATACCGAGAACTACATCCGGGCCAACTTCTCCGGTCCGCTGGGCTACTGGTACGGGCTGTTCTCGTTCACCAAATCCATGCTGCTGAATCCGGCCGGGGACTTGACCCAACTGTGCGGCCGCGACGGGTTCCCCAGCAACAACCTGGTCAACTGCATCGACTGGTACGCGGCCGAAACCGCCAAAGGCGATCCCATCGACGGTGTCGCCAAGACCTTGGTCAACGCCCAGGCTGCCGACGGCTACTGGTGGTGCCATGAATACACTGGGCAGCAGTGCTACTTCGAGACCGCCTGGGCCATCATCATGCTGAACCGGACGGTATTCACCAGCGGCCTGCCGGTGGCGGTGATCGATGCTTCGCCCACTCAGGTCATTAACGGAGGAATGGTCAACTTCACGGGCAAGAATTCCTTCCACCAGGATGCTACCAAGCAGATCGTGATGTGGGATTGGGATTTCAGCGGAACCGGGAGTGGGCCGTTTAACGTCTCCGGGGTGAATCAGAACAATGTCGTGATCCACACCAATTCAAACACCTTCCCAGTGAACTACCCGGTGCGCTTGCGGGTCACGGACAACACGTCGCCAACTCCGCTGACCGCGATTGCCACGGTGAACATCGTCATCACCAACCCGCCGTTCCCGCCGACTGCCAGTCCGGGCGGGCCTTACAGCATCTGTCCGCAGCCGGCCTATCTGCCGTTCTACCTGAACGGCACCGGTTCCTCGGCGGCTCCGGGCCATTCCGATAACAACCCCGACAACTACCTCACGAAGTATGAGTGGGATCCCCTGGGTAACGGCACGTATCCGCTTTCCGGCGGGACGCTGGCGCAGCCCAGAGTGGATGATTTCTATGCCAATGCCGGGTTACTGGGCAGCGGCGCCACGGAGGTGGTCAACCTGCGGGTGACCGACAACAGCGCCCTGTCGTTCCCGCCTTCTCCGAACTTGACGGCAACCGCGAGCACACAGGTTCTGCTGCGCACCGCAACCGATCCAGTCTGCTCGAAGTGTGTGAACAGCGCACAGGCCATCGGTCATGGGGCGGTACCCGGTCATGCCGGCTATATCCAGGTCATTTGGATCGAAACCGGCGCAGACCACTACAACATCTACCGCAGCACGGTCAACGGTGGTCCCTACACCAAGCTCGGCACGGTGAAGAACACGGTCATGGGTACGGGCAAGACCCTGGGATACATGGATAATGGGCCGCTCACACCGGGCGTGACCTATTACTACCGTATCGCTCCGGCCACGCTGGCTGACATTGAAACTTGCCAGTCGAACCAGGCGAATGCGAGTGGCTCACTGCCCAAGGGTCGTTAGCCAATGGATGCTGCAACCGCCAGCCGGCTCAAGCTGGCTGGCGGTTCTTTCTTGCTCCTTCAAGTACCGCAGACGCTGGTTCACTTCCTTCTATATCCATGCCTGTGAGGTTCTGATCCCATGAAGATGCAGAAGCTTCTTGTCCTCGCCGCTGTATGCGTTCTCATCGCTCCGCTCTCGGCCCAGACGGTTGACAAGCCCAAGGATGACCAGCCGAAACCCGCCACCAAGAAGCAACCAGTACTGATTCTGCTGCAGGCACGGTTCGAAGATCACGTGACCATGGGCATCGGGGAAGACCGGCTCTTCCGGATCACCAAGCTGATCGAGCGGCTGCGAAAGGAGTATCCCTCGGTTCCCTTCAACGTGAGTTGCGAGTTTTCCGGGGCGTTTGCTCAGCAATTGACCAAGACCCCAACGACACGGGGATACTTGGCCCAAATCAAGGCTCTAGCTGATGCCGGACTCGTGACTCTGGGTTATGTGGGGGAGGACGAGCCCACGTACCGGGCCCGACCCAAGGCCAAGCTGACCAAGGACATGTCTCCCGAGCAACGATGGCTCGCTCAATACAAGGCGGCCCAGCAGTTCTTCAATGACTACAAGGATCCGTTGACCGGCGAACCCGATCCCAATCGCTCGGGTGGTTTGCGCAGCGTGTCGGAGGTGCTGGGGAAGCCTACGATTCTCGGGGCGTTCGCCCCCCAGCTGGGGGGAGAGGCGCCCTATTATCACGAGCTTCGCCGCCTGAACATCCAGGCGATCGTGCCTGGATTCCCCGATCCTTATTTCACCATGGGCATCCATGGCTTCGGTGAATCGGCCTCGCAGATCGCCGCGAGCATGGCCCCGGTGCCGGTGGCCAGTTCCGAATTGTTCTGGGACTCCGGTTTTCTCCGGGCCTCGTTCACCAGCACCAAGGACATTCGTCGCCTATATGCCGAAGAGGGCAAGGAAGCGCTCGCCAAGTTCCTGGAAACGCTGGACCGCTCGCGGGTGCGACTGCTGCAGATCGAGGTCGTCGACTATGCGCGTTATCTGGAAAAGTGGCCGGATGGCACTCCCAAGCTCTATCCCCTGACCTGGGCCTACGACCACCCGGACGAACCGGCCATCCCGACCGGGGCGCGCGTCTTTGTTACCATCCCCACCTCTGACAAGGCGTACGCGAACGAAGAGGAGGCATTGCGGTATCTATTCGGAGAATTCCTTCCGGCCAATCCGGGCAGCCGCTTCGTAAGCCCCAAAGACCTCATGCGAATGGCCAGGACTCCCGTCGGCTCCGATGTTTCTGCGGAGGTCCTGAAAGAGGCGGCGCAGGATTGGCTGAAGCGAAGCGGCAAGACGGTAAACATGGGGCCCACCTATGTACAAGCCGGCGGGAGCTACTATTCGGCTGCCGACCTGTTCCAACTTCTGAGCAACGCGCTGGCGGAAATCTCCAAGCAGGGCAAGCCGCCTAAGACGATACGTCTAACCAGTGTCTACGGCCCCCTTTCCCTGGAAGAGACCGAGTCCACCTTCCCCACAGCAGAGTTCACGGTCAGCGACATTGCACGCACAGCCGCCAGGCTCGCCCCTGGCTTGGATGACCAGACCTGGCGACCTGTACCTTCGAATGCGGTGCCGGCCAAGATCGAGATCGGCGGTCAGCACGTGAACTCCGCTCAATTCCTTGCCTTGATGGTGGAGGCCTATCTGGCTCCATCGTCGGACACCAAGATCAAGCTGCGCTACTTCCTGCCGACGACGGACCCGGGCTATTTCTTCCCGCGCCAAAATGCGATCCAGGACGCGGGGAACATATGGACGTTGCGGCCGGCGGTGCTTCAGCTTGAAGCGGGGAAGTGATTCTGCTGCAGGCTGGCTGTGTGTGCTCGTGCAGGCGTTTGCTGGGCCGCCGCATGACCGGGCGGCCCTGTCTGTTAGAAACTGAAGCGCAGGGCGAATTGTAACTGCCGCGCCGGCTTCGCAGAAAAGATCTTGCCGAAGGTCGTCGGCTGGTCCGCGTA
>DATKLE010000025.1:0-3615 GCA_035542575.1 Terriglobales bacterium | reverse complement strand
CTGATCGCCCAGCTGTACCCGGTGATTCTGCCCGGGATTCATGATAAAGGTGCCCAAAAGCGCCGAACAGCCGTTGCCATTCTGGTTGACGCGAACGAGTGTGCTACCGCGATGCGCGCGGAATGGGGCACACTTGGCGCTGCCAAAGCGGCAGATCACGCCGCGCTCTCCCCCTCGCGCTGCGGCCCCACATCCATACGCGGCTCGAATGAATCCGGATCGGCCGCGCGCCATTCCTCGGCGCGGGCGCCATGTCGATGCCGGTGACCGTCGGCCAGGCAATGGAGCATCTGGGCCCGCCCTGTTATTTCATCTATCTCGCCTGCGCCCATGTGTTGATCAGGCTGTTCGAGAACTGGCGCATGATCCGTCGGTCGGGCTGAAGGTCAGCCATTGGCGCCCGACTACATCACCCACCAGTTTCCTGTCGACCGAAGCCCTCAGCGTCACCCCGTGGCCCGCGCCACGCGGAGGCGGAACAGTGCCGAACTGGCCCCATCGCCCGCAACTTGCGTGCTGATTCACCGTGACAATCGATCTGCCACCCTCAACTCGTAGGTCACGGAGTAGCGGGCATCAGTGGAACTGACGATCGACATCGGCCATTTGGCGCAGGCGCACTAATTGTCCCTCGCGCCATCCTCAACGCCGAAGCCGCAGGCCGTGTGCAGCAGACACCACGGTCACCACATCGGCGACAACCGCGCCATTTGGCCACGTTTGTCAAGGTCAGTAGATGGCCTTCTCCATGCTTCATCGTGAAAGTACGAGGCAATCTCCAGCTGTTTTCACCCACGTGCTCGTTGGCCGAACTGGCCGTTAGGCAGTCACAGCGATAACCGCTGGTTGCCCGTGCACATTCGGCGATTATTACTCGTCTGCTATCCAATTCCTACAATCACTTGGTCGGGCTCGACTGGATCATTCGCCCAAACCCGAATCGTCGTTTCCCGCTGTGTCACTGATGATTCAAGGATCGCCTGGCCGGTAACCGTTTGCAGCACGACCTTGAGGCTAGGTGTTCTCAGCCTGCCCAGAAATACGGGTTGCCCTCCAGGATCGACTTCAGAGGCCTGGCCCAGTTTGAATTCTGTGTCACCATCAACATCGGACCGGCAACCCACCGCGATACAAGAATCCGTCGATGCGATAAGCGATCCCGACATCGAAGCCGGAACTACCCCACCGCTCGCATCTACAATAAGCACCAAAGAGTTCGGAGGTGCAATCTTTGCAAATTTGGGCATCATGGCCCTCGCTGTTGGAGTTGACGAGCTATAGCCAGGCCCTGTTCGCGGCTGCAACTGAGACACTGTGGGTAGAGGCGCTGAGGCTGTCCGGACGGATTCAAAGCTGAAGGAGGCTGATGGTCCGGAATGAAACTCCCAGATTTGGTTCCAGGGTTAGTCGTTCCGCAGGTATGACACCCCGTCTCCGAGCCAATGCGGTTAATCTCAGCTCTTTCAGCCGATGTAAAGTCTCGAGCGGTCGATCTTGCTGCTATCGACTCATTAGCATAGTTTCCCACTCCAATCGCATTCTGCCCAGTCGCCCCTGCCTCTTCTGCGGCACCGGGCTTGGGTAAGCCTCCGCTGCTGTCGCGGAGGAGTCGCCCCCCTCCGGCCCTAAGCGCGCCCCAGATCGGCCGCAGTTCCGGCAGCGCGTTCGCCAGGAAGAAGCCCTGCAAGAATGCATCACCGGCCTCGTGCCAGTTGACGCATTGCCACTGCCAGTCGTTCCTCCATAGCTGATAGGCCACGTCCGCGCCCGCTATGGCGGTACCCGTCACGGCGCCGCGGCATAGCGGATTTGCGAGGCAGAGAAGAAGCGGGTTCTGTCCCTTCGGGTCCGCGTAGCCGGTTGGATTGTCGTTCGCATAGACGTACCGATTGATCCCGCCCGCCAAGCCGATCGGGTCGGCCTGGACGTAACGCCCGAGCGTCGGGTCGTAGTCGCGGTAATAGTTGTACGCGAAGCCGGTGTCGGGGTCGGCCTGCTGGCCGGGGAAGCGCAGGGCCGTGTCGATGCCGCCGCTCGAGGTCAGCGACACCTGCCGCCCGAAGGGATCCTGGACCCGGTCCCAGACGACGGCCTGGGTCGCGTCCGTGATCTTCTGCGGCAGCCCGATCTGGTCGGTGTGGAGATAGACCAGATTGGCCGGCGCCGGGCCCGTCCCCACCAGCTTGATCGCGTCGGCGACCACATTGCCGTCGGAGGACGCCGTCAGCGTGACCTGATGGCCGGCGCCGGGCGCGAAGCTCCAGGTCCCCAGCAGGTTCCACTGCCCGCCATTCTGCTTCTGGCTGACGGTCACCAGGCTGGTCCCGCCGCCATGCACCACCGTGTATTGCGCGGCCCCCGAGTTGGCCGAGGAGGCGGTCCAGCGGGCATAGAGCTGGTAGTCGCCCGCACTCTGGATCTCCGGCGTCCAGGTGAAGCTGTCCACGGGCGCGCCGTCCTGGACGTAGTAGATCGCGTCCGCCACCACCTTGCCGACAAGTTTGTCGGGCTTGCTTTGTCAGCCCAGGTATTTGGATTTTCGACCCCGCGAGGCACGCAGCATCGGAACGTGTATCGCAGCGCGACCAGACGAGGTCCCGGCCCTCCAGGTAGCTGCGCCGTCACGCGGAGAATGGCTATGCTCCTAGTGCTTCTGGGCGTGCTGGATGAGCCCTTCTAAATCGTCTAACGCGCGCGCCACGTCGGCTCGTTGAACTTCGGAGAGCGTTGTCTTCGCGTTCAGAACTGCAGCATTTATCTGCTCAAGGGTCAGGATGATCGGAAAAATCCGATCTTTCCAGGACTCTATTTCGACGAAATTAGAAACCCCCTCAATGCGCTGGATAAGTGTGTCAAGCGCCAGTCGCCCTGCGCGATGATCCTCAATTAACCCCTGCATGATCAACAGCTGCCTCTTAAGAAGATCATTCATCGTTGCCCTACTTGATAATTACGGTGATGACTTGGCCATTGCCACCAACCACGACTGTGACACCATTTTCTCCAGTGTGCACAGTGGTGCCTGGCTCTCTGCCAGGCTGTTGCTGACCGTGCTGAATGGCGTCTTCAACTGCCGAGGGCGGAACGCCTCGCCCTCGCATGCGATCTAAGGCGTGGCCAGTGTAGTCCCGGCCACCAATGTTTGCTGGCTCATTCGTTCCAGGCTCAACCTCGAGCGGACTTCCACGTTGTCCCGTGGGCGTGCTTGGGTCCTTCTCCTGATTCATTACGTACGGCGGTAGCGTAACTGGCTGATAGTCCGGTGGGCACTGCAAGTCTTCGATATAGGAGCCAATGATCGCGCCGCTGGCAAAACCTGCCCAGCCTAGGGCTTCTGCTGCTGCTGGAGAGCAGAGAGCCAGAAATGGCCCACACAGGAGACCTCCGGCGCCACCCAAGGTCATTCCAATCGAGCCCCCAATCATTCCACCAATTGCGGCTCCCTTTGGTCCATGTCCATTAGGATCAATCCACCCGACCGGATTCCCACCCACATACGCATACCGATTGATCCCGCCCGCGAGCCCGATCGGGTCGGCCTGGACGTAGCGCCCGAGCGTCGGGTCGTAGTCGCGGAAATAATTATACGCGAACCCGGTGTCGGGATCGGCCTGC
>DATKLE010000024.1:0-27061 GCA_035542575.1 Terriglobales bacterium | reverse complement strand
CGGCTACATTCAATTTACTCTTGCCCAGGGCATAGGCTTCTGGCCGGCTGCTGCCCTGCTCTCCGCTCTGTTCGGCGCTACCCACGTTAACAACCCAGGAGAGACGCCAACCGGCATCCTGGGCGCCGCGGTCATCGGATTCTTCTTCTGCCTCACCCTGCGCCGCACTGGCAATCTCTGGTTTGCCATCGGCTTCCACGCTTCCTGGGACTGGGGCGAGACCTATTTCTACTCCGTGCCCGACAGCGGCGGTGTCTGGCCGGGCCATTTGCTGCAGTCGTCATTCCAGGGGCCCACGTGGCTGACCGGAGGGTCGGTCGGGCCGGAAGGCAGTGCGCTGCTGTTTGTGGTGATTGCCCTGACCTGGGTGGTGTTCGATCGGGCTTACCCCGAGGTGAAATACCCGGAGTGAAACCCTAGCCCTGTCATGCTGAGCGAAGCGGGAGCAAGCGAAGCGCCGCTCCCGCGAGTCGAAGCATCCTTACCCTCGCCACTGCCCCTACCACGAGTAATGCACCGTATAGGTCACCACCTGCTCCCCGTCCGGAGCGATGCTGACGGGGAACTCCACCGTCTGTGCATCCATCTTGCGGGAGTCGTGCGACTGCTCGATCAGCTTCCAGTTGGTCCAGCGGTACAGGTGCTCGACCACGCGCACGTTCACCGGCTCCTTCTTGTGATTGCGCACCTTGATCTCAAACGACTCCTCCATCCAGTTGTGGTTCGAGTCCACGCGGAAGTTGGTGCGTTTGCGCTCGCCCACGATGTCAAAGGAATTGCCGGTGTACACGCGGATGGTTTCATCCTTCGGGGTGTGGTCAATGGTGTTTTCGCCGACGAACTCCAGGTACCCGTCGGTGTCGCGGCGATAGAAGCGCAGCTTGCCCTTGGGCAGCGGAATGCCGAGATGGTTGGTGTCGGAGTTCTTGAACTCCTCCATCACCCAGATCTTGGGGTTGGACGCGGTGCCGTAATTCGGGTCCTGCACCAGGCCGCCATAATATCCGTAGTCGGTTTGCGCCCCGTCATAGACGTACAGCCGTAGCGCGCGGATGCCGGTCGAGCGTACGAACTCCACCTGTTTGGTCTGCTGATCCCGTAGCGTGGTAGCGCGCTCCAGGGTGTAGAGGTGGAATTCGTCGAAGGACTTCTCGCGCACCACCGGCGCCATGGCGTCCTGCGCCATGGCCTTGGATTCCGCCCTGTACATGCGCCCCGCCACCGTGCCCGGCTGAAGTTTGTTCACGTCGCCGGCCAGCAGCTTTATGCGCGCGTTCTCGAACGTCTTGCCGCTCTGGTTGCGCATGGTGATCCAGCCCACCATGTCGAGCACGTCGAACTTGCCGTTCGACTTGTCGGACACGACCAGGTTGTAGTCCGACTGCCAGCTCATGCCGCCGCTGACGTAGGAGACCTCGGCGTCGAACTTCCCGGGATCGTTGGTCTCAATCAGCCAGCTCAGCGTGGGCTTGAGAATCGAATCGCCAGACAGGGCCGGAAACAACGGCTGTCCCGGCAACCCGAAGCGCAGTACGCCGTCAATCTCGATGATGGGCTGGCCGTAGCCCGGCTGCGGATATCCGTTGGCATAAGTGGCGCTGGGCACATAGCCGCTGCGCACGATTCTGCCGCGGACGATTTCCTGCTTTTCGCCGCGCTGCACCAGGAAATCAATTGTCTTGCCTTCGTAAAACGACAGCAGCAATTCCTGCGAGATGGGATCGTTGCGGTAGTTCTGTTCCAGAATCTGCAGCGCGCGCCCGTTGGGATCGCGCAGGATCACCGAATCCGCCTCCAGGTGCGCCGCGATGCCGGCAAACGCGACCTGGTTGACCCCCGAGTGCAGGTCCATCGGAAGATGCTCACGAGCCACAAAAAAATTCTGGTTGTAGATGGTGAGTGCCGGAGCATTGTCGTCCCCCGCCTCCTGCCCCCACGCCAGCGAACCCAGACATAGCAAAATCAACAGTAGCTTCTTCATTGCAATTTCCCCTTCTTGTTCTGGACAGGAGGAGGAGGGTTTTCCGGTCCTGTTCAGAGAACGCAGCGGTCGGGGAAACTTGCGAAAGCGGGTTAACCACAGAGGACACAAAGGACGCAGAGGTAACCGGCGGGTAACCAGGCATGGCGCGGACACTCTTGGTCGGCTGCACGATATTGCAACCTGAGAGACACGAACCTCATCTGTGGTGGCGAGCCAACTTCTGTTCGCCTGGGAGCCAGGGCAATGATCGAGACCATCCTGAAGAGCTTTGAAAAACCCGACGAGGTACGAACCTTCGAGAAGGGAAAGTTCGAACTGGTTCGCATCGGGAACATGACCATCGGAAGGGCCACCTACCAGCCGGGCTGGAAGTGGTCGGTTCACGTGGGGCCGGGCGTGGGCGCCACGCGCTGCAACGTTGAGCATGTTGGGTTGGTGCTCTCCGGTTGCGCCACCGCCGCCATGGAGGACGGCACCATCCACGAACTCCGTCCCGGCATGCTGTTTTACATTCCCCCTGGCCCTCCCGGACACGACAGCTGGGTAGTGGGAAATGAGCCGTACGTCTCGCTGCACTTCATGGGCGCCGAGCACTACGCGCACGAGTAGGCGTGGGTATCCTCAGCTCGGCTGCACCGGCGAAACCGCAGGTTTGGACGCCGCAAACACCCTTGCCACCCGGCGTAGCACGCGCCAGCTGGCAAAGGCGCCTAGCCCGACCGTCCCCACCCACAGCAAGATCACGGGGAGATACAGCAAGAAACCGATCATGATGCTGGCGTAATCGGCGAGCCCTTCGAGCGCGTCGCGGTATGCGACTTTCAGCGTGCGCAGCGGTTTCCAGTTCACACTGAAGCTTTCGGGCGGAGCCTGGGGCAGAAGCGATATGGTGATCGCCACCGTCTCCACCTGCTTGGAGAGCGCCGCGAACTCCGCCTGCTGCTGCTCGATCTCGCCTCGCACTTCGCTCAGCTTCTCACTCACGTCGAGCATGTCCGGAACTTTCTTGGCACTGCGCATGATCTCCAGGTACTGCGCCTCCTCGGCCCGCAGGTTGCGAATGCGGGCCTCCATGTCAACGTATTGTCGCGTCACGTCCTGCGCATCGGTTTTTTCGCTGTTGACCTTGGCCGACAATTTGCGGAGCTCCGCTTTGGCGTCCTCCAGCCGTGCTGCCGGCACGCGAATGGTGATGGTTGCGCTGGGGGACTCCTGGCTGCTGTTGATTTGCGCGGTCTCCACGTATCCGCCCAGGCTCTCGGCAAAGACGCGGATCTTCTCCGCCGCCTCGGCAGGGCTGGTTACGGTCAGCGCCATGGAACTGGTGCGGACAATCTTGCGGTCGGCAGGTTGGGATGCCGACTCCGAAACTCGGCCAGCAATAGCGCCTCCTGTTAGCGCGGCCGACAACGGCGCAGACCTCGCCGCTGGAGTGCTGTGCTCGAATGCCTTATCCCGAGCCTCGTACTGGCTAGCTTCTTCCGGCAGCGTGCGCACCCGCAACAGATTGGATACGCTGACCGCAGCCACAATGAGTGTGAGAGCAATACCACCACCGATCCAAATCCATAATTTGCTTGGGTCTTTGAGTGACGCAGTGAGCGCGGACATGACGTTCTCCTTGCACGGAGAACGAGGTTTGCAGGGGAACTTGCGGGTAAAAAGAGTTGCTTCCAGGCAGGCTGGGCGGGCAGGAGTGCCCGCCCCACACAGGCTAGATGTCCAAATTCTTCACATCCAGCGCATTGTCTTCGATGAACTTGCGGCGGGCTTCCACGTCTTCGCCCATCAGCGTGGTGAAGATGGTCTCGCACTCGGCGATGTCTTCGAGCTTCACCGACAGCAGGGTGCGGCGCTCGGGATCCATGGTGGTCTCCCAGAGCTGCGGGGCGGTCATCTCGCCCAGGCCTTTGTAGCGCTGCACGCTGAAGTCTTTCTTGCCTTCGGCGAGCACGTAGTCGAATAGGTCGCGGGGGGTGGACTTTTCCACGACTTCTGGTTCAGCCGACTTCTTCTTGGGCACCGCCTTGGTGGTCTTCTTCTGCGCTTTTTCAATGTCCTCGCGCTCGGCGTCGCTCAGCTCTTCACCGTTGCCGCTGGCAGCCGCAGTTTTGGCGATGGTCTCCACCACGAACGGCGGCTCCATGTTGGTCTCGATCTGCTTGAACTTCGAGATCATCTGCCGGCACTCCGCGCTCGACGCCAGCTCCCAGTTGATCACGTGCTCGGCGCCCTGCGAGTTCACAAAGGCCACTTCCCACAGGTTGTGCTCTTCGTCGAAGCGCGAGGCCACGCTCTTGAAGCCGCGCTCTTTCTGCAGCTTCTTGAGTTCCTTCTCCAGCTTCTCGATCTTCTTTGACGGAGTTTTCTTCTCGCCCTCGAAGTCGGCGCGCTTGGAAAGATCGAGCCGGGGCAGCAGCTCCGTCACACTCTCGTCGCGCAGGTGCTTGTCCACCTTGTCGAAGAAGTCGAGATACTCCTTCAGCACGGTGACGAACTTGGCCAGGGCCGCGCCTTCCAATTTGGCGGCGCCCTCGCCGTAGCGCACCACCAGGCCTTCGGCCGCGCGCTTCACCATGACCTTCACGAACTCACGGTCGTCTTTGATGTACTGCTGCGACTTGCCCTTCTTGATCGAGTACAGCGGCGGCTGCGCGATGTAGACGTTGTTGCGCTTGATCAGCTCCTGCATGTGGCGGAAGAAGAACGTCAGCAGCAGGGTGCGGATGTGGCTCCCGTCCACGTCGGCGTCGGTCATCAGGATGATCTTGCCGTAGCGCAGCTTGGAGGCATCGAAGTCCTCCTTCGAGATGCCGGTCCCGAGCGCGGTGATCATGGCGCGAATCTCTTCGTGGCCGAGCATCTTGTCGTAGCGTGCTTTCTCGACGTTGAGAATTTTTCCCTTGAGCGGCAGGATGGCCTGGAAGCGCCGGTCGCGTCCCTGCTTGGCCGTGCCGCCGGCGGATTCGCCCTCCACCAGAAACAGTTCGCAGCGCTCTGGCTGACGCTCGGAACAATCCGCCAGCTTGCCCGGCAGGCCGCCACCGTCGAGCGCGCCCTTGCGGCGCGTCAGGTCGCGGGCCTTGCGCGCGGCCTCGCGGGCGCGCGCGGCATCAATGGCTTTGTTGATGATCTTGCGCCCGACCGTGGGATTCTGCTCCAGGTAGGATCCCAGGCGCTCGTTGACGAACGCCTGCACCGTGCCGGCGATATCGGAATTCAGCTTGCCCTTGGTCTGCCCTTCGAACTGCGGCTGCGGCAGCTTCACGCTGATGACGGCCACCAGGCCCTCGCGCACGTCGTCGCCGGTCAGGTTTTCCTTTATGTCCTTGAACAGGCCCATCTGCTGGCCCGCATAGTTGATGGTGCGGGTCAGCGAGGTGCGGAAGCCCGACAGGTGCGAACCGCCGTCGACGGTATTGATGTTGTTGGCGAAGCTGAAGACGGTTTCTGAGTAGCCGTCGTTGTACTGCAGGCCAATCTCCATGTTGACGCCGTCGCGATCGGCTTCCATGTAAATCGGCTTGTCGTGCAGCACTGACTTGCCGCGGTTCAGGTGCTTGATGAACTCCGCGATGCCGCCGTTGTACTTGAACTCCGCCCTTTTGGATTCGCCGGTCTTGGGATCAGTCGTGCGCTCGTCGGTGAGCGTAATCAGCAGTCCCTTGTTCAGGAAGGCGAGCTCGCGCAGGCGTTGGGCCAGCGTATCGAAGTTGTATTCCCTGGTGGTGAAGATTTCCTTGTCGGGCGTGAAGTGGACCTTCGTCCCCGTCTTGATCTTCGCCGCGCCAGTCTTCTTCAGCTTGCTGGTCGGCTCGCCCTTGGAATAGGTCTGCTCCCAAGTGAAGCCGTCGCGCCAGATCTCCAGTTCCAACTCGTGGCTGAGCGCGTTCACGCACGACACGCCCACGCCGTGCAGTCCGCCGGAGACTTTGTACGACGATGTATCGAATTTGCCGCCAGCGTGCAGTTTGGTCATCACCACTTCGGCGGCGGGAACTTTCTCGCCGTCGATGTCCATGTTGTCCACGGGAATGCCGCGGCCGTTGTCCACCACGGTGATCGAGTTATCAATATGAATGGTGACTTCGATCTTGTCGGCGTAGCCGGCCAGCGCTTCGTCCACGGAGTTGTCCACGACCTCGTACACCAGGTGATGCAGTCCCAACTCGCCGGTCGAGCCGATGTACATGGCCGGGCGCTTGCGCACCGCTTCCATGCCGCCGAGCACTTTGATCGACTCGGCGGTGTAGTCGCCGTTGCCTCCGTTGATGGCAGCCAGCTTTCCGTTTTTTGTCTTGGTTTCTGCGATGGGTGCGATCTCTCTCGTTGCCATTCCGCTCCGTGGAGAATGCCGGTTTTTGCCCGCGCCGGGCGGTGCCTTTTCCGAAGGCCCGAAAATGACCTCAAATTACTGAAATTACTAATATTTACGGGGCCGGAAGTTACTCTGAATTTTACCATATCGGAGGGTATTTTTCGACCCCGAACCGGGTCGGTAAACCATGGGTTTGGCGGGGGTTAGAGGGGGTGTTTTGGGACAGCGTTTTCACCCCGGAGACACGGAGTCACGGAGGAGGAAATTCTCGGCCTTACGGTTTGACAGGGGCCTTGGGTTTCGCCGTCTTGCCGACGGCGACAAACCGCAGTCCGTCAATCACTTGGTCCACGTCGTCCTCATCGACCCCAAGAAAGGTAAACGACAGCACGTAGCCCTTCTCCAACGCGACCAGCGAGGCCTGATACATGCTCAAGGCTGTGGCCTCTTTCGTGAAGTCGCCGCGCACCAGCTCCTTGCCGCCCACCGAGACTTCGTACGGTTCGTTCACCGCCTTGAAGCCTTTGCCGGCGGTCACTTCGGTGAGCGGGCCGAAGTAGTCCGCGGGGTATTTCAGTCCGGGATACAAGTCCACGCTCTCGGCCGCGATGATGACCGCAGAGTTGACCGCATCGCCCGCGGCCTCGGGCGGGCGCTCGAAGACAGCCAGCAGCAGCTGCGATTTGCCGGGCTCGCTGCCTTCCTGCATCTGCGCGGTGCGCTCCACCCAGCCAAAAGGAAGCTTGTAGGAGAAAGCAAAGAAGGCATTGCGGTAGGTGCCGTTTGCGACTGTACCGGGGTCGGGAGCGGTCTGGCGCGCCTTGGGCTTGGAGGATGCCTGGGCGCTAAGGTGCGCACTCTGGGCGAAGCACGGAGCGAGCAGCAGCAGGCAGCACACCCCGAGCCCGAAGGGACGAATACTCATCCCGCCCATGTTACAGGACGAGAGGGTTGAAGGGCCGCGGCCTATATCACTCTCGGCTACACAGCCCCGGAGACCAGGTATGAGTTTGGCTGGCACAGTGTGCCCAAGGGTTTTGGGTGGCGCAGCGCTTTAGCGCTGCGAGTTTAGGGCACATTGAGGACCGCTTGTCCACAGGCCTGAAGGCCTGCGCCACCCAAAAGCCTCGCCCCAGCTTGTCGGGTGACTGGGTGGCCTAGCGTCTGGGTGGCCTAGCGTCTGGGTGGCCTAGCGTCTGGGTGGCCTAGCGTTTGGGTGGCCTAGCGTTTGGGTGGCGCAGCGCTTTAGCGCTGCGATAGGCCCTGCACCAATCAGCGCGGCTTCAGCCGCTGAGGGAGAACATCCTCGAGAGCCTGGCTAGTCCGCAGCCATGCCCTTAGGCACCAACTGAGCACAATGCGCGCAGCGCTTGGCATCAATAGGAATCTCGCTCAAACACTCCGGACACTTCTTCGTCGTCGGATCCGCCGGCGCCGGAGCCTTGCGCATGCGCGAGACCAGCGCATTGATCGGCGTCACCACGAAGAAGTACACCGCCGCCGCCACCAGCAGGAACGACACGAGGGCATTGATGAAGTCGCCCAGGGCGAAGATGCTGCCGTTGATGGTGAAGCTGATGGCCGAAAAATCCGGCTTGCCCACGATGGCGGCAATGAACGGCGTCAACAGGTCCTTGGTGAAAGCCCCCACCACCCCGGCGAAGGCCGCGCCAATGACCACACCCACCGCCATGTCTACGACGTTGCCGCGAAGAATGAATTGCTTGAATCCGCTGAGCATAGGACGCCCCTCCTGTCAGTCGCGGCCAATGTACGGCGGGGGGTGGGAGGAGGTCAAGGACGTGGGACGGTCAACCCGTCAATGTCCGGTGGCTCGCAAAGTAATCACGCGGTGTCAATCCAGCACTCAACCATGAGGCCGCCGCGAAATAGCCATCGGCTTGGACTTCGGCCGCTGTTTCTCAACCAGAGCTAGAGAACCGCTAGAGGACGTTGGCACCACGGCTAGCTCAAGCATCTCTGCAAAGGAACGCCATGCTTGCGCTGTCTTGGGTGCGTCAGGGTGCCGGAGCGCGCGGCGGCACCTATCACGCTGCTCGTCGGTCACGCCGCCCTGCCTGCTGAACACATCAAAGGCCATGTGTGCGGCTGCAACAGCAGGAGTCTCATAGACAGGCCCTCGCCCGAGGAGATAATCGGTCGTGCAGTCCAAAGCTTGTGCCAACTTGTCCAACACCTCGGATCCGGGCATGTTCTTGCCCCTCTCCGTTTTCGCGATTATTGATTGGCTCAAGCCAGCGTCCTTGCTGAGCTGCTCCTGACGCAATCCCTTGGCCTCTCTGAGCTTCTTCAACAGTTCCGGTCGAAATGGCATAGGCTGGGCGCCTTCCTCGCACAGAAGCCGATTCGACTTCGAATTTTATCAAATTCGAACTGGAATAATTCTCATTCCAATTCGAAAAGAACACGTGTATCCTTGGGCTAAAGGTTGGGGCGGGACTACATTTTCAGTAGGCTGTAGTTCCCCTCATGACGCGCGACGAACTGCATGAACTCGGCTACATCGTCCCGATTGCGACAGTGCCATCGATTCTTCAACGGGGCATTCTTTCCCATAGACGAGCTGAGCGGTTTCAGCATCAGTCAATTGCACTTGAGGGGGTTCAGGATAGACGAGCACGGAAGGTCGTGCCAAACGGCCGTCCCTTGCATGAGTATGCAAACTTATACATCTGTCCGCGCAACCCGATGCTGCTGAGAAGGAGCGGCATGCACGACCAGATCTGCGTGCTACAAGTCAGCCCAAGCGTGCTTGACATTGCGGATGTCGTCGTCACAGACGGAAACGCCGGAAGCAAGTACGTTCGTTTCGGTCCTGCTCCCTCGGGTTTGGCTCTCGTCGATCGGGAACGTACTTTCGCGCGTTGGTGGGCGCATCCGGGTGACGAAATCGAGAAGTGGCGCCACTCCGTTGAGAAATGCGCTGAGGTGTTGGTACCAGATGTTGTGCCGGTGCAGTACATCACCGGAGCATACGTCTCTTGCGACCTCAGCAGACAGGGGCTACAGATGTTGGCGCCTGACCTGGCGATAACAGTTGATGCAGACCTCTTTTCCCAGTGAGGTACCCGATGATTAGAGTGCTAATCGGCGACATCTTTGAATCGAAAGCGCAGACACTCGTCAATACCGTCAACACGGTCGGTGTCATGGGTAAGGGAATCGCACTGGGATTTCGGAAGCGGTTTCCGGAGATGTACGACGATTATGTTCATCGCTGCCAACGGCGTGAGGTTCGGCTCGGGAAACCCTACCTCTTTCGGCGCATCGTTCCTCCGAACGTGATTAACTTTCCGACCAAAGAGCACTGGCGGTCCGTTTCGAGGCTTAGCGACATCACGGACGGACTCTTATACCTGCAAGCCCGTATATCTGAATGGGGCGTCACATCGCTGGCGGTGCCTCCGCTCGGCTGCGGTGAGGGAAAACTAGAGTGGCGTATTGTTGGCCCATCGCTTTATCGGCATCTAGCAGATTTGGAGATCCCTGTAGAACTCTACGCCCCATTTGGGACGCCACATGAGGAATTGACGCCTGAGTTCCTGGAACAGCCGGAACCTGTTCGGGTACCAAACATCCACCAGGGGCCCGCGGGCCCGTTTCATGTCGAGCCAGGATGGGTTGCACTGGTTGCGATCATCGAGCAGGTAAGCAAAGAGCGGTATCACTGGCCGATAGGGCGGATCGGGTTTCAAAAGGTCGCCTATTTTGCGACAGAGGCCGGCATACCAACACGGCTCTCATATCGACGCGGCAGCTACGGTCCATACGCGCCCGAAGTAAAGCAGGTACTGTCAAGCCTTATAAACAATGGACTGATTGTCGAGCGAAAGCTGGGGCGCATGCTTCAAACGGAGGTCGGCCCAACATACGACGACGCGAAGCGGGGTTACGAAACATTTCTGAAGGAGTGGCAATCGCAAATCGCTAGGGTGGTGGACCTGGTGGTTCGCATGAACACTGATGACGCGGAGATTGCGGCTACAGTACACTTCGCGGCAAGCCGCATACGCGATTCCAAAGGCGACCGACCGACCGAAGCCGAAGTTCTCAGTTACGTGAAACAGTGGAAGCTGCGCCGCAGACCGCCCCTCGAGGACACCGACGTTGCTCTGGCCATTAGAAGGTTAAACGTCCTTGGATGGATCGATGCTGTGCCGAGTGAGGACCTACCGGTCCTTGAAGAAGCGCTTATCGCCTGATTTTCCCCGACGAATCTCAGATCCTCATCGGCATCACAATATACCGATACTTGTACTCCTCCACGTCCGCCGGGCGCAGCTGGCCGGCCGACTGCGGGTCTTTCAGCTCCAGCTTGACGTCGCCGGCGCCTACGGCCTTGAGGAAGTCTAGGATGTACTGGGCGTTGAAGCCGATGGTGAGCGGGTCTCCGTTGTAGGCGGTTTCGAGCGAGTCTTCGGATTCGCCGGTTTCGGTGGAGGAGGCCGAGAGCTTCAGCTCGCCCTTCTCCAGCTTGATGCGCACGGCGCGGGAGCGCTCGTCGGCGAACTGGGCCACTCGGGAGATGGCTTGGCCTAACTCTTCTCCGTTCAGGGTGATGCTCTTGTTGTTGTCTTTCGGCAGAACGGCTTCGTAGTTGGGGAACTGGCCGGTGAGCTGGCGCGAGGTCAGCAGGCGCGAGCCGATGCGGAAATACAGCGTGGACTCGTCTTTGGCAAAGTCGATGGTCTCGGCGTCGGTGGCGTCGAGCAGGGACTTCAACTCGTCCATGCACTTCTTGGGGACCAGCGTTTTCATCTCGCCGGAGACGCCTTCGAACTTCTCGCCTCCACGCTCGATGTGCGACAGCCTGTGCCCGTCAGTGGCCACCATGGTGATGGACTCAGGCTTGAGCACCATCAGGGCGCCGTTCAGCGTGTAGCGCGATTCTTCGGTGGCGATGGCAAAGCCAGTCTTGGCGATCATTCCCCGCAGCACCTGAGACGGGATCTTTACCACACCTGCAGTCGGAAACGTCGGCAGGGTCGGGAAATTCGACCGCGCCATGCCCACCATCTTGGTATTTGACCGCCCGCAGCGGATGCTGACCCAGTGGTTTTCCAGCAGCTTGATGGTGATATCAGCGTCGGGAAGCAGTTTGACGTAATCGTGCAGTTTGCGGGCAGGAATGGTGCAAGCGCCTTCTTTCTTGACTTTGGCAACACAGGAGGTCCGCAGACTCAGATCCAAATCCGTTGCGGTGAGCGAGAGCTTGTCGCCAGATGCCTCGAATAAATAATTCGACAGGATGGGGATTGTGGTCTTGCGCTCCACCACGCCTTGCGTCGCTGTGAGCTCGCGCAAGAGTTCAAACTTGCTGACCGTGATCTCCATGGTGGACGTACCCGTCGCAGCAATGGCTTCTACCGGCATAACCCAATTCTCCCGTCATGCGGCGCTACTTCCGATACTCCCTTATATCAAAAGAAAAACCTATAAAACCAGCAGTAACAGCAGGGAGCTGGGAAAAGTGGAAATCGGGCTCAACTTCCCGCAAATCCTTGTCTTCCGGCCGTCACCCTCATGTCAAAAATCAACCCCGGATCCGCTGGAACGGGCAGTACATCTGGCTGGCTTTCGCAAATTCTGCCGGATGCTTCACAACTTCCACACCCTCTCCACAAAGGTTCCCGAGGAAGACCGTTCTGATGAGTGGAAATCTGCGTGGCAGCCGCAATTCACCCGCCCAATTGCTCGGTCAGTTTATTGAGCAACCTGTTTAAATCCTTGTCGCCCTTTCGAACCTCATCGATCTTCTCGACGGAGTGCAGCACAGTCGTGTGGTGCTTGCCGCCAAATTGGCGTCCGATCTCCGGCAATGAGGCCTCGGTTAGATGCTTGGCCAGGTACATGGCGATCTGCCGGGGATAAACGATGGCCCGCGAGTTGTTCTTAGCTTTGATCTCCACCAGGCGCAGCCCGAACTGCTCGGCTACCGCCTTCTGGATGGATTCGATCGTGACCTTGCGGGCCTGCGAATCAATGAAGTTCTTGAGCACCTGCTGGGTATAGGGGAGGGTGATCTCTGCGCCAATCAGGGAAGAATGGGCAACCAGGCGGATGAGCGCCCCTTCCAGTTCGCGCACGTTGGAGCGAATGTTGGAAGCGATGTAAAGGGCCACGTCGGTGGGCAGCGTGACCTTCTCCTGCTCGGCTTTTTTCTGAAGGATCGCGACCTTGGTCTCAAGGTCGGGTGGCTGGATGTCGGCAATCAGGCCCCACTCGAAGCGGCTGCGCAGGCGGTCCTCGATCTCGGCCAGTTCCTTGGGAGGACGGTCGCTGGCAATCACGATCTGCTTCATGGACTCGTGCAGCGCGTTGAAGGTGTGAAAGAACTCCTCCTGGGTGCGCTCCTTCTGGGCCAGGAACTGAATATCGTCCACCAGCAGCACGTCCACCCCGCGGAACTTGTCGCGGAAGGAGGTCATCTTGTCGTAGCGCAGCGAGTTGATCATCTCGTTGGTGAATTTCTCGCTGGAGACGTAGCAGATCGCTGCCTGTGGCTGCCGGCGCTTGATCTCGTGCCCGATGGCCTGCATCAGGTGGGTTTTGCCCATACCCACGCCGCCATAGAGGAAGAGCGGGTTGTAGGCCTTGGACGGACGTTCCGCCACTGCCTGGCACGCTGCGTGCGCGAACTGATTGCCACTACCGATGACGAAGGCGTCGAAGGTGTAGCGCGGGTTCAGTTGCGCCGCGCCGTCCCAGTCGAAACGCGACTGCTGCGGAGCCCCTCCTCCCGTATGCACGGTGAGCCCACCGTCGTGCCGCACTGGCGTAGCGGCGGGGTCATCCTCGGGCGTGACGAACTTCACGTCCTGGTATTCCAGGCCGAGGTTGTCGATGGCTTCCTGGATCAGGTCGGCGTACTTGTCGCCCACGTGCTGGAACTCCTTCGTGGGCACGCGAATGAACAATACGCCTCCGCTGGCGTGGCTGTAGCGGGTGGGCTTCAGCCAGGTATCGTAGGAGTGCCGGTTGACCTTCTTTTCCAGCGCATCCAGAATGCGATTCCACGGATTGGGGGTGAGGCTTGGGCTCGGGACAGACATAAAATTTCTTCTTGCGGGGCGGCCGTGGCTGGTCAGCGCCCGGTATCAAAGTCTTGCAGAATAGAAAGCGTTCGTTTCCAGCAGATGCCTCGTTACCGTGGGCAGTTGCGCTGGGCTCAGAAAACTATCTGTTAGCTGGACAGAGCCGCATAGTAGCACAAAATTTTTTGTCGTGTGGAAAACTTCATCGCGCATTTTTTTCTGCGCGAGTATTCAGAACCCGAAGGCACGCTCCTGTCAAGTAGCGAAGTTATAACTGCCGCGCCGGTAGTGCATGTCAGTTGCGAGTACCGAGTTGCGACCCAATCTGTCGTGTGCTCCCTGCCAGGTTTGCTCGCAACTCGCAACTGGCAACCCGCAACTGATTTGCCGGGTGTGGAGCGGTCATTTATACTTCTCCTTCGCATTCATCCGATTGATTTGAGCCAGGAGCAGGTACTTTTCGATGCCAAAGCGGACATTCCAACCCAACCGGCGTCACCGCTCGAAGACGCACGGATTTCGTACGCGCATGAAGACCAAGGGCGGACGGGCGGTGATCTCCCGGCGGCGCGCCAAAGGTCGCAAGCGGGTTTCGGTGAAGCCCGGCTTCCGTGAGTAGGCGTCTCCCTTATCCGGAAATGGCCGGTAACCTGAGTCTGGATCGAGAGTTGTGAGCGCCGGCGCTCCGAATGGCCGCAGCAATGTGTCCGGCTCCGGGCAGCGGGCGAGGTTCTCCCGCAGCGCGCGCCTGCTGCGGCATGCCGACTTCGAGCGCGTGTACAAGCAGGGAGCGCGTCACTTTGCCGCGCACATGACGGTGTTCTACTTGGCGCGCGCGGAAGGCATGGGCTTGCGGGTTGGATTCACCGTTGGCCGCTTGCTGGGCGGAGCGGTGGAACGTAATCGCATGAAGCGGCGTTTGCGCGAAGCGGTCCGGTTGCAGCCTCCGGGGGAAAGCGCGGCGGTGGACGTGGTCATCAATCCCAAGAAGTCGCTGCTGAAAGCAGACTTTGCCGAGTTGCAGAGCGAAGTCAGCCGCGCCTTTGAGGTGATCCGAAAGTCAATGGGGAAGCGGACCAGGTAGGGAAGAGCGGTTGCGAGTGAACCCCAGCAGGACGAGAGAAGATATCGGGAAATGAGCCAGATCGCCAAGACGGTGCTGTTGTACTTGCTGCGGGGTTACAAGTGGGCTGTGTCGCCCATGTTCCCGCCTGCGTGCCGTTACGTGCCGACCTGCTCGGAGTACGCGATGGAGGCGGTGGACCGCTACGGGGTAGTACGCGGCAGCTTGATGGCGATCTGGCGTGTGCTTCGCTGTCATCCCTTTGCCAAGGGTGGCTATGACCCGGTGGCGATCCGCAGAGACGCCAGTGACGGCCTCTGCGAACCAACACATTTGATGAACCTACGGTAGGAATTTGCCAGACTTTCCCAATCCTCAGCAAGATCCCGGCATGGAGCGCCGCCTGCTCCTGGTCTTCGCGCTCACCTTTCTGGTCATTTTGCTATTCCAGCCGCTGCTGAAAAAATATCTGCCAACCTCTCCCCCTCCAGAAAAGGCAACCCAAACTCAGGCACAGCCACAAGCGGCGCCGCCGAGCACCCCTGTCCCGACGGTGCAGGCGCAGCTTCCCGCCCAACCCGCAGGCGTGACCAAGCAGGCTTCGTCCGAGGCCGAGACCGTCATCGAGAACGCTCTCTATCGCATCACATTCACGAACCGTGGCGGCCAGGTGAAGTCCTGGATACTCAAGAAGTTCGACGACGATGCGGGCAAGCCGCTCGAACTGGTCAACCAAGCCGCATCCGCCAAGTACGGTTACCCGCTTTCCGTCTGGACCTACGACGAGACCCTGCGCAACAAGCTAAACTCCGCGCTCTACGTTCCCTCCAGCGAGGGCAGGCAATCCGCTCCTGCGGAAATCACTTTCGAATACTCGGATGCGGATGTCTCCGTCCACAAGACCTTCCGCTTCGACCACACTTACGTGGTGCAGGTCGAGGTCTCGGTTGTGTCCAAGGGAGGTGAGGTGACCGCCCTTCCGATGTGGCCGGCGGGCTTCGGCGATGAGACCAGTCCCTCCTCGTACGCTGCGACCGTGGTCACGTATCAGAGCGGCAGCAATGTCGAGCGCGTTGCTCTAAAAAAAGTGAGTGGCGGCGCGACGGTGCCAGGCCCGTTCAACTGGGCGGGCTTGTCGGACCAGTATTTTGCTGCCGTCTTCCTCCCCGAAGACGCGCAGGCCGCAGCCATGGTGACCTTGCACAATGCCGTCGACATTCCCAAGGATCCGCAGAAACCGCAAGACACCGTCAGAGTTGACGTGCTGGGCGCGGCGGTGGGCAACCTGCATGGAGCCACGGTCGAGCGGATGTTTGTGGGACCCAAGGTCCTGAGCACACTCGAATCGGTACACGTTGCCGGCATGCCTTCGAATGTGGAGCCAGACCTGCGCCAACTGGTGGACTTCGGCTGGCTGGGTGTGATCGCCCGTCCGCTGTTCGCCTGGCTGCGGTGGACTTACGAAAAGATGGTCGGTAACTGGGGCTGGGCCATTGCGATTCAGACCCTGATCATCAACCTGGCGCTGATGCCGCTGCGCATCTCCAGCATGAAGTCGGCGCTGAAGATGCAGCGGATCCAGCCGCAGATGAATGCGATCAAGGAGAAGTACAAGAAGTACAGCCTGCGCGATCCGCGGCGCCAGGAGATGAATACGGAGATCGGCGCGCTGATGAAGCAGGAGGGCGTAAGTCCGGTCGGCGGGTGCCTCCCCCTGCTCATCCAGATGCCGTTCCTGTTCGCCTACTACCGCATGCTGGGCGTGGCCATTGACCTGCGGCATGCGCACTGGCTGTGGATCCGCGACCTGTCGTCCGCCGATCCCTGGCATATCCTGCCCATCGCCATTATCATCACCATGCTGTTCACCCAGAGAATGACGCCGCAGGCCGGCATGGATCCGTCTCAACAGAAGATGATGAACACGTTAATGCCGGTCATGCTGGGCATAATCAGCTGGAACCTGGCGGCCGGGCTGTGCCTGTACTGGTCGGAAGGCAACCTGATTGCGATCGTGCAACAGGCCGTCATGAATCGTACCAAGCTCGGCCGGGAAATGCGCGAGATGATGCTGAAGCGGGCGAAGAAGAAGGAGAAGTAGCACTTGGCAGTTGGCAATTGGCACTTGGTCACTTCGAGCCTGGCTGAAGCCTCCAAAGTGGATACAGGCTAGGTGCCAAATGCTAAATGCCAAGTGCTGAAGTTCAATCATGCCCATTCCCGACAAAATCGCCGCCGCCAAGAAAATCGACGAACTGCTGCGCGGAGTCGTGACCCAGGGAGGCCTGCGCATCAAGTACCGCATCACCGTGGATCCGCCCCTGCCCGAGGAACGGGATTGGGAACGGCCGGAGATCCTGGTGGAACTCTCCGGTCCTGACTCACCGTTGCTTCTGGAACGTGGGGGAGAATTGCTGCGTTCGCTCGAGCTGCTGGCGCTGGAGATGCTGCGCCTTCCGGGCAACGAGCACGAAAAAATTTGCTTCGATTGCATGAACCAGCGAGCCATGCGCCTGGAGGAACTGCGCATGGCAGCCAACGTGGCCGCGGAGAAGGTGCGGAAGAGCGGCATTCCCTACCAGTTCGCGCCCATGTCGTCGCGGGAGCGGCGCATCGTCCACCTCGCCCTGCGTGACCATGACGACCTGCGCACCGAAAGCCAGGGCGAAGGGTTGCGCCGCTCGGTGGTGGTCTATCCCAGCAACTACCGGCCTGCGGGCAAGCCGGCGCGGAAGACGCTTCCCTAGCAGCATGGCTGAAGCAGATGCATGGTCGTGCTACACTCTGCCGACGTGCTGTACCTACCCATCAGTAAGACCTGGATTATCTCGCGAGCGGCACGGCGTCTATACCTTGTTTGTGCACTGGCTGCGTTCGCTCTCTTTGGTGTCATCTTCGCGGTCCGCTACGCCATGACGCTTTCCGGAGTCGCATCCTTGGAGGCGTCTCCCGGCGCCGCTCTCCTGGCCAGGATGTTTCTTTGGCCGGGCATCCTGGGCACTGGCCTGCTGACTATTGCCATGTGGTATTTCTGGTTCAGTTTTGACAATTCCGGATGGTTGCAGAAGGCGCTGTGGTTCGTGCCTCTTTATCTCTTCATTCCTGTCGGGCCTGCCCTCTACTACTTTCTTGTTTACCGGCGAAATCCTGAAGTCAGCCGCTGTTAGCGCAAGCCATTGCGACGGCCAGAAGATCAGAGGGCTCAGCCAGTACAATCTTGCCTGTGAACCTTGACGACACCATCGTCGCCATCGCCACGCCACCCGGGCGAGGGGGCATCGGCGTTGTGCGGCTTGCCGGACCGCAGGCGCGCGAAGTTGCCCTCCCCATGCTTCGTTTGAAGTCCGATCTTGAGGCCGGCCGGGCTGTGTTTGGGGAGTTGATTGAACCCTGTGGCGCGGGCGCCCTCGCCCGCGAAAGCGTGGGGCTCAACAGCATTGAACGGCCGGAGCCAACGCGGCCGGGGGTGGCCGCGCCACACGAGCGTATTGACGAAGTGGTCGTCACCTACTTTGCCAAGCCACACTCGTACACGACTGACGACATCGTCGAGATTTCCGCTCACGGTTCTCCGGTCGTGCTGCGCCACATTGTCGAGCTGGCGATGGCCACCGGGGCACGCCTGGCCGAGCCCGGCGAGTTCACCATGCGCGCCTTTCTCAACGGGCGCATCGACCTGACTCAGGCGGAAGCCGTCCGCGATCTCATCGAATCGCAAACGCTGTACCAGGCCAAAGTCGCGGCCCAGCAACTGGAAGGTGCGCTCTCCCGCCGCCTGCAGCCCATCAAGACCCGGCTGGTGGAGCTAATTGCGCGCCTGGAAGCCGGCATTGACTTCGCCGAAGACGATGTCTCCGTTCTCCCCGCCGAGCAGATCCTGCAGCAAATCGCCGCTGTCCGGACTCCGCTCGAAGAGCTGGCGGCTACCTTTGCCTACGGAAAGGTCGTCCACGAGGGGCTGACACTTGCCATTGTGGGCCGCCCCAACGTCGGCAAGTCAAGTCTGTTCAATTGCCTGGTGGAGCGCGACCGCGCCATCGTCACCGCCACGCCCGGAACCACGCGCGATCTGGTCAGCGAAACCGTAGCCATTGGTGGGATACCGGTGAAGCTTGTGGACACTGCGGGAATCCGCCGCGCCCTCGACGAGGCGGAAAGCATTGGCATCCGCAAGTCCATGGAAGCTCTGGCCGACGCCGACCTGGTGCTGGTGGTGCTCGACTGTTCCCAGCCCATGACCCCCGAAGACGAGGAACTAGTCAGCCTGGTGACACAACGGCCCGCGATCGTCGTGGAAAACAAGTCTGATCTTCGCAGTACCGAGTACCCAGTCCCGAGTACCGAGACACCCCACGTTCGGACATCGGCAATTACCGGAAGGGGTATCCCCGAGCTGCAGGAAGAGATTCTGCGCCACGTGGGCGGAGACACGGGTGCCCAGACGGAGACGGGCTTCCTCACGAATCTGCGCCACCAAGGGTTGGTCAGGGAATCACTGGTGGCACTGGAAGCGGCGGTGGCGGCGGTCCACAACCGCGTACCGCACGAGATGCTGTTGCTCGATCTCTACAGCGCGCTGCGGCCGCTCGACGAGATCACCGGGGCGACTACCACCGACGACATCTTGAATCTGATCTTCAGCACCTTCTGCATCGGGAAATAACGCAGGCTCATTTGGACAGCACCGCCAGCGCTCCTCGGAACATCGTCTCAAACGAGCCGTTCTTGGCCACGCCAGCCAATGCCCGCTCTGCTGCGGAACGCTGATAGCCAAGGTTGGTAAGGGCCGATAACACATCCTCCTCTACCGCAGTCATCGGAGGCCTTGCTGCCACTTCTCCCTTCCCCGCGACGGGCAGCTTGTCGCGCAGCTCCAGCACCAGGCGCTCGGCCGTCTTCTTGCCGATGCCGGGGATGCGTGTCAGCCGCGTGACGTCGTTCCCGCGAATCGCTCCCACCATGTCGTCGGCCGGCATGCCGCTCAGGATGGTGATGGCCAGCTTGGGCCCGATCCCGCTCACCGTGATCAGCTTCTCAAATAGTTCTTTTTCTCCCGGCCGCAGAAAACCGTAGAGAGCGATCACGTCCTCGCGCACATGGGTATGGATGTGCAGCGCAACTTCACTCCCCACGACGGGCAGGTCGGAGAACGTGGGCACGCTGATGGTTACGTCGTACCCCACGCCCCCAGTCTCAACCACCGCCTGGTTGGGGTGTTTGGACAGCAGCTTTCCGCGCAGGTGAGCAATCATGCTGCAAGCATTGTAGCCGGGACGGAGCGGTAGCTAGTAGTTGGTAGCCGGCGGCTGCTCAGAACCGGAACAGGTACGAAACCTTCACGAAGAACTGCCGGCTGTCGTTAAGGTAGTCATTGCGAGTACGTCCGAGCTGCGTAATGTCGCCAAAACGATGCAAGGCCAGGTTCTGCAAGTCGCTGTTGTAGCCCACATAGATCGCTGTCCCGGGATGCACCAGATAGGTCACGAGGAAATCGGCGTTGAACTGCTTGCTGGTCTGCAGGAACGTCAAGGAGGGATTGGCCAGGGTGGCGGTGTATTGCAGGATGACGCGGAAGGAAAGCGCGCGGTTGTACTGCCAGTTCCACTTGCTGCGCAGGATGTGATTGTTGAAAATGGCGGCCCCCGTGTCCCGATCGCGCAAGCGGTTGAACAAATAGGTGTTGTCGACCTTCAGCGCCGTCATGGGCAGGAAGGAAACCAGCAAGCCGGCCGTATCCGCGCTCGCCAGAAACGGGGATTGGTTCACCTGGGGGACAAAGTTCACTCCGTCTCCCCACTGGTAGTAACCCTGCACCGTGAGCTTGGGCAGGTAGCTGGTGCCGAAGCTGACGGAGCTGTTGTGCTCGTGGAAATCCTGATTCTGCGTCAGCGAGGGGAAGTCCGAAGGCCGCAAGCGCTCGCGCAACTCCGCGTAGGGTGTAAACGAGAGATAGGACTGTCCCTTGAATCCGACCGTCAAGCCCGGACTGTAATAGGTATCCAGCCGCGTGCCATCGTGCGCCCACACGTTGTCCGTAAACACTCCCCCGCCCCACGAGGTCACCGGTCCGCCCCGGGGCCGGAAGCGATAGTCGAAGCTGTTTCTCAGCTCCCGGATGTCCACCCGGTTCACAAATCCCGCCGCAGTGGTGAACCCTGGACTGATGTCGTTGTAGGTGGCGGTATAGTCCAGATGCGCGTTGGTGTACGAGGTCTCGGCTTTGTACGCCGGTCCCGCCTGGTAGCTGCCATCCTCGTTCTGCGTGGAGCTGACTACTGCTTGAAACGATCCGGTCCAGTTGGGATTGAATTTCAGGCGGGAGTCCACGCCGCCGATGCGATTGAACGCCCCCGCTCCGGGAAGCTGCCAATCCGTGTACATCAGGCCCAGGCTCGATTGCCCGAACAGATCACGACTGACCCGGGCGATGGCGAACGTCGCGCGGTCTCCCGCCAGCGGGCTGGCGCTGGGAACACTGTCCCCCGGCCCGCGATCGTCGGAGGCCAGGAAACCCAGCGAATACGGCCCCACCTTGCCCGTCAGCCGCGCCCCGAACTGCGGGTCGCCAATGCGCCGGGTGAAAAGCAGGTCAATCGGGGTCTTGAAGTAGTCAAGATTCTCCAGGAAGAACGGGCGCTTCTCCGGAAAGAAGACTTCGAAACGCTGGTTGACCGTGATCTGCGGCTCGTCGGATTCCACCTGGCTGAAATCCGGGTTGGCCGTCAGATCCAGCACCAGGTTGTCCTTCAAGATGAACTTCGAGTCCAGTCCGCCGCGAAACTCTGCGGTCCGGTTGTCGAAGCTCGGCGTGCTGGGATCGCGCGTGTCCAGCGCATGGAACGAGCGCAGCACGCCATAGGGAATGAATTGCATGTTCCGGCCAGGGGAGATGCCTTCTAACCCTTGTGTCGTGGCGGCGTGGTTCAGCCGCCCCTCCACCCGCCGCGAAATCTGCGGCCAGAAGTCGTCTTCGTTCTCCCGCAGGATCCCGCGATAGAGAATCACTCCCCAGATTTGCTGGTGCTCGGGAGAAAAGCGCAAGCTCTTGAATGGGATTGCCATCCACACCACATAGCCGTGGGCCGTCAGCTTGCCCTTCGAATCCCACACCGTGTCGAACGACGAGTCGAAGTTGGTCAGATTGCCGTTGCTGTCCTCGTGGGCTTGCTCAGTCCAGATGGCGTCCCACTGCACGCCCAGGGGATTGGTCTGGAAGGCGTAGGCGCGCCGCTGGTCATGGAAGGTGTCGAGCATGATCTCGACGTTGTCGTCGCTGAAGATGTCCTCCCGCCGCGACATGCGGGCCCGCACCTTCGAAGGGTCGTCGAAGCAGACGAACACCACGTACAGATTTTTCGCGTCATACCCCAGGTAGGCTTCCGTGCGTTGGGACGCGGGCTGGCCGTCGTGCGGGTTGCGCTGCAGGAACCCGGTGACCTTTACCATGCGCGGGGCGACCTCCCCCGACGGCCGCATGCTGAGAAAATCCTCCAGAGCGGGAGCGTGTGCCAGCCGGGGAATACGGAGGATGGAAATGGCGGATGCCGCCTGCCCGTGCGCGTTCTGAGGTGCCGCGCCCGCCCAGCCTCGGCTTATCAGGGAGCCGAGTATACCGACAGACAGGAGAACGGTTCGATACTTATGCACGAGACTGAGAACTGCACCCTTCCATGGTGTATCCGCGCCCTGCAAGCTCCGCCCGGAGCCTACACCATAACGCAAACATTACGGCAAGTCTGTCAGGTTTTGTTCTGTTTTTGGAAAATCCGGATGGAGGAGGAATCTGCAGGGTCTCTCCCTCCTCCGCGTCCGCTGTGGTTTGATACGAATCGCTAGAACAGCGAGCTCTGGCGACGGTTGGGAGCAATCCCAAAATGTTCGTAGGCGAGTTGGGTAGCGACGCGCCCCCGTGGGGTACGGTTCAGGAATCCAATCTGAATCAGGAACGGCTCGTAGATCTCTTCGATGGCGTCCGCCTCCTCGGCCAGCACGGCCGCCAGCGTATTCACTCCGACAGGGCCGCCCTGGTACTTCTCGATGATGGTCAGCAGCAGCTTGCGGTCAATCTCGTCGAAGCCATGGCGGTCCACTTCCAGCATTTGCAGGGCTTTCTGTGCCGTCGGCTCATCGACTTTCCCTGCGCCGCGCACCTGGGCAAAGTCGCGCACCCGCCGCAGCAGACGATTGGCAATACGTGGCGTGCCCCGCGACCGGCTGGCGATTTCCAGCGCTCCGGGTTTATCAATCTCGACTCCCAGAATGTCCGCCGACCGCTCCACGATGATGCGCAGGTCCTCGTGGCTGTAAAACTCCAGGCGCAGCACGATGCCAAAGCGCGAGCGCAGCGGCGACGACAGCAATCCCGCCCGGGTGGTGGCCCCTACAAAGGTGAACGGCTTCACGTCCATGGTATGAGTGCGCGCCGCCGGGCCTTGCCCGATGATGATGTCCAGCTTGTAGTCCTCCAGCGCGGAATACAGAATCTCCTCCAGCGCCGGTTGCAGGCGGTGGACTTCGTCAATGAACAGTACCTGCTTGTCGCGGACGTTGGTCAGCATGGCGGTGAGATCGCCCTTGATCTGCAGGGTTGGCCCGGAGGTCTGCTGGAAGGCAACGCTGAGTTCGTTGGCGATGATGGTGGCCAACGTGGTCTTCCCCAACCCCGGCGGGCCGTAGAGCAACACATGATCCAGCGCCTCGCCGCGCGAGCGCGCCGCCTCGATTGCCACCGCCAGATTCTCTTTGACCTTGGCCTGCCCGATGAACTCCGCCAGCCGCTGCGGGCGCAGCTTCAATTCAAAAGAGGAATCATCCTCGACCGGTGCCGCCGACACCAGCCGCTCTTTCAGGTTGGGAACATTCTTGAGCGTGGCCACGTTATGGCGATAGTAAAGCGAAAGCGGGCGCGATGCAATGAAACTGTGGGGATGAAGAATTGCCGGTCACAGAACCTTCGCCAGTTCCGCCAGCGCGCGGTCGGCATCCGCGGGGTTCCTGATGGAGAATTCAGCCTTGTGGATCACAGGATTTATGTTCAGGAGCAGCTCGCCCTTACCCTTCGCGAAGGAAATCGCCAGCGATCTCCAATTGCCGGCTGGGTTCCCACTTAGTCCCTTGGGGGAGCGCGACTGATGTTGGCCGGCGACCACAAAATTGAAGGTCAGCACGTCGACCTTCTGCGCACTGCGTGGCAGGTGTTTTGCCTGCAGCGCCGTCTTCAAACTTTCCAAGAGCGGTATGGGATCGGAGCCCGCCTCCGCCAGGAACTTGCCTTGCCCGGATGATGAAAAGGACGCGTCACCGGCATCGACCGGAAGCTCGATACGAAACTTGGTGGTCTTTCCCTCCCGATCCAAATAGGTCGCGTCCCAGCTCTGCACACCTGGCGAGCTTCCCGCGCGGAGAATGTCAAACCCTACGGAACCCTCAATCGGGAAATAGAGTTCCTCTAATTGCGAGTCTTGCTGCTGGTGCTGCTGGCAAGCCACGAAGCTCGCGGCGAGTAACACAACGCTCAGCAGGCGAAACCCAAGACGCGCGCCGGTCACGGAACGATTACCCCCAATCTCACCCCCTTCAGCTTGCCCGCATCGAACCAAGCCAGCTTTCTGCCGAACCATTGGGTTTGCGCGGTCAGGCCGTAGCGTTTGGTGGCCGCCTCGAGATCGGCCGTGCCGAGCAAGTATGCCACGGGGCTCTCGCCGAACTCTTGCAAGCGACGCGCCAGCCAGGAGTTCTGGTCCAGAGGAGTCGCCAGTATTACCGGGGTGCCGGGAAAATATGCCATCTTTGCCCCGAACTCTTTTTGCTCCGCGACGGACGGAGCCGGCCACGCATACGCCGTGCGGAACAACCCAATCGCGGCATCAAGATCCTTCACGCCCAGCACCACAATCTCAATCCCGGTCAGCCCGCTTCCCTTGATGCTCGCCGAGGGCTGCACCCTGAGATTGCGCGGCGTCTTGTCCTGAATCATGAAAGGTAAGATGGCTCCCGGCGTGCCGGTTACGCCGGCGGTCTCCCATTCGATTACAGTTCCGTCTGGCTTCGTGCGGCTTCCAGGAAAGGGGCCTTCGGCGTGCGTCCCCGTTTTCTTCAGTCGTTCCACATCGGCGCGGATGGCCCGCGACCCGACCGCCCAGGCGCAGGGCCCGGCATCTCCGGCCAGGAACTTGGCCCAGGGTGAGTCTTCGGTCGCACCTGGCTTCTGCGGAGCAATCAGCTCGAGATACGATCCATCCTCGAATCCCAGCAATGCCATGTGGGTGACGCTGGCGTGGGGCCCGCCATAGTCGGTGGCCAAGCCAACGGAGGCAAAGGCCTGCCGCATGGGTTCCAAGTCGGAAGCACATACTGTGGCGTGATCCACTTTGAGCTGCATGGCGGGCTTAGCGGACTGCGGCTGACTTACCACTGCAGAGACCAACGCCATGGTAATGGCCGCCAAGAGTCTGAACCTGGGCAGGTCCTGGTGTTTTGTCATCCTACATTCCTCAGCGCTCCCAGTGCGCTGTGTGCTGAACAGCCGGGGGCCCGAAAGGTTGCCTGCTGGTGCTCGCTACTACTCTTCCTCCTCCACTACGGCCCCTCGCGCCGCCTTGGCCTTCTCGATAATCTTCTCCTGCAGTTGTGCCGGCACGATGTCGTAGTGGTGCATTTCCATGTTGAAACTGCCGCGGCCCTGGGTCATGGAGGTCAAATCCACGCCGTAGGTGAGCATCTCGGCCATGGGTACCTCGGCCTTGACCAGGGTGTTGCCGGCCTTGTTGTCCATGCCCTGAATGCGGCCGCGGCGGCTGTTCAAGTCGCCCATGATAGAGCCAGCGAACTCGTCCGGGACCGTAATCTCCACCGCCATGACCGGCTCCAGCAGTGTGGGTTTGGCTACCTCCATCGCCTTTTTGAAGGCGATGCGCCCCGCCATCTGAAACGACAAATCATTCGAATCCACGTCGTGGTAGGAGCCGTCGTACAGCACCACCTTGAAGTCCACCACCGGATATCCCGCCAGATAGCCGCGCGCGGCTGCGTCTTTAATTCCCTTTTCTACGGCTGGAATAAAGTTCTTGGGAATCGCGCCACCGAAGATGTCGTTGACGAACTCGAACTCCCCGCCGCGGGGCAGCGGTTCCATCTTGATCTTGCAATCGCCGTACTGCCCGTGGCCTCCGGTCTGCTTCTTGTGGCGGCCCTGCACGTCGGCGCGGCCACGAATCGTCTCCCGGTACGGCACCTTGGGCGCCTTCAGGTTCACTTCCGTGTGATAGCGCTTCTTCATCTTCGACACGACCACTTCGATGTGCTGCTGGCCCGTGCCCGCGATCAGGAATTCCTTGGTCTGCGCGTCACGGAAGAAGCGCAGCATGGCGTCTTCTTCCATCATTTTGTGGATGCCTACGCCCAGCTTGTCTTCGTCGGCGCGGCTCTTGGGCTCGATGGCAAAGGTAATCGCCGGCTCCGGCAGCTTGACCTTGGGATACTGGATGGGCGCGGACTTGTCGCCTAGGGTGTCGCCGGTGACGGTGTCTTTCAGCTTCGCCACAGCGCCGATGTCCCCCGCGTGCAACTCAGTGATGGGCACAGCCGTCTTGCCCTGCATGATGGAGATGTGCGCCAGCTTCTCCTGCGAACCGCGCGCGAAATTCTGCAAGGCGGCATCGTTCTTCAACACACCGGTGAACACTTTGAAATAGGAGATGCGTCCCGAAAAGGGATCGGACACAGTCTTGAACACAAACAGCGAAACCGGCTCCGAGTCCGCGACCTTGCGGGTGGGCGGCTCGCCATTGCCGGAGGTGACCTCTCCTTGCACCGTCCCCCGCTCCGTCGGCGCCGGAGTATAGTCCACGATAAAGTCCATCCCCCGGTCGGCGCCGATGTTGCCCAGCCCTGAGGCGAACAGCACGGGGAAAATCTTGTCCTCGCGGATGGCTTCGTGTAGCGCGGGAATCAGGTGCTCCTCGGGGATGGTCCCCTTCTCGAAGAATTCCTCCATCAGCGCATCATTGCCCTCGGCGATCATCTCCACCAGTTTCTCGTGGGCGGACTGCGCTTCGTCCTTCATGTTCGCCGGAATGTCACCTTCTTTGCCTTTGCCGTTTCCCCCCAATTCGTAAGTGAAGGCCTTCATCCGCACCAGGTCCACTACCCCGGTGAAATTCTTCTCGCTGCCGATGGGCAGCTCCAGGGGAATCACGGTGCGCCCGAACGCGCTCTGCAGAGACTCCAGCACCCGCCCGGCATCGGCGCGCTCGCGGTCCATGCGGCTGGCGATGATCACTCGCGGCGTCTGATACTCCTCGCAGTATCCCCACACCCGCTGCGTAACCACCTCGACCCCGGCCACGCCATCCACCACCACGATTGCGGCCTCGACCGCAGGCAGCACCATCTTGGCTTCGTGGACGAACATGTTGAACCCGGGAGTGTCAATCAGATTGATCTTGGTCTTGCCCCACTCGACGTAGGCCAGGCTGCTGGCGATGGACATCTGGCGGGCGATCTCTTCGTCGTCGTAGTCGGTGGTGGCCGAGCCGTCATCCACCCGGCCCAGCCGCTGGGTGGCGCCGGCGGTGTACAACATGGCGGAGACGAGCGAGGTCTTGCCGGCATGCCCGTGCCCCACCAACGCTACATTCCGT
>DATKLE010000023.1:0-3221 GCA_035542575.1 Terriglobales bacterium | reverse complement strand
AACCGCCGAAACTGCCAGCGGAGTTTGTCGGTGAATCCCACGGAACAAGGGATTCCTCCTGGTCGCCAACCGGCTCCAAGAGCCGAACGACGCCCGACGCGGGGACCCAGATGAACCCGGTGGCCAGATCCCCATTGGCGTCACTGACCCCTTCGCAAACGCCCTCGACTCGCACGCGTGAGTTCTGGCCAGCCTGAAGGCGAGGCTGATTCCATTGGGCAACGTGCACGGAAACGCGGCGGGGGCCCGCGGCGAGTTCCAGCGTGGCGCTTGGCCCCTCGGCACTCACAAAGGTGAGTATGCCTTCGGTCTGAATCCAACAGAAATTGTTTTCCGGCAGCAGCGGCTGGCGCAGGTCCACAGTCCGCGGTTCCGGCGGCGGTGCCGCGCCAAGAACTTGAAAGCTGACATCCCGGCCCAGCAATGCGGCGCCGGCAGGCCCCGCCGGGGCCACGGGCGTGACGCTGCCCGCAGTGTAGTTAGTCCAATATTCACGGAGAACTCCATTGGTTCGATCTGCCCCATTCCCATTCATCGGCGCTGTGAACGCTGTTCCAGGCCACGGTGTCAAATACATCCCAGCGATTACCGAGCGCGGTATTCCGGGGCCTTCCCAGGCGACCGACAAATGATCGTCCTGCAGCGCCTGCTCTTGGTAAGCTTCAATATAGTAGGATTTATTCGATTGAAGAAAAACCGGCTCCGACCGCTGAAAAGGAAACCGCTCCCATTCATGCGGGTTGGTCCAGAACCCTTCCATCACGAACGCGATCTTCCTGACTTTAGTGGGATCTTCATCGGTGCTCAACCGGAGGTCCGATGAATCGTCGCTGGCTATCCAGAACGTGTATTCTCCCGAGGTGGGCGGGTGGAGATAGGCCGCCATGCGAGTCAGATGATAATCTCCCCAATTCGACGGAGCTTCGAGTGAGGTTTGAATGTCGGCACCGGAGGGCCTATAGGGAAAGTCCGGAAAAGTCGCTGCATAGGCGCAGGCGTCGGGGCAAGCGATTCGAACGATCTTGCCTGCAAGCGCCGGGTCAAGCGGCTTGTCGGAATAGCACACTACCGCGCCGGTGGCGTCCTGAAGCACGAGCCGCCTCCTCTCACGGTCCACTAGCGTCACGGTTCCCGTTAAGGACAGCGGACGCCCCCGGTTCAGGTCCGCGCGAGAGAGGGCGCGGAATTGACCCGCATTCGTCACCAGCGCCGAAGACTTGCGCCGTATCGCGTCTTCGTGGTCGGCGGGTGAATCTGTTGCCTTGGCTTCCTGGAGGGCGGAGGTAATCTCGATCAACAGCAACAATGTCAGTCCGACTCGCGTCATCTCGCTCGAATCGGCAGTGTATCGTTGATTTTCGCGCCGAGCAACGGAAAAGTAGCCCGCACTACGGTTCCGGGGGCGCGACAAAATAGTAACCATTAGGCGGCCACGGTGGCCTGGTCTGAATCCAGGAGGCGAAGCCGAAGATAGTCGCTCTGGTTGAGGCGGTCCCAGATTTCGTCGAATTGGTTTCCGAACAAGGCACAGCGTAGCTCCAGCACATGGGTGGCCCCGGCTACCGTCCAGAGCATGCCGGAGCCTTTACAGCGTCCGCCGATGACGGTTTTACAGCCAGCCTCAACGACTCCCGAGCCATAAAACAACCCCAAGGCCCGGTAGGTTCCGTAGAGCATGCGGCTCTGGTTACGTTCGAAGTAGCTGATTTCTTTGTCGGCCAGTTCGGCGGCCTTCAAGTCCGTGAGTCGGGCGGCCCGCTCCTGAGCCTGGTCCAGCACCGCCGCCACTTCATCGACCAGAAGCTGTTCTTTCCACCTCTGCCATAAAGCCTTGGCGGCATCGGCTTGCGCTTCGAGCAGTTTGCACAGAGTGAAGAGATGCTCCAAGGCGTGATACAGATCCAGAATCTGAATCGCCATCGGAAAGCATTTTTCTCCGTGCTCCCAGATCCAGTGGGCGCCATCCCCCAGCAGCACGAACAGGAGCGCGACGGCCATGCGCCGGCGAATGGCCTCCTGGCGGAAGCGCACCATAAAATCGGCGGCCTCTTCAAAGCCGGCCACGTAGCTGGTGGACTGGTAGTCTCGTACGGGCAAGCCCTCCTCGTCGGTGGTGGTTTGGGTAAAGATACACCCCAGCTTGACCTCCCGCGTTTTGGCTGAACCGTCGGGCTGCTTACCTTCCCGCCCTTCCAGTTCCTCCGGCACCATCGGTACGCCGGTGCCATCGACAGCTCCATACATGATCGGAATGGGACCGGAGTCGTGCTTGAAGGGGGGCAACTGTTCCTGGGCCGCTCGCACCAGCGGTCCCATCACCTGGGCCACACGCTGGATTTGGCGACCTTCGACCTCCAATCCGCAGTAAGCCTTAAGCTCGGCGGCGGCCACCTCGAAGGGGAAGCGCGCGGCGGCCCGACACAGCAGCCGCACCACGCCCGGGGAGTAGCCGGCCCACAAACCCAAGGCTTGGTCCAAGGGGACTCGGCCCTGTTGTTGGTCTTGGGAGTGGTAATAGTTGCGCCGCAAGGCTACCAGTCCAAAGAGCGTCAGCGGTTCTTTGGGCCGGAAAGGGTGGCACTTCTCGCCTGGACGACCGTGATCCTCGGGCACCGGCAGCGCGGGATCGTTGAGCAGTTGCTCCAAAATCCCGCACGCATCGCGAAAGAGCGCCTCGCGCAAGCCCAGCTCGACGGCCTCCAGATTGCGCACTCCCTGCTGCCGCCACTGCGCCTGGACTAACCGGATGAAGGCGTTGGCTTCTCGGAAGCGTTCCTGCCCGACTTCGGTTTGGAGTTTTTTTTTGCCTCCGGGGCCGCTTGGCTCAGGCGCGTGAGTTGGTCGGTGACGGTCACGAAGTCCTCGGCCAGTTCTTCAAAACGTTTGTAATTGGCCACCAGCGGTTCGAGTTGAGGGGCTTGGTCGGCGGGCACCCGTTGGGAGAACTTCTGGCCTTGGACGTAGCCTTGGAGGACATAGTAGGGACCTTGCGGGGTCTTGGAGTCAGCGCGGCGTTTCTTGAAGAACTGGCGGCTGAGGGAGCCGCGGCGTAGCCGGTCGATGGCTTGGATCTGCTGGAGGATCTGCTGGCGGCGCTCTTGGAGTTGGGCGATAGAAAGGTTCATGGCGCATACTGTATCTATATAGATACAACAAGGCAACAAAAAAATAACAGGCTGCGGGCTGCGATCAAAATCAGGTTACTTTTTTGTCTCACATCC
>DATKLE010000022.1:0-3757 GCA_035542575.1 Terriglobales bacterium | reverse complement strand
CAATTTCGATTCGCTGCGCTGCACAGGGCAGGGTGAGCGATGGTGCGGAAGGGGGGACTTGAACCCCCATGCCTTTCGGCGCCACCCCCTCAAGATGGTGTGTCTGCCAATTTCACCACTTCCGCACGTGCGACCGGTTGCACGCAACTCGGTCTCGTGAGCACAACGCAGAGGCACCTCAAGTATAGCAAACAGAGCCTGCTCTACTGGTCTGGTCGCCCGAGGCTCCCAATGCCTCCCCTCCCCGAATGTCTGGGAAAGTCCTGCAAATGTTTGCCCCCTGCAACCGTTGCCGGCTGTCCCCTCGAAGCAGAAGACTTTGATTTGCGTTATCGTAATGGCAGAGTTACCTTCACCGCTTCGGTCGTTCTCCCACGACAGTTAGGAGCAAGTCTGTGAGTGCACCAGCCCGCCAGGATTCGCCGTTACACTACGTTGAAGTCACCGAACAGAAGCGCTTGAACGCCGCCCGCGAACAGGGCGTGCCCTGGAAGAAATGGGGCCCCTACCTCAGTGAACGCCAGTGGGGGACCGTTCGCGAAGACTATAGCCACGACGGCAATGCCTGGGCGTACTTTTCCCACGATCAGGCGCGCTCGCGCGCCTACCACTGGGGCGAAGATGGCCTCGCCGGCATCTCCGACGACAAGCAAATCCTCTGTTTCGCCCTCGCTCTCTGGAACGGTCGCGATCCCATCCTCAAGGAGCGCCTCTTCGGTCTCACCAACGCCGAAGGCAATCACGGCGAAGACGTCAAGGAATATTACTTCTACCTCGACAGTACGCCGACCCACTCCTACATGAAGTACCTCTACAAGTATCCCCAGCGCGAGTTCCCCTACAGCGATCTGGTGCAGACCAACCGCCGCCGCTCCCGCGACGAGATGGAGTACGAGCTGCTCGACACGGGCATCTTCGACGATGACCGCTACTTCGACGTTTTTGTCGAGTACGCAAAATCCACCCCCGAAGACATGCTCGTTCAGGTCACCGTCCACAACCGCGGTCCCGAAGCCGCCACGATTCATCTTCTGCCCACGCTGTGGTTCCGCAACGTCTGGTCCTGGGGAGACCCCGATCCCAAAGGAGAACTACGGCAGGTGGAGACGCACGCCATCGGCGCCGGCCATCCCTTGCTGGGCGAATACACCCTCTACTGCCAAGGCGCCGCAGCGCTCCTCTTCACCGAAAACGAATCCAATGCGCGCCGTCTCTGGAACCGGCCCAACCCAACGCCGTATGTGAAGGATGCCTTTCATGAGTATGTGGTCCGCGGCGCAACTTCGGTGGTGAATCCCGCCAGGGTCGGTTCCAAGGCTTGCGCCCACTACATTCTCGAAGTTCCTGCCGGCGGTAGCCACTCCATACGCTTGCGCCTGACCAATTCTTCCGCCGGCGGCCCCTTCGCCGACTTCGACCAGCTTCTCACCTCGCGACTGGCTGACGCCGATGAGTTCTACGATCGCATCACGCCCAAGAACATCAGCGAAGATGAGCGCCGCGTCCACCGCCAGGCCCTCGCCGGCATGCTCTGGTCTAAACAGTACTACTATTTCGACGTCGATAAATGGCTCGACGAGCACGGCGCCCACCCGCTGATGAACGATGGCACTAACACGGCGCGCAATGCCGAATGGTTCCACATGCTCAACCGCGACGTCATCTCCATGCCCGATAAATGGGAGTACCCCTGGTATGCGGCGTGGGATCTCGCCTTTCACACCCTCGCCCTTTCCGTGGTCGATTTCGACTTCGCCAAAGACCAGCTCCTGCTCATGCTGCGCGACCTCTACGCCCATCCCAACGGCCAGATTCCCGCCTACGAATGGAACTTCAGCGACGTCAATCCGCCCGTCCATGCCTGGGCCACGCTCTTCCTTTATCGAATTGAAAGCGAGTTGGGCCGCGCTGACCTTCGTTTCCTCGAGCGTTCCTTCCAGGGACTGATGCTCAACTTCAACTGGTGGGTCAACCGCAAAGATCCTGAAGGCAGGAACGTCTTCGCCGGCGGCTTCCTCGGCCTCGATAACATCGGCGTCTTTGACCGCAGCTCCCCTCTGCCCACCGGTGGCCACCTCGACCAGGCCGACGGCACCGCCTGGATGGCCTTCTATTGCCTTTGCATGCTTGAAATCGCGCTCATCCTCACCGAGTACGACCCCATCTACGACGAGGTTTCCTTCCGCTTCCTCGAGCACTGGGCCTGGATTACCTATGCCATGGACCGGATCGGAAACAACAAGGACGAAATGTGGGATGAAGAGGACGGTTTCTTCTACGACCTTCTCCATTTCCCCAATGGAGATGCGATGCGCCTGAAGATCCGCTCCATGGTGGGCTTGCTGCCCTTGTGTGCCTCTACCGTTTTCGAGCCCGGCATCATGGCCAGCCATCCTCGCGTACTGGCCTTGATTGACCTGTTCCGCAAGCGGCATCCCGAGGTCATCCGGCAAATCGCCCCCGACGAGGGATCGTTCATCGGCTACCTCAATCGCCGCCTGGCCTCGGTCTGCGGCAAAGACAAGATCGAACGCATCCTCAAGTACATGCTCGACGACAACGAATTCCTCAGCCCCTTCGGTTTACGTTCCCTCTCCAAGCATCACCAGAAACATCCTTTTGAGTTCCACTTCGGCGGCCAGCAATTCAAAGTCGAATACCTCCCTGCCGAATCCAACAACGGCATGTTCGGGGGCAACTCCAATTGGCGTGGCCCCATCTGGATGCCCGTCAATGCCCTCATCATCCGCGGCCTGATGAACATGTATCCGTTTTACGGCGACGACTTCAAGGTCGAGTGCCCTACCGGCTCCGGCAACTTCATGACCCTGTTCGAGGTCGCCCGTGAAATCAGCCGCCGCACCACCAGCATCTTCTTGCGCGACGAGCATGGCCGCCGCCCGGTTTATGGCGGCAGCAAAAAGTTCCAGGAAGATCCTCACTGGCGCGACTACATCCTCTTCTACGAATATTTCCACGGCGACAACGGCGCCGGGCTCGGGGCCAGCCACCAGACCGGCTGGACCGGCCTCGTAGCCCGCTCCATCGATCTGTTCGCCCGCATGACTCCCCAAATGGCCTTGGAGATGCCAAAGAAAGTCATCGCCGAGATGACCCGCGAACAGGTCACTGGAGAAAAATAGCCGCTGGTAGTTACGGAAGAGCAGCAGCTCTGGCTGCGCCGTACAAGTCCCTTGTCCTGTCATCGCTCGGCGACTTCCGTCGCCGTGCGGTCCACATTCCACACTGCTTCAGCCCCGTTTGTTCTGCCCTTCGTTGCACGCCTATCTGCACTTGCCGGGTGGCTCTTTTCCGTCCTCAGCCATTTTTTACCTTCGGACCCGGCTTTTGCCTTTCGCTGGCGACCGGTGACCGGCGACTGTCACAATAGACCCCGACATGTCCTCCGCCCGATCCATCCACGTGCAAGGTATCGTCCAGGGTGTTGGCTTTCGTCCCTTCGTGTACCGCCTTGCCCGCGCCCACTCGCTTTCCGGCTGGGTACTCAACGGCGAGCAGGGCGTTCAGATCTTCATCGAAGGCAGCTCGCAAGCGTGCGAGAGCTTTGCTCGCGACCTCAAGTTGCAGGCTCCCCCGGCTGCTCGCATCGTTGGCCTTAGCGTGGAACCCGCCGAGCCTCAGGGTCTCCTCGACTTCACCATCCGCTCCAGCACCGCTGGCCTCACGCCAACCACCCGCGTCTCTCCCGACCTGCCGGTCTGCGATGCGTGCCTCGCCGAACTCTGCGATCCCTCCA
>DATKLE010000021.1:0-11939 GCA_035542575.1 Terriglobales bacterium | reverse complement strand
GGAAATGCTTTGGGGGTTCCGCAGACGCTGGGATTGCCATCGCGGAAGATGCGCCCGGTTTGCAGCCCGGTTGCGGTGGTGATGCCCGGAACCGGAGTGGGGGGTGTAATGTCCAGAGTGGTGCTAATGCTGACCGGTAGCGGCCCGGTGGGCACGCTGAAGGTCAGGACGCGCGGGCTCGGACCCCCAGTATAAGTGACGTTGAGGGTGAAGTCGGCTGTCAGACCGCAGGGGGCGTCGCTCAGCACGGTGAATGTGAAGGGAGTGATGTTCGTAGCAGCCCCAGTGCCGGCCGCGAGGTCGGGATAGGAAGAGGTGGCAGGCTGGGTGATGGTAATTCCAGGAGTGGTAGTAGTCAGGGTGGCGGTGATGTTGGTGGCATCCACCACGCCGGCAGTGTTTTTGAGTTCAATCATCAGCCTGGCGCCTTCCCCGGCATCAATCGCGCCATCGCCATTGCCCGGATTTTCCGTGGCGGTGATGTCGCCGAGTGTAGGATTGGCGGATCCGGAGATGCCCAGGGACTGCACGGCTTCGAACGCCATGACGATGCCGGCGCCGGAGTCGCGGTCCACGCCGCTGGCTTCAATGTCCACGGCGGTGCTGGCGAGGGCGGTGTTGATCTCCGCGTTGGTGATGCCGGCCTTGGCCGACTTGACCAATCCGGCGATGGCGGCGGCATGAGGAGCAGCGGCTGAAGTGCCATAGAAGGGGCTAGGAAAGCCTCCTACTCCGGTTACCGATACGCCATCTGCCGCGGTAACGTCGGGTTTCTGGCGGATCAGGCCTCCCGTGGAGGAGAAGTCGCCGGGAGTAATGGGCGTGCCATCGGCCTCGAAGAAGATCTGCCGCGGCCCATCTGAGCTGTAGGGCTCAACGACGTTGGAAGAATTGAAAGGATCGGGATAGGGGCCCGTGGGATAGCCGGGAGCGATGGCCATGAAGGCCGGGGTGGCCGCGACTGAGTACGCGTCGGCCGCGGAGGAGTGGCCGTGGGTTTGCCCCGCGGTAGCCCACAGCAGACTGCCTCCAAAGGTGTCCAAATGGAAGAAGCGGTCTTGAGCTCCCGTCACTTTGAAGACCACGATCAAGTAGCCGGTGGGCTCGGGGAATACGGCTTCAACCGGATCCTGGGATCCGTCCTGAATCTCGGTGGACGCGTCTACCACGGTAGTTCCGGTCGGGTCCAGGACGAAAAGGTCGTAGTCGTTGGCGGAGCCGCCGAGCGGATCGGCCCAGAACAAGAAGATATAACTGGTATCAAAGGCGATGGTATCAAACGGGTCGGTGCCGAACATTGTCACCGTGCCGCCTGGGAGCAGGGGATTGGGGCCGCCGTCAATGAAGTCGCCTTCGAAGGTACCGGAGAAGTCGTCATCGAGGTTCCCCTGGTTGCCCGCCGACGAGAAGTACAGCGCACCGTCGGCCGTGACGTCGTTGACTGCTTGGATCACGACCCCGCCGTTGGTATCGGAAACTATGCTAGGTGCCTGCCCATCCTGGAACGGGGTCTCGACATAATAGAAGACATCGTCCACGATAATGTCGCAGCCCGCCGTACGCAGGTCGCGAATGTTCTGGGCGAAGCTGTCGATGCCGCTGAAGGCGGTGGCAAAGAAGAGCGAGGCGTCCGGAGCCAGGTCGTGGATGATCTCCAGCATGGCGGTGCCCTCATCGCCACTGCCGGTCTGTCCTGGCAGAACGGTGACGGGCCCCAGATCGCCAAGAGCCTGACTGGCCGCCAGGCTGCTGACTCCGTCGGAGAGAACCCCGATATTGATACCGGCTCCGCTGATGCCAAAGGTGCCGCGTGCATCTGCGGCGCGATGGGTCGCATCACCTTCGCTGGTCACACTGCCTTGTCCGGTGCCGTTGGTGATACGGCGTGAGAATTTCCCGCTGGTGAGGATATGGGACAGTTTCTCCCGTACCGTAGCTGCCCGCTCGGCAAAGCCGGGAGACACGTGCTGCTGCACCGGAGGCCCGGAACCGGCTGTGGAGGGACGACTCGTCGCTTGCTGGGTCGTCGTCGCCTGCTGTCTGGGCTGTATGAAGATGACCTCGGGCAAGCCGGCGATGGCTTCGACTTCGGCCGGGGGCACAAACGCCCGAATGGTGCGGTAGGACGGGTTGGAACGAATGATCCGGACACCCATGGAACGGAGCTTCCTCAAAAGACCATCCGTGACCCGCGCGGTGATGTCCAGGTAAAGATTGTTGTGGTCATCGAGTTCGAGGCCGGTGCGCAGGTATTGGACACCGATGGCCGCGGGAAGTCCCTGCAGCATCCTGGAGGTGTAAAGGACGCGGGAACTGATCTTGGCTTGTGCAGGGGTGCGCTGTTTCTTGTCCAGCAGAAGCGCGTTCATTTGCTGTAAAGCCGACGGGTTGATGGTGGTGGGTTTTGCCGAGGAGGTACTGGGAGCCGGAATGGACATTCCCTGGGGCTGAAACTGGTGCGTGTTGATATCGGTATTACTGGCCCGCTTCGTAACCTGGGCGGAGACGGAAGCGGATAGTGTGATGAAAAGCGCAAGGGTGAGTGCGGATGCGGTAACGCGAAGTGATCTCATGGCAGACCTCTTTAAATTTAGGTACTCACGTGCCGACGTTCGAGCCCAGCCAGTCGTCTAAACTGGCGTCGATCCATGGCGAAGAGACTGGAACTTGTCTCGTGACCGTCTTGGAGGTGTGAGCCGCACGACAATAGTGGCTCCGCAAAGTGTGAAACATGTGTGGCTGTGAGAGGTGCTTGCCGCGCGGCGGACTTTCCATGGGCACCGCTCTGGAATAGGTGGTTCTCTCATGTGCCGCAAAGAGACCTTAACCTGGGTTACGGGGAAGCCTGGCGCCGGGGACGCGCCCTGCTGGCATGGTATGTCGGTTGGCCTGTCACCGATTGTGACTTGGATCACGGTTGGCCGTGACAACGTCCTTTTCTGGGATAAGAGTGTGGGGGGTGTTACTGTCCGGCGCGCAGGGGCGAAATGAGCAGGCTGCCCGCCGCTTTCTTCTTCGAATCCGCTTTATCGTGGGTGTACACCAGGTCCAACGAGCCTTCGGCGGTGATCGAGGCTTCGGCGAGTATGGCCGCCAGGGAACGGAACGAGCGGGCGATCTCTTGGTTCTCCTGCAAGGCGACGGGCGATCCCTTATCGATCGCGGGGGAGACCAGCTGATAGCTGTTGGGAAGCTTCCACAGGAGTTTGCAGTTGGTGGCCTTTTCGACGTCTTCTTCGCTGAAGCCGGGAATTTTCTTGTAGCGGTTGAGCACCAGGCGGACGCGGTCGCGGCCGGCGCCTTCGTCCAGGAAAGTGCGCATGCGGCTGGCGCTCCACAGCGAAACCACGTCGGTCTGCGCTACCAGCAGGACGGCGTTGGACAAGTCGCACAGCAGGCGGGTGGTCTGGTCCACGCGGCCCGAGCAGTCCACCACCACGTAGCGGAAGTGAGAGACCAGCAGATCAAAAAGCCGGGCCAGTTCGGCAGAGGTCGGGGCCAACGGCGAAGGGATCTGCGCACCTGCCAGCAACTGCAAGCCGCCCTTGCAGGGGGTCATCAGGCCTTCGAGCAGAGAGGCATCGAGGCGATGGAGATTCTGCAGGGCGTCGGGGACGCCAAAGGCGGGGCGAACGTTGAGATGAAGTGCGGCATGGCCCAGCGGGGCAAAATCCACCAGCAGGGTTCCGCCGTGAGTTTCCTGGAGAGCGGTAGCGGTGTTGACCGCGGCGGTGGTGGCGCCGGATCCGCCCTTGGCATTGGTCACGGTGAATACACGCGCGCGCCCGGAGGTCGTGCGCATCTTGCTGCGCGCGGCGGAAAAGCGGGTGAGGGCCTCGAGCAGAGCTTCCGAACTGGGGGCGCGTTCCAAGTATTCGCCGGCGCCGGCCCGCATGGCAGAGACGATAGTGGGCGGGTGAGTCATTTCGCCCGTAGCAAAGATGCCAATGTCTTCGGTGGTGGCACGGATCAATTCGATGGCATGAATGGCGCGCGCAGGGTTCTGCGGATCAATATCCACCAGAACCACTTCGGAGCGGACATCCTGGATCTGGCGCAGGATGGGGTCGGTAGGGCCGGCAGGGAAGCCGAGGTGGGCAAAAACGGTGCGGCCCAGTTGGCTGGCTTCCAGGCGCTGCTGCAGCAGCGCAAGGCGTTCGCGATCCTCGCTGAGAAGGGTAACTGCTACACCGTGCATGGCTGGGGCCTCACTAGTACACCCAGTATGAGCATGTTATGAAGAGACTGCTGATAGTGCCAAGTGACTTCGGTAACCCAGGCTGATTCCACTGAGAAAAATCCTTCTTGTGGCAGCAACAGGAACTCAGGAGCGCCAACGCGAACGTGCGACGCAGCCGACGCCAGGGAACGCCTGCGAACAATCATTCTATGCAAAAGCGGGCCACTTGAAAAGTAAAGAGATGACCAAAACCCGCGCCACGCGGGGAAAGTGCCAAGACAGGAAACCTAAGGGCACTTCGGTTTCAAGGCACCAACGTCGGGCGCGGACCTGCGGGCGGCGACGCAGTCCCTGGCTCCTCCGACTTGTGTTCGTGGAGGGCGGAGATGCGGCCGAAGCTGTCGGCGGTCTCATGGCTGGTGTCCCCCTCGGGCAGAAACTCGTAGCCTTCGAGGTGGACGGCGACGCCGGATCGAGAACCCACGACAGGCTTGGCGACGCGCACCACCCTGCCGCGGCAGCGGACACGCATGTTGTCGGCGAGCGTGATCTCGGAGGGCATGACCAGAGTCAGTTCAATGGCATCGCCCTCGGCGAGAGGAAAATCGGTGTAGAAGAGGGCCCCGCGGGCGCTCAGATCTTGGGTGAATCCGTGGCCTTCTTGGGCGCCGCCGGCCAGTCGCACGCTCAGCGGGAGGTGAAAGTCGAAGCGTTGCGCTGCGCGACGCTCGAGATGAACCTGGTCGGTGCTCATGGCTTCTCCCACAGACAGCGACGGCAGGCGGCAATGGCGCCGGGGATGGGTGCAGGGCCAAGGGGACAAAGGGCGCATGACAGACTCATGATGGCCAGAATCCTCTTCCAGGTTGGCGGCAACCACTGCGGCTATACTAGACAGTTCGCTCCCGGTAAGCGTGCCGCTCGACCTGGGACAGTCCACGCAAACTCTACATCAGCCTGAGGCCGATGGGGAAGTTATTAATTGAGGGCGGGAACAATTCCCATCTTGGGCGGAAAGGGCAGCATCTATAGACCGAGATACAACGTGGCCGATCCAGGTATCACAGCCTCATCAGGCTTGAAATCAGGCGCAGGAGGCAGCGCATGGCTGCCCGCCACGCTGCGCGCGTTAAAACATCGCAACTTCCAGCTTTTCTTCAGCGGACAATTGATCTCTCTCATCGGGACCTGGATGCAGAACGTGGCCCAGGCTTGGCTGGTGTACCGGCTGACCGGGTCTTCGTTCCTGCTGGGGGCGGTGGGATTCGCCGGGCAGTTCCCGGTATTCATTGTGGCGCCCTTGGGAGGCATCGTTGCCGACCGCAAGAACCGCCACCGCGTCGTGATCGCCACGCAGCTGGCCTCGCTGATGCTGGCGTTTATCCTGGCGGGGCTGACTCTCATCCACGTGGTGCAGGTGTGGCATATCTTCGTACTGGCGGTGCTGCTGGGAGTGGTGAATGCGTTCGATATTCCGGGCCGGCAAGCGTTCCTGGTGGACATGGTGGGCAAAGGCGATTTGATGAACGCGATTGCGTTGAACTCTTCCATGTTCAACGGGGCGCGCATCATCGGGCCGGCGATCGCGGGGATCCTGGTGGCCAAAATTGGTGAGGGCTGGTGTTTCTTCGTGAATGGGGCCAGCTACATCGCGGTGATCATCGGGCTGCTGATGATGCGGGTACAAGCGCGGGCGCGTTCGACGGCGGAGGGATCGCCGCTCATGCACATGCTGCAGGGCTTCCGCTGGGTGTGGCACACCCGGCCGATCCGGGCCCTGCTCCTGCTGCTGGGGCTGGTCAGCCTGGTGGCCATGCCCTACACCGTGCTCATGCCGGTGTTTGCCGACAAGGTGCTGCATGGTGGAGCGCAGGCGCTGGGAATCCTGATGGGCGCGACTGGAGTCGGCGCCCTGCTCGGCGCGTTGACCTTGGCCTCGCGCAGAGGCGTGCACGGGCTGGGGAGGTGGGTGGCCTATTCCTGCGGAGGCTTCGGAGTGTCTTTGATTCTGTTCGCCTTCTCGCGCAATCTGTGGTTGTCGGTGGCGCTGCTGCTGCCGGTGGGGTTCTGCATGATGCTGCAGATGTCCTCGTCGAACACCCTCATCCAGGCCATGGTGCCCGATGAACTGCGGGGGCGGGTGATGGCGCTGTATTCGATGATGTTCATGGGCATGGCGCCGTTTGGCGCTCTATTGGGGGGCGCCATTGCGGACCGTCTGGGTGCGCCGATGACGGTCGCGATGGGCGCGGTGGCTTCGCTAGGGGGAGCGTTCTGGTTCGGGATGCAACTGCCCAAGACGCGAATGGAGGCGCGGCGGCTGATCGTGGCGCAGATGGCAGCGGGCGGGGAGCCGGCAGTGGAGATGACGGCGCGGATGCAGCCGTAACGCCGGCGCTACGGCGTGCGCCGCCAGGGCCAGTTTTTCAAGCCAGCCTTGGCCGGATTCTCGGCGATATAGCGAACGACGCGTTCGAAGTCATCGTCATTGCGGATCAAGTGATCGTAATACTCGCGCTGCCAGAACACTCCTTCGACGCCGAGTCGGCGATTGATTTTCTTTGCAGTAAATGACTTCCAAGAGTGGAGGACTGAGTCCAGCTCTGTTCCGTCCGTGAGCGCCAGGAGGACGTGAACGTGGTTGGGCATGATGCACCAGGCATGGAGCCGATACCGCTGGCCGTCGAAGTATCGCAGTGCATCTGAGACGATCTGCGCGATCTCCGCCTTGGCGAGGTGGCAGGCCCCGGCGCCGTTGTCCAGATACTTATCAATCGTGGCGACTCGCGCGATGTGTCGCTTCTCCGAGAGACTCAATTCGCGGCCCAGTTGGCGGGCAGTTTGAATGATACTGTCGCGTTCGGACTCGATGCGTTCGGCAACCTCGGCGGGGATGGAGTCGGCAAGTCGGAAGGTGACGAAGTAGCAGGCGTGGGCTCCCTCCCAGTGGGGAAGGTGGCCTCGTGTGCGCACGCGGATCTCTTCTGGAGCGCCGTGTGAAACAGCTGTAGCGCCGGCGTCCCGCCGGCCACGAGGAAGTGTGTTGCCGCTTTGCTCTCTCCCCGATTTCGCTTGTTACTGCTGATTTGCTCGGACATAGAGTGTGGTGGCCGGCGGGACGCCGGCGCTACGGCGTGCGGTCATTCCTTGGCGTAGATGGCTTCGTCTTCCGATTCCGGCGTGATGGCTTGGGCGGTGCTTCCGTACTCGAAGCCTTTTTCGAAGGCCTTGAGGTTCAGGTCGCGGAAGGCGGCAGGGACGGAGTCGGCGATGGCTTTGCGAACCGCGTCGGGATCGAGCAGGTGAGTGACGGCGGCGAAGAATCCTACCATTACCGAGTTCAGCACCATGCGCTTGCCGAGTTCTTCGGCGAGGCGGGTGGCGGGGACGCTGTAAATCTGGGTGTGGCACGGCAGATCAGTGACCCGCACCAGGTCCTGCTCCACAATCAGAATGCCACCGTCTTTCAGTTCGGGGACGAAGCGGGTGTACGCCTCCTGCGACATGACTACCAGAATGTCGGGCTGGGTCACATAGGGATAGAGCACGGGCGAGTCGGAGACGATCAACTGCGCGCTGCAGGCGCCGCCCCGGGCCTCGGGGCCGAAGCTCTGGGTCATGGTGGCGAAGGCGCCCTGGTGGATCGAGGCCGCTTTGCCGAGGATGATGGCAGAGAGAATGACTCCCTGGCCGCCAAAGCCTGCGATACGAATTTCGGTTAGCTGCATACCATCTCCGCTTGTTCCACAAATCGGTCGCCGAGTGACTCGGCCAGCTGGGTGCGCAACATGGTCTGGTAGTCGGGGCGGTCGCGGTCCACAAACTTGCCCACGATGATTTCTCCAGACATGGTCAGTCCGACCTCGCTGGTGGGCGCGCCGTGCTTCACTTTGCTTTTCTCTTTGTAGTACTTCATGGTGTCCAAGCCATCGCCCAGCTTGTTGCGGCGCTGGTAGAGGGTGGGGCAGGGCGAGATGACTTCGATAAACGAGAAGCCTTTCTTGTTGAACGCTTCCGCGATGGAGCGGGCCAGTTGGCGCACGTGGAAGGTGGTCCAGCGGGCGACGTACACGGCGCCGGCAGCCTCGACCAGGTGCGGTAGATTGAAAGCGGGTTCGTACACGCCGTAGGGGGCGGTCGAAGTGATCGCGTGTTCCGGGGTGGTGGGCGCGGTCTGGCCTCCGGTCATGGCGTAGATCAGATTGTTGACACAGATGACCTTGAGATCGATGTTGCGGCGAGCCGCGTGGATGAGGTGGTTGCCGCCGATGGCCGTCAAATCCCCGTCACCGGAATAGACCACGACATTCAGCTTGGGGTTGGCCAGCTTCAATCCGGTAGCAAACGGGATGGCCCGGCCGTGGGTGGTGTGGAAGGAATCCAGCTTGACGTAGCCGGCCACGCGCCCGGTGCACCCGATGCCTGAGACCAGGGCGAGGGAGTCGAGGTCGATCTTCGATTCGATCAGGGCACGGGCGAAGCAGTTCACCGTGGTGCCGATGCCGCATCCCGGGCACCAGATGTGGGGCATGCGGTCGGTGCGCAGGAAGGGCTCGACGGGATTGGTGAAGTCGTTCATCGCATCGCCTCCACAATCACTTTCAGAATTTCTTCGGGATGGTGCACGCTGCCTCCCGCATGGGGAACGCCGAAAGTCTTTACTTTGCCGGCGGCGCGCTCCACTTCACGCACCATCTGGCCGAGATTGAGTTCGGGAACGACGAAGGCCTTCACGTAGGCGGAGAGTTCGCGGATTTTGGTTTCGGGGAAGGGCCAGGCGGTGATCAGGCGCAGCTTGCCGACCGGCAAACCCTTGGCGCGGGCCATCTCAATGGCGCGCTGGGCGACGCGCGAGGTGATGCCGTAGGAGACCACCACCACTTCGGCGTCCTGCAGATTCTCTTCTTCATACATCGCGATACGGTCGGCGGCGGCGCGGATTTTGTTCTGCAGGCGGCGCACCAGCTTGTCCTGCGCCGGTGGGGTCATGTTGGGGTAACCACGCTCGTCGTGGGTCAGTCCGGTGACGTGGAACTTGTAGCCTTCGCCGGCGTGGGCGATCTCGGGGACCAGGTCGCCGTTGGTCTGATATGGCAGATATGTGTCGTGCGGTTTGCGGGTGTGGCGGCGAGGAACGACCTCGATCCGGTCGGCGGGAGGAATCACAACCTTCTCCGTCATGTGGCCGACAACTTCATCCATCATGAACATGACCGGCACGCGGAATTCTTCGGCCAGATTGAATGCCTTTATGGTCAGATCGAAGCATTCCTGCGGCGAGTTGGGGCAGAGGGCGATGATCTCGTAGTCGCCATGCGAGCCCCAGCGGGCCTGCATCATGTCCGCCTGGGCGGGGAGGGTGGGGAGGCCGGTGGAAGGGCCGCCGCGCTGCACGTTGACGAAGACGCAGGGCGTTTCGGTCATGGCGGCGTAGCCGATGTGCTCCATCATCAAGGAGAAGCCGGGGCCGGAGGTCACGGTAAACGCCTTCGCTCCGCCCCAGACTGCCCCTTGCAGGGTGATGGATGCGGCCAGCTCGTCTTCCATCTGAATAAAGGTTCCGCCAACGGTGGGGACGCGGGCGGCAAAGCGCTCGACCACTTCGGTGGAGGGCGTAATGGGGTATCCGGCGGCGAAGCGGGCGCCGGCGGCGAGGGCGCCTTCGCAGCAGGCATGATCGCCGTCTAGGAAATGCACGCCGGTCAGCACGCCACGGGGATCAGCCTTCATCTTGGGCTCCAATCTGGTCATCGCCGGTTCCTCGCTGCGCTGGGTGGACGGCCGGGGCGGCGGTCGCCACGTCTAGCTTGTAGCCATAGATGGCGAAGTCGGGGCAGTACATGCCGCACAGGTCGCAGCCGCTGCACTTTTCGGGGTGGACCACGTGCGGCGGGTGGTAGCCCTTGGAGTTGAAAGCCGAGGAGAGCGCCAAGACCTTGGTGGGACAGAACTCCACACAGAAGCCGCAGGACTTGCAGCGCTCGACCACAATGGAGACGCGTCCTTTTGCCACGTGACCCCCACGTCAAGGAGTGATGGGCACTCCCGAACTTGAATTTTTATTATGCAGGGGCGAGGTCGCAGCCGGGTGTGACGGCGGTCACGGGGCTTGGTGAGGGACAACACAGAGGGGCGATGGGCCGTAGCGCCGGCGTCCCGCCGGCCACCTTGGTGTATGCCGCAGCCAATAGGCCTTAACAACCGAGACCGCAGCGACGAAAGCAAGGCGTCTTCGCCTCAGCTTCCTCGTGGCTGGCGGGATCCTTCGACGTCGCTGAAGGCAGGCTGACGGTGCTACGGCCTACTGGGCCGATCTAAACTCTCTTATGACGTCCAGCAATGAACCGTTTACAAACGGTGCAGGAGTGAGGGTGAGGACGAGCATGAGCAGGGCGAGGAGCGCGAGCCAGCGGCGGCCGCCTGTAATCCCCGGCCACTCAGGCACCACAGGATGGCGCATGCCGCTGATGCCGAGGAGCACGCCCCAGATCAGCCAGCCAAGCCAGCAGTAGATTGCCATGGGAATGAGCGCGAGGATAGTCAGGCGCGATATGTGGCGATGAGCGCGAGGGGCGAACGAGAAGACGATGTGTCCGCCGTCGAGCTGGCCGCCGGGTAGAAGATTAAGTGCGGTGGCAAACATTCCCACCCAGGCGGCAATCGCGGTAGGGTGGAGGAATACGTGATCGAAGGGCAGAGCCGCGATGCCATGAGCCAATCCGGAGGCGGCGAGCAATTGGTGCATCGCATAAAAGATGAGGGGATATCCGAGTTCGATTTCAGGCGCGGCCATCCCGGAGGGCACGGGCTTGGAGAGTCCGAGGGCCACGGCAAGCACGACAACGGCGACCACAAATCCGGCGATCGGGCCAGCGATTCCAATGTCGAACAGAGCGGCGCGGGAGCGAATCGGGGAGCGGATGCGGATGAATGCTCCCAGAGTGCCGATCAGCGTCGGTGCTGGAATGAAGAATGGGAGAGTTGCATAGACCCTGTAGGAGCGACAGTAAAGGTAGTGTCCCATCTCGTGCGCCAGCAGAATCAGCATCAGGGTGGCGGCGAAGGGAACGCCCAGCAGCAGGCGCGAGGGTTGGGCGAGGATCCAGCGTAGGGGGAAAAAAGGGAGAGTATCGTCGTTCAGCGAAAACGCGGGTTGGTTGTGCAGAAAGTTGAACTGCATGCGCGCCCCGACCACCAGAGTGGTGAAGATGGTGGCCAGCAGCAGCAGCGCATGCAGCCAGTAGCGCTGCCTGGGCGGACGGACGACGAACACCTGAACAGGGCGGTACAGGTCGGCGGTCGAGGAGATCGGGGGAGTCGGATCAGCCATCGGAAATTCCGGGGGTGCGCTCTGGAAGAAGCATACGCGGGCGCGTTGCCCGCGGCCACCTACGTTTGGCCGGAGTCGCGATCAGTCGATGGACTGCAACTCCTTGCCCGGCTTGAAGCGCACCGCCTTACCCGGCGGGATGGAGACCTCCGCGCCGGTGCGCGGGTTGCGTCCGATGCCGGTCTTGCGCGGGCGGACGTTGAACACGCCAAAGCCCCGCAATTCAATGCGATCGCCCTTGGAGAGCGCGCGCTTCATGCTCTCAAAGACGGTCTCGACGGCCAGTTCGGCTTTGGTTTTGGTGATCCCGGTCTTGTTGACCACTTCGTTGATAATGTCGAGCTTAATCACAGGCAGCCCCCGGCGGCGGAATCACAACTGGTGCACCAAGTGGTTGATGCTAAGGGAGATATGGGAGATTGTCAACGG
>DATKLE010000020.1:0-25077 GCA_035542575.1 Terriglobales bacterium | reverse complement strand
ACCGAACCTGTTGCGCGCGAGGATCGCTGCCAACGAAGCCTCCGCGGCCAGCTCGGTACGCAAGATCGCAACTGCAGAGTTCGCGTATACAAGCGCATACCCCACCGTAGGGTACGCGCCGACATTGGCGGAGCTGGGCGGTGTGCCGCCCTGTACACCGAGTTCGACGACGGCCTGCATTCTTGACAGTGTGCTTTCGACCGGCGTCAAAAGCGGATACCAATTCGTTGCGAAAGGCGTTACCGGAAGCGGAGGCCTAAATACGGCTTTCGTTGCCGGGTCTGCTCCTGAGAATTTCAACGTGACCGGGGTGCGCTACTTCTGCATTGTTACCGACGGTGTACTGCGCAGCGATCCGGGAACTGCGGGCAACCCGCCAGCAGGCGATCTCGGCACGTGCCTGGCGTATCCGGTGGCGCAGTAATGGATAAAGTTTGGCGACGTACCTGGGGGAGGGTATATAGCCAGAAGAGGCCAGGGCGCGAGCCCTGGCCTTTTTACTTTGGTAATGCCGCGTACCCGGCGGGCCAACCCTCCACGAGGATGATTTTGCATATAATTCACTAGAAGAACGCAAGTCTTCAATTTGCCCGCCATGGCTGCGATTGAAATTCTTGGTCTGGAAAAAACCTACAGCGTGGGCTTTTGGCGCAAACGGCCCAAGCGCGCGCTGCGTCCGCTCCATTTGGCAGTCGAAGAGGGCGAGATCTTCGGCTTCCTGGGGCCTAACGGGGCCGGCAAGACAACGACGCTCAAGCTGCTGATGGGCTTGGTGTTCCCTACTTCGGGCTCGGCCCGCATTCTGGGCATGGAGCTCGACGATCCCCGGATGAAGGCGCAGATCGGCTTCCTGCCCGAGCAGCCCTATTTCTATGACTATCTGACGGCCCGCGAGCTTCTGGAGTATTACGGGCGGCTTTCCGGCGTCCCGGGGAAAGAACGCTCGCGCAAGGTTGATGAGGTCCTCCATCGCGTGGGTCTGCCGGATGTGGGCGGGGTGCAGTTGCGGAAGTTCTCCAAAGGCATGCTGCAGCGCGTGGGCATCGCGCAGGCTATTTTGCACGAACCGAGAATTGTCTTCCTGGATGAGCCGATGTCGGGCCTCGACCCCATGGGGCGGCGTGAGGTCCGCGACCTGATGGAGCAACTCAAGCAGGAAGGAAAGACGGTCTTCTTTTCCACTCACATTCTGTCGGACGCCGAGGCGCTGTGCGACCGGGTGGCGATCATTCATGTGGGCGAACTGCACGGGGTCGGCGCGGTGGCGGATTTGACCTCCAGCGTGCACGGGAAGGTGGACTTGATCTGGCAAGGAACCGTGGTACCGGCGTCCCTGCGGGCGCTGGCGAGCGAGTGCCACGTCACCGGCGACACGGTGCGGGCCGTGATTCCCGAAGAGAACCAGGACGCCGCGCTGGAAGCACTGCGTCGGGAGCGCTTGCGGCTGGTATCGCTGACCCCGGTACGAACGTCGTTGGACGATTACTTTGTACAAAAACTGCGGCAAACGAACGGCGCCGCCGCGGGGGTACGAGGATGAACTCCCGCATTGCCACCATCGCGTCCAACACCTTCCGGGAAGCCGTCCGCGACCGCGTGCTCTACAACTTGATTGTCTTCGCCTTGTTGCTGTCGGGCGCGGCGATTCTGGTGGGGCAGATCTCCATCGACATTGAGCGCCTCGTGGTCATCAATCTGGGGCTCACCGCGGTCTCCCTGTTCGGCATCGTGATTGCGATCTTTATCGGGATTGGTCTGGTTTCGAAAGAGATCGAGAAGCGGACGCTTTATACCGTTCTGTCGCGGCCCGTCCGGCGCTGGGAGTTCATCGTCGGCAAGTTCTTCGGGCTGGCAGGAACGCTGGTAGTCAATACCTTCTTCATGGCGATCGGCGTGTTCGCCGCGCTGCTGTATGTATCGCGCCGCTTTCATCAGCCGGACTCGTGGATTTTGGTGGCGCTGTACTTCATCGTGCTGCAGTTCCTGATCATCACCGCGCTGGCGCTCTTGTTTTCTTCGTTCTCTTCGCCGCTGCTGTCGGCGGTGTTCGCTTTCTCGCTGTTTGTGATCGGGACCTTCGCCGAAGACCTGCGCGGATTCGCGGCTATGACACACGGCGTGACCCGCTGGCTGGCGACAGGGGCGGCGTACCTGGTGCCGAATTTCTCCGCCTTGAACGTGATCAGCTCGGTGGCGCACGAGCAACCCGTGCCTGGGCAACTCATTCTTTACAACACAAGCTACGCCTTGATCTACGCCGCCATGGCTTTGTGCGGGGCGGTGCTGATTTTTGAGCACCGGAACCTGAAATGAAGTCGCGACAGATCACACTTGTGGCCGGCGTCCTGCTGGTGGGATGCCTTGCGGGATCTGTCCTGCTCCTCCGGCGGCTGGACCAGTTGCGCACCGGGGCGACGCTGCAGGAGGTCCTCTACATCTCTTCGCCCAAGGTGCTCAAGCGCATGAGCCTGGGGTACGACGGGCTGTTGGCCGACGTGTACTGGACGCGGGCGGTGCAGTACTACGGCGACAAGCACCATGTTGGGGCCGAGCGCTACGACCTGCTGGCCCCACTGCTGGAGATCACGACCGCGCTGGATCCTCATCTGCTGGTGGCTTACCAATATGGGTCGAACTTTCTGTCACCCAAGCCGCCGAATGGCGCGGGGATGCCCAGGCGGGCCATCCAACTGGAGGAGTATGGGATTCGCCACAATCCCAACGAATGGAAGCTCTACTACGAGCTTGGGTTCATTTACTACATGGACCTGAAGGACTATGCGGGCGCCGCAGACGCGTTTGCCCGGGGCTCGCGGGTTCCCAATGCCCATCCCTTCCTGAGAGTGCTGGCGGCACGGATGGCGGAGCATATTGGCGATCTGCAAACGGCGCGCATGATGTGGAGCACGACCTATGACATGGCAACGGAAAAGTCCATTCGCGCCAACGCGGCTGCCCATTTGCGGGCCTTGCAGGTAGACGAGGACGTTCCCGCGCTGGAAGCATTGGTGGCGCGCTACCGCGAGCGGACCGGACATCTGCCTACCAGTTTTGCGGACCTGGTGACCGCAGGCATGCTGCGGGGTATTCCCATCGATCCCCTGGGGCATCCTTACAAGCTGATGCCCGATGGGCGGGTGGAAGTGCGGGCGCCGGATGATCTGCCGTTCATCTCCAAGGGCACGCCGCCGGGATATGTTCCCCCCAAGGCGCCGAAGTTCCTGCCCACCGACTAGCGGCGAGCTATAGCAAGTTTTCGCCGGTCTCACACTGCGACTGCTCTTGCCATTGGCCCCTGGGAGTTTAGAATAAGGTCAATTGGGTTCTGAGCGAAGCTCCCCCGCGACAGCGCGCACAATCCCGACCAAAACTGTGAAGGTAAGTTCCATTGTGCAGAAGTTTGTCGTCCCCCTGCTGGCGACGGTGGTGACCGCCAGCCCTGCCGACGTTCACACCATTGCCCAGAAAGTGGATCAACGGTACAACCACCTACGCTCCCTGCAGGTGGAATTTACCGAAATCTACCGTGGAGCAGGGATGGAGCGAACCGAATCGGGGACTCTATGGCTGAAAAAACCCGGCAAGATGCGCTGGGAATACCGTTCTCCGAGGGAGAAGCTGTTCTTGAGCGACGGGAAGGATGCCTGGTTTTACGTTCCCGGAGACCGCCAGGTGCGAGAGGAGCCGGTTCGCCGGCTCGATGATCTACGGTCGCCCTTGGCGTTTCTCTTAGGTAAGACTCGACTGGAAAAGGAATTGCAGGGGCTGTCCCTGGCTTCGGACGTGACACCCTGGATGGCGGGAAACGTGGTTCTAAGGGGTGTGCCCAAGGCCATGGCAGACCGCGTTAGCGAGGTCTTGCTGGAGATCACACCGGACAGCACAATCGCCCGCATTGTCATTGAGGAAGAAGATGGGTCGGTCACGGAATACCGCTTCAGCGCACAGCAGGAGGATGTGGCAATAGCGGACCAGCGCTTCCGCTTCTCGCCGCCGCGGGGAGTGGAAGTGATCGAGGGCGATCTGGGGCAGTGAGGACCGCGCTCCTAAGTTATTAACTTGCTTGTTTTGTTAGTCTTATACTGATTCCTTCGAGTCCTCGGCCCAAGTTGGCAGGCCTGTTACTGGCGATATGCTTTTGCAAGCTATTAACAAGTGGTTAACGGTCTTGAATGCTAGACTTGGGTGGGCAGAGCGGTAGTTAAATCAGGGCATGGCCGAATTCCTGGTAAAAGCGGCTGACGAACGCGGGCACCTGTTGAAGCAGGTGGAGAACGGGTACTCGGAAGCCGAGATACGCGAACGTTTTGTGCAGCAGGGTTACCTGGTTTACTGGGTCAAGCCGCGGGGGATGTTCTCCGCAGGCGAGTTCCGGCTGGGCGGAAGACGGGTCAAGCCGAGCACTTTTCTGATCTTTAATCAGCAATTCCTCACGCTGATTAAAGCGGGGTTGCCGATCGTGAACGCGCTGGATCTTCTGATCAAGCGCCAGAAGAGCGCTTATCTGCTGCAATTGCTGGAGAATATTCGCGACCGGGTCAAGAGCGGAGAGTCGCTTTCCGAGGCCTTCGCGGCGCAGGGGACGTTTCCCAAGATCTATACCACCACACTGATGGCGGGTGAGAAGAGCGGCAATATGGAGGAGGTCCTGGGCCGCTACATCGCGTTTCAACGGCTGGCGCTCACGTTCAAAAAGAAGTTGGCGGTTTCGCTGGTCTATCCCGCGCTGCTGGTGTCTGTAGTGTTGTGCATGCTGGTCTTCCTGGTGACGTACGTGGTGCCGCAGTTCGCCAAGCTGTTTGAGACCTTGAATGCGCAGCTGCCAGCGATCACCGTGTTCATGCTGGAGGTCGGCACGCATGCGCAGAGGTACGCACCCTTCGCCGGCATCGCGCTGATCGTCGCGGTCCTGGCGTTGTGGCGCTGGAAGAGCACGGACCGGGGGGCAGAGCAGGTGGACCGCACGATTCTGCGTCTCCCGGTGTTGGGGTCGATCTGGCTGAAGTATCAGGTGGCCAACTTCTCGCGCATGCTTTCGACCCTGCTCACGGGCGGCCTGCCGCTGGTGCCCGCGCTGGAGACCGCCGGAGCGTCGATGAGCAGCCGGCGCATTCTGAATGGAATTGCGGCGGCGGCGGTGCGGGTGCGCGAAGGCCGGCCGCTGGCCAAAAGCCTGGAAGAGCAGAACATGTTTCCCGACTTGTCGGTGGAGATGATTGAGGTCGGAGAATCCACCGGGGCGCTGCCCGCCATGCTCAACTCGGTGGCGGAGTTTTACGAAGAGGATGTGCAGACCGCGCTGGGTGCGGCCATGGCGTTGATCGAGCCGGTCATCCTGATCATCATGGCGTTGTTTGTGGGCGGAGTGCTGATTTCGCTGTATCTGCCCATCTTCACGCTGGGGGCCAACATCCACTAGTGGTCTGAGGGAACGGGCTTTGTAAGGTAGATTGGAATGGCAAGAATGGCGGAAAAGAAATCAGTGTTCGTCAACGGCGAGAATGGGGGGCGGGTCACCGCGGCCCACGCCGACGACCTGGATAAGGCGCAGGACGTCGCGCGGCGCTATCGCTGCGAGTTCGTGGACCTGCACAACTTCCAACTCCACCATGATCTGTTCAAGAAGATCCCTGTCCACCTGATGTTCCGCTACCACTTCGTGCCGCTGGAAGAGACGCGCGACGGGCGGCTGGCGATCGCCATCGCCGACCCCAGCCAGCTGATGATGATCGACGAGATCAGCCTGCTGCTGGGCAAGCGCATTCTGACGAAAGTTTCCACCCTGGCGCAGATCAGCGAGATCCTGAAGAAGACGGAACAGTCGCAGCGCGTTCTGCAGGATGCCAGTGAAGGCTTCACCCTGGACGTAATCCGCGAAGATGAGGTCGGCGGTGATGAAACCATCTCCATCGACCGGCTCACCGCGCAGGGTGATATCAGCCCCATTATCCGCCTGGTGGACACCACCATCTTTACCGCCCTGCAGCGACGGGCCAGCGACATTCACGTCGAAACCCGCGACGACTCGGTGTGCATCAAGTTCCGCATCGATGGCGTGCTTACCCAAGCCATGCCGCCGATTGCCCGGGAGCATCATTCCACCATCATCTCGCGCATCAAGGTGATGAGCGAACTGGACATTTCCGAGCGGCGGGTGCCGCAGGATGGCCGCTTCCGGGTGAAATACGGGCAACCCGAGCGGCCCATCGACTTCCGCGTTTCCATCATGCCTTCGATCCACGGCGAAGACGCTGTCCTGCGCGTGCTGGACAAGGAGTCGATGAGCGAGAAGTTTCACAAGCTCACGCTCGACGTAGTGGGCTTCGACGAGGAAGACCTGCGGAAATTCCGCCGCTACATCAAGGAACCGTATGGGATGGTGCTGGTGACGGGGCCGACGGGCAGCGGCAAGACCACCACGCTCTACGCCGCGGTCAATGAGATCAAGACCGACGAAGACAAGATCATCACCATCGAGGACCCGGTGGAGTACCAGATTCGCGGGGTCACGCAGATTCCGGTGAATGAGAAAAAGGGCCTGACTTTTGCCCGCGGGCTGCGCTCAATTCTGCGCCATGACCCGGACAAGATCATGGTCGGCGAGATCCGCGACACCGAAACCGCGCAGATCGCCATCCAATCCGCCCTCACCGGTCACCTGGTGTTCACGACGGTACACGCCAACAACGTGGTGGATGTGATCGGCCGCTTCCTGAATATGGGGGTTGAGCCCTACAATTTCGTTTCCGCTCTGAACTGCATCCTGGCCCAGCGGCTGGTGCGGGTGATCTGCGACTCCTGCCGGACGGTGGTGCATTATCCGCCCGACGTGCTGGAGGCCAGCGGACTGGACCCCAACCAGTGGTCGCAGGTGCCCTTCTACGAAGGCCAGGGATGCATTGAGTGCGCAGGCACGGGATTCCGTGGGCGGACCGCCATCCACGAGTTGCTTGACCTCAGCGACCGTATTCGGGAGATGATCCTGGCCAAGAAGCCGACCTCGGAGATCCGTCGCGCCGCGCGTGAAGAGGGCATGCGGTTCCTGCGGGAATCTGCCCTGGACAAGGTAAGAGCAGGCCTGACCACGCTGAAGGAGATCAATAAAGTCACCTTCATCGAAACCGGGCGATAGGACAAAGGGAGAGGCAGTAACCTGCGCCTCTACCGGGGGATACACAGCAGAAGGTCACCCCTCCGCAGTGCCCTTCCAGATATTGCATTTCCCTCATGTTCGAGTTTTGATGGTTAGAGGATGAGTACGAAATCCAAGTCCGGATCGAAACCCAGGCTAGCCTGCGAGATTGCGGCCGATCGGGTGCTCGCCGGCCGCGTGGCCGAGAACGGCGAGATGGTGGAGATGTGCGCATCGCATGAACTGGCGCCGGGCTGTGTGGTGCCGGACCTGATCGAGTCCAATCTCCGAGAACGCGGGGCCGTGCACCAGACGATCCGCGACACTTTGGGGAGTGTGGGCGTGCGCGCGCACGACGTGATAGCCGTACTGCCGGATGCGGCGGTGCGGGTAGCCCTGCTCGATTTCGAAGAACTGCCCGCCAATCGGGGGGAAGCGGAGGGCGTGGTGCGCTTCCGCTTGAAGAAGTCGCTGCCCTTCGACGTGGACAAGGCCAAGGTTTCCTACCAGGCGCAGCCGTCAGGCAGCGGGGTGCGGGTGATTGCAGCCGTGGCGCTGAGCAGCGTAGTGGAAGACTACGAGTCGGCGTTTCGCGAAGCCGGATATAGCCCGGGGATCGTGCTGCCTTCCATGCTGGCGGCCTTGGGAGCCGCCGACGCAGACCGCCCCACCCTGGTGGTAAAAGTGGACGCCCGCACCACCAGCATTGCCATCCTGGACCAGCATCAGTTGCTCTTGTTCCGTACGCTGGAGAACACGCGCGGGGTCACCATCACCGGCGAGCAACTGGCGGAGGAGGTATATCCGTCGGTGGTGTTTTTCCAGGACACGTATCATCTGAACATCGATCAGATTTTTGTCGCCGGTCTGCCGGAATCGGGCGGGGCCGCGCCGGCGTTGCGAGCACAGACGGGGGCCGAGGTGCGGGAACTGGTCGGGGCTTCGCGGCTGGGCGCCAGTGTGGGTTCGGTTCCGCGCTGGCGCATGGCCGGGGTGGTGGGGGCCCTGCTCTCGTAAACATGCGTTTAGATATCAATCTCGCGACCCAGCCGTACGAAGACGTGCGGCGGTTCTGGCTGCGCTGGGGTGGAGCGCTGGCCGGGCTGGGCATTCTAACCCTGCTCCTGGTCTACCTTGCGGTGATGGGGTTGCTCACGGCGCGCCAAGACCGCAACCTGATCCGCCAGCGCCGGGAGCAGATTGCCGAACGCGACCGGGAAAAAGTCCAGGCGGAGGCCTTGCTGAACCGGCCCGAAAATCGCACGACCCGGGACCGCTCGCAGTTTCTGAATGACCTGTTCCAGCGCAAGGCGTTCTCCTGGACCCGGGTGTTCGAAGATCTGGAACGAATCATGCCGGCGCGCCTGCACGTCGTATCCATTCGCCCGGAGACGGCATCCGGCCACCAGTTGGCCATCAAGCTGATCGTGGCGGGAGACTCGCGGGAGCAGGCGCTGGCCCTGGTGGAAAAGATGGAGGGTTCGCAGCGCTTCCAACAGACTCGGATTGATCAGGAAATGGCTTTGACCGGGCAAGCGGACAGCGTGCAATTTGAAATTAACGCAATGTACGCGCCCGACGCGGTCGATACCACCAACAGCAGGCCGGGAGGCACGCCGTAATGCCGGACCTCAGGGATACAAAGCAAAAGGTCAAGATCGCACTGGCCGCGCTGGTACTGCTGGATGTGGTGGCAGCGGCCGTGCTGTTTTCTCCGCTGGTCGGTTCGGAGAAGTCCCGCAATGCGGAAATGAAGCAGCTTTGGAAGGAGTTGCAGGCCAAAACCCGCGAAGTAGAGCCGCTGCACGGCCTGGACCAGAAGATTGTGGTGGCCCACCAGCAGATCGATGCATTCTATAAGGACCGGCTGCCGGCGCAGGATTCGGTCATTTCCGCTGAGATGGGAAAGCTGGCGGCGGAGAGCGGGGTAAAGATCGGCCAGGTCAGGTACAAGCCCAAGGACCCCGAGCCGGTGGGACTGCGTCCCATGGAGATTGATGCCGAGCTCTCCGGGGGCTACCTGCAACTGGTGCGGTTCATTAACGCGCTCGAGCGCGACCAGTTATTGTTCATTATCGACAGTGTGGAGTTGGGCAGCGCGCAGGGGGGCACAGTCCGCCTGCAGATGAAGCTGGAAACTTACATGAAGACCGGGGCCTAGGTGAACGTCGGAGCAGAAAATCGGACCAAGCTGATTGCGGCGCTAGTGCTGGGCTTGCTGGCGGTTGTGCTGGTGGGGCGATTCCTATGGAGTGCGCTAGGATCGTCCGCGCCAGCCAGCGCGTCCGCCAGGAACGCACCGCCTGCGGCTTTGCGGTCCCCAGTTCGTGGGAAGAAAGGGGAGCAAGCGCCCCGTTCTCTCGACCCGACGCTGCGCTACGACTGGCTGAAGGTGAGTGAAGACACCAAGTACGAAGGCACGGGCAGGAACATCTTCCAGGCCGGGGTGGAGATCCCGGAAGCCCAGGGCACCGGCGCCACGGACCATGCAAAGATTGAGCTGCCTCCAGTACCACAGGGGCCGCCTCCGCCCCCGCCCATTAATCTGAAGTTTTTTGGGTTTGCGAGCCAGCCGGGTGAGCCGAAGCGAATCTTTCTCTCGCAAGGCGAAGACATTTTTGTAGCGGCTGAGGGGGACATCGTGGACCGGCGGTACAAAGTGCTGCACATCGCCCCCCAGTCCGTGGAGATCGAAGACGTGCTCAACAACAACCGGCAAAGCATTCCCTTGACCCAGGGGTGAGGGTTGTCGTTGGACGTTGGCTGTTCGGTGTTGGCGGAGTGGCCAACGACGAACGCGTGGCAACAACCGGCCGCAATTTATAAGGTTGTGACTTTCACGAAGAAATCCCGCGCGCAACGCAGGCGCAATCAGCGCGGCTACATCCTGCTCTACCTGGTGCTGCTGATGTCACTGGCGGCCATCTGGTTTACGAAAATTGCTGCCGACGAGATTTTCGCCGCCAAGCGCGACCGCGAGGAGGAATTGATTCATCGCGGCGTGCAATACTCACGCGCCGTCCGCCGCTACGTGAAGAAATTTGGCCGCTACCCGACCCGCATCGAAGATCTGGAAAACACCAACAACTTCCGCTTCCTGCGCAAGCGCTACAAGGATCCCATCACCGGCAAAGATTTCAAGCTGCTGCACCTGGGAGAAGTACAGCTGACGTTTGGACCGGGCATTGCCGGGGCCCAGTCGATCGGGCAGAACCCGGCGAACCCACAGCCAGCCGACAAGGGTGCCGCGGGGGGCCAAGGCCAAACCTCCGGCTCGGGAAGCGACACCACCGAGGGCAAGGACAACACTTCCTCGGACAAGGATTCGGGAGAGCAGCAACTGGGGAACCAGGTCTTCGGCGGAGGACCCATCGTAGGAGTAGCCAGCATCAGCAAGGACAAGACAATTCGAGTGTTCAACAAGAAAGACCACTACAACCAGTGGCAGTTCATCTACGATCCCAGCACCGATCGCGGAGGTCTGCTCAACACGCCGGCGCAGCCCCCACTGCAAGGTTCAATTTCTGGTGGGCCGCCGGGTATGCCGGGAGGAATCCCGGGGCAGCCCACACCTCCAGGCACTCCACCGCCGGCACCGCCTCCCTCACCGCCTCCACAGTAGCCGCACAAAAAAGCCTCATCGCGGAGCGATGAGGCTTTCTGACCGTGTGGAATGCGGCGGCGCGCTTACACGCTGAACGAAGAACCGCAGCCGCAGGTGCTCTTCACGTTGGGGTTGTCGAACTTGAAACCGGCGCCTTCAAGCGTCTCCACGTAATCCACGATGCAGCCGTTCAAGTACATGACGGAGGTGGCGTCAACAAAAACCTTCAGTCCATCCATGTCAAAGACCTTGTCCATCAGGCCGGAGTTGTTTTCAAAAGACATGGAATAGGAGAAACCGGAGCAGCCGCCTCCGACCACCCCTACGCGCAAGCCGCCAGGGACGGGGTTCTGCTGCGCCATGATCTCCTTGACCTTCGCAATTGCGTTGGGCGTCAGGGTGATGGGGGCCGCTTTGGGCTTCACTTCCGGGGTGGTTGTCGTCGCCATTTGTATCTCCTTGAAATCATTAGTGCAGGGATTATACCAACGCCATCCTCAGACTTGGGAGTAGCTTACCACGCCTGGGCCAGAATCACACGTTTATTAGATGATCCCCGGAAGTCCGGGGTCGCGGGGTAAACAAAACACTTGCATTTTCCATTCGGGGCTATAATCTGCTTGAGCCCTTACCCCGAGCCGGTGGTGGGCCCCAACCCATCCTCTGTGGACGCGGGAATGGCTTAAGATCAGTGCCCGAGGTGGCCTATGTCGTCGCCCATGGTGTGGCTGCTCATTTCCTGGGGAGTTCTCACGGGGATCCTGGTGATCCTCCTGATCTACCGCAGCACGCTCACAATGCACGAAGATGATCAGTTATTCCTGGACGAGTCCGAGTCCCACATGCAGGCGGAGCAGGCCGAGATCATGCACAAGGTAAACCGGATCTCTCCCTGGGTGAAAGTGCTCGGCGCTGTGTCCGGTGTGATGATCCTGGTGATCGCGGGAATGGCCATCTACCAGGGATTGAACCAGGTGCAGTAACCGACCGTCATCTTCCGGGCAGGGTCAGGGTTAAGAGTCGTTAGTCTTGCAACGCCTCCTTCGCGGGAGGCGTTGTGCTGTTTTGGGAAGCTAGGCCTAGTTTGAGAATCCCGGTTGAGGGCAACGGGACGCCACTCTAGAATTTAGGTGCTTGCCGTATCCCGAACCCATTGCGATCATTGGCGGCGGCCCGGCGGGAGCGCTGGCGGCAGCGAACCTGGCACGGGCCGGACTGGAAGTGATCGTCTTCGACGAGAAGCTGGCATGGGAGAAGCCGTGCGGCGGAGGCATCACCCACAAGGCGCTGGTCGAGTGGCCGTTTCTGTGCGATGCGCAGGTGGAACGCAATTGGGTCAGCGACTGCGAATTGATCAGCCCCTCAGAACGCCGCGTCTCGTTCCACCTTGATCACCCGATCGCCATTTTTTCCCGTTGCGTGTTGAACGGACTGCTGCTGCAGAAGGCTCGCGAGGCGGGGGCGAAGATCGTCCACGATCACGTGCCCGGTCTAGAGCGCGTCGCCGGGCGTTGGCAGGTGCAGGCGAGCACAACCCGCTGGGACGCGGCCTACGTGGTCATCGCCGCCGGGGCGCGGAACCACTTCCGCAGGCAATTCTCCAGGCCGTTTGCCAGCGACGACCTGATGGTCACCGCGGGATACTACATTCCAGGGCAGAGCCAGCTTATGCAGATCCAGTTCCTCGCTGGGCTGCACGGATATATCTGGATCTTTCCCCGGGCCGACCACTTCTCCGTCGGGATTTGCGGCAAGCTCAGCGGTCAGAGCACGGTGGAGCTGCGGCGTCTGCTGGAGGAGTGGATGGACAAGTCTGGGCTCAAATTTGCAAACACCCGGTTCTTTTCCCACATTCTGCCTTCGCTCCGCGCCGCCACCTTGCGCGATGCCGCGGTGAGCGGCGAGGGCTGGGCGCTGATTGGAGATGCGGCGGGCTTCGTCGATCCGATTACCGGTGAAGGCCTCTATTACGCGATGCGATCGGCGGAACTGCTGTCACGGGCGCTGCTGGCGGAGCAGCCGGAGTCTTACTCAGAGTTGTTGCGTAACGATTTTTTGCCCGAACTGCAGATCGCAGCGCGGGTGGCCGACCGCTTCTACAGTGGCCGATGGATGGGCCAGGCGGTGATCGAGCGGATGGTGCAATTCACCGCACACAGCCCCAGTTTTCGCGGTCTAATGTGCGATCTGTTTGCCGGTACGCAAGGCTACGTGGACCTGCGGCGGCGGCTGTATCGCAGTCTTCCCGCTATGCTGGCCGAGAGTCTGGCGAGCGCATTGCGCTTGCCGGGCAGTGAACCGGGACTGGAGACGGGCACGCCTCTGGGCGACCGGCCGTCATGAATCGAATTCTGCACCCTGTCTGCACCTCGGAGTGGTTCATCAGGCGCCGGCACCGGCTTCAGCAAACTGTTTCCTGGCCAGGGCAGCCTGTTTGGCCTCGTTGCTGGCCTCCAAGGTCATGTCCTTCGCTCCGAACTGAACGCCGATCTTCTTGAGAAAGTCGTTGGGCGGGGTTCCCCCGGCGAAGATCCAGACGAAATCGTTGGGAATCTCCCGCGGCTCGCCCTTGACATCGAGGACGACGCAATCCGGCTTGAACTGCATTGGGCTGGAGTTAAACAGCACTTTGACCTTGCCCGCGCGCATGCAGTCTTCAATGCGCTTGGCGTTTCGCTCCTTGATGCGGCTGAAGCGTTCCTGCCGGTACGAAAGCGTGACTTGGTTTCCACTCTGGTGCGCAAGGCCCATGGCCGCTTCGACCGCGCTGTCGCCGCCCCCGACAACCAGGATTCTCTTGTTGATGTAGTGGTCCGCCTCGATCAGGCGGTACATGACCTTCGGCAGTTCCTCTCCCTTAACCCCAAGTTTCCGCGGTTCGCCGGCGCGGCCGAGCGCGAGCACGACAGCCTGCGCGCGGTATTGGTTGTTGGAGGTCAAGACGGTGAAAGTACCGTCCTCCCCCTTCTTGATGTCTTCCACTTTCTCGCCGGTGGAGACATTGAAATCGGCCCGATTCAGGACCATGTCCCAAAAGGCCAGCAGGTTTTCCTTGGAAAGTTCCGTTTTCTTGAACTTTCCGTACATCGGGAATTCCACGGGGCTGGTCATCACCAGTTTCTGGCGGGGATACTTGGCCACGGTGCCTCCAACCTCATCCCGTTCCAGAGTGATGTAGTGGAGCTTGTTCTCGATGGCGCGGAGCGAGGCGCTGATGCCTGCAGGGCCCGCTCCGATGATCAAAACGTCGTACACGCCGGGAACAGCTCTGGCAGATGCCCGGGACTTAAGCCGGCTGGCGACGGTATCCACGCAGGTGCGTCCCTGGTTCACCGCATTCTTGATCAGGGCCAGGCCGCCGAGTTCTCCCACGATAAACAAATTCGGGATGCTGGTCTCATATTCGGCTGTCAGGTAAGGCATGTCAGCACTCATGCTGGGACTGGCCATGACCATGGTGATGGCGCCGACAGGACAGGCCTCAGCGCAGAGGCTGTGGCCAATACACTTATATCCGTTCACGATGACCGCTTTGCCCCCCATCATGGCCAGCACGTCACCCTCGGGACAGACGCTGGTGCAACCCCCGCAGCCAATGCAGTTGTTGGTGTCAATGTGGGGATGCTGGCTTCTGGGTCCCTCGGAGAACAACTTGCCCTTTTCCGCCGCCTCGCGCGCTTGGGCCTCCCGGATTTTCAAGTTCTTCAAATAGCCACGCACGAAGAACATGGTCACAACGACGGCGACGATGAAAGCAACTAGAGTGCCCATCCCAATGTCCTCAGAAAAATCCCATCATAAAGACCACAACGATATGGATGAGGGCCAGGACCGCAAAGGAGTAGCTGAACGGCTTGTGGACTACGTGCCACAGGTGAAACACCTGCTGGGAGCGCGAGAGGAACAGGACCCGCTTGGCGGTGGCAGCTTCCTCTCTTGCGGTGGCGATCGCCTTCTCCAGGTCAGGATGGCGGGTGCGGAGCACTCCTCCCAGTGTGACCAGCTTTTCGCCCAGGCCCAGCGCGTGACGGCGTATCTTGGCAATGCGGAAGGCGCGGCCGACGTCGAGAACCATCATGTAAGCCAAAGCGACCACGATCGACAGCTGTTGCACGCGCTCCTGGCTGGGAAGCCGAAGCAGGGAGCGGAGGTCGGCTTGCGGCAAAAGTTTCTGCTCCTTCAATTGCTGGGAGAGCGTGGCCTGCACTTCCTGCAACTCTTTGATGGACAACTCGGCAGCGTTCAGACTGCGCGGAATCTGGGCATAGAGGTAACGTCCAATCACCCCACTCAGCGACACCGCCAGCATGATCCAGAATGCCATTCCGGCGAATCCGCGGAACTTGAACGAAGAATGCAGCGCAATAATGAATGGCGCCGAAAGTCCCAGCAGCACATGCATGTCGAGCCAATGCTTCGAACTGCCCTGCCTGGCTAGCCAAGCCCAGCGCTTGCGCAAGGGATAGAGGAAAATGGCCAGGAACATCGCAAAGCCGAGGAATCCCAGCTTCACCCCGATGGCGCCGCTGGGCTTCAGCAGGACGTGCTTGGGCGAAAACGGCCGCTCGGTGGAATCCAGAGTGTAGTAGTCGAAGCCGTACACCAGCAGCCCGGCGATCAGGGCTATGGCCAGGAGGTATCCGGAGACCAGACGAATGCGGTGCGCTCGCTCGCGGTTGCGGGCAGGCATGAGGGCTGCAGTGGCTACTGTGGCATTAGCGCTCATTTGTTGGCTACCTGTTCCTCCGTGCTTACCGAGAATCTCTTGTAATCCGTGAAACGATGCAAGTTACGCCAGTGCTGACGCGGGGTCTCGACCTCCACGGTGGCCAGCGCCGGAAACCAGTAGGTTTCTTTGGCATCGCGGAAGGAGACGGGAGCGAAATCCACTTCTGAGTTCAGCGTATTCAAGCCGACATCCTGCATGCTGCTCGCAATGCCAGCCACGATCTTGAGAATTACCCCGGTCTGCGGGTCGATCAGGGCCGTGCCGGAGAGTTCGAGGGGATATTCGCGTCCGCGCAGCGCTAGGGCGGCCGGCGAGCGGGTGCCGGGAATGTGCTGAAAGGCGATCTTGCTCAGCCGGCGCCCGTCCACGACTTCGTCTTCCAATTGAGTAAACTGAAAACTTCCCACATAGTAAGGATGGAAGACCAGAAACAACGTGGCGAAGCCGTTGGTCACCAGCAGCGACGTGTTCTTCTTGTCGGGCTTGGCTTCATGCACCGGCAGACGGGATTCATCCAGGCTCAGTTCCCCGCCGGGATTGGTCAGGATGACGAGATAGTCGTAAGTGGATTCTTCCTTTAGCTCAATCTTTGCGTCTTTTCCCAACTTCTCCTGGGTCACCTGCTCGGTGCACTTCACTTCAGAAAACTGGTCCAGGAAGGCGGAGACCTGCTTGCTGGTGCGCGTGAGCAAAGCGCTAAGAGTACCGCCCTCAGCAGACGCGGGCCGAGCCCCCAGGAGGATCAGGAGCACAAATGCCAGGATGCCATACCGCCAATGGAGTGCGCGATGTAAGAACGCCGTCATTTGCCTTTGCTTTTCCCCTTCGAATCAAACCGGTAGCCCACGGTAAACGACCACTGGTCGTAGCTCAACGAACCGCGGTTTACGGTGAAGCCTCCCTGCATGAAATAGTGCGCGCCAAAGGCGGTTTCGATGTTCCCGTTCAAGAACCTTGAAACCGTGTTGCTGGTTAACGGGCTGGTGAAATTCTGCTGTCCGGCGAGGACCTCCAGGCGCAGGCTTTCGGTCAGGTTCCGCGACAGCGAGAACGACTTGTACGATCCGTCGCCGAAAGAGCTGTTGAAGCGCGAGTAGTGGACATCGGCGCGCAGGCCGAACCAGGGAAGGCGATCGAAGGTCGCGCCGTACATCTGGTTCAGAGAATTCTTGGCGTCGCCGGTGCGGCTGCTCAGACCGAGGTCGGTGTAAAGCCAGATGTGTTTCACCACTTCAACGCGCGCACCCGCGCTGAACCCCTGGAACAGGTACTTGTCGAGCAGGCCGGTGGAAATCAAGGTCGGATCGAAGGTAGGGATGTCGCGGAAGTAGTTGTGATTGAAGTCCAGTTCCACACGCGGTGTGACCTGGACGCGCATGGTGAAAAAGTTGCGGCTCAAGCCCGGCCCAGGCGCCGGCACGGCCGGATTTCCCCTCGGACTGTCGGCCTGCAGCGAATCGTAGATCGAGATAGTCCGCTTGTAGGACAAGGAGTTCTCGAAGAAAACAAAGGGCCGGTTGATCTGGGAGTTCAAGAAGCTGATGCCGAGCCCGGAGGTGCTGCTGTAGTGGAAGGCGTCGAAACTGCCGCCTTCAAAGTTGATGAACCATCCACCAATCTCCTGATTAGGGTTGTAGCTCCAGGAGGTAGGATCGGGAGTGGATCCCGCAAAGACTCCCGTCGTGGCCACGTGCCCCAGGCGCCTTCCGAAGTATCCGCCATCAATGGTATCGAGGCTTGCGGCCCAGGGCAGGTAGAGGCGTCCGAAGCCCGCCACCCACGCCGAGTTGGGATTGTCGTAGGTCATGCTGAGGTGGTAGGTGCGATTGATCAGGTCCTGCAGGGTTTGCTGACTGCCTCCGGAGGTGGAGTTCAACCGGCCGCGCCAATAGCCGCTCAGGTTCCAGAAGGTACCATTGATGCGGGTAATGTCCGCGCGCAAGACCAGGCCAAGATCAGAATTGGTGATGGCGGAGTTGCCGTGACTGATGGTGCCCATGTAGTCGAAGCCGATCTGTCCGCGCGCGCGATTCACCGAAGGTAGCGGAGGTTTTGGCACCTCGGCCCGGGCCTCTTCCTCCAGCGGATCGCCTTCGGTGAAGGTGACGACCGCCGGGTATTTCCGCGTAGTGCTGAGGGCGCGCTGCTGCACCAGCGCGGCGGCATCGCCGGAGGAGAGGTAAGCCAAGTCTCCCGGCTTTACCGGACGCTTGGGGCTGTGAATGTCGGTGACCGCGGAGGTTTCCGCGAGACCTGTGACTTGGAGTTCCGCCACCGCGCGGGGATCGGCCGGGTCGACGCTGGTTCCCTGTTGCGCTGGCAGGTTGGTGTCCAAGACCTCCAGCTTCATGCCCTCGGCCAGCCCGGAACTGCGGCCGCCGTCGAGATAAGCGACGCCTTCGGCGACATATTTCACTTTGAAAACCGTGCGCAGGTTGGGGTCCGCCGCGCGCAACAGCAACACCGGTTGCTCAGCCCCGCCGGCAGCGGCGCTGGCCGGGGCTTCCGGACTGCCAGTAGGCGCCGCTGCCACCTCAACTGGCGTCGGAGCCGCCTCAGGCGTACTGGCGACCGCCCCTTGTTCCGTGGAACCCTGGGTTGGGAGTGAGGGAGGGCTTGGCGGAACAAGGGCGGTCGTGGGACGAGCCGTCGTTGAACTGGACGCACTCAGTGGCACGGGCTGGCCAGACGATGGGGATGGCAGGGACGCAGCGGCCGTGCCGCGGTTGGAATCACTTGGCGTCATGGGTTGCGAGGATGGCGTTGCCACGGCGGATACGGGCGGACTGGCCTCGCTTGGCGCCGGCTGGGCGGAAGCGGCCTCTGCTTTCGCTTGTGGTACCGCTACCGGGGTTGCAGCTGTGGAAGCCACAGCGGGCGTGGGGGCCACGGTCGCCGAGGCGGTTTCGGAGGCTCCTGACTTGGGTGGTGCGCTGGCACCGTTCGGCTGAGGAGCAGCCGTGGATGCAGACCCAAACCCGGATTGTTGCGCATCGATCACGGCCGGAACACTGCCAGCACCGGGCGATCCCAAGCTGGGGAATACGGTCCCTTGCTGCAGGCTGGCTGGGTTGGGATGGGCCGCCGTGGGCCGCGAAGAGGAAGCAGTTGCCACACTCGCCGTGCCATCACCAGCTGCCTGAGTGTCGGGATATGCGATTGGCGGCTGCGCCGGGGGCGGAGAAATCACCGGACTGGATTCATCCGCAGCCACCGCGGGAGGTAGGTTGTGCTGGCGGCGAAATATCCCAATGAGGCTGCCGGAGGATGCGGCCGGAGCGGGAGCGTTGCGGCGCGCGCCGGAACGCGCCGTCTCAATCGGGCCCACGGTCAAAATCAGTGCTGTTCCATTCCACTTCCATGCGTAGGGCGCACTCCGGTCGAGATCCACCACTACATGGGTAACGGGCGGCTCGCTGCTGTTCAGGCCCACGCGCACGGCGCGCACTCCATCATGGTTGACGGGAATGTGCCGCTGCCTGGCCCCGGACAGGGTGTCCGGCAAGACCAGCACCAGCCGGTCAGGATGGCTGGCAGTAGTGACGGAGGCATTGACACGCGCGCTGAGCCTGACTTCGACCTGCACGCTGCCGCCCCCGCGTGCTACTTTCACGTCTTGTATGGTCGCGAGCCCCGGCGCGTTGCTTTGCCCTCCCGCCACAGAAACCAGCAGGAGGAGCATCCCGAATTGTTTCTGTACCCCCGTCATTCCCCGTCGTCACTTGCTGGCGCCCCGCTTGCCGCCCGAATTCTCTGTTCGTGCTCCTGAATCAGCACCCGGGGCCTTACCCAGATCTATCCCCCCTGGCCAGTGGGATGGCACTGGTAACAGTTGATGCTGTTGTACACGTAGCCCTTCACGCCCTGATGCTGCTGGTCGGTCGTCGTCTTGGAGTGGGTGTGGCAACCAGTGCAGGTGAAGACCGAGTAATCATTCGAGTTGGTGTGGCAGTCGCTGCACGTGGAGATCCCGTGATGCGGCGTTGGGAACCAGGTGTGATTGAAGGTGGCGTCGGTCCACACCTTGGTGTCGTGGCAGGTCTGGCAAGTTGTGGGGAAGCCGGCTGCCTTGTGGTTCGGGTTGGTGGTTGCGTCGTAGTCGGCCTTGTGGCACCCGTAGCAATCCGTCGGCAGGTTGGTGTAGTTGTTGTTGACGTGGCAGTCCGCGCATTGCCGCGGCGGGACGGTGTGCGAGCCGGTCAAGGGGAAAATCGTGGTGTTGTGATCAAACTTGCCGTCGGTCCAGACCACCGTGTCGTGGCACATTTCGCAGGTGGTGGGGAACCCGGCCGAAATATGGTCCACGGGACTCTTGGCATTGTTGTAGTCGTTCAGGTGGCAGCTCACGCACGCCGTAGTGTTCAGCTGATAGTTGTTGTTGACATGGCAGTCGGTGCATTGCCGCGGTGGGACGGTGTGCGCGCCCGTCAAGGTGAACCCGGTGGTCGCGTGGTTGAAAGTCGCCCCGTCCCAAGACGTGGTGCTGTGGCAGGATTCGCAGGCGGTCGGGAACCCGGCCGCCACGTGGTTGGGATCGGTGGTGCCCTGATAATCCTTCAGGTGGCAACTCACGCAGGCCGTGCTGGTCAGATTGTAGTTATTGTTGACGTGGCAATCCGTGCACTGGCGCGGCGGGACGGTGTGCGCTCCAGTCAGGACGAACCCAGTGGTCGCGTGGTCGAATTTGCCGTTGGCCCAGGCGACCGTGTCGTGGCACTGCTCGCAGGTGGTGGGGAATCCGGCCGAGATGTGATTCACCGGGGAGAGGGCGTTGTTGTAATCCGTCAGGTGACAGCTCACACAAGTCGTGTTGGTCAGGTTGTAGTTGTTATTCACGTGGCAGTCGGTGCACTGCCGCGGCGGAACCGTGTGCGCGCCCGTCAAGGGGAAGCCGGTGGCGGAGTGATTAAAGGTCGCATTGTCCCAGGTCGAAGTGTTGTGGCACTGTTCGCAGGTCTGGGGGAAGTTGGCGGTGACGTGGTTGGGATTGGTCGTGCCCTGATAGTCCTTCAGGTGGCAGCTCACGCACGCCGCCGTGGTCAGGTTGTAGTTGTTGTTGATGTGGCAATCGGAGCACTGCCGGGGCGGAACCGTGTGGGCGCCGGTCAACGGAAAGTTGGTCTTGGAGTGGTCAAACGTTGCCGGCTGCCAGGCGGTAGTGGTGTGGCAGATCTCGCAGGACTGGCTGAATCCGGCTTGCATGTGGTTGGGGTTAGTCGCGTTCTGGAAATCCTTCAAGTGACAGGAGACGCACGCCGTGGTGGTCAGGTTGTAGTTGTTGTTGACGTGACAGTCGCTGCACTGCCGCGGTGGGACGGAGTGCGCCCCGGTCAGCGGGAAGTTGACGGTGGAGTGGTCAAACGTCGCCGGCGACCAGGCTGCGGTGCTGTGGCAGGTCTGGCAAGTCGTCGGGAATCCGCCCAGCACGTGCGGCGGGTTGGTGGTGCTTTGGAAATCCTTCAAGTGGCAGCTGACGCACGCCGTGGTGGTTAGGTTGTAGTTGTTGTTGATGTGGCAGTCGGTGCATTGCCGCGGAGGGACGGCGTGGGCGAAGGTCAGCGGAAATCCGGTTGACGCGTGGTCAAACTTGGCATTCAGCCAGTTGTCCATCCCGTGGCACAGTTCGCAGGTCGTCGAAAATTGGCCCGCAATGTGGTTGGGGCTGGTGGCCTGCTGATACTCCCTGGCGTGACAGGAGTAGCACTGAGTTGAGAGTCCCTGGAATTGCCCGGTGGCGGCCCCTTTATGGCAAGAGTCGCAGTCCACGGCGGCGTGGGCTCCCACGAGCGGGAAGCGGTTCTGGTGCTGCTTGATCTGCTGGATCGAGACCTGCCATCCCTTTACCGTGTGGCACTGCTCGCAGTTCGCGCCAAACTGGCGCTTGTGGATGTCAGCGTGGCAATCCGCACACTTGTTTCCCACATCGGTAAAAACGGGCTTGGTATGGCACTGCGTGCAGCTGACCGACTGATGCATGCCGCGCAAGGGGTAGCGGGTCTGGTTGTGATCGAATTCCGGGACGGCACGGATGGGTTTCCACCCCAGCGCGGTATGGCAGTTCTGGCAGGGGATGTTCAGGTTGCCGTGCGGGCTGCGGGTGGTGGTGTAGGTCTGCCCCTGTCCCCCCGCAGGCGCCCCCATCGGCAGCAGCAGAAACGACACAACTAGATTCGCCAGGATCGTCGAAACCAACGCGCCCCACCCCAAAGCGGACTCGACTCAAACAGGATTGCGGCAAAGATGAAGAAAGTAACAAAGACGAAGGGGACGACTGAGAAATGCTTTAGCAATCCGATGCCCAGTTAGAGTAATTGGTTGTGCACGTCACCAAAAGTTACGCAAGTGCGTGTTCGAGAGGCCAATGCGCGCCGGTTCAAATTCCTGACTGGTCTGCATGTACTTCCGAGTACGTGTAACTTCTGCGGAACAACGCAGTTTTTGCGCAGGTTTTACGCGGGGTTTTGACGTTCAAAATTCTCTACGTGCACAGAAATGTGCCCGCCTGGAAAGCCCCACGGCCGCTACGTTGCCGGCCCGTGACAGGCGGCGCAATCCTTCGGAGTCGGCTTGTAGAAAAGTACGTTTTTTCCTTCGACGAGGCGGGTGAGGGTGTGGCAACGCTCACACCGTACATTGCGATGCAGTCCCTGCAAGGGGAACTGGGTGCGCTTGTCGTGATCGAACAGCGACGGTTTCCATCTGCCACTGTTGTGGCAGTCCGCACAAGCGGTCACGCCGTCTTTCGCGAATTGCCTGCCATGGACATCCTCGTGGCAATCTTCACACCGGGTAGGCGCTGCCTTGAAATCCACATTGATCAGCGTGGTTCCCAGGTTGGGGGGCTTGTGGCAGTCCATGCAGGCGGTTGCGCGATGGGCCCCGAGCAGGGGGAAAGCAGTCTTGGAGTGATCGAAGCCTGAGAGCTCTTTCCACGACTGGGTGGAGTGGCAGGCCTCGCAGCCTGCGGCTTTGCCATCCGCCCGAACCTGCAGCATGCGCTCCCGGAACTGGCCCTTGTGGGGATCGGTGTGGCAGGTGACGCAGGAAAGATTCTCCCAATGATAGAGGACGGCCGGTTTGGGCTTGAGATCCACTGACTCCTTGTGGCAATCGCAGCATGGGACCGCGATATGGCCCCCAGTTAGGGCAAAGTGAGTGTCTTTGTGCCGCGCCAGGGTGAAGGTGGAGGGCCGGTATCCCTGCAGGTTGTGGCAGCGCTCGCAGGCGTTAAGGTATGGCGCAGCAGCAAACTGGCCGGCGTGCTGGTCACTGTGGCAGTCCGTGCAATGCTGGAACTTGATCTTGAAGAGCGTGTCTTTGCCCTTGGGAATATGGCATTGATCGCATTGCACCGTGGCGTGCTTCCCCTCCAGCGGATAAGCCGAGGTCGCGTGGTCTTGCACGGTGAACTTGGCAGGCTTAAAGCCATCCACGGTGTGGCAGGAGGCGCATTCAATCCCACCGGGACGCTTGGCGAACTGTCCATTATGGGGATCGGGCTTGTGGCAATCCATGCACTTCTGGAAGGCCAGCGGCTTCTTGAAATCTCCGCCGGCATGGCATTGCACACAATCTACCGTGGCATGTTTGCCCAGCAGGGGATATTTGGTCTTCGAGTGGTCGAAGCGCTGATTGACTGCCTCGGTTGACACCTTTTTCCACCCGCTGGTGTTGTGGCATGCCTGGCAGCCCTGGACGAAACTTCCACGGTGCGGATCGCTGTGGCAATCCGAGCACTGACTGAAAGCAATGCCGGTGTATCGGGGCTTGCCGTCCGGCCCGGGTGTGTGACACTTCTGGCAAGCCACCTGGGCGTGCAATCCAGTCAGAGGGTAGCGTGTCTTGGAATGGTCGAACTGGCCTACGGTGACCGTCTTCCAGTCGTTATAGGTGTGGCATTGCAGGCAGTTCGCACCCAGGCGACCCTTGTGCTGGTCTTCGTGGCAGGTGACGCAGTTCGGGGACAATCCCAGGAAGGTTCTGGTGAGATCTTTGACCTTGATCCCCGCCCGCTCGGCTGGAGCAATGTGTTGTGGAGTGTGGCATTGGTTACAGGCCAGGCCGGCGTGTTTGCCCTCGAGCGCGTATCCGCTTTGCTTGTGGTCGAAGGCCCTCGGGTCCCACTTGATGAGCGGGAAGTCTTCCCCGTTGTGGTCAGAGTGGCAGCGCACACATTCCTGGCTGGAGCCCGGCGCCATGTGGTAAGTGGCATGCAATCCCTGGTGTGCCGCGAGCCGGGAAGCAATCTCCCTGTGGCAGTCCAGGCATTTGAAGGTAGCCTCTCCCGCGGCCAGCTTGTGACAGCTGGTGCAGTTGCTGGCGCCGCTCAGGGACTGGTGCGCACGCGCCAGGGGTCCGGGTGAGATTTGCGCCTTTGCCCCTGGCGCGAGCCCTAGGACAAGGCTGACGGCAACGGCCGCCCACAGCAGCCGCGCGCCGTGCCGCGAGAAGTCAAGCCAGGGGCCCGCCTGTGAAACCCGCTCTTTGAATTGGTGTCGCCTGCCTGCTTCGTGATGGCGCAACAGGTCACGTCCCTTGTTGGAGGGGGCCTCCGTCTAGCTGCGTTACGACTCTAAGATTCGAGTGCATGGAGTCTAGCAATGTGAGCTGAGATGCAAAAGTCCCCAGAAGTGCAACCTGCGGATGTCCGGTCGCGCGTTTTGGGGCAGTTGCAACGTTCGGCAATTCAGCAATCGGGCAAATTGCCGCAACACGGCGCAGTGTGCCGAGGTCATTTGGGCATGACAAAATCCTTACATTCTGGTGACAAAGATTTCCTGCATTGGAGTTAGAGTGCGCCCCGGCAGTGCACGACAGGTAATCGCGTTCACATGGAGGAGACGAATGCTGCGCACATGGTTACGGATTTCGCCGCTGCCAGCGCTTCTGCTGGCCCTCATGACGTCCACACCGTCCAGCGTGGCGCAAGACGCGGGCACCGTGAACTGGCCGACCTACCACAGCAATGCGCAGTTGACCGGATTCAATCCCCGGGAAACCCTCGTGAACGCCCGGAACGTGCGTTTTCTCCAGATGAAGTGGGCGGGCGTGATGGATGATCTGGTGGACTACTCGTCGCCTGCTATCGTCAATGGCGTCGTTTATATCGGATCGACCGACGGAAGCCTGTACGCCTTTGACGCCACGGGCTGTGGTTCTGACCTGTGCATGCCGCTATGGAAAGGCAGCGGCAAGGCCGGAGGGAGCATCGTGTCTTCGCCGGCGGTTTCGCAGGGCATGGTATTTGTGGGGTCTACCACCAAGGAGCTGCTGGTGTTCGACGCCGCCGGCTGCGGCTCTGCCATCTGCTCCCCGGTGTGGACGGGAACGGTAGGCGGCGGCATCTTGCAGGCGTCGCCTGTGGTGGTAAACGGTGTGGTTCGAGATTATCACCTTCACGCAAGGTGGTATACTCGCTGGCTATGCGTTTTTCCCTCACAAAGCGATTCTTTGCAGTTTTTGGTTCCGAGTTTGTGAAAACCATGTTTGAGGACAAATTTGACAGAGCCATAGTCGCTGGTGGGGCCATTGTTTTTATCCTCAGAGGATTGAAGGGGGATGGGTGGGATTTTGTCACCACCATCGTATTCGCTGTTGCGTTTATTGTTGCCT
>DATKLE010000019.1:0-8436 GCA_035542575.1 Terriglobales bacterium | reverse complement strand
CACCAGGTATTGCCGCAGTTTAAAAACTGTCAGGAAGAAGAACAATATCCCCGCCAAAAACACAGCGGCCAGCGCGGTTGCCCAGTGAAAACCCAGCACCTGCACCACCGTGTAAGCGACGAAGGCGTTTTCGCCCATGTAGGGCGCGATCGCGAATGGCCGGTTGGCATACAGCGCCATCAACAACGTGCCGAAGATGGCTGTGACCGCGGTCGCCACCATCGAGGCTTCCACGGGGATCCCGGCGGCGCGCAGAATCGCGGGATTCACCACGATGATATAGGACATGGTTACGAACGTGGTCAGTCCGGCCACGGTCTCCCGTCCCAGCGTAGTGCCGGCTTGCTCGATACCGAAATAGCTGCGAAGGGCGGTCAGCACGGTTAGTTAGGATACGCTTGTGATGGTAGGGTGACCAAGTCGCTGGCTGGGTTCTCCCACAGGGATTTCACTCCGCTCCTGGGCATGCGGGAAACCGCGATCGGGGAGTGGGTGCGCTACAATTCAAGTCGGAGTAACCAGCCGCGTTGAGGAATAGTCCTATGGCTGCGCCCCGGATGCTGCTCGTCGTGCTCCTGTTGCCAATCTCCCTGCTGGTCGCTGGCCAGAAACACGAGCCCGGGGAGATCCCTCTGCCACGCACCTCGCCCACGTCGGGGCGGCAAATGTTCCGGGCGTATTGCAGTGACTGTCATGGCGAACATGGCAAAGGAGACGGGCCGGTTGCTTCGATTCTCAAAGTTGTCCCCCCTGATCTGACCACCCTGAGCAAGCGCAACAAAGGAAAATTTCCTTCCGACCGCGTCTACAAGACCATCAGCGGCGAGGTCACTCCGGCAGCCCACGGATCGAGGGAGATGCCCGTCTGGGGGCCGGTGTTCCGCGACATGGCCAAGGGAAACAAGAACGAAGCGGAGCTGCGCATGAAGACCCTCACCAGCTTCATTGCCTCGCTGCAGCAGAAGTAAGAAAAGAGAAGGGCTGCGACCTTGGTTACGCTCTAGCCGCCGACACTTTGTTGCAGAGTGGACAGCGTGGACGCGCGCACCGTCGCAGCCCTTGATGTGATCACTGCTTTCGCAGTCCCAAGCCCCGGCTGCCCTTCGCAGGAGCATCCGGTTTTTTCAGGTCTGGTTGCCTTTCGGGTTGCCCCGTCAGGCTGGTCACCCAGCCTACTTCGGACCGGGTAGTTACGTACGCTATCCAGCCCTTTCGGCCGTCGGCAATTTCTAGGCTAGGAGCCCCTTCTCCGGTTGTCAATGCCGCAAGCCGGTGCAATTCCAGATCGGGAAAACACAACCGTCACTGACTTTTGCTTCTCCGACGTACGAGACTTCTGGTGGGACAGCTGTGCGTGAATGGAACTGACTGTTTCCGGGAGGACGATATGACTACATGGGGTCTCTTGGAAAACCCCGCAGCGAGTCCGAAAGAGGTGCGGGAGGCATTGATTCAAGTTCTCCAGAACAAGCTCTCCACGCTTCTGCGACAGAAAACCCGATGGGAGGGTGACGAACTAAGGGTGGCTCTCGGAAAGGCGATGGCCAGCACCCTGAGTATTCTTGAACACCAGAATTGTGGCTTTCATCCCACCCACGTCACCGCGCATCACCGTGTACATGCCGCTTGAGCTGGTCATGGCAGCGGCACACGGTAGGAGCATATCCGATGATTAACTTTCTTCACGTATTGTGGGTGGACGACACCGGCCAGGATATCGCCGAGTACGCCGTGATGCTGGCGGTGATCCTTGTCCTGGTGGTGGCCACCGTACGGCTGATCGGCACCAGCGCCAACAACGTTTTCTCCAGCGCCGCCAGCTCCATCCAGTGAGCCCAGCCAGAGCTGCGCGCTCCGCCGGAGAGGGAGGGAGGTCCACATGTTCCCGCGATTTGCCGCCGGTTGCGCGATCGCTTCGATTGCGATCGCTCTGGGGGCGCTGGTCATAGCCCTTACACCCGGCCTGACATTCGAAAGGGTTTACCCACTGACCATCATCTGGTGCGTGGCGCCCTTGGCATGGGGCGTCTGGGCATTGCTCGCACCAGCGACTTGGGTACCGCAGCGCTTGCCGCTTTGGGGGGCAATCCTGGGACTGATCGCTGGCTCGTTAGCGGCTTATGTCCTCAATCTGCCCTCGCGCGTGCTCGGAGAGACGCTCTCGGTCGTCGGGCGCACGGTCGCCATGCTCGTACTGATGGTTTTCTACTACGTACTCTGGATGCTGGTGCGGATGGCATACCGGTCGCTGGCCTCAACAACCTCGGGACGCTGATGGAGCCCAGCCGGTTCCAGCCCGCCTATCTCGAGCTGTGGCGCTCGGGAGAATTGCAGCGCCGCGTCCAGCTTGGCCTGCAAAAGCTTTCCGACTGTGCCCTGTGCCCGCGCAACTGCCACGTCAACCGCCTTGAGGGCAAGACCAGAGTCTGCAAGACCGGGCGGTACGCCATGGTCAGCAGCTATTTTGCCCATTTCGGTGAGGAACCGTGCCTGCGCGGCAGCCGTGGCTCCGGAACCATCTTCTTCAGTTGGTGCAACCTGCGTTGTGTCTTCTGCCAGAATTACCAGATCAGTTGGTCGGGGGAAGGCCGCACTGCGAAGCCGGAAGAGTTGGCCGAGGTGATGCTACGCCTGCAGCACCAGGGCTGCCACAACATCAATCTGGTAACGCCCGAGCATGTCGTGCCGCAGATCCTGGAGGCGCTGCTGTTGGCGGTGGAGCGCGGCCTCTGTCTCCCCTTGGTTTACAACACCAGCGCCTACGACTCGCTGGATTCACTCGCACTGATGGACGGCGTGGTGGACATCTATATGCCCGACTTCAAGTTCTGGGACCCGGAAATGGCGCGACGCTATGCCAAAGCCCCCGATTATCCCGAAGCCGCCCGCCGCGCGATCCGGGAGATGCACCGCCAGGTCGGCCCGTTGGTCACCGATGAGCATGGCGTGGCCCTGCGCGGCGTCCTCTTGCGCCACCTGGTGATGCCTGGCGGAGTCGCGGGAACGCCGGAGATTATGCAATGGATTGCCCGCGAACTGGGCCCCGAGACCTATGTCAACCTGATGGCGCAATACCACCCCGCTTGCCAAGTCAAAGAAACCACCTATCCTGAGATTGACCGCTGCATCACTGTGAGCGAATTTCGCTGTGCTATCGATGCTTTCCACGCCGCAGGGCTTCATCGCCTCGATGACGATTCCGCAGGTTTCGTCCAGTTGCGCTGAAGCAGGCAGGTCTTGGAAGTTCCAGGTGGCATAAATATTGCTGGGCGTCTCCGCGCTCATGCCCGCTTGGGACGCTGGGGTTGAGTGCTTACCTATCGAAGTACGCCCGGCCTAATTGTCGTGTACCACGACCGCCCCGGTCATTTCAGTGATCTAGTGGATTGGTCACTTCAGTCTCCCGGCAACTCGCTCCGCGGCTTCCAGTATTTCTCCCGTCTTGGCAAGAGCGGCGAGTTGATTAATGTCCTGGTGCAACGGCCGATCTTCCTCCAGCTTCGCTACGTGCTGGCGGATGGTGCGGTGGGCGGCCTCCGTCGCCGGTGCAGGCTTGATGGGCATCCGCAAGTCGAAGGCCTGGGCGGCTGCCATCAGTTCGATGGCAACCACGTACCAGCAATTCTCGATGATCTGCCGTGTCTTGATGGCGGTGGTCATCCCCATGGACACGAAGTCTTCCTGGTCGGCTGCCGCCGGGATGGATCCAGTCGCTGCCGGATGGCTGAGCACCCGGTTCTCGCAAACCAAAGCTCCGGCTGTGTACTGGGACAGCATCAGCCCGGAGAACATCCCGGCACCCTTGGTCAAGAATGCCGGCAAACCCACCGACAGGTGCGGATTCATCAGCCGATTGAGCCGGCGCTCACTGAGCGTTGCCACCGTGGTCAATGAAATCCCCAGCAACTCGAGCGCAAACGCCATAGGCGTGCCTTGAAAATTCGCGCCGGTCAGCACCAGGTCTTCGTCGGGAAAGAAAATGGGATTGTCGGCAGCGTGGTTCAGTTCGGTCTCGAGCATGTGCCGCACCCATTTGCAGGCATCACGCGCGGCGCCGATGACCTGCGGGCTGGAGCGCAGCGAGTAAGCATCCTGCACTTTTTTCCCCGGCCGGTTGAGCAGTTCCGAGCCCTCGGTCAGCCGGCGCACATTGTCCGCGCACTCCTGCGCGCCGGGATAGCCCCGGACCAGATGAATCCTGGGATCGTAGGCTTTCATGTTGGCGTTGAGGGCCTCGAGGGTCATCGCCAGCGCCACTTCCTGCGTCCTGATAAAGCGCTCCGCGTCGCACAGCTCGAGGCACCCCATGCCGGTGATGAGGTCCGAACCGTTGATCGTGGCCAAGCCGTCCCTCTCGCGGAACGCCACAGTGGGAATCCCGGCCTCCGCCATGCCTTCCTTCGCCGACAACCTCTTGCCCTTGCAAAACACCTCACCCTCACCCATGAGGGTGATCGCCATCTGGGCCATAGGCGATAGATCTCCGCATGCCCCCACCGATCCCTTCTGGCACACCACCGGGGTGACGCCGCGATTCAGCATCTCGACTTGTGTCTGCACAATTTCGAGCCTGATCCCCGAGAGCCCCCAGCAGTGGGTGTTGAGGCGGGAAAGCATCCCCGCCCGGACATCTTCCTCGCTGCACGCCTCGCCACAGCCGGCGGCATGGGAGTAAAGCAGGTATCGCTGAAACTTTTCGACCTGCTCCGGGGTGAGCACGACTTCTGAGAGTTCGCCAATGCCAGTGTTGACGCCGTACATGATTTCCCGCGCCTTGATCTTGCGTTCCAGCAGGTCGCGGCATTTGTTGATGCGCGCGACGGCATCGGGATGAAGCTCGATTGGCCTGTGATGGCGGGCGATGTCCCGGACATCCTCAATGCTCAGCGAATGGCCATCCAGCGTTAGTTTCACATCCACTTTGTGGTGCGGCGTCACCCCTTCAAGGACTGTCATCTTCCTGACCCCCTCTCCAATCGGCCCAGCCTAAACAGAGTGAAGCTCATCGGAACTGAAGCCGCGGCCAGAACAGCGCGACAATGGTTGCCAGGTACCCAATCGAAATCCCGGCGCTTCCGGCCAGAATTCCAAGATCGCTCCACCGCTTGTTCTGGAGCCGCCAATACCCCAAGAGGCAGAAAGCCATCAGCAGAAATTGATCGATGGCTGCTGGCACAGCGAGAAAAGCCATCGCGCCTGTGATCTGCCCCGTTCTCAGGAGTCCGGCCCACGTCTGAATCCCTTCTCGAACGAAGGGCGTGCCAAAGATGCCCAGGCCCAGCCAGAAGGCAGAGGTGGAGAGTCCGAGCCCGTACCCCCATTTGCTGTGGTCCAAGGCCAGCACAATCACCAGCAGATAGATCAGCCATTCAAAGAGATGCAGGGTGCGAATGCCCGGCTCAAGATAGGCGGCCTCCCCCAAGATGAGGATGAAAACCAGACACAGCGCCCCGATGGCCCAGTCCAGCCTGCTATGTTTTCGCTGGATCGTAAGGTCCCTGGGACCACCCGGTACCAGCACTGGCCCCATGGAGTCACGGTGTGAAGTCGCCGTACGCATAAAAACCTCCTTCCCCGCCAGAAACTGGAGGCGCCGCCACTGTGCTGCCACCCACGCCTTCGTCAGCACTCAAAACTCGCTGGCTGATTTCCTCCAGTCTTTCTTGAGCTGCTCAATGATCTGTTCTGCCAGCCTGTTTGTATCCAGGGCCGTATCTTTTGTGGTCCTCCAGATGGGTCGTTGGGAGCGACGGTCTACGAGGGTGGCTTCCGCATTCGTCCAGCGCACCACCACCTTGGCTGGCACGATTCTGCTTTCGGTTTGACAGGTCAGAATTGCGTCGGCTTCTTCCGGTTGTGAAGTGATCCGTACCACTCCCCATCTTTCGAGATGAGACTTCAGCAGGCCCGCGAGATCATCCGATGTCGGAGTGACATAAATGACCTTGACCTGGTGCAGCAAAAGCGGTCCAGCTGAAATGGTGGCTTGTGCCGCAAGGAATCCCGCGGCCAGCGCCAGAACGGCCAGGGTCGGCAGGACCGCCAAGCTCACTCTGCGAACACCTTGACGCACAGCCTGGGTGTTCATGATCCCTGCCCTCCTTCCTTTCGATCTCAGATCGATTCGACTCGATCATGCAAGGCGTACTTTTCGCCGCGCGTCAGCGATGAATCGTCATCTGCGTAACGTCGGCTTCATAGCCTTCGTCTTTGATGGCCTCCTGTGCCGCCGAGCGGATGGCCGGCTCCAGGGCATCCTTCGGCACTTCACAGCTTCGGCGAATCACTTCCCCGCCGACTTGAATTCGGACTACCCACTTCTTCTTGTCACCGTCCCAGGAGACCTCTACGCAATCAGGGTGCATACCCACCTCCCGCCAGTGCCGACGGTCGCAACAGCCTGCGCGATCGGCACCCCTCTACTCTTCGTAACAGGGGCCGCCATGGTGCCCAAACGTCTGATGTTCCTTGATGGCATGGCTTAGCTCGGTATAGGTTCTCTCCAGAGCTTCTCTCTCCTGCTCCGTCAACCCCGGCTTCTCCAGCGCCGTCAGAATGTCGTCAATCTGCGCCTCCATCTGCTCGAGCTCTGCACAGAGCATATTGCCCTCCCTTTCCGACGCTCCGGCTCGTCGTGGAGGCCACGCCCGGCAGATTCCCTCGCCTAACGTGCCTCCCTGTATCCTGCTACCTCACCAGTTCCATCTCGTACTTTGCGATAAGTTCTTTCTTTCCCAATCCCAGGATGCCGTGCTTCCGGCCGACCTTCTTGAAGGCTTCGATCGCGATATCCAGATGATGCTTCTCGTGGGCCGCGGACAGTTGTGTGCGGATGCGGGCCTGGCCCTTGGGCACCACCGGGAAGAAGAAGCCGACCGCATAAACGCCCTCATCAAACAGGTCGCGGGCAAAGTCCTGGGCCAGCTTGGCGTCGTACAACATGACCGGCACGATCGGGCTTTCACCTTCTTTGATGTCGAAGCCGGCTTCCTTGAGCAGGCCGCGCCAGTACCTGGCGTTCCACTCCAGCTTGTCGCGGCGGTCGGTGGTGGATGTGATCAGATCCATAACCTTCAGCGCGCCCGCAACAATGACCGGCGCTACCGAGTTGGAGAACAGGAACGGCCGCGCCCGCTGGCGGCACATCTCCACCAGTTCACAACGCCCGCTCACGCACCCGCCGGACGCGCCGCCCAGCGCCTTGCCCAACGTAGTGGTGATCACGTCAATCTTTCCCAGGATGCCGCAATGTTCGTGTGTGCCGCGCCCGGTGCGGCCGATGAAGCCGGTGGCGTGCGAGTCATCCAGGAAGACCATGGCGTCGTACCGCTCGGCCAGGCTCACAATCTGGTCGAGCTTGGCCATGTCGCCGTCCATGGAGAACACGCCGTCGGTGATGATCATCCGATAGCGTTTGTCCTGGTGCTCCTGCAGCTTTTCTTCCAGATGCCCCATGTCGGAATGCTTGAACGTGTCCTGCATCGCCTTGCACAGGCGCATCCCGTCCACGATGGAGGCGTGCACCAGCCGGTCGGCGATCATCACATCCCGTTCGGTCAGGCAGGCCTCGAAGAAGCCGGCGTTGGCATCCATGCAGGAAGGAAACAGCAGGGTGTCCTCGGTCCCGAGAAATTCCGTCAACCGGTTCTCAAGTTCGCGGTGAATGTCCTGTGTGCCGCAGATGAAGCGGACTGACGACATGCCGTAGCCGCGGTTGTCCAATCCCGCATGCGCCGCCGCGATCACATCCGGATGGCTCGAAAGCCCCAGGTAATTGTTGGCGCAAATGTTAATGCACTTCTTGATTTCTGAGCCGACAGGAAATTCAACTTCAATCTCCGACCCTTGCGGAGAGTGGATATACCGCTCGCCTTTGAACAGGCCGGCAGCCTTGATTCCCTCGATCTCGGTCTGATAGCCGTTGCGAACTGTGTCGTTAAATGCCATGGCATTCCTCGCGTGATGAAGTTCAAAGCCGTGCCTACGCCCCCAGCGCCGGCCACGTTCTAGACACTGATCTCCACTTTCTGGAAGCGCCGCACCAGCGCGACGATGCGCTCCACGGTGTCGAAGGCGTCCGGAGTGGCGGCCTCATCCGGAATGTGGATCGAGTACTTCTTCTCCAGGAACCGCAGGAGAGACACCATGGAGAAAGAATCCACGATTCCGCCCGAAATCAGCGGCGTGGTCTCTGTAATCTGCCGTTCGTCCCCTTCCTCCAGGTATTCCCGGGTCACGTAATTGAGAACTACTTTGGTGATCTCATCCATGGTCACTCTCCCGTTCTCCTTGGTATTCAGTCATCCATGATGGTGGACAGGTCTCCCACCGGTTCATGGAACTCCTTGCAGCGCAGGATGCGGCGCACGATCTTGCCGCTGCGGGTCTTGGGCAGCGAGTCCACGAACTCAATCTCCTGCGGCATGGCCAGCGGCG
>DATKLE010000018.1:0-7007 GCA_035542575.1 Terriglobales bacterium | reverse complement strand
TACTCGCCATCGCCGGCGACATCACCGACCCGGCAGTCGCCGACCAGGTGATCGGGGGCGCGGTCGAGAAGTTCGGCCGGGTCGATACGCTGGTAAACAACGCAGGGATGTTTATCGCTAAGCCGTTCACCGAATACACCGAGGCCGACTTCGCCGCCAAGCTGTCCCTGAACCTAGCCGGGTTCTTCCATATCGCGCAGCGGGCCGTCCGCCAGATGCTCACTCAGGGCAGCGGGCACATCGTGAACATCACGACGGCGCTCGTGAACCAGCCCCTGAAGGGCGTTCCGTCGGCGCTGGCGTCCCTCACCAAGGGCGGGCTTGACGCGGTCACCAGGTCGCTGGCAATCGAGTACGCCGACAAGGGCATCCGCGTGAACGCGGTGGCGCCGGGCATTATCAAGACGCCGATGCACCCGCCCGAGACGCACACTTTCCTCGCTGGGCTGCACCCGATGGGGCGGATGGGCGAGATCCAGGAAGTGGTCGAGGCAGTGCTGTACCTGGAATCGGCCGCGTTCGTGACCGGTGAGACCCTGCATGTCGACGGCGGCGCGCACGCCGGTCACTGGTAACACCTGAGGACACGATTATGCCAATCATGACGATCCAGATCACCCGCGAGGGGACAACGACCGAGCACCGAGCTCATCGGGGGGGCCACGGACCTGTTGGCGAACGTGCTGAACAAGCCACCGGGGTTGACCTTCGTGGTCGTCCAGGAGATGGCGGACTGGGGCGTGAACGGTCTGCCCGTAGCCGACTATCGTCGTTAGGTCGCGGTCAGGTCACGCGGTTAGCCGGTCGGACAATTCCATATGAATGAACTGCTGGCCAGGATTATTGAAGCGCACGGAGGCATGGATCGCTGGAATGAGTACGAAAAGGTCGAGGCCACGATCGTGAGCGGCGGCGGCTTCTTTGCGCTCAAGGGCGTGCTGCAGGATTCGACCCCTCGCAGTATGACCGTGTGGCTGCACGAGGAACGCTCGTCTGTCTTGCCCTATGGGGCTCCCGATCAGCGCACGATGTTCACGCCAGAGCGGATCGCCATCGAGAAGCTCGATGGCACGCTGGTTGCCGAGCGCTACGCACCCAGGGACTCGTTTACCGGCCATCAGATGAGCACACCATGGGACCCGCTGCATCGTGCCTATTTCAACGGTGAGGCCCTGTGGATCTATCTCACCACGCCATTTCTTCTCACGATGGATGGCGTACGAGTCGAAGAAACCGGAGCCTGGTGGGAGGGCGCAGAGACGTGGCGCGTGTTGCGCGCTTACTTTCCGGGTAAGATCGAGACTCACTGCCTCGTTCAGGATTGTTCTTTGGTGAGGACCTCATGCTGCATCGCCACGACTATAGCGTGAATATCGCAGGCGGCTTCGCAGCGGCGCAACTGGCTTCAGATTATGTGGAGGCGGATGGCATTCGTCTGCCAACCAAGCGCCGCGCCTATGCGCGTGGACCGGATCGCCGGCTGATTCCGGAAATGCTCATGGTATCGATCGATATCAGTGAGGTACGGTTCGAGTAGCGTAGCCATCTCGATCATTGTCGAGGGCAAATGGACTTCCGAGACACCACCTAAGTGTCCCGAGAAAAACAGCCACCAGACAGGGTCGACCGGTTCGGCTTCGCTCTCGGAGGAAAGGAGACAGTATGAGAGACTCGCAAACGTACATCTGACGCTCCGATTCTTGTCACGGGTACTACAGGCTACGTCCGCGGAGTCAGTGGCGCCGTGGTGGAAATGCTTCGCCAGCACGGCCAGCCCGTTCGGGCGCTGGTCCCGGGCGACGATGAACGTGCCAACGCGTTGTGGGGTGACAAGGCCGGTGTCAGTTGCAGAAATTTACACTCGATTGAAAATCATGCCCAAGTAAAGGAGGACATCATATGTTAACCACGAAGACCGCCAGCAACATCACCGCCCCGACCCAGTTTCTCCAAGTAAAGGACGAAAGATATGCTTACCGCCGCTTTGGAAAGGGCTCCGGTCGTCCTCTGCTGTTTCTTCAGCACTTCACAGGGACGCTCGACAATTGGGATCCCGCCGTCACAGACCTGCTCGCATCGGGGCGAGAAGTCATTCTGTTCGAAAGTGCAGGCGTGGGACGCTCCACCGGTCAGGTGCCGAAAACGGTATCCGGCATGGCGAGACATGCCTTGGCTTTCCTGGACGGCCTGGGCTTGACTACCTGCGACGTCCTGGGATTCTCGCTCGGCGGGATGGTCGCGCAGCAGATGGCACAGGACTGCCCCTCGATCTTCCGGAGAATGATCCTCGTTGGCACCGCTCCGCGAGGAGGAGAAGACATCATGCACCTGGAGAAACAAAGCCTGGCCAGGTACTTCGAGGATCCAACGCTTCAGGGATACGCGCTCTTGCAGAAGATCTTCTTTGCGCCGACAGAGTCCAGCCAGGCCGCGGGCGCGGCCTTTATTGCAAGGCTTGCGCAACGGCAGGAGGATCGGGAGCCCGCCTCCGGACCGGAGGTGGCCAAAGCCCAAGTGGCGGCGTTTCGGGAGTGGGAGCAATTCACGGGCGAGCGCTTTGCGAACCTGAAGAGCATCCGTCAGCCTGCCCTGATCGTAAACGGTATCCATGACCAAATGATTCCTGTCTCAAACTCCTATTGGCTGAGCGAGAACCTGCCCAACGCGGTCCTTCTGACGTATCCAGACTCCGGGCACGGCTCCATCTTCCAATTTCACGAGTCCTTTACCAGGCAGGCTACGGCATTCCTCGCTTCCGACTCTCCGTTCGCGCCCTACTGAGTTGATGCACGCCCGACTCACTGAAATGGGAAAGATGCACCGAAAAGCAGTTTACCAGCTCCAAGCCGTTTGATGAGGCGGTGGCAGCTATTAACGCCGCTGTCGGATCCGGCTATGGCCGAATTCTGGCAATCAACTCATCGGACGCACTCCGTGGACGAGCTGGAAAGTGGCAATCCAGAAAGCCTTAGGCAAATTCCATGGAAAAAGATGAAACGCTTGATCCATTGAACGTAGGCTTGCTCCGTTCGGAGGCTGTAGTCCCTTACACGAATTCGATCCCGAACCTGCTCGGGAAGTCGCGGCTTGTCAAGCATAATGGCAACAGCATAATGGCAAGGCGTATAAGAAATTCGGAAGATGACCCCTGTAAAAATAGCAGGCAGATGGAAATTCAAAGCGTTACGGCGCGCCTTCCGTCTTACACTCCGGATATGGCGTCTTGTAAAGCCCCATTTGGGGGGTCTACTTCACGACTTGATAAGGAGTAACCTATTGGGCAGCTGTACGCGGTACCAAGCGACAGCTGAAGCGATCTCGGGTCGAGCATCTCGGCCAAGCAGAGTCTCTCAGCCCGCAAAACGCGGACCCTTCAGCCAAAGCAATTCTGCCAAAGGAGGAACACCAAATGTTGTATCACGCTGATTTCCACATCGAGTATCCGGCATCCATGTCGCAAAAGGATTTCTTCTCTATCTGGGCCCGCGAAGCCGAAGCAGCCTTGGCCGCAAAGAAGGCGGGCGTGGTCATCGACATCTGGAAATGTGTGGGCTCTCGGCGTGTGATGGCTATCGTCAATGTGGATAGTCTGGACACGCTCGACCAAATGCTGCTCGATCTGCCGATCATGAAAGAACATGGCCCACATGTGCAGGTCGATGTGACTCCCCTGCGCCGGTTTGAAGACTTCGCCATTGATGTGAAAAAGCGGCTTGGGTAACGGCCTTTTCTGGTAGGCTGCCAGGTCGGCGGCAGGGAGCGCCAAGTTCAACTGTTCTCGGCGCTCTACGCCGCCCAACCAATAAGGATTGAGACGATCCCGGAGGGTCGTTTCAATCCTGTGTTCAAGAAGCCCGGCATGTTGGCGCGAGGCTTGAATAAGGGGATTGCTTTTATGGATGTTGGGTCCGGCGGCGCGGCGGGAGGTTGGCGCACAGAGCGGCGGCGCGATGGATGCGGTAGTAAGGGGTTGTTGGAAGCTGTTTTTGGGCTATTCACCTCGATAGGAAAGTCGTTTCCGGGCCATTTTGCGAGCCGGAAGCACAGGTCGGCCGTTCCACCTGGAAAGCCAAGTAGAAGACGCGGACGTCAAAGCCTTCCGTGGCGGCGAGGAAGGTTATCCGGTGGAGTTCAAGGCATCGGCACTCGGGTTCGCGGCGATGCCCTCCCAGACCGAGTTTCGCCAACCGGGCCGCAAGGAGCGATGGAACCGCAAGGCGCCGCCGCAGCAGGTGCAGACGAAGGTGTCGGGCTGGGCAGGCGGACGCTCCGGCGCCGGTTCGGCAAAGCCGTACGCCAGCTCGACCCGTGCCTTGACCTCCTCCAACGGCATCTTCGCAGTCGGCGACAGGAAGCCGTAGTAGCGCACCTTCATGAACCCGGTGGGCAGGACATGCTGCAGGAAGCGGCGGATGAACTCCAGGGCATCGACCGTCAGGGTGCGGGGCCGGTGGCTGCCGACCTTGCGATAGGAGAACGTCACCTGGCCCTGCTCCACGTTGACGATGCGATGATCGGCGATGGCGACCTTGAACACATAAGGCGCCAAGTAAGCGATGGAAGCTTCGGCATTGGGTACCGCCTGGCAGTTGACATTCCAGTCCTGCCGCCAGACCTCGGCGGGGATCTGATCCAACAGCCCGGCCGTTTCCATGGCGGCCTTGAACTTCCCGCGGAAGACCTTGGACAACGCTCGCACCGGGAGAAAGAAGCCGGGTTTTGCGGCATGCCAGCAGCCGTCCTCGGAACCCAGCGCGCCGCCGGGGACCACGTAGTGGATGTGGGGATGGTATTGCAGCTGGCGGCCCCAGGTATGAAGGACCCCGAAGAAGCCGGCCTGATCGCCGCCGATCCAGCGCGGGTTGGCGACCAAGGTCTTGATCGCCCCGGCGGAGGCCTCGAACAGCGCACTGTACCCTGGCCGTTGATGATCGCGCAAAAACCGTCGCAGCGCCTCAGGGACGGTGAAGGTCAGCATGAAATGCGGGCCGGGAAGTTGGCGATCCAATTGCCGCTCCAGCCACAGCATCGATTTGCGGTGCTGGCATTGGGGACAATGGCGGTTGCCGCAGGCGGCGGGCACGACGTGGGAGAGTTCGCAGTCCTCACAGCGATAGCACACCGAACCCAAGTCCTCGGTGCGACAGCGGCGTATGGCGTCGATGACGAAGGCGTGGCCGGCGGGTACCGCCTCGCCGAAGCGCTCCAGGTACACGTCGCCGAAGGTTTGAAAGATCTGCTGGATGGCGCCCATGTCACAGATCCTCCATCAAGGCGTTGATGCGGGCGTAGGCGTCTTCCTGGCCGGTGTGGGTCAGATGCAGGTAGACCAGGGTGGTCTCGATCTGGGCGTGCCCCAAGTAGCGTTGGATCACCCGCAGATTCACTCCGGCCTCCAGGAGATGGGTGGCATAGGCATGCCTCAGGGTATGGACCGAAACGTTCTTTTTGAGAATGCCGGCCTCGCGCTTGGCCTGGCGGAAGGCGCCTTGAACGCTGCTCTTCGCCATGGGCGTATCCGCTGTCGCGGCACCGCCGCCGCTGCGGCCCTGTGCCGGGAACAACAGTCTCGGATGGCGATGAGTTGCCCAATGCCGCCGCAGACGAAGCAAGGTCGCATGGGGCAGCGGCACAAAGCGGTCCTTGGCGCCCTTGCCGCGGTGCACATGGATCATGCGCCTTGAGCTGTCGATATCGGACACCTCCAGGTACTGCGTTTCCTGCAGCCGCAACCCGCAGCTGTAGACGGTGGAGAGGAAAGCCAGGTTGTGCGGGGTATGAACGCAGCGGAACAAAGCCGCGACTTCCTCCCGGCTTAGCACCGCCGGCAGCCGCCGTTCGCTCTCGGCCCGGATCAGTTGCAGGGTGTGCCAGTCCCGGCGCAGCACATGGACGAAGAAGTGGCGGATACCGCAATAGCAGATCCGCATGGTGTTGGGAGACCAGTGATCCTGGTTCTTGCGGTGCAGGAAGTACTGCTGCAATTCCGGCTCGCCGATCTCATCGGGGGTTTTGCCGTGAAACTCGACCAGCATGCGCACGGCGCGGACATAGGCCTCCTGGCTGCGTTGGCCAAGGCCGTTAAGCTGCAGGGCATCGGTCGCTTTCTGATACCAATCGGTCATCATGGGAAGTCTCCTGTTCAGGTTGAAGAGCCGCAGGACGCGACCTCCCAACAGGAGCACAGAACATGACGATGTGTGGGCTTATCGGCGGTCCGGCCGCCTCAGCGCAGGGACAAGCCGGTCGGCACCGGCCGAAAAGAGACTGCCGCGCAGCGGCTTACTTGAACAACGGCATGCAGCGGACGGCGCCGCGCGCCGCCGGTGATGCTGAGCGGTTAGACGGGCTTGTGAGATAGGATAAGATAGGAGAGGTATGAGGAACTTAGCAGGCGTCGGCCAGGAGGAAAAGTGTATGAACGAGTTACTAAATGCGGTTCTGCGTGCACACGGCGGGCTGGAGAGATGGAAGACCTTCAACAAGGTCCGCGCAACGTTCGTTTCCGGAGGAGGCTTGCTTCCCATGAAGGGGATCGAGGTCATTCCGATGCCGGTGGCTGGAACGGCGACGATCCATGAGGAGAGCACGATCATTAGCCCTTTTAGACAGCCAGGATGGACGATGCGGTTTACTCCGAAGAGGGTGGTAGTTGAGGCGGATGACGGGACGATTGTGGCAGAGCGCTCCAATCCTCGGGATGCCTTCGCGGGACATTCACTTAGCAGTCCATGGGATCTGCTCCAACAAGCCTATTTCAACGGCTATGCGCGTTGGACGTATCTGACGACACCGTTCCTAATGGCGATGCCCGGTATGGAAGTATCGGAAATAGAGCCGTGGCACGAGGGTTCGGAGGTCTGGCGGGGCCTCCGCGTTCGGTTTGCGGAGGACATCGCCAGCCACAGCCGCGAGCAGGACTTCTATTTTGGCTCGGATTTCCTGTTGCGCCGGCATGATTATCGGTTCGAGATCGGGGGTGACGTCGCGGTGGCGCAATACGTGTC
>DATKLE010000017.1:0-3555 GCA_035542575.1 Terriglobales bacterium | reverse complement strand
CTGGCTTTGCGAACTGCGCCCGCCGATTGGCAATCACACGCGCGAGCAGCGTCTCCTCTGCCTTCGCCGCCTGCTCGACGATCTGGCCGCCCAGGGCCATCCCATCCAGCCCGGTCTCATCATCCGCGAAGACTTCCCGGTTCGCCCCGAATACCTTCCCAGAGCCTTATCCCCGGAAGACGATCAACGCCTACAAGCGGAACTGAGTCGTGCCGACAATGTGTACTCCCATGCGCTGCTCCTGATGCGAGTCACCGGTATCCGTGTCGGAGAATGCATCCACCTGACATTGGACTGTGTGCGTCACGTCGGACCCGAACAATGGGCGTTACATGTACCCCTCGGAAAAATGCACAGCGAACGCCTTGTGCCCCTCGATGCCGAAGGCCTTCGAATGATTAACCGCATCCTGGAGCTGCGAGCGCAGTTCTCCGCCAGACGTCTGGCGAAATCTGAGGGCTTTCTCTTGCCTCGCGTTGGTCGCCGGTTTGCCCTGTTTCAAATGCTGCGTCTTGAGTTGGCCGATTTTGCCAAACGCGCAGGTTGTACCGATACCAGCCGGATCACGCCTCACCGCTTGCGCCATACCTGGGCCTCGGACATGCTCCGTTGCGGAATTAGCCTGCCTGCCCTCAAGGAATTGATGGGTCATAAGGACATCCGCATGACCCTCCGCTACCTCAAGATCACCCAACCTGACTTGCAGCGCGAGTTCTATCGGGCCCGCCACCAAGCACCTCAGCCTTATTGCATCCCATCTCTCTCCGCCTCTTCGGCCACTTCCGATCTCCCCGGCATCCGCCTGGCACTGGCAGCCACACGCCATCTGCTGGGAATGTACCGACGCCAGCTCTCAGATGACAAGGCCAGTCGCCGCCTTCAACGCCTCAACCGACGGCTGCTGGATGTCGATCACGCACTTCAGAACATCGCGGCGGCGCAAAAGTGAGGAAAGATTGGCCGGTCAATCGGTAAGGCTGCATGACTGCGGTCGGTCTGGGCTGGTAATGTCGGTCGTAATGCCCGGCAGGGCGAGGAGGACCGACTATGGCCAAGGCGCAGGTGGAGGTACCGGCCGGCATGCTGCGAGTCTGCCGGCGATTTGAGCGCTGGCGCAGATCCCACCGGGGCCGATTGCCGATTCCAGAAGGATTGTGGGCTTCGGCGGCGGCCGTGGCCCGCCAACACGGTGTTTTCCGAACGTCCAAAGTTTTACGCCTGGAATACGGCAGCTCAAGCGGATGGCGGAAGCCGCCGAGAGAAACCCGCAGCCGACGACACCGACTGCATTTTGAGAGTTGATGCCGCAGGGAATCGGCCCTGCCGATTGCCTGATCGAGTTGGAAGGTCCCCGCGGCAAGATGCGCATTCAGTGGAAAGGGGTCACCGCATCCGACTTGGCCGGACTCATCCGGGTTTGGGAGTCGGCGTGATCCAGATCACGCCGCAGATGCGCATCCTGGTGGCGATCGAGGCGGTGGACGGAAGGAAGGGGATCGACTCGCTCGCCCGATTGTGCCAGGAGAAACTCCAGGCTGATCCCTTCTCCGGATATCTGTTCTTCTTCCGTAGCCGACGTGGCACGTCGATCCGCATTCTGGTCTATGACGGTCAAGGGTTCTGGCTGGCCCAGAAACGGCTGTCCCAAGGGCGCTTTGTCTGGTGGCCGAGCGGGAAGGAAGCGGCCAAGCGGCTGGAAGCGCACCAGGCGCAGTTGCTGTTGGCAGCGGGCAACCCGGAAACGGAAGCGGCGCCGGTGTGGCGCAAAGTGAGTGGAGAGGGACCGAAACAAAACACTTACGTTCTGATTTTGGCTGTGTCATGCTGCGGTTATGGCGGAGACATGGCGCTACCGCGGTCAAGAGATCGATAGCCAGCAGATTGCCTTTCTCCAAGAGTTCATTCGAACGCATCCCACCAGTAGCCGCTGGAAGCTATCACGGCAACTCTGTGAAGCCCTGGGCTGGAAACAGGCTAACGGCGCGTTGCGCGATGTGGTTTGTCGCGGTCTGCTGCTGATGCTGGAGCGGGCCGGGATGATCGAGTTGCCGCCGGTGCGGCGCCAGATCCGCGGCCAACGCCGCACGGGACGCCCACGGCCGGAGGCGGTCCTGATCGACACCACGCCCCTGGCGATGCCCTTGAAGCAGCTGGGCGCCATCGAACTCGGGCAGGTGCGCCGCACCCCTGATGAGCCGCTGTTCAACAGCTTGATGGAATCGCATCATTATCTGAAATACGAGCAGCCGGTGGGCGAGCACTTGAAATATCTGGTGTGGGCGCAGGGGCGGCCGTTGGCTTGTCTGGCGTGGAGTTCAGCGCCACGGCACCTGGGCAGCCGGGACCGCTTCATCGGTTGGAGCCGCGAAGCGCGGCAGCGCAACATTCGCTTCATCGCGTATAACACCCGTTTTCTGATTCTGCCTTGGGTCGCGGTGCCGCATCTGGCATCCCATATTCTCAGCCGTATCGCCCGGCAGTTGTCACAGGACTGGGAGGGTCTGTACCAGCACCCCATCTATTTCCTGGAGACTTTTGTGGACCCGGAACGGTTTCGGGGCACGTGCTACCGTGCGGCGAACTGGGTGGTGCTGGGGCGGACCACAGGCCGGGGCAAGGACGATCACACCAACCGCCCGAACCGTTCGCTCAAAGAAGTATTGGGCTATCCGCTCACCCCGCAGTTTCGCGAGTTACTACAAGGAGGAGCCGCATGAAATCTCCCCAGCCAGAAGGCGCTCCACCCCTGGAGATCTCGATCGAGGAACTGGAGGCATTGGTGGAGCAGGCACGGCCGGCGCTCTCCGACGACGGCTATCAAAAGTTGCTCGGCGCCGTCCATACGCTGCGCTACGTGACCGAGTTGCTGGAGAAGAAGGAAGCGAGCTTGGCGGATCTGCGCGAGCTGTTGTGTCCGGCCACAACGGAGAAAACGGAGAAGGTGCTCAAGCAGGCGGGCATCGACACTGGTCCGGAGAAGCCCTCGACGGGCCCGGAAGCACACGCCCCCAAACGCAAAGCGCGGGGCCATGGGCACAACGGCGCAGCGGCGTATAGCGGAGCGCACAAGGTTCCAGTTCCACATGCGTCCTTAAAGCCAGGAGATGCCTGCCCAGACGGGTGCGGCGGCAAAGTCTATCCCCAGCGCGAGCCCGGTGTGCTGGTGCGGATCAAGGGGCAGCCTCCCTTGGCGGCGACCGTGTATGAACTGGAAAAGCTGCGCTGCAACTTGTGCGGCAACGTGTATACCGCCGCCGCTCCGGCAGAGGCGGGCGAGAAAAAATATGACGAGACGGCGGTCAGCATGATGGCCGTGCTGCGCTACGGCAGTGGGGTTCCCTGGAATCGGACTGAAGGCCTCGAAGCCAACTTCGGGATCCCGCTGCCAGCGGCCACGCAGTGCGAAATTCTGACCGCCCACGCGGTCCCGCTACAGCCAGCTTGGGAGGAACTCAAGCGCCAAGCGGCCCAAAGCGCAGTGGTCCACAACGACGATACTTCCATGCGCGTGCTGTCGCTGGAGCGGGATGCGGATATTTCCCCGGAGCGGACCGG
>DATKLE010000016.1:0-3256 GCA_035542575.1 Terriglobales bacterium | reverse complement strand
CCTGACCGGATCGGATGACACCCTGGAGAACACCTATCGGATGCGGCTGGCAGGTCGTTTCAGCCGGCGCATTCGTGGATATGCCAAGGCCCACGACATTCCGGTTATGGATTGTCCGGCCGGGGAACGCAAGCATGAGCTGGCAGAAGAATACCTGGCAAAGACAAAAATCACTCAGGGCTTGTTTCTGATTCTGGTGGGCCGCGCTCAGGCGCCGGTGTGGGACGTCAGCGCCAACCACCATATCGAACGCAAGAAGCCGATGCCATACGTGAATCACTACTCGTTTCATATTCTCGATCCCGAGTGGGGCCACATCACCATCAAGCTCAGCGGGCATCCGCCGTTCCCCGCCCAGGTGATTCTGAACGGGCATGAGTACGTGGCCTGCCAGGCGCGCAAGGCCGGAATCAGCTTTACCAAGGAAGGAAATTGAGACATTGTTTACCGGGTAGGATCGCTGCATAGATATTTCCGGACATCACGGGCGAGTGGATAAACGTAGATGTCTTTGATGGCTTGGCCTTGGTTTTTGTGCTCCCGGTCCATGCGCCCGCGCCCGGAGGTCTGTCCCAGATGGATCCAGTTGGCGGCCCGGTAGCAGGTTCCACGAAAGCGGGTCGCGTCCACCAGCGTTTCCAGCAACAGCGGACGATGCCCATATCGGGTTTGCCAATCGTGCGGCAGTTGCCGGGCGCTCAGCGCCAGGATTTTGCTCGCCAACCCTTTGACTCGCACCCACGGCAAAATCAGGAACCGTCCCTGGTTGACGATCCATTGCAAGTTACATTGCCGCCGCTCATCGCTCCAACCGATCCAGGCATCTCGCGCCTGCATCTTCCAGGCTGGCGATGTCCACAGTAGGCAGGCCAGCTCCCGATCACGATTCCGCACCCAGTAGCGCAAGTTCGCGCCGAAGGGCACGCGGCACCCCAGATAGTGATAGCGTGCCACGTGCTCGCGCCACAGCCGGCTCTCCGCTTCCCCTTCCACCAGGGCCAACTCCAGCGGTTCGCATTCTCGCGCCAGGCACTCGACCGGCTCTGGCTCCAAGCGTGGCTGAGATATGTCCACGCGGCGCGGACCTTTCCCGCCCATATGCCGGAGCGCCGGCAACGTCAGGATTCCTCCAGCTTGCAGACGCTCCAGCAGTTGACGGCACTCGTGATTCTTCAAACCACCGTTGGGCCGTTTCCAGCCCAGCAGTTCGCAGACGGTTCTGGCGATCTCAGTCACTCCCAGACCCGCGTAGTCCTGCGCCACGGCGCGCATCAGTTCCACTTCCTGCGCTGTAAATGTGCGCCCGCAAAATGTCACCTGGAAAATGGTATTCATACCCAACCACAGTTTGTATCGCCGTCGTGATCTCAGGCGGAACTAAAGATGGACCGACTTCCGGGTGGGGAGGACAGCAACTCCTGCAACATCGGGATATTGGCATGGGCAGGGGAATGCATCTTTGCGGAGACCTCCAATGCGGGTGCCGATGTTTGCATTACCACCTTCGGCACCTGGGCGGGAGGTACGATGTTCAGGAGTTTTTCCTTCTCGGAGGAACACAGCAATTCCACCAGCAGATCCATGGGGTTCTTGCTTTGCTGTTTGGCTGTTGCCAGGATACTGGTGAGCACTGCCTGCGCACGAGCACCTCTCTCGGTCCGGTTTCCACCCCAGTTCTTCCGCACCACCACCAGAAATCGCAACATACGTTCGACCACGTTGTTGGTGGCATCCAAACCGGGACAGTACAGGAACGTGAACAGGTATGGTCGCTCGTGTCGTAGATGCTTGGCTAGTCTGCGATTGGCCGAATCGCGGTGGCTGCGGGCCAATAGACGGTCCAGCTTGACTTCCAGTCGCCCAGTCGCCGTCCACAGCCCGTGCAAGGAAAGTTTGGCTTCCTGATAGCGGTCCCGCAAGCGCAGACCTTCCTCGAGCAGCGCCTTCACCTGGAGGGGAAAGCGAGCCGCCGCGGGACGGGCCACCTCCGCCATGTCCCGGCAGCGGCGAATCAGATGCCCTACACAGCTCTGATGCGCCGCCTTCAAGAACTTGTAATATACCGCCCAGCCATCATGCGTCAGCCAGCCGTCGTAGTCTTTTCCCAACAGTGAGGCCGCCTGCTCAAAGCTCCGTCCAGGAAGAATGTCGCAGAAGGTCACCGTCTCGCTCACCACCGCCCACAACCACCGCAGTTGTGCTTCCACCCGCCAACCAGTCTCGTCGATGCCATTCACCAGGCTGCGCCGCGCGGCCTCGCGCAAAGCCTTCCAGGTCGCTTCGCCTCGGCGGGCCACACGCTCCACCGCACGGCATATCGTACTCCGGCTCACCTGCAATCCGTAGCCGTGCTGAAGCACTGCGGCCACATCCGCGTGCGGCAGCCCCAAACCCTTGTTCAGGTTCACGCCCATTGCCAGCGCCTCCGGCCCCAGTTGCACCGCCGCCGCTCCTAGGGCATTCGAGGTCTGGAGCGGATGACGTCCTGGCACCCGCCGGTGGCACAGCGTGCAGCGGCAAATGGGGATGTCAAAGCGCCGCCAGATCGTCTGCCGCACGATCTCCTGCTGATACTGCGACTGCATGTCCTCCACCTCCAGCGCACCTCCACAGTTGGGGTCCGGACAGTGCGCCGGAGGAGGAACCGTAATCACTTCATCGACCTGTTCGGGAATACGCTTGCGATGGTGCCGACCATACGCGGTCCCGGACTTGCGCCCCGGCCGCCGCGGGTTCTCCTTGCGCTTGCCACGGGAAAACGGCGCTGCCTGCCGCTTGTTGGCACGCAACGCTTGCTCCAGTTGTCGCTTCAGCTTCTCGTTGTCCTGACGCAGGCGGTCGCGTTCCTGTTCTAATTGCTCACGCTGCTGGCGCAACAGCTCATTTTCCCTCCGCAGTTGCTCATTCTCACTACGCGTTCCGCGCCACTGCTCCTGCAGCCACGCGAGCTTCTGTTTCAATTCTTTGATTACGCCAGCCGGATTGAGCGCTTTCAGCCACGCCATCGCCTAATCTCGCAAACTTAGCGTAACCGAACTGCTGCAATTTGTCCAGAACTTTCTGTGGCACCCGCGCTTCCTCGACCGGCTTTCGGCTGGACACCTGCTTACAAGCCAGCTCTACGCGGCTCCCGACACGGTAAACCATGGCGACCGGAGTACTTGTGATGCCGATTTCGGGGTAAATATCACCAGTCTCGCCAGTATCGGCAGGAGGAACAGTGGTTACGCCCGCAGACGGATTGATGAAGCTGACC
>DATKLE010000015.1:0-25526 GCA_035542575.1 Terriglobales bacterium | reverse complement strand
GCGCTGGAATCGCTCTCCGATGAAGCCGCCGCCGCCGGTTTCTTGACCGTAGTGCGCGATCTGGCCGCCGGGGCGTCAACCTCCCGGCAGTAGAAGGCCTTCAAGATTGCGGTCGAGGCAGCTGGCCAGACGCCCGGACAGCCACTACTCTAAGGACTGGCGGAGAGGGAGGGATTCGAACCCTCGATACAGGTTTTGGCCCGTATAACGGTTTAGCAAACCGCCGCCTTCAGCCTCTCGGCCACCTCTCCGCGGCGTCTTTTTCGCAGTTTAACACACCAGCTTCCGCTCCGATGTTGCGACTGCGATAGGGCCCTGGGTGCCCAGTCACTGCTCGGATCGGCTCTAATTCCTGCTTTGCTCCTCCCGGTTCGCTTCTTTGCTTGGGGTTTCTATCGGGTCGTCCATATCATCCCGGGGATGCGACGGAAGGGTTGAGGCCGGAGCCTGGTCCCGGGACACGCCGAACACCTGCAGTTCGTAGATGCCGATCCACGCATGGTCCGACTCGGCGGCGATACGGAGCTTCTCGTAGGTATCCAGAACCTGCACCCTGGTCTCCGGTGCGCCGGGAAAGCCGCCACGCGCGATGACCTGCCACTCGCTGCTCGCCGGCTTCAACCCATATAGGCGCCAGTGCTTGACGTAGGCCGAACTGGTGCCGTAGCTCCCCCATACAATGCGCGCCGCATCCACGTAGGTGGATGGCGGCAGATTGACCGTGTAGTCGCTGCTGGCACTGCCCACATAGGCCAGGGTGGAATCGTCTCCATCGGTCACCTGGGCCGTGGGTTGATAGCCGGGCACGCCAGGCAATTCCAGAATGTTGGAAGTCGCGGTCAAGCCGGAGAGGACCGGCGCCCCTGCAACGGTCAGCTCGAAGATGCCAATCCAAGAAGTGCCGTCCGCCACGATGCGCAGATCGGTGAGTACTTGGTCCAACTCCACGCCGGTCGTGGCGGAGTGGGGCCAGTCTCCTTGCGCCAACGGCTGCCAATCCCCGTAAGCGCCGTTGCGGCCGTAAAGAGTCCACGATTGGACATAACCGGGAAGCATCCCGAAGTGGCCCCAGCGAATGGACACGGTCGAGACGTGCGAAGGCGCACGGAGGCTGACCACGTAATCGAGATGATTGGAACCAGGGTATGCCAGGGTATCGAGGTCACCATCCACCAGGCGGTGGGCAGCATACCAGGGGAGAAAAGACGGATTTTCCGCCACCGAGGAAACCGCCTGCGCGTCGGCGAGGGAGGGCTGGCCAACCATGTCGAGAACAAAACCACGGGGGCTCAAAACCCAGAAGGTGTCGCTGGGACTCACGAAGGAGACGCGGGCCGGCGCAGAAGGAATGGGCTGGTTTCGGACAAACCATGACACGTCCCAAGGCAAGCCTGACACCGGTTCGCCGAACGACCAATCGTGGTGATCGGAATTGCGGGACCAGCGAAAGGTGGCCTCGGTCTTCAAGTAACCGCCCTGGGTCCGCACCTGCCAGGCCGTGGCGCCGCTGGTCTTGGTGGCCGGCATGATTGCCAGCGGTACTGCCGTTCCCCTGGAAGTCACCGGGAATTCCCGCAGCGCGAGGGCGACTTCGACGTTCCGCCGATCGAGAGCCGACCCCCAGTCCTCATAGACCAAGTGGTTGACGGCGCCTGGAATTAGCGGCGGAACCAGTATCTTGGCGACCTGCACATCGGAGGCGATGTGCAAAGCGGCGACCCGAGCAGCACCTGGCACCCCGCATAACTCAATCTTCACGAAATAGGAATCGGCGCCTTGTGCCACGCTGCTGAGATCTACCGAGGTCTGGGTGGTAGTCCTGGGAGCGGAAGTTGCGGGGAATGCTTTCGACCATTGAGAACCGTCGGCAGAAAAATAGACCTTGATGCTGGCCCTGCTGTCGGCACGGTAGAAGAGCCCGCTCACCCGCAGGTGGAAAACTGGAAATGCGCTCGACATGCTGTAGACGACGTATCCCGGTCCGCTTCCGGCGTTGGTGAGAAAAACCTTCCACCCGCTGACCAGGGTGGTCACTCCGTTGCTGGAACTGGCGACCTGGCTCCAGTTGGGCTGAGAGAAGTCGAGCGCCCAATCGTACTGTCCGGAAGTGACCGCACGCGGCGCCTGCCGCCCTAGCGAATTGGTCAACCGCGCATACAGGACCTCAGAGAAGAGGTTTTCGGAGCTGAGCGTGAAGCTCTCGGACGGACGCAACGTGTATTGCGTGTCGGTCGTGTAGTGGGGCGTCCAGTAAGAAATTTCTGCAGCCGCGTACTGGTCCGCCATCCATTGGGCAGAGTATCCCACGGGGTCGTTGCCGTTGGCGTCCGCGGTCCGCGCCACCAGATAGGGATCGGCCTTCGCCATGGCTACGTCGGCCACCGTCTGGTTGTCGCGGGCCAGGTAGTAGACCTTGTGGTCTGGATCGTACATGTGCCATGCACCCTGGTAATAGATCTCGGGCACGGTGTGGAAGTTCTTCATGGATGCCAGACGCGCCTCGTACCCCGCACCCTCCCACAGCCAGGCCAGCACCCGCGCCACCTGCTCGCAGCACGCGAATCCGTAGCCGCGGAGCAAACGCAAGGGATCGTAGACTTCCCCTGAAGCAGCGTTGCCCGCATAACAGAAATGCGAGAAGCGCTGCGAAACGACCGCCCAGCTGGCCAGTGCGAACTGCTCGTCGGTGACCGCACCCTGCGCCGGAAGCGACGCCAGAATCGACGCACGGTTCATGGCCGGGAAGCCGGCTGGAAACACCTCCGGCATGAGCAGCGGCTTACTGCCATGGTTAGTAATCCTGATGCTGGCGAGGTTGCACGCAGACCGTTATGTCCGGCCGACGTCAGGCCAGAAGTCTCTCGGCGCGATAGACTTCCGCCACTGCCAACCGGTCCCGCATCCCCGTTTTCCGCAACATTCGGTGGATGTGGTTTTTCACCGTTTGCTCGGAAAGATGCAACTCTGTGGCGATTTCCTTGTTGGTGAGTCCCTGCCCGATCATTTGTGCCAGTTGCTGCTCGCGGCGAGTAAATCCGGAGTCATCGCCCACCAGAACCGCCGGCATCTCCAGCCAGCGCCGGGCGACATACTCGAATAATCTCAAACACAAAGCCGGGGGACAGACCGCCTCGCCGCGGGTAACGGCGCGCACCGCGGCTGCCACCTCCGTTGCCGAAGCATCCTTAAGCAAGTAGCCGACCACTCCTGCTTTCACTGCCCGGAGAAAAGTCTCCGGACTGTCGTCCATGCCGATCATCATCACTTTGATCGCAGGAATGACTTTGCGAATCTCGGGAATGATCTCCAAGCCCGACAGCGTCGCCGCCGCCGAGTCGGAGATCAGAATGTCGGGGCAGGAGTTGCAGACCTGTTCGACCACCTGCGGAGACAGGGACGCCGCCCCTACCACACAGGCATCATTCCTCTTGCTGAGAATCTTGGTGAGGGCTTCTCGCAGCAGGCGGTTCTCCGCCAGGAGAAATACACCAATCGTGCTGGTTGCGGCCATGACGACTTCTGACCTAGTAGCCGACTTCCAAGATCGGCATGGTGTCTGTCCTGCATGCCGGTGTCCATTGGCAAACACCGTGCATCAGCAGGGCTTACACGCGTTGCGCTCGCGGTTGGTCAGGCATGTGCCGACCTATCGGCGGCGCTGCTGCAACTCTTGGCACCTCGCAGGCTGGCAATTTGGCGTAGATGTTAACCGGACTAGGGCCGCTTTCTAGAAACTCGTGTCCAGCCGCAGCATGTAGATGCGCGGCGGAGCCACTGTGTTACCGGAGAACAGTCCAGCGAAATTGATAAGATTGATGCGGTTGTTGAGGTTCTGCGCATCCGCCTGGAGCCGAACCGTCGTCTTGTCCTTTTTCCACAGCTCCAATCCCAGGGACGCATCCAGTGACAGTGAAGGTTTGACCCGTCCAGTGGCAAAATTAACGCGATCGGCGATGGCTTGACCATATTGCGCGATGGCCTGCGCCTCGGCAGCTGCCGGGTTGGCAGCGTTGAACTCGACCGGCAGCCCGGTTCCGTAGGCCCCACCAAATCCCACCCATGCCCGTGAGACGATCTGGTACATGAACCGGGTTCGCACCGTGTGACGCTCCTCCGACGACACCCACACCCGCCCACTCAGGTTGTTCAGCGCATTGGAGGCCTCATCTCCCAGGAAGAGACCTCCCGTCACCGGCAGATAGGCCGAACCCACCATGTAGGAGTGACTGATGAATCCGGACAGATGCCGCCAACGCGGAAGCTCCAGCTTGCTTTCAATCCCGTAGATTCTGGCTCTGCGAAATGCGGTGGGGAAACCCACAGAAGTGTTCAGGAAGGTGTCGTCATCGGCATAGTTATCCATATTCCGGTCGTAATAATTCACCGCCAGGCTGGCCTTTTGCAGAACGCCTTTGTTCATGCCGATCTCGTAGTAATTGCCGTGCGAAGGCGCAACCGGCAGGCGCAGGATCTGGGAGCTGAGCGAAACTACCGCGGACGAACTCGACAGCAGAATGTTCTCAAAATCCGGAGTTTGGAACACGCGGTCGTAAGAAGCGTGTACAACCAGGCCCGCGGACGGAAAATAGCGCGCGATTCCCAGGCGTGGGCTAACGGCATTCTGGTTCAGCAGCAGCTGGTAGTGGTCCCACCGCAGGCCCGCACTGAGGGTCCAGTTGCCCAGCCGGACCAGGTCCTGCACAAAGGCGGATTGTTCCAGGTCAGGACGCTTTTCGGCGAAGTCGAACTGCAGGGGAGTGTCAGGATCGAATCGCGTGGGGTCGGTAATGGTGTAACTGAATCTTTCACGAAGAAAAACGGCGTCCGATTCAAGGCCGGCTTTCCACTCGTGCCGTCCATGATGAACAGAAATGGTGCCCTTGAAATACCCGTCCCGGAAACCGTTGTCTTGCGATGCGATGATCGGCGTCGAGAGGGCGTTCGACCGCAGCCCTTGCGAGTCATCCCGGATCATGCCACGAAAATCGCCCAGCACGTTGGGGGAGAAGACATGCTGGTAAGACACGACCCCCATGGTTTCAAGAATGTCACGGTCTTGCCGCTGCCCGGCTGACTGCTGAATCAGTTCGTTCGGGAGCAGGAAGCGGGATAGTTCGTGGCGTATGGTCAGGCTGATGCGGTCCCGCTCCGTCAGATCGCGCCCGTAGTGCACGGCAAAGTCCCCGGTGGTTCCGCTGTTGGTGTAGTTCTGCAGGACGGGAGGATTCAGGTAGTGGTCCGTCATGCCACCACTGGCACTCGTCTCCAGAATGTTCTTCCCCCACCCGTACTGCAGGGCGCCCGAGGCGCTGGCAGTACGGAAGCTGCCTCCGAACAGATCGAGCTGGCCGTGCAGACCGGCTTGAGAATTGCGGGTAGTGTTGACTTCCACCACGCCGCCCATCTTCCTTCCGTATTCCGCCGGAATTCCCGCCGTATAAATGCTTACCGACTGCACGCTGGCCGCTTCGATCTCGGAGCCGAAACTGGGGGAGCGATTGTCGGTCAGCGGGATTCCGTCCACTACAAACTGGGTCTGGTATTCCGCGCCCCGGGGATGCAGCACCGCGTTGCCTTCGTAAAACCACCCCGGCTGGGAATTGACCAGCTCCTGCAAAGAACGCCCGGGCAGAGAGGTCAGGCGGCTCTGAATCAAGTCCGATCCGATGCGGTTAATGGTGCCCGTCTGGTGCGGATCAATCAACGTGCTGCTATCGTTGACGGTCACCGAGGTGTTCAGCGTGGAGATGCTGAGCGTGAAGTGGCGTTCTGCGGGAATCGTGGAGCGAATTTCCAGACTATCGGAAAGTTTGGCGAATCCCTCGTGCTGAATCTCCAGGTAATACAGCCCGAAGGGAAGGTTCTTCACCACCAGAGCGCCGGCGTCATCGGTAGTAAAGCTCTTGTGAAACTGGCTGGCTTCACTCGCCAGCTCGACTGTGCTCTTCAAGCCCAGCCCGGCCGGATCATTCACCTTCAGTCGCAGCTCGCCCGCATTGCTCTGACCGAACAGACCGATCGAGAACGCCAGCAGGAACACCCATAGCCCAATCCGCAGCATCCGACTTCTCTGGTAAGCAGGCTCTTCAGGCAGTCGCACAGAATACCGGTTGACCGAAGCGCCACTCACGACCCGTCGCCTCCGACCACCCGGACACCTCTCCCACGCGGTTAGTGTTGACAGGTTAGCACACCAATCCCGCCAAGCTCGGTAGGCGTTCGGCGCTGAGTTACTAACGTTACTGGTGCAAAAACCGCACATCAGCCGGGCTCGAGTGGGAACCTGGAAACCATCCCACCGGTGTTGCGGACGAACGCATTCACTGGGTGATGAACATTGACGAAGGAGCATTGGTGGTGCTGAAAGGTGAATCCGAAATCACGGTGAGTTTGCCGGTCGTCATGTTCCGCATAAAGGCGGAAATGTTCTTGGAACCCTGATTTCCGACATAAAGAAACTGCCCGGAGGGGTGCATGGCGAGGAATACCGGACCGGTACCGGCGGACACGGTTAATGTCGTGTCCTGGGTAGCGAGGCCGGTTGTGGCATCCAGAGTGTAGACAAAAACATTGTTGGAGCCGTTGTTGGCAACGTACAGGAATTGGCCGGTGGGGTCTACCGCCACTGCGCTGGGACTGGTACCGGCCGTGAATGGCGTTGGGGTGATGGAAGTCAGGGCCCCGGAATTAGCATCAATCGCGAATCCGGTAAAGCCGTTGGCCGACGGCAAGGTGACATAGAGGTACTGCCCGGAAGGAGCGATAACCATGGCAAGCGGAGCGGAGGTCAGAATAACCGGTGAGCTGGGGGTTTCGGTCAGAGTTCCGGTGCCCGGCGCAATGGCAAAAATAGAGATGGAAAGTGAATTTTGGTTGGAAACATAGAGGAAGTTTCCGGACGGCGAGACCGCCAGCCTGCTGGGAGCAAAGCCCGCTTTAAACGGTGAGCTGGCGATCTCCGACAAAGCGCCGTTGGAGGAACTTATGGCGAACACGGAGATGGTGTCGGCCCCCTGGTTTGCGACAAACAAAAAGGCGCCCGCGGGATCGGTGGCCACGGCGGTGGGATTCAACCCGGTGCTGTTCCGGGGCATCACCTCGGCGAGGGCGCCACTGGAATCGATCGTGAACAGCGAAACAGTCCTCTCGCCTTGGTTGGCGACGTAGGCAAACTGGTTGGAAGGATGCACGCAGACCGCGGCCGGCGAACTGCCTGCGGGAAACGGTGATCCAGTGATTGTGTTCAGTTTGCCGGACTTGTCATTGACGTGGAAGCCAATCACCTGGTTGTCCTGCGGCACGGTCACGTAGGCGGCGTGGCTTGAACCGCCTCCACCGCCACTGCCGCCACAACCGGTCAAAATCCCTGCGGCGAGCAGCATCAATAGTAAGAAGATTGCTTGGCTTCGCATCAGTCCGAGCCTCCCGGGGAAACAGCCGCCAGACACACCACCTCGCTGAGCCTGGGCCCTCGCCTGGTAAACGGATTCGGGCCCGAACAGGATACAACACATCCCACCTGGCTGAGTTGCATACGGAATTCACAATGCGCGGAAAGCCCTCAGGCGATGCTGCGTTTGAGGCGAGAACTGCGCGGACGGGAGGCGGCAGCGGCGGTCTCCACCCGGTTGCGGCCGTTTTGCTTGGCGCGGTATAGCGCCTTGTCGGCGGCCTGCACAACCTGCTCGACTTCGCGTAACCGGGACGTGGGCTCGGCCACTCCGATACTGACAGTCACCGACAATTCGCCAGCAGGGCTGGGCGACGGGGTCCGGCGGGCACGTTTCGCGCCAGCCGCAGCTCTGCGGTCCGGGCCACGGGCGACGGCGCGCCGCTCTTCCGCTCCGCGCACGCGAAAGGTTGTGGTTTGAATCAGAGCCCGCAAGAGGTCCAGGTGTTCCACTACCTCTTTTACTGATTTTCCCGGAAACAAAATCGCAAATTCTTCACCGCCCACGCGAAAGGCCTTGCCTCCGCCGCTCACCCGCGCCAGCCGGCCCGCCACCATGCGTAGCACCTGGTCGCCGGTGTCGTGGCCGTAGGTATCGTTAAAGGACTTGAAATGGTCGATGTCGACGGCGGCAACTGCATACGCTGCTTCCAGGCGCAGCAGCGCGTCATTGAAGGCGCGCCGGGAGGGTAATCCAGTCAGTTCGTCGTGATAAGCCAGGACATACGAAGTCTCGATGATCGAGCTGAGCAGAATCAGCCCGCCGGTGGCCAGATATGCGCCGGGGATTCGTCCCGCGCCGCCGGCTTGCAGTCCTAGAAATACAGCCACCAGCGACCACAGCAGCCCACTCTCCACCGGCTTGCGGTAAAGCAGGAATCGGAAGAGCAGAATGGCGCAGGCCACGGCGAAGGCCAGCAATGCAGGCTGGGGGAGGCTAGTCCACTTCACGAGTTGGCGATCCAGGAAGGCGTAATGGAACAAAGCCGGACCATGAACCTGGCCGGGGCGGCAAATGATCGCGACCAACACGGACTCGGCAAACAAGATTCCCAGGCGCGAGGTGATCGCCGACAGGCCCAAACCGCGCTCGCGAATGAGAGAAAGAAGAATGAAGTTGACGGGCAGAAGAATCGCGATCGCTTCCAATGCGATGCGGCCCGGACCGGTGGAAATGGCCCGGCCAGCCGAGAAGAACTCTAGCGCGCGATCCGCCAGAAGCAGAAAGACCAGCGCAAACAGGACGCGGCTGGAGTGAAAGCGCCAGGCCAGCACAATCCCGGCAGCAAAGGCGGCGTAATAGTAGAAATCAAGGGCGGGAGCGGAGAGCGGCACGATTCCGCCCTGGAGGAGCGCCACCGCGAGCAGCAGCAGCACACCTCCCGGCAGCAACAGAGACTTTAGTGTTCCCTCTCTCCACAGATCCACGCGGCCCTCTCGCCAAGCCGAGCCTCGGCGCTGAGCAATTATCCCCGGCGTGGCAAACCGGCGTGAGTGGCGGCAGAGGTTCGTCCCAATCTTGCAGGGAGTGCCTTTTTCGGAAGGGGAGACCTTCGTGCAGGCCGCAATCTCTTGTCCTCTCGCAAGCCCCGCCTAGAATCGGAATGTCACATTAGAGGCACCTTACTCATGCGCATTCTGATCGCTGAAGATGACCCCGCCCTCGCCAGTTTCGTGCGAAAGGGCCTGGAAGCTGAACACTATGCCGTGGACGCCTCTGCCGACGGAGAACAGGCCCGGGCCATGGCGGAGGAATTCGACTACGACCTGGTCGTGCTGGACCTGACCTTGCCGCGGCTGGATGGAGTCTCGATTCTGCGCCACGTGCGCACCCGCAAGCCCAGCATTCCTATCCTAGTTCTGACCGCACGCAGCCGGGTGGAGGACCGGGTGCAATGTCTCGACCTGGAGGCGGATGACTATCTGGTCAAGCCTTTTTCCTTTTCGGAGCTGTCGGCGCGCATCCGGGCGTTGTTGCGGCGCTGCCACTTGCCCGCCGAGTCGGTGCTGGCAGTGGATGATCTGAAACTCGATCGGGTCGAGCGGCGCGTAGAACGCGCCGGGCGGCGCATTGAGCTGACCTCCAAGGAATTTGCCCTGCTCGAGTATCTTATGCGCAATGCCGGGCGGCGGATCACGCGCGCCATGATCATCGAGCACGTATGGAACCTGTCGTTTGACACCTGCACGAACGTGGTGGACGTGTACATCAACTACTTGCGGCGGAAAATCGACGACGGGGCGAATAGGCGGCTGATTCACACCATCCGGGGCGTGGGCTACGAATTAAGCACGCGTTCGGAGGCGCGGGAATGAACTCGCGCACCCTTGAGCGTGAGGTTGCAGCCAGTAGGGAGCGGCGGGAGTTACTCTCCGAATTGTTTCACGCCCTGAACCAACCCCTCACCACGTTGCGCTGCGCCCTGGAACTCGGGCTGCAGCAGCCGCACCGCGAGCAATCGTGCAGCCACACGATGGAAGCCGCTCTGTTGCAAGCCGAAAGCGTCGCCCGGCTCACCGCCGGCATCCGGGAGTTGCTGGAAGCCGACGATCCCGGGGACGACCTCCAGGCGGTGCCGCTCGACCGAGTGCTGCGGGAAGCTTTGCTGGATTGGTCTCCGGCAGCAGACGCGGCGGAGATCACGCTGCTTGCCCGGGACCTGCTCCCTTGCCGGGTGCGTTTTGAGCCGCAGCGGCTGCGGCAGGCCTTGTTCCGCCTGCTGGAATATGTGCTGCATGTCGCGCCCGCGGGCGCAACCGTCAAGTTTGATCTGCGGACGCACGAGCGCGCTGCTCTGCTGAGCATCGCGACCGCACCAAAGGACGTATCTCGCGTCCGGGATGCTGTCTCCGCGGATCCAGTGGAAGCGCACGGCGAACGCGTACAACGCAGGCTCGCGCTCGCCATCGCGCGCAGCGCCCTCCAAGCCGCGGGTGGCAGCCTGGTGGTGAACAACAGCGAAGAACAGTGTGCGCTGGAGATTCGTCTGGTGCTGGCGGAGGTTCCCGTGCAAGCCAAGCCGTGCTCTTGCCAGCAGGGTTGTGCTGGACAGGAGTAGCCGGCCTGCGAGCCGGGCAAAGTTTTCCCATTTCCGTCATTCTTCTCAGGACTGGGAAAGATTTGCCGATCAAAGAAACTCCTAATCTTCTTCTAATCGCCCTCCAACCCCTCCGGGATGAAATCGGTAACATGACTTTCGAGGCGATCCTTCCTTCTCCCTCCGGAGGCGTACTGGTGGCCAGCCCCAGTTCCTCCTTGCGCGAACAGATTCTGCACAGCCTGCCCGACCGCCGCTGGCCAGTACAGGAAGCGTTGGGCGGGGCGGACGCTCTGGTGAAACTGGAGAGCGGTGATTGGCAGGTCCTCTTTCTCGACCGCCGCCTGCCGGACCTCGACGCCGAAGAACTGATCGAGATCATCAGGCAACGCTTCCCGGGAATCGAAGTGGTGATGCTCGACTCCGACAGCGGTCAGCCTCTGCCGGCCCCCGGCGCGAGCCATCCGCATTGGTGGCGGAAGGTGGCGAGTCCGGCTGAAGCAGCGCGAGTCGTTCCCCCGCGCCCCGAGCCCGGGGCAGAGATTGAACCCCTGCCGGGCATGATTGGCAGCAGCGATGCGATGGAGCGTCTGTATCAGCTCGCCCGGCTGGTGGCACCGCGCACGACCACGGTGCTGATCACCGGACCGACAGGCGCTGGGAAAGAACTGGTGGCGCGGGCCATTCACCAGTTAAGTCCGCGCGCCGGGCGTGCCTTCGTTGTGGTGAACTGCGCGGCCATCCCGGAGAGCCTGCTCGAATCCGAACTCTTCGGATACGTGCGCGGCGCGTTTACCGGGGCGGTGCAGGCCTACAGCGGGCGATTTCAGGCGGCGCAGGGCGGAACGTTGTTTCTCGACGAAATCGGGGAGTTGCCGCTCAGTCTGCAAGCCAAATTGCTGCGTTTCCTCGAGCAGAAAGAAGTGCAGCGCCTGGGCAGCGCCGAAGCCGTGCGCGTGGACGTGCGCGTGGTCGCTGCCACCAATGCCGACCTGCCGCGGCGGGTCGAGCAAGGCAGTTTTCGTGAGGACCTCTACTACCGCCTGTCGGCATTCCCCCTGGAGCTGCCGCCGCTGGCGCAACGTGTGCGCGACATCCTGCCGCTGGCCGGGCATTTTCTCGGGGCAACGGCCGCCGCCGACCGCTGCCCGACGCCGACCATCAGCCGGGAAGCGGCTCGCATGCTGCAGGCGCACCCCTGGGTAGGCAATGTGCGGGAGCTGCAGCAAGTCATGGAGCGGGCGGCCATCCTGGCGAATGGCGCCGGCACCATCCTGCCCGAGCACCTTGGTTTCCCGGCGGGCGCCCGGCAGGCGGAAAAATTTGCCCTGTGCAGCAAACGCTAAGAGAAATCTTAGCTGCCAGCCCGGGTGCTGGCAGGGGTCTTGCATATGTCGATTCCGGCCATGGCGACATCGCTCCTCCATCGCAGTGCTCCGCCCGAAACCGTCGCGCTCGAGGAACAGTCTCTGGCGCGGGCGTTCGCCTCGTTCACCGAGGCCGCGGGATCGCTCGAGCGCTCCTACGGCCAGCTGCAGGCGGAGGTGGCGCGCCTGCGCCAAGAGCTGGAAGAGACCAACCGCGACCTGGCCCGCAGCCTGGAAGAAAACCATCGCATGCGGCTGCACCTGAACCGCATTCTCGAAGGACTACCCTGCGGAGTGCTGGTGATCGAGGCCGATGGCCGGGTTTCCATCGCGAACCCGGAGACACAACTCCGGCTGCGTGCCCTGGACGGCGAAGCGCGAGTCAACATCTGGATGAAAGATCTGCTGCAGCGCACGTCCGCCGGTTCCGCCGAGCATGAGTATCAATGCTCTCACGGCGATCTGGAGTGGGTGGCCATTCGGCACGCGCAGCTGCCTGTCGAAGATGGTGGGAGTTCGATCTTCATTCTGCAGGACATCAGCGCGCGCAAGGCCCTGGAACAGGAAAATCAGCCCCTCCAGCGCCGCCAGGCGCTGGCCCACATGTCGGCCGTGTTGGCGCACGAGATCCGCAATCCGCTGGGTAGCCTCGAGCTGTTTGCCGGGCTGCTGGCAGGGTCGCAGTTGGCAGGTGAGCAGCGTGAGTGGGTGGCACACATGCAGGCCGGGCTGCGCGGCCTGGCGGCCACGGTGAACAACGTCCTGCACTTTCACAGCGGGGCGGCGCCCGAAATGGCGCCGCTCGATCTGGGAGAGTTCCTGCGTTCTCTGCACGACTTCCTGCGTCCGCTGGCTCAGCAGGCACGCGTGCGCATGGAGTTGGTCCAATCGCTCGACGGGGTGATGCTCGCAGCCGACCGCCATCGCCTGGAGCAGGTGCTGCTCAACCTGGCCCTCAACGCATTTCGCTTCATGCCGGGTGGAGGAATACTGCGAATTTCCGGACGGGGGGTGGAAAAGAACGGCGCCGCAATCGTGGTCGCCGACACCGGGCCGGGGATCGCTCCGGAAAACCTGGTGCGCATCTTCGACGCCGGATTCACCACCCGGACAGGAAGCCCGGGGCTGGGGCTGGCGGTATGCCGGACCATCATGCAGCAGCATGGCGGCAGCATTACGGCCACCAGCCGTCCCGGGCGGGGGACCAAGTTCGTTTTGCAATTTCCGGGAGTGGGTCGATGAATCAGGTTCTCGTAGTGGATGATGAAGCCACCATGCGCGCCGCGCTGGCCGCTAGCTTTGCGCGCAACGGGTGGAAGGTGGAAACCGCAGGCGGCACGAGTGAAGCCGTGGCCAAGTTCCGGCGCGGGCTGCATCCCCTGGTGGTCACCGACATTCGCATGCCCGACGGGGATGGCTTCGCGGTGATGCGCGAGGTGCGGGCCATGTCGCCGCAGACCGCGGTGATCCTGCTGACCGCGTTTGGCAGCGTGCCCGACGCGGTGGCCGCCATGAAGGGCGGGGCCTGCGACTACCTGGTCAAGCCAGTGGCGTTCGAAGAGCTGGAACGGGCGGCACAACGCATTCTGGAACGCGCGCAGGCGCTTGGGCCCGAACGCACGCAGCTGGTCGGACATTCTCCCGCGCTGCTGCGGGCGCTGGAACGCGCCCGGCAAGTCGCCGGTACCGATGCCGACATTCTGATTCAAGCCGAAAGCGGCACCGGCAAAGAACTGTTGGCCCGCATGGTGCACCGGCTCAGCCCGCGCCGTGATCGCTCGTTTGTGGCGGTGAACTGCGCGGCCTTTCCGGAAACCCTGCTCGAGAGCGAGCTGTTCGGCCACACCAAAGGCGCGTTCACCGGCGCACTCGCTGCCAAGGCAGGCAAGTTCGAGCTGGCGCACGGTGGCACGCTCTTGCTCGACGAGGTGGGGGAGATGCCGTTGGCACTGCAGCCCAAGTTGCTGCGCGTCCTGCAGGAGCGTGAGTTCGACCGCCTGGGTGACACCCGCGCCGTCAAAGTGGACATTCGCGTCATCGCCACTACCAACCGTCCGCTGGAAGCCATGATTCGGGAGGGCTGCTTCCGCGCCGATCTTTACTACCGCCTGAACGTCATCCCGCTCTCCCTGCCGCCGCTACGCGAGCGCCTGGACGATATTCCAGAACTGGCCGAGCACTTTGCCCGGCTGTACGCGCCCTCCGGAGCATCCCCCAAACTGCTCCCTGAGTTTCTGGCGCGATTGGAGCAGCATCCCTGGCCGGGCAATGTGCGCGAGCTGGCCAACCTGATGCGGCGCGCCGTGGCGCTCTCGCCCGGAGAGATCGGGCTGGAAGTGCTGGAACCTTCTGAGATCGAGGCCACCGAATCCGGCGGCGAGCGCCTGCGTCCTGGTCTCTCGCTCGAATCTATGGAACGCCGACTACTCGAGGTCACACTCGACGCCACCGCCGGCAACCGCTCGCGCGCCGCCGAGATGCTGGGCGTCAGCTTGCGCACGGTGCGCAACAAAATCCGCGACTACGGCCTGCCGGCAAGGAGCAGTTATGTCCATGATTGATACCCCGACCACGGAAGCGCTCAGCCGCTTTCTCGATTTGACGGTGTTTCGCCACGGGCTGATCACCGCCAACCTGGCCAACATCGACACCCCCGGCTACCGCACTCGCGACATTGATTTCCGCCGCGAACTGGAGCGGGCTTCGGGCGAATTCGCGTATGCGAATTTCTCGCCCATGGCGCGACAGGTGCAAGGGCTCCTTGAGCGTCCCGACGGCAACAACGTCAGCATGGAACGTGAAGGCCTGCTCTTGGCCGAGACCCAGCTGCGCTTTCAGACCGCCGTGCAACTGCTGAAGGTGGAATTCCACCGCTTGTCCACCGCCATCAACGAGGGGAAATAACCATGAATTTGTTTGGAGTTCTCGAGCTCAGCGGATCGGCCTTGGGAGCCGAGCGGCAGCGGGCCGAAGTCGTCGCCAGCAACATGGCCAATGCCGAAACCACACGCACGCCGGAAGGCGGACCCTACAAGCGGCGGCTGGTGGTGTTTCGCGCTCAACGTATGCCGCAGTTTTCTCTGGTGCTGGCCGGCTTTCAGAGCATGGCCGCGCGCGGCGTGCGGGTGGACCAGGTCATCGACTCGTCGGCGCCGCCCATCCGGCGCTTTCAGCCGGGACATCCCGACGCCGACGCCCAGGGCTACGTCTCCTATCCCGCCATTGACCCGGTGGAGGAGATGACCGACCTGCTGGGGGCGATGCGCGCCTACGAGTTGAACTCATCGGCGGTGCAGTCGGTCAAGGCCATGATCCAGCAGTCGTTCGAGATTCTGCGCTGAGCGGGCGCAAGGAGGCTGAGCGGTGACCAGTCCGGTATCGAGTTTGCGGATTCTTCCTGCCGAGATCGACACACCTGCGATATCGCCGTCCGAACCCCAGGAAGGGGACTTCCTGGAGACGCTGCGCGGCGCCATGGACCAGGTGGACCAGTTGCAGACGAGCGCCGAGAGCAAGGTCGCGGCCCTGCTTGATGGCAGCGGTATGGATGTGCACAGCGCCATGATCGCGGTAGAGAAGGCCGATCTCTCGTTCCAGCTGATGATGCAGGTGCGCAACAAGATTGTGGAAGCGTATCAGGAAATCTCGCGCATGCAGTTCTGAACCAGTGTAGGAGACGGCGGTGGCGGAGACGAAATCATTCGGCCAGGCGGTGAACCAGGTGGGCGACATGCTGCAGGGGCTGACCCTGCGGCAGCGCCTGCTGCTGGTGGGCGGCGCGGCGCTGGTTGGGATCACCCTGTGGGTCTTCGTCGGGCTGATTGGCAAGCCACGCTATGTGACGCTCTACTCCGGGCTGAAGCCCGCCGACGCCCAGGCCATGGGCAGCCGTCTGGCGGCAAAAAACATTCCCTACGAACTCTCTTCTGACGGCGGCAGCCTGCTGGTACCACAGGAGAAGTTGGATGCCAGCCGGCTGGAGACCGCCTCGCAAGGACTCCCCCGCAATGCTCGCCTCGGGTTCGAATTGTTCGACACCCCCAACTGGGCGGGTTCGGATTTCACCGAGAAAGTCAATTACCAGCGGGCCCTCGAAGGTGAACTGGAGCGAACTCTGCAGACGCTCAGCGAGGTGGACGCAGTGCGGGTGCACCTGGTGCTGCCGCGCCAATCGCTCTACAGCGAGCAGGAGAGCCAGGCCAAGGCGGCGGTGATTCTGAAGATGCGTGGCGGGCGGCTCTCGGAGCAGGCGCAGTTGGCGATTCCCCAGCTGGTGGCCAGCGCGGTGGAGGGGTTGCGCCCGGAAAATGTGACCGTAGTCGACGCGGACAGCAATACGCCCCTGTTGCGGCCGCGCGGCCCCGGCAGTGGCGACGGGGCCTACAACCTGGACGAGGAACTGGCCAAGACCGTGGTGCGCACCCTCGAACCGGTCGTCGGCGCTGACCACGTGCGCGCCAGCGTGCACGTGGAGTACGACACCAGCACCAGCGAGAACACGGAGGAGGTCTACGATCCCAAGGCCACTGCCGCCCTGACCCAGCAAAAATCGGAAGAGAACATGGGCGGAGCCGGGCCCGCCGGGATTCCGGGTACGGCGAGCAACCTTCCCGGAGGAGCCGTCGCCGCGACGCAGGTCAACAACGAGACCCAGTCCTCCCGCTCGGAGAGCGTCACTTATGCCGTGAGCAAGAGCGTACGTCACAGCGTGCAGCCGCCGGGAAGGATTCGGCGCATTGCCGCCGCAGTGCTGGTGGATGATGCAGTGGACATTACCGAGAAAGACGGCGAGAAGACTGCCAACCGGCGCAAGCGCACGCCCGAAGAGATGAAGCAGATCGAGCAGCTGGCGAGCGCGGCCCTGGGGCTGGATACGCAGCGCGGCGACCTGTTGGCCATCCAGAACCTGTCATTCCAGGAATCGCCCGTCGAACCTCCCGCCAAGCCGACCGCCATCGAGACCACCCGCCGCCTGGTGGTGGAGTGGTCTGGCCTGCTGCGCTACTCAGGCGTGGCCGCGTTGTTCCTGATCGTGTACTTCCTGATGCTTCGTCCGGTGAAGAAGCAGGTGCTGGCCGCCTTCCGGGAACTGCCCAAGCGAGTGGCGCAGCCGGCGAAGGAACTGGCTGAGGGAGCAGTGGCCGCGGCTTCCGGCGTGGAAATCGAGTTGCCCGCGGGTAACGCAGGCGCCAAGCGGGCCAGCACTCTCAAGAAGCAGCTGGCCGAGAAGGTAAAGACCGAACCGGCCGCCGCCAGCCGGCTGGTGCAGAGCTGGATCCGCGAAGGTAGCGCGCAATGAAACCGGCGGCCACCACTCCGACCGCAGGTCTGCGAAAAGCAGCGATTCTGCTGGTGCTGCTGGGCGAAGAGATTGCCATCGAAATCTACCGCAACCTCCCAGAACGCGATCTGCAGCAGCTGACCCAGGAAATCGCCGACCTGGACTACATCGATCCTCAGAGCGCGCTGGCAGTGCTGGAAGAGTACTATGGCCTGGCCCTCACCCAGGATTACCTGGCCCAGGGCGGTACCGAATACGCGGAAAAATTGCTGGTGAAGGCCTTCGGCGCCGACGGCGCGCGGCAGCTCCTGGGTCAAGTTTCGCGCGCGGCGGAGATGAGCGCAGGCAAGCTGGACTCGCTGCAGAAGGCCGATCCCCAGCAGCTGGCCAAGTTTCTGGAGGGCGAGCATCCCCAGACCATCGCGCTGATTCTGGCGCACCTCGACGCCAAGCAGGCTTCCGTGCTGCTGATGCGCTTTCCCGAGGCGCTTCGGGCGGAGACCATCAAGCGGCTGGCGCAGTTGCGGCAGTTTTCTCCCGAGATCGCGCAAAAGGTTTCCATGTCGCTGCACAAGCGTCTGGAAGCTCTGGGCGAGCAGCACCGCCGCGCCTACGCCGGAGTGCAGGGCGTGGCCGATCTGCTCAACCGGCTGGACCCGGTTTCAAGCAAGGCCATTCTCGAAGCCATCGAGAAAGAAGATCCCAAGCTGGCGCTCAACATCCGCAACCTGATGTTCACCTTTGAGGACCTGCTGGGTGTGCCGGAGGCGGGCATTCGGGAGCTGCTGTCGCAACTGGACAAGAAGACTCTGGCCATGGCCTTGCGCGGAGCCACCGAAGAGCTGAAGAGCTACATCTTCAAGTCCATGTCGTCGCGGGCGGTCGAAATGCTGGAGGAAGACATGGAAGTGCTGGGCCCGGTGCGCTCCCGCGATGTCATCAAGGCCCAGCAGGAAGCGGTCGCCGTAGCGCGCAAGCTGGAAGCCGAGGGCAAAATCAGCCTGGGGGCGGACGAGGAAGATGAGTACGTCGTCTAAACCTGCGCTTCACCCTGCGCCGCAGCCGGAGGTGCAGTCCTTCCCTTACCCCGAGGCAGGAGGCGCTGAAGTAGGCGGGGGCGGCGTGACCGCGCGGCTCCGGGCGAGCAGTGACGCCGAGGCCATAGCACGCGACACCGGTAGGCGCGAAGGAGAAATGCAGGCACGCGCCACCTTCGATCAGCAGCTGGCACAAGTACGAGAGAGCGTGCGCGGCGCCCTTCAGGAATTTGCTGCGGAACGTACCGCCTATTACCGCCAAGTTGAAACCGAAGTCGTGCAGCTGGCGCTAAACATCGCTCACAAGATTCTGCATCGCGAGGCCCAGGTGGATCCCCTGCTGCTCGCCGGCATGGTGCGGGTGGCGCTGGAGAAGATTGAAAGCGAGACCAGCGTCACAGTGCGGGTGCATCCCGACCAGGTGTCGGACTTCCGCAGCTATTTCGCGCGTGCGTTGGAGCCCGCGGAGGTGCCGGAAGTCGTCGAAGACGCTGCCATCGCCCGGGACTGCTGCGTCTTGCAAACCGCGCTGGGCACAACCGAACTGGGACTGAAAGTCCAGCTGAAAGAAATCGAAAAGGGCCTGGCGGACCTGATGGCGCGCCGGCCGGGGGCCGCCACGTGACTGCCCCTCGGCTGTTGTCTCCTTATTTCTCCCGGCTGGAGTCCTCCTCCGCCCTGCGCTGGCGCGGCAGGGTGAAACAGTTGATTGGGCAACTGGTCGAGTCCGAGGGGCCGTTCTGTTCGGTCGGCGAGCTGTGTGAGGTCGTCAACGCCAACGGGCGTGTTTATCCCGGCGAGATTGTCGGCTTTCGCGGCGCCACGGTGTTATCCATGCCTCTGGAGCGACCCTCGGGGATCCGCTACGGCGACCAGGTGGTGACCTGGGGGGCGCGTCCCACACTGCGGGTCAGCCCTGATCTGCTGGGCCGGGTGATTGACGGCATGGGCGAACCGCTGGACGCCCTTGGACCCTACCAGGGGCGTGAGTATCAGGCACTGGATGCGGCGGCGCCGCTTCCCCTCGAGCGGGCCATCATCCGCGAGCCGCTGGGCTGCGGCATTCGCGCGGTGGATGGCTTTCTGACCTGCGGACGGGGCCAGCGCGTAGGCATCTTTGGCGGCAGCGGCGTCGGCAAGAGCACGCTGATCGGCATGATGGCGCGCAATACCAGCGCCGACCTCACTGTGCTGGCGCTGGTTGGAGAGCGCGGCCGCGAGGTGCGCCACTTTCTGGAAGACGCCTTGGGCGAAGAGGGCCGCCGGCGCGCCGTTGTGGTGGTTTCCACCTCCGACCAGTCGCCGCTCCTGCGCATTCGCGCTGCGCTGGCTGCCACGGCTCTCGCCGAGTATTTCTGCGCCCGAGGTCAGAACGTCCTCCTGGTCGTTGATTCCCTTACCCGCCTGGCTATGGCACAGCGAGAGATCGGCCTGGCCGCAGGCGAGCCCCCAACCGCCAAAGGCTACACGCCCTCCGTCTTCACTATGATGGCGCGTCTGCTCGAACGGGCGGGAAAATTCAACGGCGGCAGCATCACCGCCTTCTATACCGTGCTGATGGAAGGTGACGATCAGCAGGACCCCTTGGTGGATGGCGCCCGCGCCCTGCTGGATGGCCACATCATGCTCGACCGGCGGCTGGCTGCACAGACCCACTATCCCCCCATCGCAATTCTCGACAGCATCAGCCGGCTGATGCCCATGGTGTGTGGCCCCGAACACCTGGAGAAAGCCCACGTTCTGCGGCGGCTGCTTGGGGCGTACTACGCATCTGAAGATCTGATCCGCATCGGAGCCTACCAAAAAGGGAGCGACGCCACGCTCGATCAAGCCCTGGCCCTCATGCCGGAGATCAATCGCTTCCTCGAACAAGGGCCCAAGGAAGCCGCACCGTTGTCCGACACTGTGGCCCGGTTGCTGGCCATCGCTGCTTGACACCATGGCCTTCCGCTTCTCACTCCACGCCCTGCTGCGGTTCCGCCAGAGTGTCGAACGCCAACAAGAGCTGCTGCTGCAGGAGGCCAACCACCAGGTGGCCCTGGCACGGGCCGCGATCGAGGCCGTAGACGGTCGCATGGCGGAAATGGCCGCAAAAGGCGCTCGCGCACTCGACTGTGGAGTGAGCGCCGCTGAGCTGCAATTCGAAGAACATTGCCGCTCGGTGCTGGTTGAGCATCGCCACCAACTGGAAAGGACGCTGGCGCAGCGTGAAGATATTCGGGCCCGCCGCAGCCAGGAATTCCACCAGGCGCGGCGGCAACGCGAAGTCGTCGACACATTGCGCCGGCAGCAACTGCAGCTCTACCGCCAGCAGGAGAAGCGGAAGGAGCAGCGGTATTTGGATGAGCTGTTCCTGCTGCGACGAAGATCTGTCTACCGCCGCTAGCCCGCCACCTACTACGTTACGTATTGAGAGCACCTAAGTAACGTTGACCCCGGCCTCTCCAGTTGTAATGCTGGCACATGCCGCAGAAGGGGCAGAGTTCCGGCAAGCGTAACCGTCCCCCCCGCATCCGTGTCCCCAACCACGAGCGCGCGCTGTTCACCGTTGACGACTGCAAGTTTGTCGGGGTCATCCAGCGGCTTTCTCTTACCGGAGGTTCTGCGATTCTCACCAAGGGCCCAATCCCTCAGGGAACACTTGGCATGATGGGCCTGAATACCGTGTTCGGGACGGTGACTGCGCAGATCGAATTTCTGCAGACTGGTGCCGATGGGGTCCACGCTGCCCAGGCCTTCCGTTTCCTTGCGATGGACAGCGTGAGTGCCGAGCGATTCGCTGCCGCCGCCAAGCAAATGGAGAATGCGGGTTTTAGCGATGCAGAAGATAAGGAACGGCCTCTCGGGTTGGCCTCCGCAAGCGTGAGCAAGGTCCGCGACAGCATCCGCCGCCTCTCTGCGACGATTTCCTCGGCCCGTCCGACCGGTCAGAAACGCTGAACCGCCAGACGCTACGACTGTAGAAGTACGTTTAGGCCTCGCCCCGTGGGCCGGGGCGGCAAACCTTGATTCCCGGAACGCTGCAAAAGGGGTTACGCGGCCTCGCTCCGCAAGCTATAATAAGAAGGAAGTAAATATGCGCTTCCAGACTGCCAATTCGCATCTGCCGGTGTGCTGGCTGCACTGCCTGGTGTGCCCGCGCCGTTATCTGGCAGTTTTGCCCTCGCAAGCGCGCCCAAACCTCTTCGGCAGCGATTAAATCCAATCCTCCACTTTGATTTGGCACGGCTGAATTCGTGCTTCCCGCGAACCCATCGAGTCGTGCTACCCACTGACGACCAACGACTGACGACCGAATTTGGAGGATCCCATGACCACCAAGACACTGAGCAACGGTCCCAAGCTCAAGACCGCCATCCCCGGCCCCAATGCCAAGCGCATTGTCAACGGCGATGACCAGTACATTTCTCCGTCCTATACCCGCTCCTATCCGCTGGTGGCGAAATCCGGCAAGGGCATCGTCATCACCGACGTGGATGGCAACGAGTTCTTTGATTTCTCCGCCGGCATCGCCGTGACCTCGACCGGCCACTGCCATCCCCACGTGGTGGCTGCCATCCAGAAGCAGGCGGGTGAACTCATCCACATGTCGGGCACCGACTTCTACTACGAGAACATGGTCACGCTCGGCGAGCGGCTGTCGAAGATCGCGCCCATGCCCGGCCCGCACAAGATTTACTACGGCAACTCGGGCACGGAAGCAGTCGAGGCTGCGTTCAAGCTGGCCCGCTACCACACTAAGCGGCAGAACGTGATTGCCTTCTTCGGCGCGTTCCACGGACGCACCATGGGATCGCTGTCGCTGACCGCCTCCAAGCCGCAGCAGAAACGCCGCTTCTCTCCGCTGGTTCCGGGCGTCACTCACGTCCGTTATCCCGACGTGTATCGCGGCTGCGCCGGCGGTGCGCAGGAAGCGGAAGCTTTCGCACTGGGCTGCGCCCGCTTCCTCGAAGACAAGCTGTTCAAGACCATGCTGCCTCCCGAGGAGGTGGCCGCCGTCTTCGTCGAGCCGATCCAGGGCGAGGGTGGATACGTGATCGCTCCCAACATCTTTATGCAGGAACTGCGCCGCATCTGCGACCGCCACGGCATCCTGCTGGTAGCCGACGAAGTGCAGAGCGGCGCCGGACGCACCGGCAAGTGGTGGGCCATCGAGCACACCGGCGTCCAGCCCGACATCATCTGCAGCGCCAAGGGCATTGCTTCCGGCATGCCGTTGGGGGTGATGATCAGCCGCGCCGACATCATGGACTGGGTGCCCGGTTCGCACGCTTCCACCTTCGGCGGCAACCCGGTCTGCATCGCGGCCGCTATGGCGACGCTGGACGTGATCGAACGCGAGAACCTGATGCAGAACGCCACCAACGTGGGCAACCACATGCTCAAGCGCATGGCGGACTGGCCCAGGAAGTACAGGCTGGTCGGCGACGTCCGAGGGCGCGGTTTGATGGTCGGCGTCGAGATTGTCAAAGACCAGCAGACCAAGGAATACGCTCCCGAACAGCGAGACCGCATCGTCGGACTCGCCTTCGAGCGCGGTATGCTCTTTCTCGGTTGCGGCCCGAGCACGCTGCGCATCGCACCACCGCTGGTCGTCACCAAAGACGAAGCCGACGTGGCCCTCGACGCCCTCGAGGAGTCCATCGCCATCGTGAGCAAGAGCGCCTAATTGGCAAGGCCTGTGTGGAGGCGGGTCCCTGACCCGCCCTCCAGGGCCCATTTTGGCGGAAGCCCAGCCTTTGGGTGGCGCAGCGCTTTAGCGCTGCGATGACGCGGCACAAAGACCGGCTTTAGCCGCTGACGGACTTTTGCCAGCAAGTCCGAAACGGGCCCCTCAGTGCCTGAAGGCAATTTCCTTGAGGAGATAATCGCAAGCCTGAAGGCTTGCGCCACCCAAGGCGCGGGCCAAGTCTCGCTTCATTTTCGAACGTCCGCGGCTCATTACCAACGAATGGTGTCATATGACCGGAACCATTGAGTCCATCCACCTGGCCCCCGCCGCCAAGGCGCCCACACGGGCCGTCGATCAAGCGCAGGCCATTCCGGGAGTCGGGCTGGAAGGCGACCGCTATGCCTTACAGCAGGGCACCTTCTTCAAGCCCGAACCCGCGTTTGAACTCACCCTGATCGAGGCGGAGGCCATCGAAGCCCTAAAGCGTGACTACGGTGTGGAACTCGCGCCCGGCGAGGCGCGCCGCAACCTGGTCACGCGCGGCGTGCCACTGAATCACCTGGTGGGACAGGAATTCCAGATCGGCGAGGTGCGGATTCGCGGCATCCGTCTGTGCGAGCCCTGCAGCCATCTGCAGACGCTGGCGGGACGTCCCGTCATCAAAGGGCTGCGCCATCGGGGCGGATTGCGGGCGCAGATTCTGAGCCGGGGAACGATTCGCGTCGGGGATGCGGTGAGGTGAGGGTTTCGCATGCGTTCACATCTCACATCCCGTGCTTTGCTGGCCCTGGCCGCGACCCTGCTGCTGTGGGCTTCGGCGTTTGCCGGAATCCGCGCCGGACTGCGTGCCTACTCCCCAGCGCACCTTGCAGTGCTGCGCTTCCTGGTCGCATCGCTGGTATTGGCCATTTATGCGGCCTTGGCGCATTTCCGCCGGCCGCAAGCGCGCGACATTCCCGGCCTCATCCTGACCGGCGCCGTCGGCATCACGTTCTACAACTTGGCTCTCAATTATGGAGAGACCCGTGTGACCGCCGGCGCCGCCAGCCTGCTGATCGCCTCGACTCCCATCTGGACCGCGCTGCTGGCCACCATCGCCCTGCATGAGCACCTCACGGTGCGCGGATGGAGCGGCATCTTCCTGAGCTTTGCCGGAGTGGCCCTGATCGCCAGCGCGGAGGGCGAGGGCATCCACCTTTCGCCGCAAGCGCTTGTCATTCTCGCAGCCGCGCTCACCTCCGCCATCTACATGGTGCTGCAAAAGCATTTTCTCGGACGCTACAGCGCCCTGGAGTTCACCGCCTACTCGGTCTGGTCGGGAACGCTCCTAATGTTGCCATTTGGCGGCGGCCTGCTCAGCGCAGTGCGGACGGCCGCGCTGCATGGTACCGCGGCAGTCGTTTATCTGGGCATTTTCCCCGGCGCTCTGGCCTACGTTGCCTGGGCCTATGTGATGTCCCACGGCCCCGCCGGGCGCACCACCAGCCTCCTCTACCTGATTCCTGTGCTGGCCATTGGGATTGCCTGGGTGTGGCTGGGAGAGATGCCGCATCTGCTGTCACTGCTTGGCGGCGGGATCGCCTTGATGGGAGTAGTGATGGTCAATCGCTGGGGCAGGGCGCCGTCTGTAACCGCCCAACCGCTGGTCTCGAACCCGGCCGAACCCTAAGAGATTTGAAAGGCGCGCATTCCAGTCTGCGCCGTGGGTGTCGCAGCGCTTCAGCGCTGCGATAGCGGGCAAGAAAACTCGCGGCTTCAGCCGCTGAGATGAGCTGCTGGGTTCGTCAGAAAATCTTTACCAGTCCGCCTGCGCTTGCGCACCGCAGAATTCGCCAGCCGGTTGGCCTCCGCGTTGCACTCGCGATCAATGTGAGAGATGGAGAACTTCAGCGACCGGGCCAGCTTGCGACAAACCCAGTTGAGCGAGTAAAGGCGAGGGCTGCGGCACACATATTCCCCGTTCATCTGGCGCACGACGACCTGCGAATCGGAGTAAACATGCAGCGCCTTGGCCTTCAGGACCAACGCGCATTGCAGGGCTTCCAGCAAGGCCACGTATTCCGCGACGTTGTTGTCTTGCCTGCCGATCCACTTGGCAATCTTGATGCGCGCTCCCGCGTTCCCTTCAATAACGATCCCAATCCCCGATGGTCCCGGGTTCCCCAGCGAGCCGCCGTCCACGTAAGCAACCAACTCTGACATTGCGTCCGGTGTCTGGCTCCACCATGCTTTAGAAGATTTGCAACGTCAAGTTAATAATTTGTTTCATGCACGCTTTCGTAAGCTTTTGGGGACGGTGGAATATCCTGTGGAAAAACCGCCCGCGGACCGCTTACCCGTGGGGAAGGGTCGCTGCTTCAACAGCTTGCATTTTTCAAAATGCACAGAAAAAGATTCACAGGCTGCACCGAAAAGCGGCGTTGACATTTTTCGGCAGAATGTTAGGGTAGCTCCCGTCGACGGCTGAAAGGGTTGGCTTAAATAAAATTTCGCCAGTCCGAAGTAAGCTGGGTGATTCGCTGGGCGGGGCAACTCGCCAAGCGGCCAGGCCCGAAAAAACCGGCTTGATCTGCGAGGACGGGCCGGGGCTTGGAACTGCGAAAGCAGTGATCGCATCAGGGGCTGTGACGGTGCATGCATCCACGCTGTTGCCTCCCTCGCAGGAGGCGGCGGCTAGAGCA
>DATKLE010000014.1:0-114327 GCA_035542575.1 Terriglobales bacterium | reverse complement strand
TTCGTGGATTTTGAAAACAACCTGAACACCGCCGTGGCGCGCCTGCGCGGGGCGCTGTGTGATACCTCCGATCGTCCACACTTCATCGAGACCCTGCCCAGGCACGGCTATCGTTTTATCGCGCGGGTTGCCGAAGCGCCGCCGCTTCCGCAGCCAGCCCCAGCCGTGCGAGCCCGGCTGGTGGTGCTGCCCTTCGTGAATCTCAGCGGCGATCCGGCGCAGGAGTACTTCAGCGACGCCATGACCGACGAACTCATCACCACGCTGGCCAGCCTGGCGCCAGAGCAACTGGCAGTGATTGCCCGTACCACGGCCATGCATTACAAGGGCAGCCACAAGGATGTGGCCCGCATCAGCCGCGAACTCGGGGTGGATTACGTGGTGGAGGCTGGCGTCCGGCGGGAGAATAATCACACTACAACCAACGTTCAGCTGATCCAGACCAGCGACCAGGCGCACCTGTTCGCCCGGAAATACGAGGCCGAGCTGCGCGATATCTTCCAGTTGCAGACCTCGATCGCGCAGGAAATCGGTGCGCATATTCCATCCCTGGCGGGCAAGGCTCGCGGGAGGCCGGCCCCAAGAAAGCCGACGGAGGATGTTGCCGCCTACAACGAATACATCAAGGGCCGCTACGAAATGTGGAAGTGGACGCCGGGGGGCGTGGCGAAGGCCAAACGACACTTCGAGGTGGCCCTGGCTCACGATCAAAGCTTCGCCCTGGCTTGCGACGCCCTGGCAAATCTGCATTGGTACCTGGGTTTCTGGGGATTTGCTCCGCCTGATCAAATGGAGCCGATTCGGAGGTTCTACGCACTGCGGGCCATCGAACTCGACCCGGCTTTGGCCGAAACGCAGACCTTAATCGCCTTCCGCCCCGAGAAATGCCACTATACGGATGCCTATGTCTACAACTGGTCGGAAGCCGAAGTACAGATGGCGCGCGCACGAGACTTGCACCCGAACTCCCCCTTCCTTCGTGTGGGTTACGCGACTGTTCTGCTGGTACTAGGGCATACCGAAGAAGCCGCCGGGGAGCTCGAGTGCGCGCTCCAGTTAGATCCCTTGTCCCTCGAGGTGCGTTTCTGGCTGGTGGAAGCGCTCTTCTTCGGCCGACAGTACGAGCGTGCCCTGGAGCAAGCGAATAAGCTCGTCGAGCTCGAACCTGAGCACCAACTCTCGCAAATGGTGATCGGGCAGGTTTACCTGGGGATGCAGAGATTCGAGGACAGTGTCGTTGCCCTGCGCCGTGCAGTCAACCTGTCCGGCGAGTTTCCTCTGATGCTGGGGTGGCTCGGCTTGGCGTTGGGCCTCGGCGGGCGCAAGGAGGAGGCGCGGACGGTCCTGGAGCGCCTCCGCGCCCTCGAGCATCACCGATTCGTGCTGCCAACCAGTTTTGCCTGGGTCCACTTCGGGCTGGGCGAAATTGACGACGCCTTCGTCTGGATGGAGCGAGCTGTTGACCGGAACGACGGCTGGATCCCCGCACTTAAGAGCTATCCCTTTCTTGATCCGATCCGCTCCGACCTGCGGTTTCATGCGCTGCTGCGCAAGATGAACCTGGAGGCGTGACGGGCCCAACGACCAGCGACTAGCGACCAGCGACCGCGCTGGCATCCGCCTGCTCGTGGGCGTGGTAGCTCGACCGCACCAGCGGACCTGACTCCACGTGGCGGAAGCCAAAGCGCAGGGCTTCTTCTTTGAGGTAGGCGAATTCGTTCGGGGTGTAGAAGCGGGCGATGGGCAGGTGATCGCGCGAGGGGCGGAGATATTGGCCGACGGTTAGTATGTCCACGCCGCGCGTGCCCAGGTCGCGGAAAACTTCGACCAGTTCCGCGATGGTCTCGCCCAGTCCCACCATCACGCCCGACTTGGTCACGATCGCTGGCGAAAACTTCTTGGCGTTCTCGAGCAGTTGCAGGGTGCGCTCGTAGCGGGCCCCGGAGCGGACCGCGCGGTACAGGCGCGGCACGGTCTCGGTGTTGTGGTTGAGCACGTCGGGCTGGGCGTCAAGGACGATTTTCAAGGCGTCATCCAGCCCCTGAAAATCCGGGACCAGCACCTCCACGCGGCATCCCGGCGCAACCTCGCGAATCTGGCGAATGGTCTCGGCAAACACCCGGGCGCCGCCCAGGTTGTCGTCGTCGCGGTTCACGCTGGTGACGACGGCGTGCTTCAGCCCGAGCGTGGCAACAGCTTCGGCTACACGGCGAGGCTCGTCCCAGTCGATGGGTTCGGGACGGCCCTTGGGCACGGCGCAGAAACCGCAGCGGCGGGTACAGATGTCGCCCAGCAGCATGAAGGTCGCGGTGCGATGGTTCCAGCACTCGCCGATGTTGGGACACTGCGCCGACTCGCACACGGTGTGCAGGCCCAAGCCGCGAGCCAGCTTCTTGAGGTTATGAAAGTTCTCGCCCACGGGGGCCTTCGCCCGCAGCCACTCCGGCTTGGGTTGCCGCACCGGAGGCCCGAGTTCAATCTGAATCAGTTGGGAAGCCCCTGCCATCGCGATCTATTGATTCTACTGCGGGTTGGCCAGATTCGTGAAACGGCGCGGCCGGGCGGGAGGACCGAGGTCTGAGGTCTAAGGTCTGAGTTCAGCTTTCCAGGTAGGCGTCCACCCACTCCTTGATGCGCAAACGCCGCTCGTCTTGCAGGTCGAAGCGTACGCCAAAGCTCTTGGCGGCGGGTTTCCGCCAGCTCACCGTGCTGCGTACCCAGATGCGAGGCAGAGTAAGCAGAGCAAAGGAGATTTCGGTGGATAGTCCCGGAGATACCTCTTCATCGCTCCGCATGGACATCCCCCCGGAGCTGATTTCCTGGCTGGTGGCGGTGAAGCGGCGGCCATCGGAGGTGGTCACGGAGACTTCGGTGATCACCGGAATGCGCACATAACGGCGGAATTCGTGCAGCACCAGCATCTGGGTAGCGCGCACCAGCTTCAACGCCGCCGAGCGCTCCAGCGGCTCGTGGAAGATGGCGTTGATGCCGTACTTGGAATAGCTCATGGCCTGTTGGGCGTTCCCCCCAAGTCCGTAAATGATCATGCGGCTGTTGGAGAGTGAGCTGCGTGCTGCGTCCATTACCGCCTCAGCCCCCGGGGCCAGTTTCACCACGCAGGCCGCGAACTTCTCCCGCTGCAGGCGCTCCTCAACATCTCCGGTCAGGACCACGCATTCCACGCCAAACTGCTTGAAGCAATCGGCAAGAATGCCGCGAGCGGGCTCCTTGATGTCCACCAACGCCGCCCGGGCCGTAGCCTTTCGGGTGGAGGGAGGAATGGGGGCAGCGGCGACTCCGAAGCCTTTGTGCATAGCTCGATTCACGGTAGCCTTGAAATCCCATTGTGTCCTGAACCCCTGGCGTGGCAAAGGCCCTAGAAGGCCAATCGGTGGGTACAGAAGTACCATTACCAGGAATGCACTGCCGGGTTACCACGGGTCCTTGACGACGGACCTGGGACCTCAGCCGTCGGGCCCCAGACCTCGGGTCCCAAGTGTCAGGCCTCCGACTCAGAGTTGGCTTCGCATACGAGTGGGCGTGCCTGAGGTCCAAGGTCCGAGGTCTGGTTCACTCCCAGCGCCGGAACAACAGAGCGCCGTTGGTTCCACCAAATCCGAAGGAGTTGGACATGGCGTATTCCAATTCGGCTTTGCGGGCCTGGTTAGGGACGTAGTCCAGGTCGCAGTCGACGTCTGGATTCTCCAGGTTGATGGTTGGCGGCAACATCTGGTCGCGCAGCGCCAGCACCGTGATTCCCGCCTCCAGTCCGCCAGCCCCGCCCAGCAGATGCCCGGTCATGGACTTGGTCGAACTCACTGGCAGCTTGTAAGCATGATCGCCGAAGGCGCGCTTGATGGCGATGGTTTCCAGCTTGTCGCCGATGTCGGTGGAGGTGCCGTGGGCATTGATGTATCCGACGTGCTGCGGCTGCAGCTTGGCATCCTGCAGAGTGTTGAGCATCACCCGGTAGGCGCCGTCGCCATTCTCGGCCGGCTGGGTAATGTGGTGGGCATCCCCGCTCATGCCATAACCGACGACCTCCGCCAGTATCCTGGCACCGCGCCGCCGGGCAAATTCCAGCTCTTCGAGAATCAAAATGCCCGCCCCTTCTCCGATCACAAAGCCATCGCGGGCCGCGTCCCAGGGACGGCTGGCCTTCTCCGGCGCATCATTGCGCGTGGAGAGTGCGCGCATGGCAGCAAACCCGCCCACACCCATGGGCGTAATTGCCGCTTCCGTCCCGCCCGCAATCATGACGTCAGCGTCGCAGCGCGCGATGATCTTGTAGGCATCGCCCACCGAATGGGCACTGGAAGTGCAGGCGGTACAGGTGGCCTCATTCGGTCCGCGGGCGTTGTAGCGGATGCTGACGTGCCCGGCCGCGAGATTCACGATGGCTGCCGGAATGAAGAAAGGAGAGATCTTACGGGGCCCTCCATTGAGCAGGTTGGAATGCTCGCGCTCGATGACGTCGAACCCGCCGATTCCGGACCCGATGTGCACTCCCACCCGAGTCGAAAGCTCCGGCGTCACCTGCAGGCCGGAGGCTTTGATGGCGTCATCCGTCGCCGCCAGGGCCAGATGGATGAAGCGCCCCATTTTCTTGACTTCTTTTTTTTCGATGAATTGCAGGGGATCGAAATTCTTGACCTCAGCCGCAATCTGGCAGGCAAACTGGGAAACGTCGAAGTGCGTGATTTGTGTCACGCCGCTCTTGCCGGCCAGCAGGTTGCGCCACACCTCTTCCGTGGTGTTGCCCACCGCGCAGATCAGGCCAATGCCGGTAACTACGACCCGACGCCCCAATCCTACTTCCCGCCTTTCGCATGCTTGCCGATGTAGTCAATCGCGTCCTGCACCGTGCGGATTTTCTCGGCGTCTTCGTCGGGAATCTCGATCTCAAAGGCCTCTTCGAAGGCCATCACCAGTTCCACCGTGTCCAGCGAGTCGGCGCCCAAGTCGTCCACGAACGAGGCGCTCTGCGTGACTTCGCCCTCGTCCACTCCCAATTGCTCCACGATGATCTGTTTTACTTTTTCGTCAACTGCTGCCATGGATTTTCCTCGCTTGTAGGCTTGTGTGGCGCGGGCGTTGCGCCCGCTGCCCCGAGCACGGGCCCGGCCGGCTGTTACTTGCTCACCTTGGCGTGCTTCTCGATGTAGTCGATCGCGTCCTGCACGGTGCGGATCTTCTCCGCATCCTCGTCCGCGATTTCCAGGTCGAAGGCTTCTTCCAGGGCCATGACCAGCTCCACCTGATCCAGGGAGTCCGCACCCAAATCATCCACGAAAGAAGCACTGGGAGTGACCTCGCCCTCATCCACACCCAGTTGCTCGGAAATGATTTGCTTTACCTTTTCCGTCATTTCTCTGGACTTGCCCTCACCAGCCATATGAGTTCCTCCTCCCGGGAAGATAAAAAGGGAACAAGTAGTGTACTGGGCCGAACGAATTAGTGTAAAGGAAGGAGTCCCTGCGCCAGACAGCTAGCAAACCGGAGTGAGACTACCCCCGCGAATCCTAACTGCCGCGCGCCGGTGTGGTCAAACCCCGGCGCCCCGCCCCCTAACGACCCGAGTACTCGTCGCGCAACCGTGTCTGGCGGCTGGTCATAGGGATCTCCCGTCCCGCGATGAACACCTGCTTCACGTCCGTCTTCACGTCCAGCGGATCGCCGTTGGCGACCACAACGTTGGCGGTCTTGCCCACATCGAGCGATCCCAACTGGTCCGCCACGCCCCAGATCTCCGCCGGGTTCAGCGTGATCGCCTTCAGCGCCTCGTCATAGGGCAAGCCGAAAGCGACGGCGAACCCGGCCTGATAGGGGAGGTTGCGCACATTGTGGGCTTCGACGGATGCAAATGCGATCTTCACCCCGCGCTTGTACAACTGGGCGGGCAGGCTATAGACCGCGTCATAGCGTTCTTCCGGCTTGGGATCCTCATAGATGGGCCCCACGATGACCGGCACTTTCAGAGCGGCGACGTAATCCAGCACGGGCTGAGAGTGGCTGATGTGATTCAGCACAAACTTCAGCTTGAATTCCCGGGCCAGTCCGACTGCCGTCTCCAGGTCGCTGGGCCCCTCCGCCGCCAGCACGATTGGCTTCTTGCCCTCCAAATAGGGCAACAGCGCCTCCAGTTTGAGGTCGCGTTTGGGTGGAGCAGGTGGCTGTTTCTTGTCCTTGTCGGAGGCGGATTTAGTCTCCCCTTCCGACTTCTTTTTTTCGTAATCCGCCCAGCGCTGCGCGTAGTCCTGCGCATCCAGGAAGGCTTGACGCAGTTGCGCCGCCATGCCCATGCGGGTGAACGGAAACTTCGCCCGCTCCCACGACTGGTTGCGCCGCTGTTCGCCGGTGAAGTTCAGCGGCATGGCGATGTCCCGCACCAGCAGCATTTCTTCGGCCGAGTTGCCATCCAACTGGATGAACGAATCCTGACCCGGCAGCGTGTCCTGGCTGTCGGGCGCCACGATGGCGTTGGTGATCCCGTTCAGCCGCGTGACCGGAATCAGCGCGGACTCGGCGTGAAATGCGTCAAACACGTGCATGTGCGGCATGATTTCGTCGCTGAGTTCGACCAGATCGTTGGTGCTTTTTTCGGCCGAAATCTCCGTCAACCCCAGGTAGCTTTCGGAATCAATCAGCCCGGGGTACACGGTCATTCCGCTGACATCCACCACCCGCGCATCCCCAGGAATGTTGACCGCGCCCGCGGCTCCCACCGCAGCGATCTTGCCATTCGCCATCACCAGCACGCCATTTTCGATGACGCCGTGCGTGATGGTGAGGAGCTTTCCGCCCTTGAGGACGATGGGTTGCTGTGCACGGCCCACCGTCGGAAGGGAAAGGCACAGAGCCAGGACAAGCAGTTGGCCAACGGCCAGCCGCCAACGGCTAACGGCTGCGCCTGAGGTTTGAGGTCCGACGCCCGAGGCCCGCATCACATTCCCTCCTTGTAGTGCGGCATGCCGAACCCCGGCAGGGCCCGGTCAAAATACACATCCCCGTCGATCAGCACCTTGTTTGGCACACCGTAGCTGGAAAGCGGATACCCATCCCAGATCACCAGGTCGGCATCTTTGCCCACATCAATCGAGCCCACGCGATCGTCAACGCCGATGATCCAGGCGGCATTCAGCGTGATCATCTTCAAAGCTTCTTCTTCCGTGGCTCCGCCGTAGCGCATGGTCTTGGCAGCCTCCTGGTTGAGGCGCCGCGCGAAATCCTCGGAGTCGCTCTTGATGGCCACGCGCACGCCTTTCCGCATTGACATTACGGCGTTCCATGGAATGGCGTCCCAGGCCTCCTGCTTGAATCCCCACCAGTCGGAGAAGGTTGCGATCCCGACACCTTCCGCGGCCAGTTTGTCGGCCACCTTGTAGGCCTCCAGGGCGTGGTGGAAGGCGCGCACCTTGTAGCCGAACTCCTTGGCCATCGCCATCTCGGTCAGCAACTCATCTGCCCGGTAGCAATGGATCTGCACCAGCAGCTTGCCGCGCAGCACATCCGCCAGGGCCTCCAGCTTCAGATCACGCTTGGGAGGCTTGGCATCCTTGTCGCCCTTCTTGACCTTGGCGTTGTAGTCGTCCCACTCGCGCATGTACTCCTGTGCTTGCACCAGGGCCTCGCGCTGTACCTCGAAGTTGCCCATGCGGGTGGAGGGTAGTTGCTCGCGGCCACCGTACACCCGCTTGGGGTTCTCACCGCTGGCGAATTTGATCGACCGCGGCGCTCCAGGAAACAGCATGGCATCGCGGTTCGCTCCGTACTTGTGCTTAATCACAATGGCCTGCCCGCCTATCATGTTGGCCGAGCCGTGGAGGAGCAGCGAGGTGGTAACTCCCCCAGCCAGTCCGCGATAGATGGCCTTGTCCTGGTAGTCGAAGGCGTCAAGCATCATCATTTGCGGAGTGATTGGGCTGGTGGCCTCATTCACGTCGTCGTCCAGCGCGATGTGGGAGTGGGAGTCAATGATGCCCGGCGTCAGGTATTTGCCCCCCGCGTCGATCACGGTGGCGTCAGCCGGGGCGGTCACGTTCTGGCCCACCGCGGCGATCTTGCCATCCTTGATGTACACGCTGCCGTTCTGTATGTCGCCGTGAGTAACGGTCATCACCACAGCATTCTTGATGAGAACTTCGTTGTGAGCGGCGGGCCCGGTCTGGGCCACAGCCGCCGCGCAAGCCACTATGAAGCCGGCTGCAATTCTGATTGGTGGTTTCACGCGTGTCGCAGCGCGATGCAGCATTCAGGAAGCTCCTTCGGGAAAGAAAAAGAAACGGAATTCTACAACCTCTTGGACGGTTGGCAATGGGAAATGTCAGGGGACGTGCCGGTTTGGCATGGGCTGTCCACCCCACGCCAGCCCTCTTCGCTTGAAACTCGCCCCCGGAAGCCGGAAACTGATCCGCATGCGTGCCGTTGTCCAGCGGGTCACCCGTGCCCAGGTCACGGTGAACGGAGAAGTCACCGGCAAAATCGCCCGTGGCCTGCTTGTCCTGCTGGGAGTCACGCACCTCGACACCGAATCCGACGCCGACTACCTGGCGGACAAGATCGCCGGCTTGCGTATCTTCGAAGATGAAGCCGGAAAGATGAACCTCAGCGTCAGAGACGTCAACGGCGGCATCCTGGTCGTCTCTCAATTCACGCTCTACGGCGATGTTCGGCGCGGCAAACGGCCGTCCTTCGATGCGGCCGCCTCGCCACAACAAGCCAGGACACTGTATGAGTATTTTGTGGAACGGATCCGCAGCCTTGGCCTCTCCTGCGCCACCGGCCGATTTCAGGAGAGGATGCAAGTTGAACTGGTCAACGACGGCCCAGTTACGATTCTGCTCGACTCAGCCAAGACCTTCTAAAGCAATTCTCGATTGAAGATTGCCAATTCCCGCCTGCCACGATATCGGGTACGGCGGCGCTTAGCGCAGCGGCTTCAACCGCCGAGATTCTGGTGGCCTTTCTTCCGCCGCCTTCCGGAACTCACCTTCTGCAGCAGCACCGCCACGTGGGCAATGGCGGCGTTGTCCGTCCCCATGCCTTCCGGAGTCTTGGCTTTGATTCCGATCGCGTCCGGCGGGATATCTAGCAACTCGACAAGGTGCATTCGGATGGCAGCAGCGTGTGGGCCGATCTTGGGCTCGGTCAGGATAAGTGTTGAATCCAGATTGGCGACGACATAACCAGCCGCCCGCACACGTTTCAGCGCCTCGCGCAGGAAGACAGCCGAGTCTGCGCCCTTCCACTGGGGGTCGGAGGGTGGAAACAGCGATCCGATGTCCGGCCCGGCGATTGCGCCCAGCAGAGCGTCGGTAATGGCGTGCAGCAGCACATCGCCGTCGGAGTGGCCACCCAAGCCCTTCGGGTGCGCGATGGTCACGCCACCGATCTTGAGCAGGATGCCGCGCTTGAATTCGTGCGAGTCCCAGCCGTAGCCGATGCGCATCGCTGGCCGTTGGTCACTGGTAGTTTGCATCAGTTTCGATCTGCGTTTATGAGCTGGCCCTCAGGTAAAACTCGGCCAGTTCCAAATCTGCCGGCGTCGTGATCTTGATATTCCGCGGCGAGCCCATCACGACCGCCACCTCGTGCCCAGAGCGCTCGACCAGCGAGGCTTCATCGGTGCCGGTGAAACCGTCGGCGGTTGCTTCGTCGAACGCCTTCTTGAGCACGTCGTAGCGAAAGCCTTGCGGAGTTTGCGCCATTACCACGCGCTCGCGCGGGACGGTGGCGGTGATCAGGGCGCCTTCGGCGGTGCGCTCCACCTGTTTGACGGTATCCACGGCCGGCAAGCCGGCGATTGCCGCGCCGTATTTTTGCGCTGCGCGAATGACCTCCCGGATGATTTCCCCGGTCACGAAAGGGCGGACGGCATCGTGGACCAAAACAATATCGTCGGGAGCAGCAGAAACCGCAGCTATGGCGTTCGCCACGGAGTGCTGGCGGTGCTCTCCGCCTTCGACCAGGTTGACCTTCTTGCGCAGGATGTCTTTGGCTTCTTTCTCCAGCCGGCTGCGAAAGGTGTTGATTTCGTTACTTCGCAGCGCAACATAAATCTCGGAAACCTCCGGGCTGCTGGCGAACTTGCGCAGCGTGTGCATCAGAATGGGCGTGCCCCCGAGATCGGTGAATTGCTTGGAGGCCGCGGGCTTTCCGCGCTTCGCGCCAGGGGCCGACGCCATGCGTGTGCCCAGACCGGCAGCCGGAATGATGACCACCACCTTCATGGGGCGTCAAGTATACGCCTGGACAGTATCGAGTACCGAGTTGCGAGTCCCGAGCGGTCCCTGCCTGCTCGGTACGCGGTACCAGCTACTCAGTACTGTCTCGGAAATTCCGGGGCGGGCAGGAGCGCCCGCCCCCAAACTGGAGACTGGGCTATTCCGTGGGCCGCTCTGCCATGATCGGTTTCTTTGCCTCGGAGCTCGAGCTGGGCACGGCCGTCACCACGCTGACGGCGGGCCGGGACTCGGCGCGCGTGGCCGCGCGCTCGTCCCACTTGCCGAAGATCATCTTCCCCGCCGTAGTCTGCAGCACCGAGGTCACGGAAATGTCGATGGTCTTGCCGATCATCTTGCGCGCGTTGTCCACTACCACCATGGTGCCGTCGTCGAGATAGGCAACCCCCTGGTTGTACTCCTTGCCTTCCTTCAGGATGAAGACCTTCATGATCTCGCCCGGGAGCACGATGGGTTTGAGCGAGTTGGCCAGTTCGTTGATGTTCAGCACCTCGACGCCCTGCAGTTGCGCGACCTTGTTCAGGTTGAAGTCGTTAGTGATGATCTTGCCCTCATAGAGCTTAGCCAGTTCGATCAGCTTCATATCTACTTCGCGGATGGTGGGAAAGTCGTCCTCCACGATCTGAATCTGCAGCGAAGCGACCTTCTGCAAGCGCTGCAGGATGTCGAGACCGCGGCGGCCACGGTTACGCTTGAGGGAATCGGCAGAATCGGCCACCAGCTGCAGCTCGCGCAGGACGAACTGCGGGATGACAATGGTGCCATCGAGAAAACCGGTTTCGGCCACGTCCGCGATACGGCCGTCAATGATGACGCTGGTATCGAGGATCTTGTAGCTCTTCTTCGACTGCTTTTCTCCTCCGAAGATCCCGCCCAGCGCCGAGAGGTTCAGCAGATCGCCTTTGTTGGCCCCGACCGCCAGCCCTACGTACGCCATCAGCAGCATCACCATGAGCATCAGAAAGCTCTGGGTTGGCCCGGGGGGGAGACTGTTGCGGATCACCAAGGCGAATAAGTAGGCACCAATGATGCCAAGCACGCTGCCGATGGCAGATCCGATCAGGCGCTTCAGGCTCATCAGGCGCAGTCGCCACTCAAAGATCACGATGGCGATACCAACAAGAACTCCCACTCCTGCGTCCAGATTTGCAGGAAGCCCGAAGGGCCGAATCAGATAGCAGGTAACAGCAACAAAAAGAACAAATAAGACTCGAACCAGTATTACGTCCACGGCATGAACCCTCCCGGAATTCCACCCCACGGTCCGACCCCCAGGGCAGAATTCCGCACTGGCCACCAACTGCCGACATACCGGCGGCCAGCATCTATGAAACGGAGCCTATGAAAGAATTAACGGCTCCTGCCCCGTCCCGCAGAGCGAAACGGGAAACCGGCCAACATATTCCAAGGGAAGTATATACCTCTGGTGAAACGCTGGAACTGTCAATCCAGCCGACGACGGTCTTGCTGGTTCCATGCCGTTGCGCTGGTACACTGTGGGACATGAAAGCTATTGTGATCAGTCGATTAGGGGGCCCCGAAGTGCTGCAGGTGGGCGAGACTCCGGATCCGCAGCCGGGCCCGGGCCAGGAGATGGTGAAGGTGGAGGCGGGTGGCGTCAATTTTGCCGACATCATCACGACCTCCGGGGGTTACCCAGGGACTCCGCCGCCGCCGCTGGTGGCAGGACGGGAGTTCGCCGGGGTACGGGAGCGCGACGGGCAGCGCGTCATGGGCTACGCGCAGTGGGGGGCGTTTGCGGAGCGCATTGCCACGCGACCGGAGTTGCTGTGGCCGGTGCCGCCGGGCTGGAGCCCGGAGGAGGGAGCCGCCTTCCCGGTGAATTATTTCACCGCGTATTTCGCGTATTGGAAAGCAGGGCCGCTGGGAGACACGGCCCGCTCAAAGGGTGAAGCGCCGCGGGTGCTGATTCACGCTGTCGCCGGCGGCGTGGGCACGGCTGCGGTACAGATCGGCAGGTTGCTCGGCGTCGAGATGTATGGCACTTCTTCCTCCGATGACAAGCTGGCCCGCGTCAAAGAGCTCGGCCTGCAGCATGGCATCAACTACAAGCAGAAAGACTACGAGGAAGTAATCAAGGATTTGACACGCGGCGCCGGCGTAGATGCGGTGTTTGAAATGCTGGGCGGCGAGCACGTCGCCAAGAGCGTGCGCTGCTTGCGCGACTTTGGGCGCATTATCGTCTACGGCGCCGCCAGCGGCCAGCGCGCCGAGCTTGATACGCGCATGCTCTATGCCAAGGGGGCCAGCGTGCATGGATTGTGGCTCAGCTACCTCTCCGCCAAGCGCGGCCTGATGGACGAGGCCTGGCAGCAGCTTTCCGCATGGACGGCACAGGGGCATCTCCGCCCGGTAATAGGCCACGTGTTGCCCATGGAACAAGCTGCGGAGGCGTACCGGCTGCTGGCCCAGCGGGAAAATTTCGGGAAGGTCGTGTTGCGACTAACCAAGTAGCGAAGAGCCTGCCACGTGTGGCCGATGCTTCCGAGCAGAGCTGGAGCGCACGCCGCCTGTCCGCTTTTGGACCACCTCGTTCGATAACGAACGCACCATCAGTTCGCTTGGGCCCGCTCTCCCGTATGCAATCAATGCGTTTCGCTTTTTTGCCTTGGGCAATAGCGTGCTAGGTCTCCGTGTGGGCGGCAAACGCCGTGTCCCGGCCGCTTAGACAATACACACGGACCGTGTGGGAAGGACCGCAGGGTGGGCATTTTGCTAACAAAGCGGCGCTCTGCGCGTCCAATGAATCGAAAGAAATCAAGGCGAGAGGGAACTTCTCAAGCGGTCAAGACGTATCTTGACGCGATAGTGGGGACCGGGAGCTAACCAGCCAATCCGGTTCGCAGAAAAGTTTCAGGGGTTAAAGGGACTGTCTCACACTCGGTTTGGCGGCCCAGGTGAGAACAATCCCCGGAGCAAAGAGCGCGAGGCTTTGCAGCCCGGCGCTTTTTGCTTAACCCCGAGGCAGCATTGTAGGCCTTTTGCGGACAAACGCAAGCGTTCTTCGCAAAGGCGAGTTCAGGCCGCCCCGAACCGGTTCCCGACGCTTTTCGGGAAAGAAAAAGGAGCACATGAAAGTATCGAGAATCTTCAAGGGCTTGCTGCTGGGAGTGGCTTTACTGCTGGCGAGCAGCGCCTTCGCCGCCAGCAAGGGTTCGCTTGCGGTAGTAGACCCGGTTACCATCGCCGGCAAGCAGGTGGCGCCTGGACAGTACAAGCTCACCTGGGACGGAAACGGTTCCGACGTAACGCTCAACATCATGCAGGGCAAGAACGTCGTGGCCACCGTGCCCGCGCGGGTGATCGAACTCAACAGCGCCGCGAGCACCGACTCGGCCGTCGTGAGCAGCAACAGCAACGGGACCAAGACGCTTTCCGAGATTCGTTTCTCGGGCAAGAAGTACGCGCTGGCGATCGGGCAGGAAACCGCCCAGGCCGAGGGCAGCAAGTAGTGGTGGAGTCTCCTGAGTAGACATGGGGAGCGCAAGCTCCCCGTTTTTTTGCCTGGCGCTTTAGTTGGAGGATGCCAGCACGTCGTCGTTGTAGTTGACCACGCTCAGTACTTCGGCATCGTGGGGTCCACCTTGTCAGCCCAGGCCAGAATCCCGCCCGCCAGGTTGTGCACCTTCTTGAATCCTGCTTGCCGCAGGAAGTCCACCGCCTTGCCGCTGCGCACGCCGGAGCGGCAATGGGCCACGATCTCGCGGCTGGAGTCGAGTTCGTGCACCCGCTTGGGCAGGTCGCCCAGGGGAATCAAATACCCCCCAAGGTTGCAGATCTGGTATTCGTGGGGCTCGCGCACGTCAAGCACGAACAGATCGTCGCCGGCGTCCAGTCGCTGCTTCAGTTCTTCCACCTGGATCTCAGGAACGTTGCTGTGCACTGCCTTCTCCTCACCGCGAATTCCGCAAAACTCGTTGTAGTCTATCAGCTTTGTGACGGTAGGATGCGTCCCGCAGGCGGGGCAATCAGGATTCTTTCGCAGCTTGAGTTCGCGGAACTTCATGCCTAGCGCGTCGACGAGCAGTAGGCGTCCGATGAGCGGCTCACCTTTACCCAGGATCAGCTTGATGACCTCCGTGGCCTGCATCACGCCCACTAACCCGGGAAGAATGCCAAGCACTCCGCCCTCCGCGCAGGAGGGCACCAGTCCCGGCGGTGGCGGCTCGGGATACAGGCAGCGGTAGCAGGGTCCATGCTCGGTGGCGAAAACGCTGGCCTGCCCTTCGAAGCGAAAAATCGAACCATAGACGTTCGGCCTGCCTGTCAGCACGCAGGCGTCATTCACCAGGTAGCGCGTAGGAAAGTTGTCCGTGCCGTCGGCGATGATGTCAAAGGCGCGGAACAGTTCGAGCGCATTCTCGCTGGTCAGCCTGGTCTCGAAGGTGCGTAGGTTCAGAAACGGATTGATCGCCTTCAGTTTTTCGGTGGCGGAATCGAGCTTCTTGCGGCCCACGTCGGCGGTGGTGTGAATGATCTGGCGCTGCAGGTTCGTATAGTCCACTACGTCGAAGTCCACGATGCCGAGCGTGCCCACGCCCGCGGCCGCCAGATACAACGCCAGCGGCGAGCCCAGGCCGCCGGCGCCGATGCACAGCACGCGCGCAGCCTTGAGCTTCTGCTGCCCTTCCATGCCCACCTCGGGCATGATCAGGTGGCGCGAGTAGCGCAGGATCTCGTCGTTGGTAAGGGTTGCGGCTTCAGGTTTAACTTCGGTTGTGGGGGCCATAAAAACCTCAAAATTTTCGACTGCCGATTTTCGATTTCCGGTTGGGAGGCGAAACTTAGAGACAACAACAGGACGGACAACAACACCAACAGCGGGATTGGGAGAGAGTTGTCATTCGACAATCAGAAGCCATCCTCACTATGCCCGGCCTCCGGCAATCGAAGGCACGATGGCAATGGTATCACTGTCGCGCACCCGGGTGGCCTCTTTCTGCAGGTAACGCACATCTTCGTCGTTCAGGTAAACATTGACGAAGGCGCGCAGTTTGCCCTCCTCGGTGTAGAGCTGGCGGCGCAGATCCGGGTGCTGAGTCACCAGGCCGGAAAGCGCTTCGCCGACGGTGGCGGCCTTGAGCTCCACCGCAGACTGTTTGTTCGAATACTGGCGCAGGGGTGTCGGAATAAGTATTTTCATAGCAACTTCTTCTTTCTGGGCCACCCCCAGTCTTACAGATGCGCCTGGTTTACCCGGGGATTCAGAGTGCGATCTGGATTGGCTCTTCGTCGAGATGCTTGTCATCCTCCCCGGTTCCGTCCAGCAGGAATGAATTCGTCAATACTGCCTTGCCCTTTTCCACGCTGGTAATCACATAGGAACAACCAAACCAGTGCGCTTCGGCGAGATCGGTCGAGGACCAGCACGCCGGATGGTCGGGATGAGAGTGATAAAAACCGAGGATGTCCTGGTTGCGCTCGCGGCCTTCCCGCTGGATGCGCACCAGTTCCTTGGGATCGATATGATAGCGGTTCTGCGGCGAGTCGGTGCGGGTATTGCCGCAGGGCACAGCTGATGTGACCACGCGCCCGTCGCCGTTCATCTGCCCCAGCAGCACCCCGCAGCACTCATGCGGATAGGTCTGTTCGCCGTGCCGGCGAATAAACTCATAGGCGGATTTGTAGATCTTGAGCATGAATTCGAATTGCCAATTTTCAATTGCCGATTGCCAACGTGAACTTTGGACCGGACTTGGCAATCGGCAATTGGAAATTGAAAATTCTTATCCTTCCTCCCAGAATCTCTCGCTCAAATACTTGTCGCCGGAGTCGCAGAGGATGGTGACCATCACGGCCGGTTCGTTCTTCCTCAGTTGCTGTGCAATTTGCAGGCAGCCGACCACCGCCGCAGCCGCGGAGATTCCTACCAACAATCCTGCTTCGCGGGCCAGATGCCGGGCCATGGCATAGGAGGCTTCGGTCGAGATTTCTAGATTGGCGTCAGCCAGCGAGGCGTCATAAATCCTGGGCACGATGGCGCTGGGCATGTGCTTGGCGCCTTCGATGCCGTGGAAAGGCGCGTCCGGCTGCAGCGAGATGCAGCGGATGTGCGGGTTCAGCTCCTTCAGACGGCGGGTCGTGCCGACAAACGTTCCGCTGGTGCCCAGCATGGACACGAAGTGGGTAATACGTCCCTCGGTTTGTTGCCAGATTTCGTTGGCCGTGCCATGGTAGTGGGCCCGCCAGTTGGCGTCGTTGGAGTACTGGTCGGCGTAGAAATACAGATCAGGATGCTGGGCGGCGAGCTCGCGCGCCATGCGAATGGCGCCATCCGAGCCTTCGGCCGGATCGGTATAGATGATGTTCGCGCCGTAGGCATGCAGAATGCGCTTGCGCTCGACAGAAACGTTTTCCGGCATGCACAACGTGACAGGAATTCCCTGGGCAGCGCCAATCATGGCATAGGCGATGCCGGTGTTGCCGCTGGTGGAGTCGAGCAGGATCTTGCCCGGGCGAAGTTGTCCACCACGCAGGGCGGCGGCGATGATGCTGGCGGCGGCACGGTCCTTCACCGAGCCTCCGGGATTGAACCACTCGGCCTTGCCCAGGAGTTCCACGCCGGGGTGCTCCGCCACCAGGCGCGTCAGACGCAGGAGTGGAGTATTGCCGATGTGATCGAGGGTATGCTGCCCAAGGGAGTTGGCCGCATTCGCGGACCGCCCGACAGCGCTTCGGGGCGAAGCATGTACCGGGGAATCTGACACTTGCCCGACTCTACGAGAGGCTGGCCGCATACGATGCAGGAGACTCGCCGTGACTATCGTAATCTGTCCAAACGGCGAATTCAGGTTTCAGCAACTGGTGGTTAGATTATAAAAGATGGGAGTTGGATGCGGGGGCGGCCCGAAAGGTACCTTTTTAGGGAATGCGCATCTAACGGGAAGAAGGGGCTCATCGCACGCAATGACCACCAAGGTAGAAGAACGCAATTATGAAGAAGCGCTGAACTGGCTGCGCGAGCATGGCTTTGACGTGCTCGACGCGCCGGGCACGCAGGGTCGCGTTTTCCTGAAGAAGTACAATTGCTCGGCCGCCATCCAGAAGACACCCGCGGACGGTGTCAAGATATTCGCCTATCCCGGCTACCTGATCGGCAGCGAAATTTCGAAGCTGGTGAACCGGGGATACCAGCAATTCCTGAAGACCGCCAAAACCGAAGTTCCGGCCACCGCCGATCATTTGAAGGCCTTGCAGCAATTCACCGAAGAACTGAAGGAAGGCCTGGGACTGCCCACTCTCTACAACGAATCGTTGGGCACGGTGAGTGAGTCCTACCAGTACGATCGCATCGTGGATCGCGACAAGCCGCAGACCGCGCGTCCCAAGCGTCCGTGGGAAGTAGCGGGCGCCAAAGCGATGGCCGCGGTCCGGAAGGGCCGGGCGTAAAGCAATCGTCAGTCGTAGCGCTGGCGTCCCGCCGGCTGTCGTGGGGGCGTATCGCCCCCACCGTGGATTCCCACCCATCTTTACAGCTCAACGCCCAAGACCCGCGTGAGACACTGTGTACTCCGGAGGCACAGCAATGCGCCAGACGTCCTTGATTGTCAGCTTGATCCTGATTTTCACAGTCCTCGCAGAAGGGAAGGATTCGGGCGAGCAGGCAAGATCCGCTATCCAGGAAGTTCTGCAGCGTCAGCAAGACGCCTGGAACCGCCATGACCTGGAGGGTTTCATGGCCGGATACTGGAATTCCTCGGACCTGACATTCTTCTCTGGGGCGAAGGAGACGTCAGGCTGGGAGGCAACCCTCGAACGCTATCGCAAGACCTACCAGAGCGAGGGGCGGGAGATGGGCAAACTGGAGTTTTCCGATCTGCGGATCGAGCCGCTAGGGCGAAATGCAGCTTTCGTGCGCGGAGCGTTTCATCTGACGATGCCGGATGGGAAAACGCCACATGGATTGTTCACGCTCATTTTCCGCAAGTTTCCGGACGGATGGAAGATCGTCCACGATCACACGGCAGCGGCAGAGTGAAAGCTCGTCGGCTTCCGCAGCTAGGCGCGCGAGGCCTGCCCTGAGCGAAGCCGAAGGGCCGCCCGCCCCACACGGCTTCTGCTAGTTCTTTCGGCCGGTGCCTCTGTCCATGGCCTCATTGGCCAACCGGTCGGCCTCGCGATTGTGTTCGCGCAGGGCGTGCTCGATGGAAAACCAGTCCAGTTGGGCAATCAGCTCTTTGGCGCGCGCGTGCAGGTCCCTCAACGTGGGGTTCTTGACCTTATAGATGCCTTTAATTTGCCGCACCAGCAGTTCGGAGTCGCTGATTACCCGGAGCGCTTGCGGTCCGTTCTTGATCGCGAACTCCAGCGCGGCGATCAAGGCCTGATACTCTGCGAAGTTGTTGGTCTGCTGGCCGAGGTATTGGCTGAGGGCAGCGACCTTTTGGCCGGCTTCATCCTCCATGACAACGCCGTAGCCGGCGGGGCCGGGATTGCCGCGCGCGCCGCCGTCGCAGTGGGCAACCAAGTAGTGCGCGGGTGGCTTCTCGTGGTGCGCGCCGAACAGGGATCCCGTGCGCGGCGCGTGCGGAGGCATTTTGGCAGTGTACAACGGGCGCGGTTTTTGGGTGGCGCAGCGCTTTAGCGCTGCGATTCAAGGCGACAAGCTGATCGGCTTTAGCCGCGGGCCCAGCTGCTCCCGGCAAACAACCTCAGCACCTAAAGGCGACTTGTCTGAGATGGCTTCAGTCGGCAGGCCTGAAGGCCTGCGCCACCCAAAAACCGGTGTGAAGATGCTTGATCTTAGGGCAGGCTGTGCCTGGCAAAGAATTCCCAGATGGTACGAGTCGCATCCAGGTTCTTGCTCGCCTTCCCTACAAGAAACACCGGCAGGTACTGCATACCGCCGGGCCAGGTGTGGCCTCCGCCCTCAATGGTGTACACCACGACTTCGGTGCCATCCTTGCCTCCGCCGTAGACATCGCGATGGACGCGAGTTCCGTCGTGGGCGGTGTCGGGAAGATCGGCGCTGACCGGGGTGGAGGATGTGTGGTCGCGGTTGCGCCAGAAGCTGGCAGCCGCCGCCAGGGACACCGACCTGCCATGCGTGCGCGCCACCTTGCCGCCATCGATGTGCACCAGCGGGTCCTCGGTACCCTGCATAAACATCACCGAAACCGGCCGCGCGGGTTTGCACATGGGCACCAGCGGCTCCGGCATAGTAGCTGCCACCGAGGCCGCCGCCGCAACCTTGTCGGCGAGATCACACGCCAGGCGCTGCGAGAAGAATCCGCCATTCGAGATGCCCGTCGCATACACGCGCTTGGGATCAACGTTCTGCGACCGTTCCAACTCTGCGATGAGCGCGCGAACGAAGCCGACATCGTCGGCCGGAGAGAGCCCACGGCTGTCGCTCCAGTGCTTGTTCAAGCCCTCGGGATAGGCGACGATGAATCCCTGCTCGTCGGCCAGGCGATCGAATTTCGTGAATCGGGGCATGTTGCGGGCGTGGCCCCCGCCGCCGTGGAAGACCAGCACCAGGGGAGCGGGCTTGGCTTGGTTCAGCGAGGCGGGTACGTGCAGGAGGTAAGTACGGGTCGTGCCACTGACGACGATTGTCCCTCGGTTGTCAGCTGATGCTCGGCGGCGGGCAGAGCCGCTCGCGTGTTTCCCTGCCACGGTGAGGAGAACCAAAGCACCACAAATCAGCAGGAACGGAGCTCTGCGCATAGTCTATCTTCCCGCGGCCAGCCGTGTCGCCAGCCGCTGCGGCAGGTTCGCCGCAATGATCCGCTCCTGCGCGTCCTTCAGGTTGTAGGGCGCGCGGCAGAAGGTCACGACCCGGGTTTCGGAGTCGAAAATCGCGAAGGCGGCCCGCCAGTCTCCATCGCGGGGCTGTCCCACCGAACCCGGGTTCACCAGAAAATGTTGCCCTTCGCGCAGCGGAAACTCCACCGTCTCGGGCTTGCCCACCGTGCGATACACGGGCCGGTACACGTCCGGGGTCACGGTGTTCGACCAGAAACTTCCCTGCAGGTGCGAGTGCCCAAAAAACGTCACCGGAATTAGGGAGATCAGCAAGGGTTCGATGGCATCGTGCAGAGTGACCAGATAATCGTCCTCGTCGATGGGCGAGCCGTGGACGAACTGCACGCCATCCAGCCCCTCAACGTAAATCGGCCCTTGAGGAAGCGATCGCAGCCATTGCAGGTTCTCGGGGGAAACATGCTCGCGGGTCCAGATGGCGGCCATGCCGGCGATGGGATTGAAGTCCTTGAGGTCCATGAGGCCAGAGGCCGCTTTGTCGTGGTTGCCGCGCACGAAGTATTTTCCCAGGCCACGGGAGCGCTCGATGACCTCATTCGGGCTGGCGCCGTAGCCCACGATGTCGCCAAGATTGACGACCATGTCGTACGCAGGGGCCGAGGCCAGGCAGGCCTCCAGCGCCTCCAGATTGCTGTGGATATCGCTTAGTAAGAGAACGCGCACGGGTCACCGGACAAACTGCCGATTATAGACCTGTCGGTCGCTGGCGGCACAAATCGGGGAAGCTCTTGGCCTTTTATGGGCGTCATCCTGAGGCCGAAAGGCCGAAGGATCTGGCGCGGAGCGGCATGGCCTCATCCCAGGCACGTGCCGCCGCAGGCCAGATCTCCTTCGACTCCGCTCAGGGCAGGCTTCACCCGGCTGAACTTCGCCGGGTTCGGGATGACGCCATCAGAGGGTGGCCCGCGCATTCACCACCGGGCACCGTGCCCAGTGTCCCGGCCCAATCTGGACCAGCGGCGGCAAAGCACGCGCACACTCGGCGACACGAAACTCGCAGCGCGGCTCAAACGGACATCCTGCCGGGACCAAATGCAACGGCGGCACTGTGCCCTCAATGGTCTGCAGGGCTCGGGTGCGGTCGGTCCTGAGGGTGGGCACTGCGGTCAGAAGGCCACGAGTGTAGGGATGCGCCGGGGCGCGAAAAATATCGCGCTTCGCGCCCAGTTCCAGCAGGCTTCCGGCATACATGACGGCCACGCGGTCGGCGACTTGCGAGACCACCGCCAAATCATGCGAGATGAAGAGCATGGTCAGGCCGAACTTTCTCCGCAGCTCCCCAAGGAGTTCGAGAATCTGTGCCTGGATGGTGACATCGAGGGCGGTGGTAGGCTCGTCGGCGATGAGCAACTGCGGCCGGTTGACGATGGCCATGGCGATCATGACGCGCTGGCGCATGCCGCCGGAGAGTTGGTGCGGATAGTCACGGGCCCGGCGCTCAGCATCGGGAATGGCAACGTCGTTCATCGCCTCCACGGCGCGGTCCCAGGCCTCTCGCTTCGGGACCTTGCGGTGGGCCAGGACAGCTTCAGCAATCTGGTCACCCACGCGCATCACCGGATTGAGCGCCGTCATGGGCTCCTGAAAAATCATGGCCAGCTGCGATCCGCGAAGCTGGCGCATGGATTCATCGGAAAGCTGCAAGAGGTCGTGCGAACCGCTTCCGTTGCGCAAGAGTACCGCACCGGAAGCGCGTGCTTGTGGTGGCAGCAGGCGCATCAGAGCGAGCGCGGTAACGGACTTTCCCGAGCCCGATTCGCCGACCAGACCGAGTACTTCGCCGGGAGCGATGCTCAGACTGAGCGCGCGAACGGCACAGAGTTGGGCGCCCCCGCCGGCACCGGGAAACTCGATTCTCAGGTCACGTACTTCGAGCAGCGCGCTGGCCACGAAGGTATCCTAGCAGGCGGCTCGCGGGCGGGGCTTGCCCTGAGCAAGCTCGAAGGGGCGCCCGCGCCACATCCTACTGTCCCAGGATCAGCGGTAAACCATTCTTGTTGTTGCCAATCACCACCACCTTGGAATTGGCGCTCTTAGCCAGATTCTCGGTAGCCTCAATTCCCTTCCACTCCAAGAGTGCCGGGCTGATGCCCTGGGCGACGATCTGCTGGAAGTCGCGAATACCGCCCGCCTCAATCCGCTTCCGTTCGGCTTCTTGCTTTTCTTTCTGCAGGCGGAAGTTCATGGCCAGCGCCTCCTGCTCCGCTTGCTGCTTGGCCTCGATGGAGGCCTTCAGCGTCGCCGGTAGCTGAATGTCGCGCAGCAGAATACTTTCGATGATGAAGCCCCGTCCCCCGAGCCTCTCGACCAGTTGGTCAAAGATTTGTTTCGCCACCAGTTCGCGCTCGCCGCTGTAAAGAGCGTTGGCCGAGTGCGAGGCGGTGGACTCGCGAATCGCGGCCCGCAGGTTGGGTTCGATCACGACATTCTCGTAATTCGGTCCAATCTTCTGGTAGACCTCGGCGGCCTTGGCCGGGTCCAGGTGGTAGATGAGAGATGTATCCAGATTCATGACCAGACCTTCGCTGGAAGGCACGCTGGCTGACTCCTTGACCGCCTGGGTGCGGATGGACATCTCGTTGTTGGACTTGAACGGATTCACCAGATGAATGCCTTCGGGCAGAACCTCTCCGGTCACGCGACCAAAGAGAGTGAGCACGCCCACGTGGCCCGATTCCACCCGGGCCACCGACGCGAACAACAAGATCACGATCAAGACCGCGGCCACGGCCAGACCCAACAGACGCAGCCCAAAGCCTCCGTTGGCATCAATCACTCGCCCACGACCTTCGTTGAATATCGGCATTTCATTTTCCTCCCCGGCGCAAATGTAGTAGCTGGACATGGCCATTCTAAGTGACAGAGCAGGCAGCGCGAACTGACCCACAGATCACGTAGCCTGCGCGGCCTTCGCCTTTGTTCACAACGGCTGCCAGCGCCACGGCCCGATCTGTTATGGATTGCAGGCTCTGGTTCGTCTTACTAACGACTGGCGGGATTCACGACTTGCGGCACGACGAAAGCCTCGCGGTGCAAATTGCTTCACATTGACACCCCCGCAGCAGCGGCCTATGCTGCGAACTCCTGTTCGGCGTGGAAGGAGATTTTATGAACGCATCACGCCCGGCTTCCTGCGACCGGGTGAACTGCTCCAGATTCCTGACAGCCGTGCTGGTGTCCACACTCTTTGCGCCGTTGGCCCAGGGCCAATTTACCCTCCGCAAGATCAGCGTTGACATCTTTACCAACGCCGGCAGCCAGCACAAGAGCGAGGTTGAACCCGACACCTTCGCCTTCGGCTCGACCATCGTTAGCGCTTTCCAGGTTGCGCGGGTTTTTAGCGGGGGCGGCTCAGATATCGGTTTTGCTACATCCACGGATGGGGGCATCACCTGGACCCATGGATATCTTCCTGGGCTTACCGTCAACTTCAAGGGTGGGCATTTCTCGGCAGCCAGCGACCCCTCGGTGGCATTCGACGCCAAGCATGGCCAGTGGTTGATTTCGGCGCTCCCCATCGGGAACGGCGCGGATGTGAGCGTGAGCCGCTCTCCCGACGGGATCCATTGGGGAAGGCCCCTTCCGGTTGACCGCAGCGGCGGAGACGACAAGAACTGGATTGTGTGCGACAACACACCCAGCAGCCCTTTCTTCGGCAACTGTTACACGGAGTGGGACACGCCCACCACCTTCATGAGCACCTCGACGGATGGCGGTCTGACCTGGGGCCCGGCCAAGGCGACCGCGGACCGCGCTATCGGCGTCGGAGGGCAGCCGCTGGTGCAACCGGATGGGACGGTGGTCGTGCCCATCGCCGGCGGCAGCGGCCTCATCGCCTTCACTTCCACCGATGGGGGCGCCACCTGGAGCCGCACCCGGCCTATCTCCAATGTCATTGAGCATGGCGAGCAAGGTGGCTTGCGCAGCCCGGGCTTGCCTTCGGCTGAAGTCGATGGCGCTGGAAAAATTTATGTGGTGTGGCCGGACTGCCGCTTTCGCAGCGGTTGCTCCAGCAACGACCTTGTGCTCAGCACTTCCACCGATGGCGTGACCTGGACGGCGCCCGCCCGGATTCCGATCGACCCGACCACCAGCACCGTTGATCACTTCATTCCCGGGCTGGGTGTGGATCCGACTTCGTCAGGCTCGACCGCCCACCTCACCTTGACCTATTACTTCTATCCAGTCTCCCAATGCGGGACTTCTTGCCAACTGGACGTGGGTTTTGTCACCTCCGACGATGGCGGCAACTCCTGGACCGCCGGAAAACAACTCGCCGGACCGATGCAGTTGAGTTGGCTGCCCAACACCTTTTCCGGGTTGATGGTTGCGGACTATCTATCGACGTCATATGTAAACGGAAATGCCTTCGGAGTCTTCGTGGTGGCCGGCCCGCCGTCCGGTGGTCTGCTGAATCAGGCGGCATTCACCACCACCACGCCCCTGATGGCTTCCTCGGACGAGCCGCGGTTCAGTTCCCGGGATGACAAGCCCGTTCCCAATGCAAAGTCGGACTTTGTCAGAAAGTACTACGACGATGAGTGGCGCTTCCCGAAGCCAGCACCGAAGAAGCCGCCCACGAAGCGCTAGAGGGAGGTCCGCGGCCGCCAGCATGAAAAGTTGTTCACATTGACAGTGCCAGATTGCCCAGAATATAGTCCGAAACCGCCCAGGCCACGTGCCGCGCCTTGCTGGTGGCCCGCTTTGCTCCCCCCGGCCGCAGCAGTTCGACGCACGTCTGAAACTCAGCTCAAAGGAAAATCCTGATGACCCGTCTGATGGGTGTCTCCGCTCTCTTATTCGCCCTGCTGACCGCCAGCGTGACCTTAATCCAGCTCAGTACGGATACTTTTACCAACCCATCCAGCCAGCACATGACCGAAGTGGAGCCGGACACCTTTGCGTTCGGTTCCATGATGGTGACCGCCTTCCAGGTCGGCCGCATTCTGGACGGCGGGGGCGCCGACATCGGTTTCGCGACCACGACCAATGGCGGCGCTACCTGGACCAACGGTTTCTTGCCGGGAATCACCACTTTCTTCCAGGGAGGACATTTCACGGCGGTGAGTGATCCATCGGTCGCCTTCGACTCCGCCCACGGGGTGTGGATGATTGCTTCTCTGGCCATCACCAATGCCATTGGAGAGGCGGTTCTGGTGAGTCTTTCCAGCGATGGCGTCAATTGGAGTAACCCGGTCACCGTAAACAATCAGAACGGATTTGCCGACAAAGATTGGATTGCCTGCGACAACACCTCCAGCAGCCCATTCTTCGGCCACTGCTACGTGGAGTGGGACGATGCCGGAAACGGCGGCCAGATCAAGATGAGCGTTTCGATCGATGGCGGCCAGAGTTGGGGAGCGGCCAACACTTCTTCGGGCGCCTTCGGAATTGGTGGACAGCCGGTGGTGCAGCCCAACGGGACCGTGGTGGTCTCGTTCGAGGGGGTTGAAGCCTTTACCTCGACCAATGGAGGAGCGAGCTGGACCCGGCCGGTCACGGTTGCCAATACCGTCGATCACGGGGTAGCGGGCGACCTTCGCACTTCGGCCCTGCCTTCCGCCGAGATTGACGGCGCCGGCACGGTGTATGTGGTCTGGCAGGACTGCCGCTTCCGCGCGGGATGTAAGTCCAACGACATCGTGATGAGCACTTCCAGTGACGGAAGGAACTGGTCGGCGGTCAGTCGCATTCCCATCGATCCGACTTCCAGCACGGATGATCACTTTATCCCGGGCATCGCCGTCGATCCGACGACCTCCGGGAGCAGCGCCCACCTGGGACTCACTTTTTACTTCTACCCCCAGGCCAATTGCACCAGCTCAACCTGCCGGCTGGGGGTTGGCTTCATCTCCTCGCTGGACGGCGGCAAGACCTGGAGCCGGGCCATCAAGGTGGCGGGGCCGATGCGCACCACCTGGATTGCCGACACCACCCAAGGCCGTATGGTGGGCGACTATATCTCCACCTCGTTCATGAACGGCAAGGCCTTCGGCGTGTTCGCCAAGGCTGTCGCACCGACGGGCGGCATCTTCAATGAGGCGATGTTCACCCCGGCGACCGGCCTGGATCTGGCGGAGGGCGGGGCCACCTTCAGCTCCGCGGGCGAACAGCCGGTGCCTGGCGCTCACTCAGACCATGGTCCCAGGAAGTTCTATGACCTGGACGGGCACGTGCCGATCCCGCCGGACAAGCTGGAGCGGGATTAGCTATTCCCTAATTCCATGGCGTCATCCCGAACCCGGCGCAATTCAGCCGGGTGAGAGCCGGCCCTGAGCGAAGCCGAAGGGGATCTTGCGCGGGGCAGCAATGTCCTCCTGGTCAGGTCCGGGCCGCCGCACGAAAGATCCTTCGCCCTGTCGGGCTCAGGATGACGCCGACATCGCGATAGATGCGCGCCCCACAGCGCCACTCCCCAACTCCAGGGCTAAACCCGCGCCTGCGTGGGTTTCTCTCGCATTTTCCACACCCGGGCGGCGCAGCTGGCTTGCCGCATTGCCGGAGGAATGCCAACCAATCGCGGGAAAACCGCGAAACAGCCGTGGTTCCGCGAGATCTCGGGTTCATCCGATGCACCAAATCTGGTCATAGGCTTGTGGAGTCCCTGCACTCGCTTGCATACAAAGCAGATGCGTCACAGTGTTTTTCATTGACTCTAAAAATAGAAAGCGTAAAAAGACACTCGTTCTTTGACACGTTCTAAGTTTTCCCGGTTGGTGCGGCGTCCGGGGCTCGAGCGAAGTCACTCTTCGCACCGCAAGGTGGAGAAGGGAAGGCTAGCGAGGGTCTATAGCCAAGCGCTGGTCGAGGCGAACAAGAACCCAATGTCAAAGGCAAGATAGAATCCCGAGGCGTTGAACAAGTTTATCCGGTTGGCGGTAAGCCCGGAGCCCGAGCCTAGATCGCTCGCAGCACCCCGCAAGGGAAGCCGCGAGGTCAGGTCGGCAAGGGTCTAAAGCGAGCTACTGGCCGAGAGGAATGCGTTCAACATCACCTCGGGGTTCTTATTTTTGGACGTCAGACCTCGGACTTCTTTTCCCTCACGCTCATTGGCATCGATCGGGACTGGCATCCCCGTCGTCCCGCCGCGAAGCGGCAGTAACACTCTAGGCGGTCAACTGCACCAGCGGCCTCCGCAGCCCAGTCCCCAGCGAGGCTAGAAATTCCTGAGCATGCCTCAAGCAACGGAGCCGATCCGGAACTTCCGCCGCGATCCGCCGGGGATATTCGTCGTGCGTTCGGCCATCGAGGCTTCTGCCGTTCTTCGCCTTCCTCACTCCACCCCACTGCTTGAAGAAAAAAGGCACGCGAGAAGCCCGGCATTGTTCGCGGATCGAAACTACCCACTCTTTCTTCATAGGCCGCGCGCCCGGCCCGCTCTCGCCGCCCACGATCACCCAACTGATGCCGGAGAGGTCAATCTCGCCAAGGTCTTCCAGCAGCGGTTCGATGGATAGAAATCGAACCCTCGCCGGAGCCTGCCGCAGGTGGTCCACTCTGGGCAAGCCGTATTTCCTGTCTTCGACACTCACTCCCCACCAGATGTGCTCCTGCTCCGCCGCGAACCGCAGTTTGCCGCTGAGCAGCTGTTGCATTCTCTGGGAGCGTTTGGTCAGCACCTGATAGGTATGCCAGTTTGCCGTGGCCATGACTCGGGAGACCGCTTCCACGTAGTCATCGGGCACGCCGTCCTGAAACAGGTCGCTCATCGAATTAACGAAGACCAGCTTGGGCGAGCGCCAGCAGAAAGGCTCGGTCAGTTTCTCCGGCACCAGGCGCAGGTCAAAACCCTGCTCGTAGGGATGCCCCTTGACCCCGCGGAACCGCTCAGCGAACGTCTCGGCATAGCAGTGCTTGCAGCCGGGACTGATCTTTACGCAACCCCGGATGGGGTTCCAGGTGGCGTCGGTCCATTCGATGTGGGAATTAAGGGACACTACTGGCTTTTACTCCCTTGCCCTATGCTTCTTGAAAATATCGTTAACGATGTTCTCCGCGACGTCCACCTGTGACGCGAAAAACAGGTAGTAAATGATCGCTCGACTGTTGCGCATCGGCATAGGCGAGGGGACCCTCTTGAACCCCGCAACCTTGACCAATCTTTGACGAAAGGCTTCGGCTACGATCTCGTTCGGTTCTTTCTCCGGCTCGCCGAATAGGTTACCAGTAGTTGAGTACGCAGCCTCCTTCCACGACTCGTCACCCCAGAATCTCGTCATCCTGTACGCTCGTTCGGGAGAAACTCTGTCTGGGTTTCACCATAGCGCATTCCGATTCATGTCCATCACCGGGAAGTTGAGGAACATGTCTACCGTTCCAAGTTGTCCAGCTTGGAACATCACATCCCAGTTCAGATCGAGACCGTAGGGATCCAGCAAGCAAAGAGCACGCCGATAGCTCTCGTAATGCAGAGTCGGTAGAATCGTCTTAATCAGCACCTCATTGCAGTCACCCTCATAGATGTAAACGTCATTCCTGGTTCCTGCGATGCGCTGAAGACTCTCTACCCTGGCGACATCCAAATCAATGAAATGGTACTCGCGAAAAGGAGGTTGAACGTTTAGGGCGTTCGACGGACTACCTGGGACAGACTCGCCGGTGCTCCTAGAGATGTGCTGCCCCGCACCTGCGAACGCATCGATGTAAATGTGGGACAGGTTCTTCCTGTTCAGGATCCTGGAGTATGCTGCAGCATAGTCACGCACGATCTCTAGCTTGATTTCCGACCAGTACCCGATTTCGTCGAACTGCGGGTCAGAACGTGACATATTCGCTTTATATTCGCCATACCATTCTTGGCGATTGTCGCAGGTTCGCACCTTCGATTCAATAGCTTTTAGGGGTACAGCAGCGTAAGCCGGTTTTGATTTGCTGTCTCAAGAACAAGAGCATCTCTGGTGTCACCGTCACGCCTTGGCGAGTGTCCGTTGTCGCGCAGATAAGGTGCACCTCATAGTCACGCTCACTAGTCGGCCCTTCTTAGGTCCTAAAGTATGTCAATGGGGCTGTGACCCGTGTGGTCGCTGCTTTGTTGGCGAGCTGATCCACGCGAGCGTTAAGTTGGAGCGCGACTTGCGTCTCCGGGCGCGAGACATTAACTCGGTGCCTTGCCAGGAGGTCGTTGAGCTGCATCCACAGATCCATGTTCTTGACTGGATCTCCTTCAGAAGTCTTCCAGCCACGCGTCTTCCACCCCGACAACCATTTGCTGATGCCGTCGCAAACGTAATCCGAATCACTGATAAGAAGCACGTCGCACGGCTCCTTGAGGCACCGTAGACCTTGGACTACAGCCATGATTTCCATTCGCAGGTTTGTCGCATTCTCAGCCGATCCGACCATCTCAGCGGCGACGTCCTCGAACTGTAACCGGACGGCCCAGCCCCCAGGACCGGGGTTCGGAATACAGGCCCCATCGGCAAAAAGCGTAACTCGCTTTAGAACGCTCAAAAAAACCAACTATTCGCTGTTCACGAATTCCTTCGGCTCTACAGCGGTATATTCCCATGCTTCTTCGCCGGATTCTTGTCCCGCTTGGTCTCCAGCATCTCCAGCGCCTGGATCAGCTTCTTGCGGGTTTCGTGGGGTTGAATGACCGCGTCCACGTAGCCGCGGTCGGCGGCCACGTAGGGGTTGGCAAAGCGGTCGCGGAATTCTTCGATCTTGCGCTGGCGCATCTCTTCGCGGTTGACGGCACGCTCCAGGTCGCGCTTGTAAACGATGTCCACCGCGCCCTCGGGGCCCATCACCGCGATTTCGGCCGTCGGCCAGGCATAGTTCACATCCGTGCGGATGTGCTTGGACGCCATGACGCAATACGCCCCGCCGTAGGCCTTGCGTGTGATCACCGTGACTTTCGGCACCGTGGCTTCGGCAAACGCAAATAGCAGCTTGGCCCCGTGCTTGATGATTCCGCCGTACTCCTGGTTCGTCCCCGGCAAGAATCCCGGCACGTCTTCAAACGTCACCAGCGGAATGTTGAAGCAGTCGCAGAAGCGCACGAAGCGCGCACCCTTGATCGAGGCATTGATGTCCAAAGTCCCCGCCAGCACCGCCGGCTGGTTGGCCACGATTCCCACCGAGCGGCCGTTCAGGCGGGAAAACCCCACGACGATGTTTTTTGCGAAATGCTCCTGCACTTCGAAGAAGTAACCATCGTCCACCACAGCGTGAATTGCGTCTTTGATGTCGTACGGCCGATTCGACTCCGAGGGCACGAGCTTGTCGAGCGCGGCGTCGGCGCGATCGACGGGATCAGTGCAGGGCTTGCGCGGCGGGTCGTCGAGGTTGTTCGACGGCACAAAACTCAGCAGCTCGCGGACCATCGAGAGGCACTCGGCATCGTCGTGCGCCATAAAGTGGGCCACGCCCGAGGTCTCGTTGTGGGTCATGGCGCCGCCGAGCTGGTCTTTGGTGACTTCCTCGTGAGTGACGGTCTTGATCACGTCGGGCCCGGTAATGAACATGTACGAGGTCTTGTCCACCATGAAGATGAAGTCGGTGATGGCGGGCGAGTACACCGCGCCCCCGGCGCACGGCCCCATGATGGCGGAAATCTGCGGCACCACGCCGCTGTAAAGAGTATTGCGCAGAAAAATGTCGGCGTAGCCGGCCAGCGACATCACGCCTTCCTGGATGCGCGCCCCGCCGGAATCGTTCAGCCCGATCACCGGCGCGCCCATCTTCGCGGCCAGGTCCATGATCTTGACGATCTTGGCGGCGTTGGCTTCCGAGAGCGATCCCCCAAACACCGTGAAATCCTGGGCAAAGACAAAGACCAGGCGGCCCTCGACGCGGCCGTATCCGGTGATAAAACCGTCGCCATAGATTTTCTGCTCGGCCATGCCGAAGTCGGTGCAGCGGTGAGTGACGAACTTGTCCGTCTCTTCGAACGTCCCCTCATCGAGCAGGAACTCGATACGCTCGCGCGCCGACATCTTGCCTTCTTTATGCTGCCGCTCGCGGCGTTGCGCGCCGCCGCCTTCTTCGGCCAGGTGGTCGCGTCTTTTCAGTTCTTCCAGCTTCTGCTCCAAGTCCATGGGGGAAGATTATATCTAGGCTCTGGACTTCAGGCGCTAGGCGCTAGCGTATGGATCTAAGGTTAGACTCTGGGTCGCCGGGAGGGCTTTGACATTCTCAGAGAACACAGGAATGCGTGAATAGGATGTTTCGCCCCCCTGACAAGCTGAAGAGTGGAAAGATGCGCTAGAGCCTAGCGCCTGAAATCAGTCCAGGCTGGATCCGATCGGCTCGTAGCGGTACTTCTTGCCGTCCCAGAACAGGACCGAGGTCATCTGATCGGCGCCGGCTTCTTCGGTGTAGATTCCGTAGATGATCTTTTTCTTCAGCGCCAACTTCCTCACATGGACCTGCTTGTAGGGCAGATCGATGACGACGAACTTGTCCTTGGGCGTGTTGGACCGCCAGGCCTCGGGCCCGTCGCCATGAATGATGAGCAGCACCATGCTGCGGCGTGTGGGGTCATCGGTCACAAACTCGCTCGAAAGCCTGGGATCGCCGTAACCAAAGAAGGCGAAATAGGGATCGATCACCGTGAAGCTGTGTTCGTCCGCGTCCATCAGCGGGTTGGTGCAGCGGGCGGCGATCACCAGGTCCTCGATGCCGTCGCCGTTCAGATCACCCCGGGAAGCCGGCACCCCGGGCAGCAGCGTGCACGTTCCCCCGAACTGTTTCTGCACGAAACTGTTATCAATGGCGAACGCAGGAGCAGGTTGCCGCGCCACCGACGCCACGGTCAGTGTCAGCAGCACCGTCAGAAGCAGAAGGAGAACTCGCGTGTACGACATACGGCTACTTTAGACCGGATAACGAGCGATGGATAGACACGTAATGGTTACGTAGGTAACGGGGGGACCTAATTGCTAACAGGCCGTGGCGCAGGTGCGATTCGTATCAGGGCACGCATTCATGCGTGCCGTAAAGGTCGCTACATCAACGCGCCTTCAGGCGCTGCTCCTGTGTCAACAGCTAGCGGCCCCCGAAGTGCTCCCACCCTTGCGGCAGCAACTCGTACCCCACACCCTGCTTGTTCCTCAGAAAGACTTTCCGGCCGCGGGTGACGTGTCCGATCTGGGTGATGGGCAGGCCGGCAAGCCGGGCAGGCACGCGCTTACCCCGAGGCGCCGTGAACAGAAGCTCGTAGTCCTCTCCGCCATGCAGGGCGAAGTGAAGGTCCACCGCATGGGCCGGGCGGCCTACGCTGGCGCAAGGGATGGCTTCCGCCTGCAACTCGGCGCCCACGCCGCTTTCCTCACAAATGTGGGCGAGGTCGGTGGAGAGGCCGTCGCTGGTATCAATCATGGCGGAGGCAAAGCCTTCCTCCCGCAGAATGCGTCCCAACTCCAGGCGAGGTTCGGGAAAGAAGTGCCGGAGAAAATCCCGCGGCTTCAGCTTGCGCTGAGTCTTCATCATCCGCTGCACGGTGGCGGCCGAGCCGCCAAGTTCCCCGCTGATGTAGATGCGATCTCCGGGCCGGGCTCCCGAGCGCCGGATGGCCTGGCCCTTGGGCACGGAGCCCAGCACTACGATATCGGCGAGCACGCCATCGGGAGACTCGGCGGTGTCGCCCCCGGCGAGAATGACACTGCACTTGCCGGCCAGGGTCAGCAGGCTGCGCAGGAAAGCATTCACCCATCGTTGCGGCAGGTCGCGGGGCAGTGCCAACGACAGAAAAACTGCCAGGGGATCACCGCCCATGGCCGCAATGTCGCTCAAGCCCCGGGTCAGGCAGCGATGTCCAACCGACTCAGCTGGATGCCAGTCACGGCGAAAGTGAATGCCTTCCAGCGTGAAGTCGGTGGTGACCAGCGCCTCGTGGCCGGCTGGGAAGCGGAGCACGGCGCAGTCGTCCCCGATACCAGCCATCACAATGCCTCCTGTCGGCGCCAGGCGGCGGATGCGGGCAATCAGCGCTTTTTCTGCAAGGGGCACGGGCAATCAATATACAAGGGCCGAAGCTGATTATGAGGTGGGGAAACCCCCGGAGCCCCTTCGTAACCACCCGTAACCCGTCCCCTCGGACGATGCCCGGGCACCCCTCCTTGGTAACAAAGAAGTGTGCTTTGCGCCGTTGACAGGGGGGAACCTCCTTTGTTACCGTTGCGAAGCTGTTTCCTATACCTTTGGCCGAGCTAAGTGCTGCATTCAGTTCGAATTGCAGCGTTAGGGTTGTTCAGGCCTAGCCTGGTTCCGGTAGGATACGGGCGCGTCGGCCCATCGGCAGATGGGGGCGCAGTCCGGGTTCAGGATGGACCTGCGGGTCTTGGAACCGCAAGCCGCCCGTCCGTGGTCCGGTCCTGAATACTAACGGAAGGACAATATTGCGCAAACGCTTCTACATCCTTTTTGTTGCTCGTGGCGACGATGGGCAACTCCGTAAGATTCCCATTCCTCTCCACTACCTGTACGTATTCCTGGTGGGAGCGGCGATTGGGGCGCTGAGCCTGACGGGGATTGCCAGTTCGTACATGCGGATGCTGCTGAAGGTATCGCGCTTTAACGAGCTCCGAACCGAGAAGGATGAGCTGAAGAACCGGTATTCCAAGCTGGAACAGGTGGCAAAGGAGAAGGACATTCAGGTGGCGTCGCTCGGTTCGCTGGCCAGCGAGGTCTCCTCCTTGTACGGCCTGAAGCCTGAACCCATCCTGGCAACCGCCTCTTCTGAGCATTTTCAGGACGCCCAAGTAACCTCCTCCCTCGATCAGCTCTACGCTTTGCGGACCTCGGCGTTGAGCGGTGCGACCATGGTTGGCATTTCGCTCGGGCTCACCCGCAACGCCACAACCGCGGACTGGGCGCGAGCCAACTCGGCCCCCAATATCTGGCCGGTGGAAGGTCCCATAACCGGCTCCTTCGGAGAACGGATTGATCCCTTCAACGGGGAAGGCGCGTTCCATAGCGGTGTGGACATCGGTTCCTCCTACGGACAACCGGTGATTGCTCCGGCCGATGGCGTAGTGGTCTTTGCCGACTTCCTCGGCGGCTATGGAAGGGCCCTGGTTCTGGACCACGGGCATGGCATCACCACGCGCTACGGGCACCTGGCGAACTTCGCAGTGGCCAGCGGACAGCATGTGCACCGCGGCGACACCATCGGATATGTTGGCCTCAGCGGCCGCAGCACCGGCCCCCACCTGCACTACGAAGTTCGTATCAACGACACTCCGGTCAACCCCCACAAGTACCTGCGCCTGACCTTCGCGCGCGGCGGCGGCTTCGCGGCGGGAAGCTAGGGAAACCCAGTCGTCAGTCGTCGGTCGTCAGCCAGAACACCGGGAACGGTCGTCAGTGTTCCGTCGTCCGCCAGATCGCGTCATGTCCTAGGCTGCGCTTCCCACCACCTTGCCTGCCTTCAGAGAATGGATCAGACCATTCAGCATTCTGGCTAGTTCTCCCGCTTGCCTCATCAGCTGGCTGGCATCAGGTTCACCGAGGTGGCCCAGCCTGTGCGCAATGGTGAGTTGCGTTTCTACCTCAAAAAGAGAGCCCCGCGCGTGATGCAGAAAGAGATTGAACTCCTTGTCCGAGGAGCGCCCTTTTCCTTCGGCGATGTTGCTCGGAACCGACACCGCCGCCCTGCGAAGCTGCATCGCAAGCCCAAATTGCTCATCTTTAGGAAATTTGCGAGTATGAAGATAAATTTCAGCTACGAGTTCCATTGACTTCTGCCAAGCCTTTAGGTCGCGATAGGAACCACTCATTTGCATGCCTCCCTTAACGCGCGTTGAGGCAAGGTTTATCAAGCAACGCTAAGTTCGTATGTGACGAGTGAACATGATTCCGGTCTTGGCTGAAGACTGATGACTGACGACTGTTTCTTACTGCCTCAACCCCATCCACCGCTCCGATACCACAATCGAATTGCCCGGATTCTGTGGATCGTAGCGGACCGAAGTCGGCAAGCCCAGGCGGCAGGAATGCAGATTGATGCGCTGGCGAAGGTAGGTCACGTCCTGCGAGGCTTCATAGGACACACCCGCCACGTCATACTGATAAATGAGCATGGTGGCGGCGCGACGCTCATTGGAGCGGATCTCTTGCACGTCAATCACGGTACCGTCGGTGATACGGCCAATGCGGTCGAGCCATTGCCGGCGTTCCCGTTCCAGATCTTCGGCAGTCCTGGGCTTGCGCCGTAGCAGAAAATAGGCCGCTAGCAGCACGCCCGCACCGCCCACAATCAGAATGTAAACGTGGAATGGAGTCATGAGAACAGAACTTGGCAATCGCGTAATTGTGTAATCTGAAGGCCGGCGCCGTCAAATTACCATGGCCGCATTACTCAGTGCTCGTCTACCACGGGGTTGCGCAACGTTCCCACGCCCTCAACCCTGACTTCCACCACGTCTCCGGCCACCACAGGGCTGACGCCTTTGGGGGTCCCGGTCGCGATCAGGTCCCCGGGGAGAAGAGTCATGGCTTGCGAGATGTGGCGAATGATCACTTCCAGGGGGAAAATGAAATCCCGCGTGTTGCCTTGCTGGCGGACCTCCCCGTTGACGCGGGTTTCCACGGTTACGCCGGCCCAGGGATCAATCTCGTCGGTCACCAGCGGACCCACCGGACAGAAGGTATCGAAGCCTTTAGCGCGGGTCCATTGCCCGTCCTTGTTCTGCAGGTCGCGGGCGGTGAAGTCGTTCACGCAAGTGTAGCCGCGGATGTAGGGGCGAACGTCTTCGTCCGCTGACGGTTTGTAGCATGCCTGGGCGATGACCACGCCCAGCTCACCCTCGTAATCGGTGCGCTGCGCAATCCGGGGACGGCGGATGTTGTCCCCATGGGCGAGAAGCGAAGAGGGGGGTTTGAAGAAGATTAAGGGCTCGGCAGGGACCTCGTTGCCCAGCTCCTCCGCATGCTCGCGGTAGTTGCGTCCAACGCAGACGATCTTCGTAGGGCGGACCGGCGGCAGCAGCCTGGCCTCGGCGAGGGGGATATGATCCATGCGCTTGGTGGCCAGATCCTCCATGTCCCCGCCGGCCTCTTCCGGGGCAGTGAGCAGCAGACGTGTAATCTCCTCACGGCCTGCAACCGATTCGATCAGACCGTAGTGGACCTGGCTATTGAGATGGAAGCGGCAATATTTCATAGGAAACCAGCAATGAGCAGTTAGCAATTAGCACCTGGCCTTTCCCATCTTGGGGCTGCCACGTTGCCTCGCAGCCAATTGCTAATTGCCAACGGCTAACTGCTGCCCTATGGTACCGCCTCGCTCGCCTCCTCTGACTTCGCGCTCTCGTTGCCGCGCAGGTCAACCGCGGAGACGGAATAGATATAGCGATGTCCCGAAACTACATTTACATCGCGAAATGCCGGAGATTTCACCAATTCGGAGTTGATTTTTGCTTCTAATCCGCCCTCTTCGTGACGGTAGATGTTGTATCCGGCGAGATCGGCGTCGGTGACGGGAGCCCAAATCAGGTCCACAAATGGGGCTTGGCCCACCCCGGAAAATACGGCCTGCAGCCCAGACGGAACCCCGGGTGGGTAGATGTCATGGGCGAAAACTTTCATCGGCGGCGTGTCATCCCCTTCGACTTGAAGCTCGGGCCCGCTGGCTTGAGAGATGACAGTCACCACGGTTGCCCAGTAATCGTAAGTCTTCTCCCACTCGAAGCTGTGATCCACAAGTTGTCCGAGCGGGGAGGTGCTGAGCGCCACCTCTCCGGCGACGGTAGCGGTGGTGCTGCCTTCCTGGCGACGGTAGACACGATAGATATGACGCAGTTCCGGAGCCTCGTGCTCGTGCAGAATACCGGTCCAGCTCAAGACCACTCCCTCCGGCGTGATCTGGGCCTTGAAGTCATCGGGCGGGGGCAGCGTGGGCGCCGCCGGCAGCTTCACCTGGTTGGAGAGCCCGGCACTGCGTTGGCTCGTGTTCAGAACTGAGACGGCATAGGTGAGCTCTTCCGTGGGATTCTTCGCTTGCAGCTCCTGAGGAAGCGTGTCGGTGTAGCTGGCCTGGACCTTCATCGGTGGGTTTGCGGGTTCGTGCTTTGCTTTGGGCGGGAGTGGAAACTGGGAGGCGGCGACCTCCCCCACCGGGGTGCCACAAGCGCTCATGGCAATTTCCAGGCTGCGGCAAACCTGAGTTGCGCCCATCCGGCGCACGGTGGCGCCTTCGGTGGTTGTATTCGGTACGGTCCAGGCAAGGTAAACCTTGTCGCCCTTGCGGCGGGCGCGCAGATCAGTCGGCGGCTTGGGCAATTCCAGCGCCGGCGGTATGGGCGCGCCAACCTTGGCACAACCAGTAAGGGCACCGGCGCAGGCTAGGAGCACCATGGCCCAGAAGAAATGTGGGTGGAACCGCATGAAGAAGTATCAGCGTAACACGAGCCGCGGAATTATCCGCTGGGGCAGTGGTCGCACACGCGCGATCCTTCACCGGCTGAACGCCGGTTCAGGATGACGCCATTCGCGCAGTCGGCAACGGGTCAGTGCAGCCGCTAATCCGCCAGTTCCTTCACGGCGTCGCGGAATACGCGAGTATGGTGGTCCACGTCCTCCTTGGTCGTGCTCGGGGACATGAGCGCCATGTTGTGGAACGGGGTCAGCAGGATGCCCCGGTTCATGGCGTAGAGATGCATGAAGCGCTCCAATTCAAAATCCATGGCATCGTGCGCCTGGGTGCCGTTCTTCGGTCGGTGCGGTGAGAAAAGATATTCTGCGCGGCAGCCCAGGCGTGTTACGTGCCATGGCACCGAAGCATCGGCAATGGCTTTTTCCACTCCATCAGTCCAGCGCTCTGCCAGAGGAATCATATGGTCGAAGACCTCTTTGGTCAGCACCTTGGACAAAGTCGCCCGCATGGCAGCCAGAGAAAGCGCATTACCCGCCAGCGTTCCGCCGATGCCGCCGGTATCGCAGTCTTCCAGGCTGTGGCGCTCGGCGATCCGCCGGGCAACCTCCTGCGTGAATCCGTAGGCCGCCCCGGGAATGCCTCCGCCAATCGCTTTGCCAAGAACGAAGAAATCCGGCTCCAGGTTTTCGGCGCGGGTACAGCCACCGGGACCGGCGCAGATGGTGTGGGTCTCGTCCATGATGAGCAGCGTGCCCAATTTTCGTGTCAGGTCCCGCATGGCCCGATGGAAGCCGGGTTCGGGGTGCACGATTCCGACGTTGGTCATGACCGGCTCAGCCAGCACACAGGCAACATCGCCCGGCGCCAGCGCCTGCTCCAGCGCGGGCAGATCATTGAACTCGACTACCTTGGTGGTGACCGCGGGATCAACCGGCGGCCCGATGTTGCCGCGCCTCGCCTGGGCCACGCCGTCCTTGAGCGTGATAAAGCTCTCGTCCACCGTGCCGTGGTAGCACCAGTTGAAGACCAGGATCTTGGGACGGCCGGTGATCTGCCGGGCCAAACGGATCGAAAAGCGGTTGGCATCGGTGGCGGTAAGAGCAAACTGCCAGTAGGGCAATCCAAAACGCTTCTGCAGCTCTTCGCCCACGAAGACCGCATCCTCGCTGGGTAGCATGAGCGTGATTCCGCGCTTCAACTGCTCCTCCGCCGCCTTCGCTGTGGCAAACGGTGAGTGCCCGGTCATCGCCCCGGTATCGCCCAGGCAGAAATCCACGTAGCGGTTGCCGTCCACGTCGAAGAAGTGCGCGCCCTGCGCTTCGCGCACAAACGGTGGAAAGGCCCCCGCCCACTTCATCATCCAGTTCATAGGCACGCCGCCCAGCAACGACTTGCCTGCGCGCTCGAACAACGCCTTGGACTTGGGACGGTCGTTGACGAAGCGCTGCTGCTCGCGCTCCATCAGGGACTTGAGGCGGGCGCGGTCGATGGATGGCATCAGGGTTCCGGAAAACTACTAGCCACAGAGGACACAGAGAACGCGGAGAAAAGACACCCTCTCTCGGTGTCCCCTGGGTCCTCTGTGGTGAACTGTTCTTACAGGATGTACCGCGACAAATCCTGGTCCTTCACAATGTCCGCCAGTGTCCTGCGCACATAGTCGGCGTCAACTTTGAAATGTTCGCCCTTCTTGTCGGGCGCTTCAAAGCTGATCTCGTCCAGCACGCGCTCCATGATGGTGTGCAGGCGTCGGGCGCCGATGTTTTCCGTGCCTTCGTTCACGCGGAAGGCAAAGCGGGCCACTTCCTCGAGCGCCTCGCGCGTGAACTCCAGCTTTACGCCTTCGGTCTCGAGCAAAGCGGTGTACTGCTTCACCAGCGACGACTTGGGCTCGGTCAGGATGCGGATGAAGTCCTCCATGGTCAACGACTGCAGTTCCACGCGGATGGGGAACCGGCCTTGCAGCTCGGGAATCAGGTCGCTGGGCTTGGAGACGTGAAACGCCCCAGCTGCGATGAACAGAATATGGTCGGTGCGCACCATGCCGTAACGCGTGTTGACCGTAGTACCTTCCACGATGGGCAGGATGTCGCGCTGCACGCCTTCCCGGGAAACATCCGGCCCGTGGCCGCTTTCCCGGCCGGCGATCTTGTCGATCTCGTCGAGAAAGATGATGCCCGCATCTTCCACCCGGTCAATCGCCATCCGCGTGACCTGGTCCATGTCAATCAGGCGCTGCTCTTCTTCCTGAATCAGGTACTCGAAGGCCTCGTTGACCTTCATCTTCCGCTTCTTGGTGCGCTGGCCGAAGATGTTGGGCAGCATGTCCTTGATGTTGACGTCCATCTCCTCAACGCCCTGATTGGAGATGATTTCGAAGGCGGGGAATGACTTCTCGCGCACATCAATCTCCACCATGCGTTCGTCCAGCTTTCCTTCACGCAGCTGCTGGCGCAGCTTCTCGCGGGTGCGCGAGTGTGATTCGCCGGACGAGGTTGTCCCCTCGAGCACAAAACCAGCCTGCGACTCCACCGGACGCGGCGGCGGCGCGGGCGGTAACAAAATATCGAGCAGGCGCTCTTCCGCATTCAGTTCGGCCTTGTCGGACACGTCTTCGAGCTTCTCTTCACGCACCATGTCAATGGCAATTTCGACCAGGTCGCGAACCATGGACTCGACGTCGCGTCCCACGTAGCCAACCTCGGTAAACTTCGAGGCCTCAACCTTGAGAAACGGTGAGTTGGCCAGCTTTGCCAGGCGGCGGGCAATCTCGGTTTTGCCCACGCCGGTGGGGCCAATCATGATGATGTTCTTGGGAATGACCTCTTCGGCTAGCTCGGGGGCGAGCTTCTGACGGCGCATGCGGTTGCGCAGGGCAATGGCCACAGCGCGCTTGGCGTCCTTCTGGCCGACCACATGCTTGTCGAGCTCACTCACGATCTCGCGCGGGGTGAGCTCGTCCAGCGCAAGCTGTTCTTCTTCGACGCTTCCAGGTAAATAAATGGCCATATCTCAGTCGTTGGTCCTTGGTCGTTGGTCGTCAGCCACGAGGTCATCGGTTTGCCGACGACTAACGACTAAAGACTAGAGTTCCTCAATCGTGACCTTGTCATTCGTATAAATGCACATCTTGCCGGCAATCTTCATGGCTTCTTCGGCGATCTGGCGGGCGGAAAGCTGGGTGTGGTCGGCCAACGCCTGCGCTGCCGCCTGGGCATACGGTCCACCGCTGCCGATCGCAGCAATGCCGCCGTCGGGCTCGATCACGTCCCCCTGACCACTGAGCAGGAACGTCTGTTCCTTGTCGGAGACCAGCAGCAGCGCTTCCAGATGACGCAAGAACTTATCGGTGCGCCAGTCCTTGGCCAGTTCAACCGCGGCCCGCCCGAGGTTGCCATGATACTGCTCGAGCTTGGCCTCGAAACGGCTGAACAACGAAAAAGCATCAGCAGTCGAGCCCGCGAACCCGGCGAGAATCTTGTCCTGATAAAGCCGCCGGATTTTCTTCGCGGAATGCTTGATGACGGCTTCTCCCAGCGTGACCTGGCCGTCTCCGGCCATGACCACATTGCCGTTGCGGCGCACGCACAAGACCGTCGTGGACCGAACTAAACGCTTTCCGCTCATGAGCTTAATCTTTCATTATAGCAGCGCCGCCCGCTCCCGAGATCTGGCCTGGCCAGCTGGGTAGTGGGCTACTTTCATTTTGCAAGGCGAGTTAAGGGTCGCGTGCAGATCACCACAGATGCCCTCAAAACCTACGTGAACGTTATTGAAGATGCCTTTGGCGGACAGGCCGACTACGCTCAGTTGCACAAAGTTTATCGTGCTCCTCTAGAGAACGAGACCAGGTATAGCCCAGCCAAGTGCATCGGCTGTGACATGAAAGAAGTCAGCGGAAGGCCAGATTTTCGGCACGTTTCGACGAGTTTTGTGGAAAGGCAAAACTGGAGTGTCCGTACCTCGATGCGCCGCTACACCCGCTTGTCGAACGGATTCTCTCGCAAACTGCGAAACCATGCGGCTGCCACGGCGCTAAACTACTTCGCGTACAATTTCATTCGGATTCACCGAACTCTACGCACTAGCCCGGCGATGGCTGCTGGCGTTACGGATCGGCTATGGAGCGTGGAAGACTTGGTTGCCCTGTGGGAAGCCTATGAAAAGCGAAGGGCGGAAAGAGCGGCATAACGATGGGACAGCAGGTTAAACAATATCAGTGCACACAATGTGAGCGGTTGTTTGTCGTCACAGGGAGTGGCCCCGATCCATACCCAGAGGAAGTCAAAGTGAGCGTACAGTGTCCACGCGCAGAATGCTTAACTCCAAATACCATTGACTGGCCGCACGGCTATCCATACTCCGTGAATCCAAAGTAGCCCACTACCGGCCAGCTGTGATATTGGTCACATTCTGATGTGCGCACGCGCGCTATACTGCCGTCATTCCCGTGGAGGTGATATCCATGAAATCAGTTGTGCTCTGTCTCGGTGTTGTGATGTTTTCCACTTGCCTTTGGGCGCAGGCCGCTCCTGCCGCAACCCCAGCCCCGGCCCCGCAAGCCCCCGCGGCCGGGCCGGGTAGCCCTATGCACCGTCACGGCCAGGCCATGGGTGGAATGCGCGATCAGCACATGCAGGAGATGAAGGCCCAAGTCGAGAAGATGCGCGCCACCCTGGATCAGATGAAGACGAACCTTGCGAGAGTGAAGGATCCTGCCCTCAAACAGCAGAGCCAGTTCGACGTTGATCTCTGGGAAGCCATGGTCAAGCACATGGAAGGCATGGTGAATATGATGTCCGGCTCGGGAGGAGCGGGCATGGGTGGAATGGCCGGGATGGGCGGAATGCAGGGCGGCATGAGCGGCATGCAAGGGGGTATGGGCGGCAGCATGCAGTGCTGCAAGGATATGAAAGAGGGTGGCGGTTGCTGCGGCGGGAACAAGTGCATGCAGGGTGCGCCGAAGCCCGCGCCTGACGACAAGAGCATGCAGTAGGAGCCGTCCAGTTGACAGGAGGCTTGCTTTCGTTGGGCAGCCCGAGCGCGTCTGCCCCTACGCGGTCACCGGTTCCGGCTTCCCCGCCAGCAACTGTCGCAGAACGAACTGCAGGATGCCGCCGTTCGCGTAATACTGGGCTTCCTGTGGGGTGTCAATGCGTACTAGTGCCTTGAACTCCCTGGTCTTGCCGCCAGCCGTGGCCCTCACTGTCACCTGGGCGCCGGGGCTGTACTTCCTCATCAGGTCCGAGATCCCGGTGACGTCAAAGACTTCTTCCCCGCTCAGTTTCAGCGACTGCGCAGTCTCCCCCGTCAGGAACTGTAATGGAAGAATCCCCATGCCCACCAGGTTGGAACGGTGGATGCGCTCGTAGCTCTCGGCGATGACCACGCGCACGCCCAGCAGCAGGGGACCTTTCGCCGCCCAGTCGCGCGAAGAACCAGACCCATATTCCTTCCCCGCAATGATTACCAGCGGCACGCCTTCCGCAACATATTTTTCCGAGGCTTCGAAGATGGTCATCTCCGCGCCGTCGGGCAGGTGGCGGGTAAATCCGCCCTCGAGGTTGGGAACCATCTTGTTGCGCAGGCGCACATTGGCAAACGTGCCGCGCACCATCACTTCGTGGTTGCCGCGCCGCGAGCCGTAAGAGTTGAAGTCGGCGGGTTTGACTCCGTGTTCGATGAGGTATTTCCCCGCTGGGCTGTCCTTCTTAATGGAGCCAGCAGGAGAGATGTGGTCGGTGGTGACGCTGTCGCCGAGCACGGCCAACACGCGTGCCTTATGAATGTCCCCGACCGGCACGGGTTTGACTTTCATGTCGTCGAAATACGGCGCCTTGCGGATGTAGGTGGAGTCCTTCTCCCAGGCGTAGGTTTCGCCCTTGGGTACGGGCAGCGAGCGCCAGCGCTCGTCGCCCTGGTAAACCTCGCCGTAGCTCTTGCGAAACATGTCCGATGAAATAGATTTCTGAATGGCCTCGTCCACTTCCCGCCGGGAGGGCCAGATGTCGGCCAGAAAAACCGGCTTGCCCTGCCGGTCTTTGCCAATGGCGTCTTTGCGCAGGTCCACATCAATGCGTCCCGCCAGGGCAAAGGCCACCACCAAGGGAGGGGACATCAGGTAGTTGGCGCGCACCTCGGGATTGATGCGGCCCTCGAAGTTGCGATTGCCGGAGAGCACCGAGGCCACGACCAGACTCTTCTGGTCAATTTCCCTGGAGATTTCCGGGGGCAGCGGGCCGGAGTTGCCAATGCAGGTAGTGCAGCCGTAGCCGACGAGATTGAATTTCAACTTCTCCAGGTAAGGCATGAGGCTGGCCTTTTCCAGGTAGTCGCGCACTACTTTCGAGCCGGGCGCTAACGAGGTCTTCACCCAGGCGGGGACCTCGAGTCCGCGCTCCACCGCTTTTTTCGCCAACAGCCCGGCGGCGAGCATCACGAACGGGTTCGAAGTATTGGTGCAGCTTGTAATGGCGGCGATCACCACGCTCCCGTGATGAAGGCTGCCGTTGCTTGAAGCCGTGGCCGGCTTGACCTCACCCTTGCCCGGCTTGACCAGCGATGGCAATGCCTGCTCGAATGATTCGCGCGCTTTGGACAGCGCCACGCGGTCCTGCGGGCGCTTGGGCCCAGCGAGGCTGGGCTCGACGGTGGCCAGGTCCAGTGTCAGTAGTTCGGAGTATTCCGCTTCTGGAGTCTTGGCATCGTGGAACAAGCCCTGTTCGTGACAGTAAGCCTCAACCAGAGCGATCTGTTCCTCAGAGCGACCGGTCAGACGCAAGTAGGAAAGCGTCTCTTTGTCAATCGGGAAGATCCCGCAGGTCGCGCCGTACTCCGGTGACATATTGCCAATCGTGGCGCGGTCCGCCAGGGGCAGGTCCTGCAGCCCCGGTCCGAAATATTCAACGAATTTCCCCACCACGCCGTGTTTCCGCAGCATTTCTGTGATGGTGAGCACCAGGTCAGTGGCCGTCGCCCCTTCCCGCAGGCGGCCGGTGAGCTTCACGCCCACCACCAGCGGAATCAGCATGGAGACCGGCTGTCCCAGCATGGCGGCCTCGGCTTCGATTCCCCCCACACCCCAGCCCAGCACGCCCAGGCCGTTGATCATGGTGGTGTGCGAGTCGGTGCCGACCAGGGTGTCGGGGTAGGCCGTGCGTTTGCCCGCCGACTCCTGCACGAATACCACCCGCGCCAGATATTCCAGGTTCACCTGGTGCACGATGCCGGTGTCTGGCGGAACAATCTTCAGATTGCGAAACGCCGTCTGCCCCCAGCGCAGGAACTGGTAGCGTTCCTTATTGCGCTGGAACTCGAGCAGAGCGTTCACGTCGAAGGCATTCGGCGTGCCGAACTCATCCACCTGCACGGAGTGGTCAATCACCAACTCTGCCGGCTGCAGCGGATTAATCAACGCCGGGTCGCCGGACAAGCGCTTCATGGCATCGCGCATGGCGGCCAGATCCACCACCGCCGGCACCCCGGTAAAGTCCTGCAGCAGCACTCGGCTGGGGGTGAAGGCAATTTCTTTGTCCGGCTTCGACTTGCTGTTCCACGCCGCGAGCGCGCGAATTTCGTCCTTGGTCACGTTGCGGCCATCTTCGGTTCGCAGAAGATTCTCCAGTAGAATGCGCAGCGAATAAGGCAAGTGGCGCGTGGAGATGCCCTGCTTGTCCAGCGCGTCAATCCTGTAGATTTCGTATTCCTTGTTGCCAACTTTGAGACTAGAGCGGCTATTGAAACTATTCATGAATGATGACCTTCCTGAGATGTCCGCACGCCCACCAATACTTGAATACTAGTTTAGCCCTTCGGCGGAGGATTGTGCAGCGCAGGTCCGATTGCCGCTGCCGTCGACGCCGGCGCAGGAACACCGTGCAGCGAGGACGCTTATTTTGCCCGCAGCAGCAGCACCGGCGCGCTGATGCGGTGCTGTACCCGGCTGGCAGTGGTACCCAGGAACACATCGGCGAGGAAGCGGTGTCCGTGAGTACTCATGGCCACCAGATCGCAGCCCTTCTGCTTGACCCACTTGACGATTTCACTGGCGGGGTCGCCGTACGCCAACTCCGCTTCCGCTGGAATGCCGGCCGCCTGGAACTCGGCCCGCACTCTTTCCAAGTACGCCGTGTCTTCGGTGATCTCCGGGCTGACCGCGTCTGGACCATAGGTTCGGGCGGCCCATCCGTCGGCCACGTGCAGCAACACCAGGCGGCTGTGCGCCAGCTTCGCGAGCTGTTTGACATGCTCGATGATGGCCCGGTCGGTCGGCGTGCCATCCAGCGTCACGAGAATGGTTTCGTACATGGTGGTTACACTTGCCTCGCCGTCATCCGCCAACGATGACCTGCCAGGCTCCCCGGAGCGAATCCGGCAGGCCGTAGAGATCCATGCAGGTGATCAGAATAGCACTGGTCCAGCCGGCCACCAGCAGGAACCAACCGTTCCTCCAGGCTCCCATTCGCTTGCGCGAACTGGTGAATTGCAAGAGCGGAAACATGGCGAACGGTAGTTGCAGCGCCAGCACCACCTGGCTCAGGGTCAGCAGGTCGGTAACACTGCTGTCGCCTCGCAGCCCAATGATGAATACCGCGGGCAGGATGGCCAGCGAACGCGTGATCAGCCGCCGCACCCAGGGCTTGATCCGCCAATGCATGAACCCTTCCATGACAACCTGGCCCGCAAGCGTGCCGGTGATGGTGCTGCTCTGCCCGCTCGCCAGCAGTGCTATCGCGAATAGCGTGCTGGCCACGGCCGTCCCCAGCAGCGGCGCCAGGGTCAAATACGCCACCCGCACCCAATCACTGTCCGCGCTGAACGTGACCACCTGCCCGCCAGATACCGTCACGCTCTGCTTTCCAAAGAAAACCATCGCCGCCAGGACCAGGATCGCCGCGTTTACAAAGAACGCGATGCTGAGGGCCACGATGGAGTCGATGGTGTTGAACCGAAGCGCGCTGCGAATGGAGGGCTCGTCTTTTTGCAGCTTGCGGCTCTGCACCAGGGCGGAATGCAGGTACAGGTTGTGCGGCATCACCGTGGCGCCGATGATGCCGATGGCAACGTACAACATTCCTGCCCGACGAAAGTGCGGTGTGATGAATGCCTGGCCCATTTCCAGAAAGCTGGGCTGGGTCTGGGGCAGAATGAAAATCTCGATGAAATAGCACACCGCGATGGTCGCAATCAGCAGCAGAACCACGGCCTCGATGGTGCGCATTCCATAGCGTTGCAAGGCCAGGAGGAGGAGCACATCCAGGCCCGTGATGATCACCGCCCATAGCAATGGGATGTGGAACAGCAGGTTGAGGGCGACGGCGCTCCCCAGTACCTCAGCCAGGTCGCAGGCCCCGATGGCCACCTCACTCAGCAGCCAGTTGGGCCAGCGTGTCCACTTGGGATACCAGTCGCGGCAGCATTGCGCGAGATCCTTGCCGGTCACCACCCCCAGGCGGGCAGAAATCACCTGCATGAAGATGGCCATCAGGCTGGCCAGACCGACTACCCATAGAAGTCCGTACTTGAACCGGGCGCCGCCTTGCAGGTCGGTGCCCCAGTTGCCGGGGTCCATATAGCCGACGCTGACGAGGATCGCCGGCCCTACAAACGCCCGCCACTGCTCCCAAAATCCCGCCTCGTGGTGCGGCACCTCGACCGAACTGTGCACCCCTTCCAAAGACAGGTGGTTGCTGGCATCGGCGCTAGCGGGCGCACGGGAGCCGCCCGATCCGCCGGTGTTGATCTGCCCGTCTGTCTCTCTCATCTCTTGTGCTTCCAGGATCGGAGCTGGTCAACTGGCATACACTGCTGGAAATTAACTATGGTTAATTATACCGAGCGGGAGGGCAGCCGGGAAACCCAAATCTTGTCGGTTGCGGATCGGCCTAGAACTATAGTACCCGAGGCAGTCTGGAGAGAAAGCGTCTTGTCGTAATTGCACTCCATTAGGCGGAGTTCCGACCCAGGCCGGATGCCGCGGGCCTCCAGAAATTCGAGGAGATGGCGGTCTCGCTCATAGATCCCGCTGACCTGGTACCGTTGTCCGGCCTCCGCGTTGGAGAGCAGCAGCAAACCGCGACGGCGGCGGCTCATGGGACTCTCCAACTCACTCAGGTTGCCGTGCGGACAGGCGCCTCCGCGGCCCAGTTTGGTCAGCAGCTTGGCCTCGAAGTCCGGCGAGACAGCATGCTCCAGGCGCTCCGCTTCGTCGTGCACCTTGTACCATTCCATGCCGAACATTTCCGAGAGCATGCGCTCGATAAGGTGATGGCGCAGCGTCAGTTTGCGGGCGATCTTGCGCCCGGCAGGTGTGAGCCCCACCTGCCCGTCGCCCCGCACCCGCACCAGGCCGTCTTTCTTCAGCCGGCGAAGCGCCATCGTCACGGCCGGCGGCGAGACCGTCAGCCAGTGTGCCAGAGTCGCCGATATGACCGCCTCGCCCTCGCTCTCGGCCTCCAGGATCGCCTTCAGGTAATCCTCTTTGGAGACGGTGATCATCGCGCAAGATTATACGCGGAGATTAAGCATGGTTAACGGGAATCAATAGTGGGATCGTCAATTTCCAATTGCCGATTGCCAATTGGACGACCACCCGGCTTTCGATTGGCAATTGACAATCCGGGTTTGACATCACTCACTCATCCCCCTAACCTTTGTTTATCCCGAGCTATGAAGGTCCTCGTCATCGGCAGCGGCGGACGCGAGCACGCACTGGTGTGGAAATTGCGCCAGTCTCCACGCGTGTCCCAGGTGTACTGCGCACCGGGCAACGGGGGGATCACGGAGGACGCTGAGTGCCTTCCCGTTGACGTTAAGAACCTGGAAGCGCTGCTGACGCTGGCCCACCAGGTCCAGCCCGATCTGACCGTGGTGGGACCCGAGTTGCCGCTTACTCTGGGCGTGGTGGATGAGTTCGCCCGGCAGGGGTGGCGCATCTTCGGTCCCAGCAAAGCTGCGGCCCGGCTGGAGTCGAGCAAGAGCTTCGCCAAGGAATTTCTGCAGCGCCACCGCATTCCTACCGCGCACTATGCCATCTGCAATTCGCTGGACGAAGTCCACCATGCTTTGCCGCATTTCCACATGCCGATTGTGGTCAAAGCAGACGGGCTGGCGGCCGGCAAAGGGGTGGTGATCTGCAGGAGCAAGGAAGAGGCAACTTCCACGTCATCCGAGATGCTCAGCGGCAAAATGCTGGGTGAGGCCGGCTCGCGCGTGGTGCTGGAAGAGTGCCTGCAGGGAGAGGAGCTTTCTTTTCTGGTAGTGAGTGACGGCGAGCGGATTGCGCCTCTGGTCGCAGCCCAGGACCACAAGCGGATCGGCGACGGGGACACCGGGCCGAATACCGGCGGTATGGGCGCCTATTCCACACAAACTATCGTCGACGATCAGATGCGCAACTGGCTGGTGCAGCACATCGCGCGGCCGGTGGTGGAGGGCATGAAGGCCGAAGGTGCTGAATACAAGGGCGTGCTCTATTGCGGGCTGATGATGACAGCACGGGGGCCAATGGTCCTGGAATTCAATTGCCGCTTTGGCGATCCCGAGACCCAACCCATCTTGATGCGCCTGGAGAGCGACCTGGTGGAGGCTCTGGAAGCCTCGATCGACGGGCGGGTCAGCGATGGTGATTTTCGCTGGTCGCCCGATGCGGCGGTGTGCGTGGTGATGTCGTCGGGCGGCTATCCCGGCACCTTCGAGGTGGGGAAGAAGATCATGGGGATCGAAGAGGCGGGAAAAATCGAGGGCATCAAGGTTTTCCACGCCGGGACCACGAGGCGGGATGGCGCCTACTACACTGCCGGCGGGCGCGTGCTGGGTGTAACCGCGCGGGCGAGCGAGCTCGCGACCGCAGTCCAGCGGGCCTATGAGGCGGTTTCCAGAATTGGGTTTGAAGGCGCGCATTACCGCAAAGACATCGCGGCGCGGGCACTAAAGAAATAGACGTCGGAGCTCGGACGTCAGACCTGGGCTCGCCGGGAGCGTCCCGAGTGCAGGACTACACAGGAGACTCATGAGCAAACCGCAGGTTTCCATCGTCATGGGCAGCGACTCGGACCTCGAGATCATGCAGGAGGCCGGCAAGGCGCTGGAACAGTTCGGCATTCACTACGAGATGGATGTAACCTCGGCGCACCGCTCGCCCGAGCGCACCGCCGAGTATGCGCGCAAGGCCGCCAACCGCGGAATTCGCGTGATTATCGCGGGCGCGGGCGGAGCGGCGCACCTGGCGGGCGTGATCGCGGCCCATACCACACTCCCGGTCATCGGTGTTCCCATTCCATCGACTTCGCTGAACGGACTCGATTCCCTGCTGGCCACGGTGCAGATGCCGGCGGGGATTCCGGTCGCCACAGTGGCCATCGGCAAACCCGGCGCTACGAACGCTGGCATTCTGGCGGCGCAAATCCTGGCGCTCGCCAGTGAGAGCCTCACGAAGAGACTCGCTGCGCACAAAGAGCAGTTGGCCAACAGCGTGGAAGAGAAGTCCAAGAAACTGAAGATGACGCTGGGAAGCTAGCCTCGGTTGACTATTCAAACCTCACACGCCTTTTCTCTGGCGTCATCCTGAGCCCGGGAGGGCGAAGGATCTTGCGCGGACTTTCCTATCTTGTGGTCAGAGACGTGCCGCTGCGCGCGGGATTTCTCGCTCGGCTGAACTACGCCGAGGTTCGAAATGACGCCGGCTGGGGGGCGCGCCGCGATGCCAGTGTCAGCAGCTATTCTTTAGGCGTCATCCAGTCCGAAAGGGCGAAGAGCCTGCCCTGAGCGAAGTCGAACGGATCCTGCGTGCAGTGGCACTGCGCTCGTTGTCCAATCGCCACTTGGCAATTACAGCTTCAGGCTCTTCAGATACTCTCGCAGTGGCCCTCCCAGGTCGGGGCGCTTGAGCGCGAATTCCACCGTGGCCTTGAGGAAGCCCAGCTTGTCGCCCGTATCGTGGCGCTTGCCTTCGAACACGTAGCCGTACATCTTTTCCTTTTTAAGTAGCGCCCGCAACCCGTCGGTCAGCTGCAGCTCTCCGCCCACACCAGCTTTGATGTTGGACAGGGTTTCAAATACCGCGGGCGTCAGGATGTAGCGGCCGATCACGGCGATATTGGAAGGCGCGTCGGCAGGCTTCGGTTTTTCCACCATGTCTTCGATTTCGTAGAGCCGCCCGCCAAAACGGCTGTCCGCAGGCCTTACCTTCAGCACTCCATAGGCTGAGATGGCGGCGCCCTCGATCATCTGGGCGGCCAACACCGAGCACTGGGTTTGCTCGAAGACATTCATCATCTGCTTCAGGCAGGGCACCTCGGCGTCAATCACGTCGTCAGCCAGGAGCACAGCGAACGGTTCGTTGCCCACCAGTTCGCGCGCCATGAGCACAGCGTGACCCAACCCCAGCGCCTCTTTCTGGCGGACGTAGGCCACGTGGATCATGTCGGAGATGTCGCGCACGATGTTGAGCAGATCGGTCTTGCCGCGTTCTTCGAGCATCTTCTCCAGTTCGTAGCTGACGTCGAAGTGGTCTTCAATGGCCTGCTTGCCGCGGCCCGTGATGATGATGATCTGGTCGCACCCGGCGGCCAGAGCCTCTTCCACCCCGTACTGGATGATGGGCGTGTCCACCAGGGGCAGCATCTCTTTGGGCTGGGCCTTGGTGGCAGGCAGGAACCGCGTGCCCAGCCCGGCCGCGGGAAAAACTGCTTTGCGAACTTTCATCGCCATGGGGTCGGTCGTCAGTCCTCAGTCATCAGCAATCCGTTCGGTGATTGTACCTGCTGGGTTCGCCCGCTGGCGAGTAGAGTAGCTGCACCGTAAGCGCCTCAACCAAAGGCCGTAGCGCCGGCGTCCCGCCGGCCACCACCGGCTCAGCGAAGGGAAGTCTTGTGAAGGATCCGACTCGAACCCGCTACTTCTGAGGTACGGCTTCCTGGCTGGCCAGTTCCTCCAGCAGATCGTGCAGGGTTTGCAGCACTCCGTCCGCTACGGTGGCCTTTATGCCAAACTTCAAACTTCCATCGGGAGTGAACTGTGTACCCTTCTGCGACGCTACGAAGCGGGCCAGCTTGCCCGCGTCAATGGCCGCGTTTTGCCGGAACTTGATATTGACCAGGTCGCGCTTGCGCTCGATGCCGGTCACGCCCACGCGCACCGCCAGCAGCTTGAGCGTGGCGTATTCCAGCAGGTTGCGCACAGCGGCGGGCGGCTCGCCATAGCGATCTTGCAATTCGGCGCGGACGTCTTTGAGCTGCGATTCGCTCTCCACGCCCGCTACGCGCTTGTACATGCGCAGCCGCTGATTCTCTTCCCTGATGTAATCCACCGGGATGCGAATGTTCAGGCCCAGGTTGAGCTGAATCTCGGCTTCTTCCGGCGCGGCTTCACCCTTCATCTCCCGTACGGCGCGGTCGAGCATCTGCGTGTACAACTCGAAGCCGACGGCTTCAATGTGCCCGCTTTGCTCGCCGCCCAGCAGATTGCCCGCCCCGCGCAGTTCGAGGTCTAAGGCCGCAATCTTGAATCCCGCGCCCAGGTCGGAGAATTCTTTCAAAGCGGCCAAGCGTCGGCGCGCAATCGGCGTCAGCTCGATTTCCGCCGGCAGCAACAGGTAACAATAGGCCCGGCGATTCGACCGGCCCACCCGCCCGCGCAACTGGTAAAGCTCAGACAATCCGAAGCGGTCGGCGCGGTTGATGAGCATGGTGTTGCACAGCGGGATGTCGAGACCGTTCTCGATAATGGTGGTCGCTACCAGGATGTCAGCTTCGTGATGCATGAACTTCAGCATCACCTTCTCGAGCTCGCCCTGCGACATCTGTCCGTGCCCGACGATGATGCGCGCCTTCGCCACCAGGGTCTGCAGCTTAGCAGCGATTTCCCAGATGGTATCCACGCGGTTGTGGAGAAAATAAACCTGGCCGCCGCGGTCGAGTTCCTGCTCGAGCGCAGACTGGATCAGCTTTTCGTCCCAACTGGCGACGACCGTCTGAATCGCGATGCGGTCTTTGGGCGGCGTCTCGATCACGCTCATATCCCGCAGTCCAACAAGGGACATGTGCAGGGTGCGCGGAATGGGCGTGGCCGACATGGTGAGCACGTCCACCTGCTTGCGCATCTGCTTGAGGCGCTCTTTGTGCCGCACTCCGAAGCGCTGCTCTTCGTCCACGACCAGCAGGCCAAGATCGGCGAACTTCACGTCTTTGGACAGCAGGCGGTGGGTGCCGATCAGAATGTCCACTTTGCCAGCCTCGACCCTTTGTATGATTTCTTTCTGCTGCCTGGCGGTGCGGAAGCGGCTCAGCATTTCCACCGTCACTGGGAAGGCGGCGAAGCGCTGCTTGAAGGTCTCAAAGTGCTGGAAGGCCAAAACCGTGGTTGGCGCCAGCACGGCGACTTGTTTGTTGTCGCTGATGGTCTTGAAGGCGGCGCGCATGGCGACTTCTGTCTTGCCGTAGCCGACGTCGCCGCAGAGCAGGCGGTCCATGGGCTGCGAGGATTCCATGTCGCGCTTGACATCCACGATAGCCAGTTCCTGGTCTTCCGTCTCGCTGAATTCGAAGGCGTCCTCGAACTCGCCCATCCACTCGCTGTCGGCGGAGAAGGCGTGCCCCTGGGCGGCCTTGCGTTCGGCGTAGAGCTTGAGCAGTTCGTCGGCCATGTCCTTCATGGCCTTGCGGACGCGGGCTTTGGTCCGGGCCCAGGCGGCGGTACCCAGGTGATTGAGCACGGGCTTGGCGCCTTCCGACGACCGGTATTTCTGCACCAGGTCAAGGCGGGTCAGGGGGACGTAAAGGCGCGCGGCCTCGGCGTATTCCAGCAGCATGAATTCGGCGGCGCCATCGCCCTGATTGATCTCTTTGAGGCCCTGGTATTGGCCGATGCCATGCTCGACATGGACGACGTAGTCGCCGACCTGCAGATCGCGGAAATCGGAAAGAAACGCGGAGACCTTGGATTTCTGCCGCGGGTGCGCCGCCACCGCCTCCGACTCGTCGAACAGATCCCGCGCGCCAAAGATGGCGAGGCCCGCCTCGGGCAGCATCACACCCTCGGGAACATAGGCCTTGACTAGCGTGGTGGTGAGCACTTCGCCCGCGAAGTAGGCCGTTTCGTCGGCGTAACTTTCTCCGCCACGGGTGCGGCTTCCCAGACGAAAGGAGACCGCGTACTCGCTGAAGATGTCGGCCAATCGCTCCACTTCTCCGGTGTTGGCCACGGCCAGCAGCACGCGCTTGCCCTCCGCAATCTGCTTCTTAACTTCCTCCAGCATGGCCGGAACCGAGCCGTGAAAACGGGGCGTAGGTTGGGAATGGAAAGTGACGGCTGAGGCGTTATCTTCAGCACGCTGTATGCCCAGATGTTCAACCTGCGCGCCAGGCAAGGTGGCCAGGCGCTGCCACCAATTCTCGGGGGGGAAGTACAGATCGGTGGGGCGAACCAGGTTGCCGACTCCACTGCGCTCGTGGGCCTCTCCAATGCGCGCCCACATGCGGTCGCATTCCTGCTTGAGGCTGTCGGGTTCATCGGCGAGCACGACGGCGTTGGGCAACAGATCAAACAGGGTGCGATCGGCCCCGGCCACCGGCGCGTAGAACTCCCAGCCGGGGAACACCGTGACTCCGCCTGCGCGCACCGCCTGCTCGATCACTTCCTCGGCGCCGGTGATGCGCTTTCCGGAGAGCCGGGCGTGGATGGCGCCCAGGAGCTCCTCGCTGACCGGAGTCTCGGTGAGGGGGAGCAGCAGCGCCTCGTCCACCGGATTCGAGGAACGCTGGCTCGCGGGATCGAACTTGCGGATGGACTCGACCTCGTCGCCAAAGAACTCGATGCGCAGCGGGCGGTCCGCCTCGGGAGAGTAAACGTCGAGAATGCCGCCCCGCAGCGCGTACTCGCCGGGCATCTCCACGACATCCGTCGAGCTGTAACCAACCGTGTTGAGGTGGCGAAGCAGCAGGTCGGTGTCGAGAGTGTCGCTGCGGCGCACGATGCGCGCCAAGTCCGAATAATATTCCGCGGAGCGCAGGCGAAGGGCCGTAGCCGTGATGGGCGAGACCACAATCGATGCCGTGCCAGAAGCGATTTTCCAAAGCGCCACTGCCCGCTGTTCCTGGATTTCCGGGTGGGGAGAGAGGTTCTGGAAGGGGAGCACATCGCGGGTGGGCAGGGACACGACGGAGTCTGGCTCCAGGCCTCCAGTCATCTCCGCGAAGGCGCGGACCACCGGCAGAAAGTCTTCGGCGGTGCGGTTGTCGGGGACGACCAGAATCAGCGGCCGTCCGGCTGCCCTATGCAGCAATACCAGAAGCAACGCCTTGGCCGTGGGTGTAAGGCCGGAGACACTAATCCGCCCCGTGCCCTCTTTCAGATGGGAGGCCACGCGCGAGAAGGCGGGCAGCTTTTCCACGTCCGCAAACAGATCGCGGACGAACGGCAGGACCATTGCCTTTTGATTCTAACAGGAGCGCGGGGCGACGTTGCCGGCCACGCCACGGTTTGTGCAAACACAGCCGGTTGCAGGCAGCGGCATCGGTTACGATCCTGCCGCTTCAGACTATGGAGACAACGGGTTTGCGCGACTGCCGCCCTAACCGGCCGGTTCGGGTTGCGGCGGCAGCGGCGGTGACAAGGGTGAAGGTCCTGGGGCTGGGGGTGGCGCCGGGTAGAGTGCCGCACTCAGCGCGGGATAGCGCGCGGCAAAGAAATAGATTGAATAGGCGGGGAAAAATACGATGGCCGGGACCGAGATCAGCGCAAACAGATACAGGATGCCCACCACAACAATGCATGCCACCACCACCGCCAGCGTGATGGTGTACAGGTTCCACGTCAGGCCGGCCGCCTTACCGGTGAGCACAGCGGCGACGCCCACGGCGCCCAGCGGAACCAGCAGCACGAGAATCACGATGGCGGCGACGATGCCCAGGATCACCGCAGCGCCCAGCGCCAGCACGACTTTCATCCCCACATAGCCGGCGTAGCCTCCCTTTTCCGCCTTCAGCCTCGGAATCAGCCGCCGCCATCCTTCGACCGCGCTGATATCTTCCAGCGCCATCTGTGGAACGACAAAGTCCTTGGTCAGCACATGCACCACCAAGACTGAGACCACGGCCGTCATAACAAGGAAAAAGAGCACTACGCCACCCAGGATCAGCGGCAGCAGATGCTGGCTTGGCGCTTTCCACCAGCCCAGCGCCAGCGCGATGGCCGCGGGAATGCCCAGCAGAATCGTCAGTCCGGCCAGCGTAGCCAGGAAAAAAAGAATCTGCCATACGAAGTACCGCCAGCCCGGCCTCTGGCGCCGCTCCCAGCCGCGCCGGATTTGGCAATGCTTCGCCATCACGCTGTCGAACAGGATGAACCGCATCACGCTGCTGATGTAGATAACGAGCACCCAGAGCACCAATCCGGCCACAATCAGAAGGGCGATCACCGCCGCGTACACTACCGGACTAGCCGATGACATCGGGAGATCGAGAAAATGCTGGGTGTCGCTGGGGCGGCTGGGCAGCTGGAAATTGGAATTGCAGCCGCCTCCCGAAGAAAGTTCTCCCGCCAGCAATCCCACCAGCGCCAACCTTGCCCACTGTCCCATGCGGAAGGGCTGGAGGAGTTGTTGCTTGGTGTGCTGAAAGGCCAGACTGATCGCATCCACCGCGGAAATGGGCAAGAGCGCACCTCGATGGCAGCAAGGTACTGCCAAGCGGAAATCGGGTCAAACAAATTTCGCGGGATCGGGCTTGAGAATCGACAATCGAGGATTTTTCTATTCGTAGCGCAGCGCTTCAACCGGATCCAGTCTGGAGGCCCGCAGCGCCGGCACCAGCCCGCTGATCACTCCGACGGCCAGCAGAACAACGGTGGAAATGCCCACGGTCATGACGGAAATCTTCAAGTGGATATCGCCTTTGCCGGAATCATCTTCGAACAACGGCCCCATCAAGGGCAGCGTGCCCACAGCCGCGGCGATGGCGTAAGACAGCAACACTCCGATGGCCCCGCCCAGCAGCATGATGAGCAGAGTCTCCGCCAGGAATTGCAGCTTGATGTGGCGTTTTCTGGCGCCCAAGGCGCGGCGCAGGCCGATCTCGCGGATGCGCTCATCCACCGACACCAGCATGATATTCATCACGCCCACACCGCCGATGCCGAGCGTGAGCGTGCCGATAAAGGTGAGCAGCACCTGGAGTCCGATGGTGATGGCATTGATCACCGGACGGAATTCGTCGCGTCCAAACATCTGGAGGGCTTTCTTGTCGGTGGGTGAAAACTGCTGGCGCGTGGCAATCGCCGCCAGCACCTGCGCCATGGCCTTCTTCTCGAACTGCGGGGCGATGGGCTCAAACACCAGCACCGAGGCGTAGCGGGTGTTCCACAAGTCGCCGGCTGAGGAATATGGGATCCAAACGGAATCATCGTCGGAGCTGAAGTAGTTGCTGAGTTGGATCTTGCGTGCCATCACGCCGACGACGGTGAAGCGGATGCCCCCGATCTGGATGGTTTCGCCCACCGCCGGGCGACCGCTGAAGAGTTGTTCGCGGATGCGTCCCCCCAGGAACGCGACCCGGCGGCGTTCAATCTCATCTCCGGGAGCGAGCCAGCGGCCCTCGGAAGGGACCTCGTTGCGCATTTCGCCGTACTCGGGGCAGACGCCGCGGACGGCAGCCGTCCCCACCATGCGGTCGCCATAGCCGACGCCGGGACGGCGGACCGTTTCCAGGCAGACGTGTTTCACCAGAGGAGCATCCTGCTTGACCATGTCAAGATCGGCCTGCTCCAGCAATACTTTCTTTCCGGCGCGCTGTCCCCCGGGCTGTTCGCTGGTCTGCTGCGGCCAGCAAATAACGACGCTCTTGCCGAACGCGTCAAACCCGTTGACCAGGATGCGGCGAAAGCTGCTGCCGTAAGCAATCAGCAGCGTGACCGTAGCGATTCCCCAGACAATGCCCAGCATGGTGAGCATGCTGCGGGTGTAGTTGCGCTTCAGCGCGATCCAGGCTTCGAGAATGATCTCAGTCAGCATGCGCAGGAGATCGCCACAACAGACACGAAGTTACACCCGGGCAAAATCCCCGCGCCTTCGTGCTCCTTTTTGTGCTTTGTGACGAAGTTGTTCATCCTCCCGCCTCAAAGCGCAACGCCTCGATCGGGTCCACTGACGCAGCCCGCCGCGCCGGGTACAGCGCGGAAAGCACCGCGATGCTTCCGAGCAGTCCGCAGGCCAGCAACCCGGAGGTCCAGGTCGCCAGCAATCCCGCGAAGAAGTCGGGCATGGGGAGCAAGTTCACCAGAGCGCAGATCCCGTAGGCCACTCCCAATCCCACCCCTCCGCTCACAAGGGCGATTAGCAAGGCTTCGTAGAAGAACTGCTGCAGGATGGTCCGCGCCGGCGCTCCCAGCGCCTTGCGCACGCCGATCTCGCGGGTGCGCTCCCGCACTGCCACCATCATCACGTTCATTACGCCCAGCCCGCCCAGGAACAGGGTGACAAAGCCGACGGCGCCCAGAAAATACTTCATGCCATCGGTCATCTGACGGAAGGCTTTGGCCTCCTTCACCGTGTCCCAGATGGGACAGGCTTCCTTGTCGTTGGGATCAAAGTTGTGCATTCGTCCCAATGCAGCACGCACCTCGCGCTTGCAGGCCTCGTGCTGCTCCACCGATCTAGGGGTGACCAGCATCTGATCGAAGGTGAAGGCGGTGCCCGGGGGTTTGTCGGGGAAGTCGCGGCGCATGGCAGCAAAGGGAACAAAGATCTTGTTTACATCCCAGCCGTCGTAACTGGAATCCTGTTTCTTCTGCGCCATCACCCCGATGACGGTGTAGGGAAAGTCGTCCAGGTAGAGGGTCTGGCCGACCGCGTCGTGGCCGGCAAAAAGCTGCTTGGCCGCGTCGGTGCCCAGGAAGGCGACGCGGCGCGCTTCGCGCTGGTCGTCCCAGTTGTAGAAACGGCCTTCACCCACGCCGAGGCTGCGGACCTCCGCGAAGGGCGGCAGCGAACCCGTCACCAGCAGGGCCGCGTTGTTGTAGTTGCTGTGGGTGCGAACGTCATTCTGCTCAAGTTCAGGCAGCATGTACTCGCAGTCCGGCGACTCGGACTGCACAGCAGGGACATCTTCATCCGTCCAGTGCAATACCCGCCCAGCCCTCATTCCGCCTGCCTGCAGGCTGGTGCGGCCGTGGAAGACGATCATCACATCCTTGCCGAGGGTGGCCGCGACCTTGGCCTGGCCGGCCCGAAGACCTTCGCCGGCGGCCACCATGAGCACGATGGAGACGATGCCCCAGGCAATGCCGAACATGGTGAGGAAGGTGCGCAGCTTATGCGACCAGACGGTACGTACAACGTCGCTAATGAGATCGCGCAGGACCATGCGGACTTCCCGTGCTGTATGGACGCGGTGGCCCACCGAACGTGAGCCGTTCCGCAGGGGCAAGACACCCCCCTCTGCTTGATACGCAAGTCCAGAGGATTTTGTTGCAGGGAAGGAATGGTGGCGATATTCGCGGCTTTTGGACTTCTGAGAGGCGCGCTGCGAGGCCCACATAATTACGGGCTGATCCGTCTTGTTGCCTTCTTATGGCCCGCGTTTGGAGCGGTCGTGCTCTATGCGAGAATTACGAAAGAAACCTGGAAGACAGATTGAACTGGGCCGCGCCCACGCGTGCTATCGCAAGGCGTGAGACATCCCAACTGCCTCTAACCAAGTCCCGAACTCCCGCAGCGCTATTTCGCACTGCCGCCGATGCCTCTGTTGCCGATCGCGGATCTTTTGCTCCAGAGGCGGCAGCAGGTCGAAGGTGATGTTCGCTGGCTGAAAGTGGTTGGCATCGGCGTGCGTGATGTAGTGGACCAGCGACCCGAACGCGGTCGCGCGAGGCGGGGGCAAAGGCTCGGCGCCCGCGACCAGCGCGCATGCGTGCATGCCCGCCATCAACCCCGTCGCAATGGATTCCACGTAGCCTTCCACTCCACAGATCTGCCCGGCGAACAATACGCGCGAATGCCCTTTCAGCTGCAGAGTTTCGGTCAACAGCGCCGGAGCATTGATGTAGGTGTTGCGATGGATTTGGCCGTAGCGCAGGAAGCGCGCGTTCTCCAGGCCGGGGATGAGACGCAGCACGCGCGCCTGCTCGCCGTGCTTGAGGTGATTCTGGAAGCCGACGAGGTTGTAGGAATCGGCGCGCAGATTCTCCTGCCGCAATTGCACCACCGCGTAGGGGGAGTGTCCGGTCTTCGGGTCCTTAAGTCCGACCGGCTTCATGGGACCGAAGCGCAAGGTATCGCGGCCGCGGCGGGCGATTTCCTCGATGGGCAGGCAGCCTTCGAAATAATTCACTTTCTCCCAGTCGCGCTCTTCGACAGCCTGGGCCGACACCAGCGCATCGTAGAAGCGGTCGTACTGTTCCTTCGACATGGGGCAGTTGATGTAGTCGGCCGTGCCTTTGTCGTAGCGGGCCGCGAGGTAGACCTTCGTCTGGTCGATGGAATCGGCTTCGACAATCGGGCTGATGGAGTCGAAGAAGTAAAGACGGGAGGTGCCGCTCAGCCGGCCGACCTCCTCCGACAGCGCGTCGGACGTGAGCGGGCCGGTGGCAATGATCGTCAGCTGATCTTCCCTGACTTGGGTGACTTCTTCGCGGCGGACAGAGATCAGGGGCTCGCGGGAAATGGCCTCGGTAACCTGAGCGGCAAAGGCGGTGCGGTCCACGGCAAGCGCGTGTCCCGCCGGCACCGCGCACTGGCGCGCGACATCCATCAGCAGCGATCCCGCCCGCCGCATTTCTTCTTTGAGCAGCCAGGGCGCAGTGTTCTCGCTGTCGGACTTCAGCGAGTTCGAGCAGACCAGTTCGGCGAAGTCAGCGGTCTGATGAGCGGGGGTTGAGCGCGCGGGCCGCATTTCACAGAGTTCGACGGCGACACGGCTGCGGGCGCACTGCCAGGCCGCCTCGGAACCGGCCAGGCCCGCGCCGATGATGCGTACCCGTGAGTTCACTCTGCCTTCTCCGCCAACTCGCGCAACCGCTCGCCCCACCGGATTTTCTCCCTGTTACCTGGACGGGGTTAACCACCCGACGAGCCAGCATTCCTTACAGTCACAGAATCTCCCGCACATCCCCCACCCTCCGCGTCACCCGCTCGCGATCCAGGTATTCCAGCAACGGAATGGCATATTTGCGGGTGATGCCGGTCAACTCCTTGAACTGGCCAACATCGATCTTGGGAGACTTGGCCTTATACGCCGCCATCTGCCGGCGCAACTCCTGCAGCGCTGATTGGTGAAATACCAGTGTGTCGGAGATCTTTATCAGGATCTTATCGCGCAGCAGTAATGTTACGATCTTCTGCGCCCGGGCTTTGTCCACTTTCAGCCCCCCCAGCACCTCGTGCAGCGCCGGAACTTTCAGCCCGGCGGAGGCAAAGGCACTCTCGATGATCTGCTTGGACTCGGCTTCTTCGTCTTTCATCACCACGCCGCGGCCGGGCAGATGGACTAACTCGCCTGTGACCGCCAGCTCTTTCTTCTCGACCATCGTCGTGAGCACACTTTGAAACACCTCGGGGCCAATGCGCGTGCGCTCGCGCAATTCTTCCTTGCTGATCCCGGCCACCAGAGGATTGGCGGCGTGAAATTTCTCCACCGTGTCGCGTATCAGTTTTCGCGCCAGAGCGAAGCTTCCCGATGTAACCAGCATTGGTCCGCACGACAGCAGTCCTGCCGCTTTCGCCAGGCGGGTCGCGGCGTCCAGGCGGATGTTCATTTCGCCGGGCACATCCTGCAGCCGCAGCCCGGTAAGTCCGCGGCGCCTCACTCGCGCTTCCAGAATCTGCTCGGGCGATCCCGTCATCAGGGTAGCGAGAAACGTTGCGACCTCCGTTTGGGGTTGCTTGCGAGTCGAAGGCGAAGCATCGAGCACGAAACCGCCCCCGATGGTCACCACCGGGGAGAACTGCCGCAGGATGAAGCGGTCTCCCGGCAAGAGCAGCGCAGGCTCAGCCAATCGAAGCTGCACGAATTGCTCATCCCCGGGCTTCAGCTGTTTCATGCCGTACAGCCGGACTTCTGCGATGGTCTCCATCGTATAGGCATGAAAATGGACCCTGGCCCCATCTTTCAGCGGTTTTGCTGATGGCAGCAACGACAGCAGCGCATCGACTCGCGAGGTAGAGCGAAAAGTATCAGGGGGCACCAGGGTCATGCCGCGGGCCAGGTCCTCGGTGGTCGCGCCCACCAGGTTCAGGGCCGTGCGCTGGCCGGCGATCGATTGCTCCGCGGGCACGTCGTGCACCTGGGCACCCCGGACTCGTACGCGCTGGCCCGCGGGGAAAACCTCCAGTTCATCGTCCCTGCGAATGGTCCCCGCCACCAGTGTTCCGGTGACCACCGTGCCGAAGCCTTTCATGGTGAAGACGCGGTCAATGGGCAGGCGGGCAAGTGCCACTGCATCTTTCGCGGGCGCCTCTTGTGCTACTCGGGCAAGCGCTTGCTTCAGGTCCTCCAAGCCGGCTCCGGTCAGGGAACTCACCGGAATTACCGGGGCGCTGGCAGCATCGAGAAACGATCCGCGCAGGAAGTCTTCGACTTCGAGCCGCACCACTTCGAGCGTTTCGGCGTCCACCAGGTCGGATTTGGTCAGCACGGTGAGGCCACGGCGCACGGACAGCAAGCGGCAGATGTCGAAGTGTTCGCGGGTTTGCGGCTTGATGGATTCATCCGCGGCGATCACCAGCAGCACCAGGTCGATGCCGCCCACCCCCGCCAGCATGTTGCGCACGAAGCGTTCGTGACCGGGGACATCCACAAAGCCCAGGCGGAGGGTCTCGCCTCGAGGACCGGGCAGATCGAGATGGGCGAACCCGATATCAATGGTGATGCCGCGGCGCTTTTCTTCTTCCAGCCGGTCGGCATCGATGCCGGTCAATGCCTTGACCAAGGCGGTTTTGCCGTGGTCGATATGGCCCGCGGTACCGACGATGACGGACTTCATTCAGGCAACAGTATATTAGCGTTGGGGTCGGCTGTTGGCTTGGCCGTTACGCGTCGGACTGTATTTCCGACTCTCGCACGATCCCTCGCCCGGCTGCACTGCGCCGGACTTCGGGATGACGCCGGGAAGATCTAAGCGGCTATCGCGCTCCGCCGCGAAATGCGACAATAGAGACGAGCCCCTCATATGAATATGACTGCCGCCGCAGCCATCACTCCCGACCTCGTCCGGGAGCACGGCCTTACTCCCGACGAATACGAAAAGATCAAACAATTGCTGGGCGGGCGCGAGCCGACCATCACCGAGCTCGGCATTCTTAGTGTGATGTGGAGCGAGCACTGCTCCTACAAGTCTTCGCGGGTGCATTTGAAGCGCCTGCCGACGCGCAGCCGGAGGGTGGTGCAGGGGCCGGGGGAGAATGCCGGCATCATTGATATTGGCGAGGGTTGGGCCTGTGCCTTCAAGATCGAGTCCCACAATCATCCTTCGTTTATTGAGCCCTTCCAGGGCGCGGCCACGGGCGTTGGAGGAATTCTGCGCGACATTTTCACCATGGGGGCGCGGCCGGTGGCGATCATGGATTCGCTGCGTTTTGGGCCGATTACTCCCGGTAAGGACACTTCCAGCAGGGAACTGCACAAGAACCACTCCGTTCTCGAGGGCGTGGTTAGCGGGATCGCTTCCTATGGCAATTGTTTCGGCGTACCGAACCTTGGCGGAGAGACCAAGTTTGAGCCCTGCTACTCCGGCAATCCTCTGGTGAATGCGTTTGCTCTCGGCCTGGTGCGGCGGGACCAGATCTTCTATGCGCGTGCCGCTGGCGAAGGCAACCCGGTCATTTATGTTGGATCGAAAACCGGGCGCGACGGCATTCACGGGGCCACCATGGCTAGCGAAGAGTTCAGCGAGACGTCGGAAGCCAAGCGGCCCAACGTTCAGGTGGGCGACCCGTTCCTGGAGAAGCTGCTGCTCGAGGCCTGCCTGGAAGCCATGCAAACCGGCGCCATCGTTGGCATCCAGGACATGGGCGCCGCCGGGCTTACCTGCTCCACCTGCGAGATGGGCGGCCGCGGCCACGTCGGCATCGAGATTGAGCTGGACCGCGTTCCCCAGCGCGAGACCAGCATGACGCCTTACGAGATCATGCTCAGCGAGTCGCAAGAGCGCATGCTGCTGGTAGCGCAGAAGGGCCGGGAGGAAGAGGTTTTTCAAGTGTTCCGGAAGTGGGGGCTGGACGCGGTAGAGGTCGGCCAGGTCACGCTCGACGGCAAGATGCGCGTCAAGGAGCATGGAAACGTGGTTGCCGAAATCCCTAACGAGGCCCTTACCGACAACGCGCCTTTGTACAAGCGGCCGCTGGAGCGCTGGGAGCCCCCGGTGCCGCGCGAGATGCCGGAGAATATCAAGTTAGCCGAAAGTGGCGACCTGACCAGCAACCTGAAGCAACTCCTAGCCAGCCCGAACATCTGCGGCAAGCGCTGGGTGTGGCAGCAGTACGACCACATGGTGCAGACCAACACCGTCGAAGCTCCGGGCGCGGGCGATGCGGGCGTGATTCGTATCAAAGGCTCGCAGCGCGGGCTGGCGATGGCGCTCGATGGCAACGGGCGCTGGTGCTATCTCGATCCGCGGCTGGGTGCCATGCACGCGGTGGCCGAGGCGGCCCGCAACGTCGCCTGCGCGGGCGCCGTGCCCGTGGGCGCAACCAACTGCCTCAACTTTGGCAATCCGGAGAAGCCGCACATCATGTGGCAGTTCTCGCAGGTCGTGGACGGCATGACCAGGGCCTGCGAAGAGCTCGATGTCCCTATCACCGGGGGAAATGTCAGTTTCTACAACGAGACGCTGGGGGAAGGGATCTACCCCACGCCGGTGGTAGGCGTGGTGGGAATTTTGGAGGACGTACACCAGGCGACGTTCCCGCATTTCCGCGAGGCTGGCCGCGCCATCGTCCTGCTGCGCGCGGGGGAGCCGGGTGACGCAACCGATGTCGAATCCGAGTTTGGCTCCTCCGAATATGCCAAGGAGGTCCTGGGCACGGTGTGGGGTTATCCGCCGGAGCTGGAACTGGAGCGGGAAGCGGCCCTGCAGAAGGCGGTCGTTGAGATGAGCCAGGCGGGAGTGCTGGACTCCGCCCACGACTGTTCCGAGGGCGGCTTGGCGGTCGCTCTGGCCGAGGCCGCGTTCCCCGGGGGGATTGGCATGACGGTGGATCTGGCTTCCCAGGGGCTGCCGCCGGAGTTTGCCCTCTTCGGCGAGGATGCCAGCCGGATCGTCATCTCTTGCGACCACGGTAATCTGTCGAGAATCCAAGAAATAGGGGTAAAATACCGCCTCTCTGTGGACAAGCTGGGGGAGACAACTGCCGAATCTCTGGAAATCAAGTTGGATGGCCGGGTAGTTGTGTCGGCGACGGTGGCTGAGTTGCGCAAGCTATACGAGAGCGCGCTGGAGAAGGCTCTGCAGACCGAACCGGAGCCTGTGGCGGCGGATTAAACTGCTAATTGCTAAATGCTTCATCCTGACAAATTTCGTGACGAATGTGGCGTGGTGGCTATCTACGCCAACCCTGAGGCGGAGAAGCTCGCCTACCTCGGCCTGCATGCGCTGCAGCATCGGGGACAGGAGTCGGCGGGCATCGTCACCTCCGATGGCCTGACGCTGCACGTGCACAAGGCCATGGGCCTCGTCGCCGACATCTTCGGTGAAGAAGCTCTGGCCAACCTGCGTGGCACCTTGGCCATCGGTCACACGCGTTATTCCACCGCCGGCGATTCCGCCCTGCTCAACGCCCAGCCCATCATGGTGCAATCCAACAAAGGCATGATGGCGCTGGCGCATAACGGCAATCTGGTGAACGCGCTGGAGATCCGCCATCGCCTGGAAGCCCAGGGGTCAATTTTCCAGACCAACAGCGACACCGAAGTCATTGTTCACCTGATTGCGCTCTCCAAGGAGCAGACCCTGCCGGAGGCCATGGCCGACGCGTTGCGCCGGGTGGAAGGCGCGTTCTCGCTGGTGATGATCAGCCCCGACCGGATATTTGCGGCGCGCGATCCGCGCGGTTTCCGTCCGCTGGCCATGGGACGAATCCCGGCACCGCCCGGCCAGAAGCAGGACACGATCGTGTTCGCATCCGAGACGTCTGCTTTCGACCTGATTGGCGCCACGTACGAGCGCGAGGTGAAGCCCGGCGAGCTGGTGGTGGCGGGTGGCGAGAGCATCACCTCGCGGTTCTATGCGACCCCGGCTCCGCAATCGAGCTGCATCTTCGAGCACGTGTATTTCTCGCGTCCCGACAGTATCGTTTTCGGGCGCCCGGTACAGGACAGCCGCGAAGAGCTGGGGCGTCAACTGGCGCGGGAGGCGCCTGCCGAGGCCGACATCGTGGTCCCGGTGCCGGACTCCGGCGTGACCGCGGCCATGGGTTACTCGGCCGAGAGCGGAATTCCCTTCCGTTTCGGACTCATCCGCAACCACTATGTGGGACGTACCTTCATCGAGCCGCGGCAGAGCGTGCGGGACTTCGGGGTGAAGCTCAAGCTCAACCCGGTCCGCAGCTTGCTGGAAGGCAAGCGGGTGGTGCTGATTGACGACTCTATCGTGCGCGGTACCACTAGCCGCAAGATCGTGCGCATGATCCGCAACGCCGGCGCCCGGGAAGTCCACATGCGCATCTCCTGCCCCCCCACCATCTCACCCTGCTTTTACGGAGTGGACACTCCTTCCCGGAGGGAGCTGATCGCGGCCAACAAGTCGGTGGAGCAGATTCGCGAGTTCACCGGGGCTGATTCGCTGGCCTACCTCTCCCTTGAGGGCATGAAAAAGGCCTGCGGCGACGGAGAAAAAACCACCTACTGCACCGCCTGCTACACCGGGGTCTACCCTACGAACTGGGTTGACATCGAGGAGATCCAACCGGCCAGCGCCAGCAAGCGCTAGCCCCCCAAGGATTCCACTTCCACCGCTGGTTTTTCCACAACGCCCGTCCAGCCGCTGAGAGCCGTTGGGCGCCGGGCCCCGTGCCTCGGTCCCAGCGCTGTGAGTAAAAGGGCTCCATTGACAGTACTAGTACTGTGGCGCATAGTAGTTCGCGCTCTATCCGGCGGATGTGGAACGCCCAAACGAGAATCCCCGAGTTTCCCTGTTAGAGCACGCCATCACTGAGCCATTGTTGACGATTCCGAATCCGGTGAGTCGAGGCGAGGGATTGTGTTGTCGAGCGCCCGCTGGTCTCGAACTACCTCTTCCGCTCTACCGTTTTCTCAAACCCTGAGGAGGATGCATGCTAAGTACGCGCTTGCCCAAATTGCGCAGCCTGCTGTTGCTGCTGCCCGTTTGTGTCTTGTTATGGGTACTCCCGACGTTTGCCCAGGAAGTATTGCAGGGCGCACGGGTCATTCCGGAAGTCAAGCACGACGTTTCGTTGCCGCTGCGAGACATGGCGAAGTTGACCCCGCTTCCCGACAGCCGGGTGCACAGGATTGTCCCCAACCTGACGGGCGCGCCTGGACGCCCGATGGTCAGTAACATCCCCGACCCAGTGGCGCAGCAGGAGGTGCTGCCCAATGTTTCGACCACCAACCTGCTGAACTTCGACGGTCAGGGTGCCGATGGCTTGGCGCCCCCGGATACCGAAGGGTCAGTGGGGACCACGCAGTACGTGCAGTGGGTCAACATTGTCTACAACGTGTACAATAAGACCACCGGCGCCAAGATCCTGGGTCCTATCGCCGGCAATGCGTTCTGGGCTGGGTTTGGCGGAAGCTGCCAGACCAGCAACAGCGGAGACCCAATCATCATTTTTGACAAGCAGGCCCAGCGTTGGTTCGTGGCGCAGAACGTCTTTTCGCCACCCTACATGGCGTGCATTGCTGTCTCCACCACCTCCGACGCGACCGGCAGCTACAACCGCTACGCCTTTAGCTTGGGCAGCCAGAACTTTCCTGACTATCCAAAATGGGGAGTCTGGCCGGACGCCTATTACATGGGCTACAGGAACTTCCTCAACGGCGTTTCCGAGACGGGATCGTCGGCCTGCGCGGCCGACCGGGCAGCCATGTTGGCCGGCAACACCGCCACCCTGCAGTGTTTCATCAAGAACGGCCAACTGGAGGTCTTCCCCACCGATTGGGACGGCGCGACCCCTCCTCCCACCGGTTCTCCCAACTTCTCTTTCAATCTCGGCAACACCACCAACCAGATCAACATCTACCAGTTCCACGTGGACTTCGTGAACCCCGCGAATTCCACATTCACCGGGCCGGTAGCGATCACCGTTCCGCGTTTCTCGGAGATCTGCGGCAACGGGACGAACCGGTCCTGCGTTCCCCAGCCCTCTCCGGGTGAAGGACTGGATTCACTCGGGAACCGCCTGATGTTCCGTTTTGCCTATCGCAACTTCGGGGACCATGAGGCGATTGTGTTGACGCACACGGTGAAGCCGGGAGCCGGCTCCACGGCCGTGGCGGCCACTCGCTGGTATGAGTTGCGCTCCACTTCGGTGGGCAGCGGCACTTACACCGTGTTCCAAGGTGGCACCTTCCAGCATCCCAAGTTCAGCTTGTGGATGCCCAGCATCGCCATGGACAAGAACGGAGACATCGCGCTGGGGGTGAGCGCTTCGGGGAGTACCCTCGATCCCAGCGTGGTCTACACCGGACGCGTCCCCAGCGATGCGAAGAACAAGATGGAGTCACCCAACATCGTGATCAAGGGAACGGGCGTGCAGACAAGCACCTTCAACCGCTGGGGCGATTACAGCGACATGTCCATCGATCCGACGGATGACTGCACGTTCTACTACACGCAGGAATACATCAAGACCACGGGTTCGTTCAATTGGGCCACGCGCATTAACAGCTTCAAGTTCAACTCCTGCAACTAGGCTGGGCAGGTAAGTCTTGGCCAGGGCGCCGCGATGCGGCGCCCTTTTTCATTGTTGGTTCCAAGTCCGTGGCAAACGTGGCCCCGCTGCGCTAGAATGCACTGTCTGTATTCGCCCTCCCAGCAACACCAAGCCAGGAGCCACCATCGCGACAGCGGTCTTGCATCAATCCGAAGTCATCATTGGAGATGAGGTGTCACCATGTCAGCAAAGGCGTTTCTTTTCCGGCTGCTGTTAACGGGCCTGATAACCCCGCTCGTGGCGCTTCCGTCAACCGCTCAGACGCCACAACCCGATACTTCCTATACGACCACGCCGCTGCCCTTGACCACCACCCTGCCCAGGAACTATCCGGTCATCACGGCGCAGGGAGTCTGCTCCGCGGGGAAACCCGGTGGCCAGCGCGGCGCGAAGTCCGGCTGTCCCGTCGTCGTGACCCGGGCCGAGTTTGAAGAACTGGTTGAGGCACTCAATCCAAAGATGCTCAAGAAAGAGCGCCATGACTTGGCGCAGAACTACGCTCAATTACTGGCGCTCTCGCAGGAGGCCATCCGCAAGGGGCTGGACAAGGAGCCGCGAGTGCGCGCGCTGGTGGAGTACTCGCGCATTACGGCGCTGGCCAGCGCAATTTCGAAGGACATCTACGGCAATGCGGTTGCCGCTTCGCCCGAGCAGGTGCAAGAGTACTACCAACGCCACAAAGCCAACTTCGATCTCTTTACCTTCCAGCGTCTTTTCATTCCTAAGGAGAAACAGGGGGAGAGCATGTCGCTGGAGGATGCTGCCAAGGGCGACAGCCCATCGTCGGAGGCGGCCATGAAAGCTCTGGCCGAGAGCATGCACAGGCGCGCGGTGGCCGGCGAGGATTTTATGGCGCTGCAAAAGGAGGTATTCGCGCAGGCCGGCATCAAGACCGAGCCTGATGTCAACATGCAGAACGTCGGGAGAGGAAGCCTACCCAAGGCGCAGGAGGAGATCTTTGATCTTGCTCCGGGGAGCATCTCATCCGTTGTGACCGACGACACCGGGTACTACATCTACAAGCTGATGTCCAAGCAGACTCCCGCCTTTGACAGCGTTCGCGAGCAGGTGCAAGTGAGTATGCAAAACCAGGGGACGCATGAGGCGTTCGCTCAGATTCAGAAACTCTCTCAAGCCCAGGTGAACGAATCCTACTTCGACAAGTACGATGCGCCGCCGCCGAATCCGAACCGACCCGACGCGGATGACGACTAAAACCCACCTCTAAGTCCACGAGTATGCGGTGAGACCGTGAGTAGAAGGACTCATTGACAGCCAATCTACGATCCAGCATAGTTGGTGGTTTGTTCGCCCACCCCCGCGGCCAGCACGGCGCCGGAAGCATGAGCAAGGCGCCGGTCGCGGTGGCTCGAGAATCATGCGTTCTGCAAGCGTCGGTGATGTCTTAACCGGCTTTTCTTCATCGCTGAGGAGGATTGCATGCCTATTACATCCGCGGCAAGACTGCGAAATTTGCTGGTGGCTGCCTGTGTGCTGCTGGGGGCCCTTCCGGTGCTCGCCCAGAATGTGCAGCGGAACCCGATAGTGATCGATGAAATCAAACACGATGTCTCCCTCCCCTTGAGGGAGCTGGCCCGCTATGCCCCGCCCATCCAGCCGGGAGCTGGGCGCACGCTCATTCCCGGGCGGTCCCTGTCTTTTCACGGTAGCGCTTCGACAGTTGATCCTGTGGCCCAACAGATCGAGTTGCCGACGGTGGGCACGACCAACCTGCTGAACTTCGATGGCATCACCCACGCGCAGGGAGGAGCCAGCCCGCCGGACACCAATGGGTCGGTGGGAAGCACGCAGTTTGTATTGATCACAAACTTCGATTACGCGGTGTACGACAAGACCACGGGAGCCACCCTCCTGCCTCCGACTCGCATTAATACCATTTGGTCGGGCTTTGGCGGTCTGTGCGAGACGACTCCGGGGGGCGACCCGGTGGTGCTGTGGGACAAGCTGGCTCAGCGCTGGCTGGTGACCGAACTCTCCTACAACGGGGGCTTTAGCCAGAATTTCCTGTGCATCGCCGTGTCCACCAGCGCGGACGCGACGGGCAGCTACAACCGCTACGCTTATGCCTTCGGCAGCACCCTGCCTGACTATCCCAAGTACGCGGTGTGGCCGGATGCTTATTATGCGTCTGTGAACGCCTTCGGGATTGGCACGGCCGAGCCCTGCGCCTTCGACCGGTCTGCCATGCTGGCGGGCGGAAATGCCCAGATGATTTGCTTCCCACCCAAGAACCCCAACTTCAGCTTCTTACCCTCTGACCTGGACGGGAACACCCTGCCCCCCGCAGGAGCGCCGAACCATTTCATTGAACTCGGCGTCGGCAATACCACGTTGAGCCAATTTGATTTTCACGTGGATTTCGTTAACCCCTCCAACTCCACCTTTACCGGCCCGACGACCATCACCATCCCCAGCTACTTCGAGGCCTGTGGCGGAGGGACCTGCATCCCACAGCCCTCCCCGGGTGTGAGCCTGGATTCGCTGGCCGATCGCCTGATGTTCCGCCTGGCCTACCGCAATTACGGGGACCACGAGGCCATGGTCGTCTCCCATTCCGTGCGGCCGAAAAGCGGGGCCACATCGGTGAGCGGAATGCGGTGGTACGAATTGCGCTCTACGCCTCCGGGTGGCGCCTTCTCGACATTCCAGGCGGGCACCTTCCAGAAGAAGGCCATCACCTTGTGGATGGGAAGTGTGGCCATGGACAAGGCGGGGGATATTGCTCTGGGCATGAGTGCAAGCAGCACCAGCATCAAGCCCACCGTGGTATACACCGGCCGTGTGCCCACGGACCCGAAAGGGGCCATGGAATCGCCCGCGGTGGTGGTGTCGGGAACGGGCGTGCAGACCACCCTCAGCCGTTGGGGGGATTACAGCAGCATGAGCATTGATCCCTTCGACGACTGCACCTTCTGGTACGTGCAGGAATACTTCCAGGCCAATGGAGCCAACTGGATCACGCGCGTAGTTTCCTTCAAGTTCAACAGCTGCCACTAGCGCAGGGAAGCAGGCTTCAGCCAGGACGTCGTTGCGGCGTCCTGGCTTTTCTGTCGGCAAACGTCTCCTACGATGCCGCCGGGATACAATCGCTGATGAAGCCGGAAAATCCTGAAGGGGAGTAACGATGTCGCTCAAGAGGGTCCTTCTCTCATCGCTTGCGGTCGCCTCACTGATGCTGTTGCCTAGAACCAGGCTGGTCGCTCAGTCTCAAGCCCAGGAGTCAAAGTCGGCAGCTTCAGCGACGTCGCCCGCGCCACTGCCTTCCACCGACACGCTGCCGCGTGACTATGCCGTGATCTCGGTTGACGCAGCCTGCCCTCAGCCCGCGAGCCCAGCAGCGAAGCCGCAAACCGGCTGCAAGACCATTATCACCCGTGAGGAATTCGAAGCCCTGGTCAATGCGGTGAACCCGAAGATGACCGTCCGGGAGCGCCGCGATCTGGCGCAGAATTACGGGCGGGCCCTGGCGCTGTCGCAGGTAGCGATCGGCAAAGGTCTGGACAAAGGTCCGGGCATGGATGCTCTGCTGCACTTCCTGCGTTCGACCGCCCTGGCCAGTGCGGCCTTCAAGGAAATTTTCCGTGAAGCTGGCGGGACCTCCACCGAGCAGATTCGAGAATTCTACGAGAAGCACAAGCCGGACTTCGAGCGGTTCAATTTCCAGCGCATCTTCATCCCCAGAGAAAAACAGGGCCAAACGCCTGAGCAACTCGCCAACCCGGAGCATGCTCCCGCGAAAACGGGCGGGCCCGAGGGGAAGGAAATGAAAGACCTGGCCGACCAGATCCACGCCAAGGCTGTCGCCGGCGAAGATTTCCTGGCCTTGCAGAAGAGCGCTCTGCAAGCCGCCGGACTCAAGGGCGAACCGCAGGTCGCGATGGATGGCATGGCCCGCGGCGACTTTCCCGAGTCGCACAACCTGGTGTTCGACCTTGCCCTGGGTGCGGTCTCCCCAGTGCTGACCGATCCCAACGGATATTACATCTATAAACTGATCTCGAAGGAGACCCCTGCCTTCGAGAGTATTCGGGAAGCTGTCTCCATTCGCATGCGGAATCAAAACACCGTGGAAGCAACCCAGCGGATTGAGGAGATGTCGAAAGCCACGGTGGATGCGGCCTACTTCGACAAGTACCAGCCACCCCCAACCAGTCCGAATCAGCCAGACATCGACAACGACTAGCAGCTTGCGTAGTCGTCCGGATCCTGGTTACCGCACCAGCAGCTCTGTGAGCTCATGCATGCCGGCCAGCGCAACGCCGTAGGTCGAGACCACACAGATCACGGTCACGACGACTGCCGGGACGGCAAACAGCCAGCGACGGCGGCCTGCGGCAGCATGGCGGCTGTTCCACGCGAACAAGCGCTCAATGCGCAGACTCAACGATCCGACTGAGGTATGCAACAGGCCCGTGGTAAGGGCTGGGGGCCGGATGGGGGCGAAACGCGAGAGCTTGATCAGGGCGGCCGCCAGATCCAGTGCGTCCGGGAAGCTGGATACGGCGGCATCATCGGCCGCCAACTCGGAGGCCTCCGACCAGGCCGCTTCCAGACGCTTCATGCCGGGAAATGCGGAGAAGCGGAACAGCAGCTTTTTCAGGTTATCGTAGCGCTGCACGTGGGCCATCTCGTGGCGCAGAGCAGTCCGCAGCTCCTGCTCGGTCAGGACCGACAGAGCGGTTTCCGAGACCAGCACCTGGGGCGCACAGACGCCGGCCACGGTGAGGGTGGGAGCATCCTTGCCAGTCTGCAAAACCGGGACGGGCGCGCCGGAGTCGAGCACTCGCGCGCCGTTGAGCCACGCGGCCAAGGCAACTGAGGTCTTGCGCTGCGCCATGACAGCGCGCGTGACTCCCGCTCCCAGTAGCCCGACGCAGCCCATACCGAGCACGAGAAGCGGAACCCCCATCGGCTCATCGGCGGCCGCAGGCTCCAGCAACAGGAAGGAAGGCACGGTATAGGCCAGGGTGACGACCGCGGCTACGGCAAGCGGCAACATGCGCAGGACAAACAGCAGGTCTGCGGCACGCTGAGCGGAAAGGCGCCCGCAGAAGCGCTGCCCGAACTTCCATCCATAAGAAACAGCGATGGAGAGAGCAAGATAAAGGAGCGCAAATACCGCCAGCGACACCCCGATGCCGCGAAGAACAAACATCAGTGCCTCTCCTTGCCCCGCAGTTCGCGACGCTTGCGCTCTACCAGCTGCTGCAGATCGTCCAACAATTGGCTGTCATGTTCGCTGACCGCTTCCACCAGGTACGAGAGCGGCAACGAAGAAGGGGAATCGGAGGCGAGCAACTGTCTGATAGCCTCCCCGGCAGCGGCCTTCTGCATTTGTTCCGGGGTGTAACGCGGGGAGTAGCGGAACGCCCGGCCTTCCGCCACCCGATCCAGCAACTGCTTCTTGTAGAGGCGGTCCAAGGTGGTCATGACCGTCGTATAGGCAAGTTTCAGGTTGTCCTGCTCGATCAACTCGCGGACAGTGGCGTTGCCGCACCGCCACAACGCCTCCAGCATCTGTCCTTCAAGCGGACCGAGTTGACTCTGCGGCGATGGCCGCAGCATGCGAAAAATACTGGTCATTGTGCGACTACTCTCATGGATGGATTGTACACGGGGTCGCCATTCGCCCTTGGGCGGCGTGCGCCCGTAACTCTTGAGGTTGGCATGCTATCGAAGCCGGCAGGGCAGCACAAGGGCCGAAAGTCTACATCTCGGTTAATACTATCATTGGTAGTAGTGGCGCTATCCAGACTCTCATTGGGGACTTCATGCGTCCGCACCGGTTACGGACTATTTCACCGTGCTGGCAGCCTCAAATTCCAGCTTCAGCACGGGATGCAATTCGATGCCATTGGCGGCGGTCTGGCCGGGCTTCACGAAGCCCCAATAGCCCACGCCTTCGAGAGTCGCGATGGGAGTCGCTGCCAGCCTTCCAGCGTTCTTTGCCTCATCCAGGGCGTGCCGGACATCGCGCAACGCCCCCTGGTGCTGGGTAGCAACGCAATCGGCCTCTGGCACTTCCACCACCATGACCTGTGTGGAATCGTTGATGGCGGAGACCAGCAGCTTGTAATCGCCGTCGTGCTCCTCGTCGGCCTTGAGAATCTTCACTCTTACGCGATAGACCTGCGTTTCCAGCGGCGATACCCGCTCGCTAGCTCCGCCCGGTGCTCCCACTTGCTCGGGGCGCGCCTGGCTGGCCAGCCAGTCGACCGAAACCTCTTTAGCGGTGAAGTTGATACGGTCGGCCCCGGCATCTTTGAGCTGCTTGATATCGCCCCGCTGTTTGGAGCAGCAGAGGCCGGGAGCGGACAGGAGGAACAGCGCCACGCACAGCGAAACCGGCTTCCTCATGCTCCCCCTTTAGAACTCCACCCGCACGGAGAACTGTACCGACCGGGCCGGGAGTTGCGCCGTGATACCTGTCAGAGGACCGGCGAAGGGTACCGCACCCTTCGCGGGAGGGGCCGGCGTGGAACCGTTTCCGTATGTGCCGTTGTAGTTCACGACGTTGCGGTGATTGAAGACGTTGAAGGCTTCCGCCCGCAGGTTTAGATGCACCCGCTCTGTGAATAACGGGAAGGCCCTCTCGATGAACGGGGACATATCGTAGATGGTCTTGCCTCGGCCGGCGTTGCGGGGGATCACTACGCCGTTGAATACAGGCCGGTCCGCGGTCGTCCCGGGAGCGCCGAAATTGTTGGCCCCGGTGACGATGTTATAGGGCAGTCCGGAAGCCAATGTAACCACTCCGCCCACGTTGATCTTCAAGGGAGCGACAGCGAAGCCGCTAAGCACAAAGCGATGGCGCTGATCGAAGATGGCAGTGCCCAACTCCTCCCTGCCGGTAAAGTTGGGATCATTTGGATTCTGTCCCGGAACGTCAGGGTCCACCGTATCCATAGCGTGCGACCAGGTATAGCTTGCCAGCATGGTGAAGCGCTGGCTGAAGCGATGGTTGAGGTTGATGTCCAGCGCATGGTAGTAGGCGGAGCCGGTGTTGACGTCGCTGGTGATGGTGGAATACGGAGGCAGCGGATCGCCACTCGCTCCAGGGCAGGCGAGTTCGTTCTGCGTATACCACCAGATCCAAAAGGGACGGGTGCAGTTTGCATCGGAGCTCTTGCGGACCTGGCCGGGTCCGGTGCGAATGAAAGGCGCGGGCGAATCCAGGTCGAGGGGACGATTGATCTTGACCGTGTGCGATCCAACGTAGTCCAGGCTGAGCACCCAACTGGGCGCCAGTTCGTGCTCAAACCCGAATGTCCATTGCTCGGTGTAGGGGTTCACCAGCTCGCTGGGATAGCCCTTAAGCAGCGAAGTGGGAAAGAACTGGTTGTAGTAGGACGCCTGCCCGGGGCGGATATACAGGGTGCGCACCGGCATGCTGGCACCCTCCGGAAATTCGGGGATGGGAACGTCCTCAATGCTGTCGGGAAAGCCGGGCTGGCCGGGCGTGGCGGTGTAGTTGAACACGCCGGTAGGCCCGGTCAAGGCGTAGTTGGCGGCGGCATTGTCCACGATCTGCGAGTAGTAGATTCCGAAGCCGCCGCGCAACACCGAATTGCCCGCGCCGCGCAGGTTGTAGGAAAAGCCGACTCGCGGCGCGAAGTTCTTGACGGCATCGGTGAATGTCTGCTGCTCATACCGCAGCCCAAGATTCACCGTGAGGTCAGGGCGAATACGGAAGTCGTCCTGCACGAACAACGACCACAACGTGTCGTCCACGGTGTACGAGCCGTTGCCAAAACTCTGCGTGTAGCTCTTGACATTCGCTATGTCCTGCAGATAGGTGGTCTCGCATTCCAGCAGTGAGAGTGAGCAGGGATTGTAGGTGAACTGCCCCAGGAAGATGGGGCCGCCAAACTCTTTGCTGTCGCCGCCATTATGGGCACGAATGACGTCGCCACCGAACTTGAGCGTGTGGCGGCCGCGCACCATGGACAAAGTGTCATTGAACTCATACTGCCGGTTCGCCAGGTGCGCGGACTGCGAGGTACCGGTGGTAAAGGTGCCGCCGGTGGCGATGGGAACTACAAACTGGGTCCCGAAGACAACCGGATCGAACTCGGTGATGGGCGACGCCAGCTGGAACTGCACGCGCGCGTTGTTGAGCAGCGTCGGGCTCAGGACGGCTGTCTCCCCGATCTCGGCGGAGTAGGTGCGGCGATGGAAGATGCGGTCCACCGTCGGCAGGGTCTGGCCACCCACAGTGCCGTTGGGATTGGTATCGAAAAAGCTGTCGGCATTCAGCCGCAAGAACAGGTTGTTGTTGCGGTTGATCTGGTGGTCCAGTCGGGCGAATGCCAGCCAGCCGCGATAGTCGCCATGAAAAACTCCGGGCAAGATGGGAGAGGTGATCGGCGATTGCTTGTTCTGCCAGCTATATTCCCCGGACGCAAAGAAGTGGGTCGCGCCGCTGCTGCCTATCGGACCGGAGAGCGAGGCCGCCGCCTGGGTCAGTTCATCACTGGTCAGGAAGTTGCCGTTGGCTACCGTCGTCGTGTAACCGGACAGCGAGGCGCCAAGGTCAGACGGTCGCCACAGGGCAAACAGGCTTCCGTGATACTGGTTGCCGCCGCTGTTGGTCACGATATTGACCACGCTTCCCGCGGTCAGTCCGTATTCGGCCGAGAAGGAGTTGGTCTGCACCGACATTTCCTGCAAGGAGTCCACCGGCAGGGTGGCAAAGATGGTCTGGCGTCCCCAGGCATCCACCGCGTTGCTCCCGTCCACCTCGTACCAGGCCTGACGACGGCCGGTGCCGTTGGTGGTGAACAGGAATTGGTTGATGAAAATGTCACCCTGGCTAATCGCCTGGCGGTTGGCGGCGTTCAGGAGCGGCAGGGCGGTGATCCTGCGGTTCAGCAGCGGGGTCGCATCGATGTGGGCTTCGGTCAGGAAAGTTCCCAGCTGTGGTTCGTCGGTCCGGATTTCCCCCACAGCGCCAGTCACTGTGATTTCCGTCTTGCCGCCCGCCGCGGTCAACTGCAGGTCCACATTGGCGGTGCCTCCACCAGCCAGTGCCACATTATCCAGTTGGGCATCAGCAAAGCCCGGCTTGCGCGCCAGGACTTTGTAGGCGCCGGCCACCGGGAGTCCGGCGATCGAATACTTGCCCGCACCATCTGTCTGAGCGGTTCGCTGCCGGCCAGTAAGCGCGTTGGTGGCAGTGATGTCCACTCCCGGAACCGCGGCGTGGGTTTGATCGGTCACCTGTCCGCGAATGGTGGCGGTGTCTGGAGTCTGGGCAAACAACGAGAGCGCAAGAAATGGCAACACGGCGACAACGGAAATTCCTGCGGATGTTCTTCTGCTCCCCACTGGTTTCTCCCGGAAGGTGGTGAAAAGCGAACAACAGGGTAAACAACGCAGCTGTAGTACTACCAGCAGCAGTACATGCCGCGGCAGCCGCAAGGCTCTCTTTCTCTGGGATAAACAGCGGGGCGCTGTTGACTTACTAGTTATGGTAGTAGATACGCCGCTTAGCTACTCTGCCAAGGACTTGACAGGCAACCTCCTGAGAAATCCAGACTATCAGGACTTTCGCGGACCGGGCGGCGGCTTCGTTTCTCAGGTGGGACCGCCTGAAACCTACGCTTGGGGCTGAATCTGTGCGAAAGAGTGTGCTGTTTCTGGTGGTTCTGGTAATGGGGATGCCGGTCGCAGCCCAGACTGCGGTCGAAGGCACCATTCGTGACAACGGAGGCAGGGCTATTGCGGACGTCAAGGTGCTGCTGCAGCGCGCGGAGGGAAGTATCGCGCAGCAGACCACAACCGACGCATCCGGCAAGTTCCGCCTGCCCGCCGTGGATGCCGGCGACTATGTGCTGAAGACCGAGTCGGCTGGGTTCTATCCTGCGGCGTACAACTTCACGCTGCGGGCGCGGCAGCCGATCACGCTGACCGTCGACTTAGTCGCGAAGCAAGCCGTACAGCAGACGGTCGAGGTGCAAAGCAGCTATCTGACGGTCGATCCCGAGAAGACCGGCAGCTCGTACACCTTCACCAGCCGGGACCTGGAAGAGCTGCCCGACCCGTTGACCGATACCACCAACGATCTGGTGAACAACCTCATGCCCGGCGCCAGCGACAGCCATGACAACTTCCTGGCGGTGCGCGGCACGGAGTTCTCGCTGCATGAGTTTGTCAACGGCGTCTCTTTCCTGGACAACACCCAGCCCCAGTTCAGCCCCGGGGCGAGCCCGCAGATCTTCGAGACGGTGGATCTGATGACCGGCGGCTTTACTCCGGAATACGGCAACCGCTTCGGCGGCGTCATGGACATCACCACCCGCTCCGGCGCCGACTTAGGCGGGCACGGGAGCGTCAATTTCCGCGGTGCCACGATTGACAACTACGACCTCAACGCCGAGTACGGCGGGGTGACGGGAAAGCTGGGCTACTACTTCTTCGCCGATGGATTCAATTCGGGGAGGTTTTTGGATCCGCCGGAACCCCAGCAGCTCTACGATACCGGCCACGGCCTGCGCGGGGCGGCCCAGTTCGATTGGCGCGCGAGCAACAATGATGCCCTGAAGCTGCTGCTCATGGGTGGAGGAGATAACTTCCAGCAACCCAACCTCACCGAGGACCAGGAAGTGGGGCGCGACGCCAAGCGCCACACTCGCCAGCAGACCGCCATCCTCACCTGGCTGCATACGTTTTCTCCCGACACCCTGCTCAATACGTCGCTGTACGAGCGCACCAGCTCCGACCACGTTTTGCCCACCACCGACCCGATCACACCCTACTCCAGTGCTGCGCGCGAACTGCTGACCGTGGGCATCAAGAGCGATCTCTCGCACTCCTGGCACGGACACTTTTTCAAGGCCGGCGTGGACCTGGTGCGCTTCCGCGAGAATGAAGATTTCTTCTTCGACAGCCGCGGCGACCCGGACGTATTCCCGTCCTTCGGCGGCGGATTGCGCGGTGGCCAGGCCAGCATCTATGTTCAGGACCACTTCACGCTCTTCCCCAACATGACCGTGGATGCGGGCGTGCGCTACGACTACTTCGACCTGGTGGATACCGGGGTGCAGGTCAGCCCGCGAGTCGGCCTCGCCTATCACATCACCAAGACAAACTCTGTCATCCACGCTGCCTATGACCGCTATTTCTCGCCGCCGCCGCTCGAATACTCACTGCTCGCCAGCTTCATCGGCAATAACGCGATTGATCCCGATCAGCGTGTGGGAAACGTGCGCCCCTATACCCAGAACTACTTTGAAGCGGGATGGGCGCAGGAGCTGCATCCACGGGTTAGCCTGGAAGTGAATGCCTACCTGCACACCGGACACAACAGCTTCGAAAATCACGAGATCAGCATCTCCCGGATTTTTGTGCCGATTAACTTCCACACCGCCCGTTCCGAGGGTCTGGAAGTCGTGCTCAACATGAAGCAGCTGGAGCGCTACGGAATCTCCGGCCGCTTCCAGTACGCGGCCCAGAAGACCTATTTCTACGGACCAATCACGGGAGGCTTTGCCGGTGATGAACCGCTGGAACCAGGGGAGCGCATCGTCCCTGCATTTGACCAGACCCACACGGGAACAGCGCAGATCTTCTATCGGCGCGACCGCTGGCGGAATTTCTGGGCGGGAAGCGCGCTCCGCTACGGCAGTGGGACGATCGTGGAAAATGGGCCGCGGCTGCCGCAGCACTTCACCTGCGACCTGGGAACCGGGGTTACCCTGTGGAATCCTGAGCCGCGCCGCCTCGATCTGGAGTTCGACGTGACTAACGTGTCCAACAGTATTTACCAGATTGCCAAGGAGAGTGAGGAGATTCCCATCCAGTACGCGCCTTCACGCACCGTAGGCGGAAGCCTCAAGTTCCGCTTCTAGCCGAATCCCAGGACACAAGAAGGACGGGCCTTTGGCCCGTCCTTGGTCTGATCACTTCGATGCGCCCTTACTGGACGGTCACGGTGACGGGAGTGGAAGCGATCCCGTTGGCGACTAATTCCAGGTTGGACGGGCCCGTCTCCACGTCATTGCCTACATCAAAATGGGTGGAGCCGCGCTGTCCGGGAGCGACGGACATGGTGCTGTGGTTGTGGGTGCGGGCATAGAACACGTGGCCAGTGTTTTGGTTGGTAATCCGCACCAGCGGGTAGTCGGTTGCCATCTGGGCATCGTCACCGTACATCGCTCCCTGCGACAGCCCGTTCAGCTGTGTACCCGAAATGGTGAAAGTACCCCCGCGGGTAATGGTGCTCGGGAAAGAATGAATCGTAGGTGCCCACGCGGGATCCGGATTGCCCGACGCCGTGTAGATCTCTATATCTTTGGTACCGTCCGCAAACAGGATCTGTCCGGTCGGAAGAACCAGCATACGGCCCTCGAAGGAAGTGTTCGTCCTCGAATCCGGCGTTCCGGGTACCCTGATGAATTTCGTGCCGTCGAACTCGAAGAAGCGCACGCCGTTCTGGAAGATTCCTGGGCTGGTGTCGCAGAGCACATGGCCGTTGGGCAACAGGGCCGCGGGCGCGTCCGCCATATCCAGTTGCTGGCTACCGGCTTTGGGGAAGTCCGGACCCGCTGCCCAGGTCCCGGTGGCGGTGTTATAGATGGCGGTGTGCGCCGTGCCTCCCATGGCGAAAACGGTTCCATCGTAACGCAATACCGCCGGTCCGATCTCGTGCGAGCCGGGGTCGGTCAGGGGAACGACCGTGCTTCCGGCACTCACCCACTTGCCCAAGCGCGGGCTATACTTCTCGGAGTGGGTATCATCCGTATTGTTCGCGTCCACGGTTAGTACGATCCCGCTGGGCAACAGCTCCCATCCTTCTTCGTCATTGCCGTCGGCCTTACCCGTGCCGGTTGCGGTCCAAGTCAGGTTCGAAGCATTCAACAGGGCCTGCTGATTGCTGAGAGCGTTCGCCAGCATGAACACCCCGTTGGGCAGGACCACGCTCTGAGCATCGCCGATGTTGGCCCACCCGCTGGGTGGATTGACCGGGGTCCAGGTGTTGGCTAGCGGATCGTAGATGGCACCCAGATTGGTCCATGCGAAGTTGCCGAAGTTGTATTCTCCACCCTCCACGATGAGCCGCCCGTCGGGCAGCACCGCGGAAGCGTAATAGAGCGGGCTGTAATTGGAGGGCAAGGAAGCCTGCTGGGACCAGGTTCCGTTAACGTAGCTCCCGTTAATGTCGGGAGTCAGCTTAAACCACTGCTGGCCACCTTCTTGGTGGACCATGACCGTCCCGTCGGTGAGTAGCAGGGAGGTACTAGCGTTGAAGGTAGGCTGGTTCTGCAGCGGTTGCCACTGCGCTCCGGCAACCCCCGCCGAAATGATCACGACCACAAGTGCGATTCCGAGCGTTCGCAACACCCTCATGTTTTCTCCTCGTGTAAGGCATTCTTCGAAGACCGGGTTCGGCCGCGGGCCCCCACTACCGGCGCTGCCGCAGAGTGCAGCTCGCCTGAACCAAGACGGCTGGGCAAGTCACTTTCCTAACAAGGCAACAGAGCATCCTCAAGCCGCGGCGAAGTCCTCAGCCGCAAGCCGGCAGCTTTCCTCTGTTTCGCCTTGCTTTTCCTGGCCGGCACACCTGGCTTTGCCCGGCGACCAGTGAGCACGCCGCGACAAACCGACAAGAAACATACTGAATTGGAAGGTCGTGGTGCTGGTCCCCGCGTGCCAACCCCGAGCACGACAGCAAATCGCGGAGGATTGTAGTCCAGGCAGGCGGCAAATTCTATAGGAGAGTGGCCTGTGGGGAAGAAAGTTTTCTGTGCGACCCGGAGAACGTGCTTCGTGCAAAACTTTTCATGCGGACGCATCCGTGAGCTTCCTCATGTGAAAGGAAGGCATCGGCATCGTCCTGGCATGAACGATGTCAAGGCGGTCCCCGGCGCCGGTCACGGTTTCCCGGCGGAAACCACCCGCGGAATCCCCTGGAGATCGTTTGCGATGCGCACATTCTTCCAATCGGCCAGCAACCGTCGGACTCCTGCGGCAATAGTGCCGCTGATTTCCATTACCAGCCATCCGCCGGATTGGAGGGCGCCCCACGCCTGTGGGACCAGGCGCTCAATCACCTCCAGGCCGCTAGGCCCTGCGAACACCGCATTCCGCGGCTCAAACTTGCGCACTTCAAGCTGCACCTGGTCTTCCTCGGATTCGCCGACGTAGGGAGGGTTGGAGACGACGAGATCGAAGGCGTTGGCATCGAGTCGTTGCAGCAGGTCGGTCTGGTGGAAGTGAATCCGCCGTTCCAGTTGGTGCCGCGCAGCATTCGCGCGGGCAATCTCGAGCGCCTCGGGGGAAATCTCAGTGGCGTGGACCTCGGCCTGGGGCAGTTCACTGGCGAGGACGATGGCAAGGCAGCCTGATCCCGTGCCAACATCAACAATCCTGGGCTTTCTCAGCCCGCGCGCCAGTGGCAACACCGCTTCGATCACGTGCTCGGTTTCGGGGCGGGGGATGAGTACGGCCGGCGTCACAATGAAGTCCATCCCCCAGAATTCCTGGTGTCCGGTGATGTACTGGGCCGGGACCCCGCGCGCGCGCTGCGTCAGTGCTTCGTCATACCGGGCGTTATCTTCGGGGCTGAGCGCCCGCTCGGGATGAGCGTAGAGGTACGCGCGGTCACAGCCCAGAACGAACATGAGCAGGACTTCCGCGTTCATCCGGGGTGAGCCAACGTGGGCCGCAGTGAGCCGCTGGATCGCCGAAGTGAGAGCATCGCCGAGGAGCACAAACCTATTTCACCACAGAGACACAGAGGACTGCGGGCCGGTTTCCACGTTTGCCGTCTCTTATCCCACGTTTGCGGTTTCGCGCTTCAGCTTTTCTGCCTGGTAATGGGTCACCAGGGCCTCGACCAGCGGCCCGAGTTTGCCGTCCATGACGTCCTGCAACTGGTGAAGGGTAAGGCCAATGCGGTGGTCGGTGACACGGTTCTGCGGGAAGTTGTAGGTGCGGATCTTTTCGCTGCGGTCGCCTGTGCCCACCATCGCCTTGCGCTCTTTGGCCAGAGCTTCCTGTTGCTTCTGCATCTCGACTTCATACAGCCGCGACCGCAGCACGCGCATGGCTTTCTCGCGATTCTTGATCTGTGACTTCTCGTCCTGACAACTGACCACAGTATTTGTTGGCAGGTGCGTGATGCGCACGGCGGAATAGGTGGTATTCACCGATTGTCCGCCCGGGCCGGAGGAGCAGAAGGTATCAATGCGGAGATCTTTGGGATCAATCTTGATATCCACGTCCTCGGCTTCCGGCAGCACCGCCACGGTCACGGCTGAAGTATGGACGCGGCCCTGCTGCTCCGTTGCAGGAACCCGCTGCACGCGATGCACCCCGCTTTCGTATTTCAAACGCGAATACACCCGCTGGCCTTCGATCAATGCGATCACTTCCTTCAATCCGCCCACGGAAGACTCGGACGTCGAAAGCACCTCGACTTTCCAGCCCTGCGTCTCTGCGTAGCGCGTGTACATGCGGAAGATTTCCGCAGCAAAGAGCGTGGCCTCATCTCCACCAGTGCCCGCCCGGATTTCCAGGATGACGTCTTTTTCGTCATTGGGGTCCTTGGGTAACAGCAGGACCTTGAGTTCTTCTTCCACCGCGCCAACCCGGCCTTCGAGCTTGTCGAGTTCTTCCTGCGCGTAGGCGCGCATGTCAGGATCTTTCTCGTCGGCCAGCACGGCCCTGCTCTCGGCGATACCCCGTTTCAGGTCTTTATACTCGCGATACTTCTCCACCACCGGCGTGATCTCGCTGTGGGCCTTGGCGGTTTTTTGGTAGCGCGAGGAGTCGTTGATGACCTCGGGCGAGGCCAGAGCGTGCGTCAGTTCCTCGTAACGCGCTTCGATTTGGTCCAATCTCTCAAACATACAGTCTTTGGTCGTTCGTCGTTGGTCGTTGGCGAGAACCGGGACCAACTCTCACAGTTGACTCAGGCGGCTCTTTCGGAAATCGAGTCAATGAGACTGTTCAAGCTTCGTCCGACGTGGTCGGCGCGATTGCTCAGCTTCTGCAATACGTCCTCCCCAAGGTATTGTAAATCCTGCGCGATCAGCATCTGCGTCTGAAGCTCAAGCAGCGACCCTCGGGCATGATGCAGGAAATTGACAAACTCGCGATTGCTCCGATGACCCTTCCCCTCGGCGATGTTGCTCGGAATCGAGACCGCCGCGCGCCGCATTTGTTGGCTCAAGCCATACAATTCATGCTTCGGAAATTCTGCTGTTGTCCGATAGATCCCTGATGCCAATTTCATGGCTTCCTGCCAGACGCGCAAATCTCTGAAGGATGATGGCATATAAACCCTCCATCATCTCCTTACCGTCTCACCAGCCAATCTGTATGTGATGGATGAACGCGGCCAGGAGAGGTTGTCGAACGACTAACGACAAACGACGGGTTTGGGCCCGCTAGGCAATTACCAATTCACCACCGCGCTGCTTTTCCAGCGCCATGGCCTGATCCAGCGCCACAATCGCGCACTCCGCCTGGTCGTCTGAGGGGGGCTGGGTCGTAATCCGCTGCAGCCATAGCCCGGGAGCGGTCATCATGGCAAACAGCGATCCGCGGTGTTTGGCCGCAAAGCGAATGATTTCGTACGACACCCCGGCAATCACCGGCAGTAGCGCAATGCGAATGGCAAACCGCGCCCAGAACGTGGTCACTGGGATCATCATGTACACCAGGATCGAGATGATCATCACCGTCATCAGGAAGCTGGTGCCGCAGCGCGGATGGTAGGTGGAGTACTTCTGCACCGTGCGGGTCTCGAGCGCCTCGCCGTTCTCGAAAGCGAACACCGTCTTGTGCTCGGCCCCGTGATACTCGTATACGCGGTGGATGTCACGCCACAGCGAGATCCCCCAGATGAACAGCAGGAACAGGGCGATGCGGATGAGTCCATCTATCAGGTTAAAGATGACTTGCCCGCCAAACAAGGGATTGACCCGTTTCAGTTCGGTCGCCGCTACGAGCGGCAAGTACTTGTACATGAAGATGAAAAAGCCGAGGGAGAAAATGACGTTGATGGCAGCCATCCACCCGCTGACTTCCAGCTTCCTGCCCTTGTCGTTCGCGGGAATCTCATCCAAGGCGACATTTGCGGAAAAGCGCAGGGCTTTGAACCCCAGCGCCATGGCGTGTCCCAGGGTGATGACCCCTCGGACAACCGGCCAGGCCATCCACTTATGCTTGTCGGAGGGCCGCTCCAGCGTTTCGCTGTAAGTGGACAACTCCCCGGAAGGCTTGCGGCAGGTGATGGCCCAGGCATGAGGCGAGCGCATCATCACGCCCTCCAGCACTGCCTGGCCGCCGACCAGGGTTTCCTCGCCACCCTCCAAGGCGGGTAAGAGCTGCACTGCCGCGAGGAGACGCGCCCATGTTCGCAGAAATCGCATGTGATTTAGATGATCCTTCCGGGACCCAAGTACCAGTATCTAAGGTTATCACAGCGCCGGGTTCATTTAGGATGGACGAGTAGGGATGTAAATAGCCCTGTTTCTTAAACTTGGCACCGTAGGCGATCCATGCAAAGACTGGTTGCAGCCTGCGAACGCATCGCCGGCACGACGAAAAGGCTGGAGAAGGTGGCCGTGGTTGCGGACTACCTCAAGTCGCGCACAACCGAGGATGCTGCCGTCTCCGCGGTGTTTCTTTCCGGCCGGCCCTTCCCTGTCTGGGAAGAGGCCACGCTCCAGGCCGGAGGGGCGCTCTTGTGGCGAGCGGTTGCGGAACTCTCCGGAACAAGCGAGCGGGATCTCACCGCGGTCTACCGTCGCCAAGGTGACCTGGGCGCCGTCGCTGCTGAAGTGCTGCCGTGTCGAACCGGGGCAGAGCTAACTCCGCGCCAGGTGCAAGAGAAATTCCAGCACATTGCCTCCGCGCGCGGACCCGCAGCCAAGACCGGGCTTGTGCACGAGCTGCTATCGCAGGTCAGCCCCCTCGAGGCCAAGTACATCATTAAGATCATGACCGGAGACATGCGGATCGGTCTGAAAGAAAGCCTGGTGGAGGAGGCCATTGCCAAGGCTTACGGGGGCACGCTGACCGAAGTGCAGCGCGCCAACATGCTGCTGGGAGATATCGGCGAGACCCTGAAGCTGGCAGCTGACGGCAGGCTACCGCAGGCCAGGATGCGGCTGTTCCATCCCCTGGGTTTCATGCTGGCCAGTCCAGCTGATTCCGCTGAGGATGCGCTCAGCTACTTCGAGAGCGCGCTGATCGAGGACAAGTATGACGGTATCCGCGCCCAGGTCCACATCGCCGGTAGCGAGGTGAGGATTTTTTCCCGCACCCGCGACGAAATCACCGAGTCTTTTCCGGAATTGCCTGACGCGCTGGCGGGCTTGCCGCAGGAGGCCATCCTCGATGGCGAGATTGTGGCGTGGAGCTATCTCGGCGATGAAGGCGGGAGGGCGCTTCCGTTCAGCGCGCTGCAGCAGCGGCTGGGACGCAAAAAGGTGAGCAACGAGATGATGCGGCGGGTACCGGTGGCTTACCTGGTGTTTGATGTGCTGTATTGCGGCGGCGAGTTGTTGATTGATCGGCCTCTGCGGGAGCGCGGGCAGATTCTCGATGAGTTGCTGTCAGCGCCGCGAAAGGCCGGGCAGGTCCGCTCCCGGGGCACACAAGGCAGATTGGCCTTCGCTTCCGAGGAGGCCGTGGCAGGACAACTGATTCGCGCGCCTGTGTACCACGCAAAATCGGCGCACGAGCTTGATCAGTTGTTCGGGGCCGCCCAGGCCCGCGGCAACGAAGGCCTGATGATCAAAGATCCTGAGTCAGCCTACACTCCGGGCAAGCGCGGCAAGTCCTGGCTGAAGCTCAAGCGCGAACTGGCGACGCTCGACGTGGTCGTGACCGCGGTGGAGTACGGACACGGCAAGCGGATCGGAGTGTTGAGCGACTACACATTTGCCGTGTGGGATGGCGACCGGCTGGTAAACATTGGCAAGGCCTATTCCGGCCTGACCGATTCTGAGATCACGGAGATGGGCAAATGGTTCCTGGAGCACACGGTGGAAGACCAGGGCTTCAGGCTCGCGGTCGAACCGAAGATCGTGCTGGAAGTGGCGTTCAACAACATGATGCGTTCCGACCGGCACGAGAGCGGGTACGCCCTGCGGTTCCCGAGGATTGTGAGAATACGGAGCGACAAGCTTCCCCAAGAGGCGGATACGATTCAGAGGGCGAAGGAGATTTACGCTAAACAAGATCAAAGTCCAGGCTAGAAGATATCTTAGGTTCTAGTCTGGTATGGGACTCTCCGCTTTCTTCACGCGACGCTGGGCCCAAGCGCCGATCAGATACCAGAATACGGGTATGCCGAGCATTGTCACGAGATAGAACGACCAAACCTGGCTGATGCCGATTCGCCAGCCCAATCGGGAGGCAAGGCCAGCCAGAATGAAGACAGGAAGGTTAATAAGCATGACGATTTTGGTGGACAGAAAATCGCGACACTCACTGGCAGACCAATAAAGTTCGCCGTGGCAGGGACCGTACTGTATTGAATATTCTCCGCAATCCGGATCCGGGTTGTGTTTCTGGAGAGTTATGCACCCAAAATATTCGCGATTGCCACTGGGAGAAAGCTTCAACGAGGACCTATGAAAGCTGACAGCCATCGTAACAAAGATGCCTAGCTGAACAATGGCCAGTCCAAAACCTACCCAACTCCGTGTCATTCTGGCGTTGCCTCAAGAATGGCGGCTCTCCGGCTCTTCCCCCACCGGCACCACGCACCCATGCACCACTTCACACACCACGTGCTCGAATTGAATCGTAGTGTGATCAATGCGGAAATCCCGGTGGAGTTTCTCTTTCACATCCCGCAGGATGCGTTCGCTCACCGACGGCGGGATGTCGGCGATGGTGATGTGCGCGGACAGTGCGTGGCTCTCTGATCCTATGCTCCACACATGCAAGTCGTGGACATCGTTCACGCCGTCGATGGAACGCATCACACCCTCAACCCGGTCGAGCTTGATGCCGCGCGGCGTGCCTTCGAGCAGGATATTGAGCGTCTCGCGCACGATGCCGAAAGCCGACCATAGGATCAGCGCGCCAATTCCCACGGAGAGTGCGGAGTCGATCCAAGCCTGCCCGGTGACAAGAATGGCCCAGCCGCCCGCAATCACAGCGGCGGTCGACACCGTGTCGCCGATCTCATGCAGAAAGGCGCTGCGAATGTTGACGTCGCGCCCGGAGCGGTACAGCAAGGCGGCAATGACTCCGTTCATGACCACGCCAGCCGCGGCCACAGCGATCATCACGCCCGCGCGTACAGGCCCCGGGTTCTGCAGCCGCCGGAACGCTTCGTAGAAGATTAGGAAGGCTACGACCACCAGCGAGAGCGCGTTGACCAGCGCGGCCAGCACCCCGGCGCGGTGGTAGCCGTACGTCTTGGTGGAACTCGGCGGGCGCGCCTGCAGATATACGGCAAACAGCGAAAGCAGCAGGGCGAAGAAGTCCGAAAGGTTGTGCCCGGCTTCCGAGAGCAGGGCCAGCGAGTGCGCCCGGATGCCGGCAACCACCAGGACAGTGATGTAGAGCAGGGTAACGACGAGCGAAATCTTCAGGACCCGCGAGGTCCGCTCTCTCGATCCGGGGCCGGCGTGAACATGCATTGCTTCTAAGTTTAAGGTGCTGGCGAACCCGGTTCAAGGGAGCTCAGGCACCGGAGTAACAGCACACTCTGGCCTGAGAGTGGTCTTCACAATGCTCTACAATGGCTTCGTTCGCGCGGCAATCACCAAGCGGCACGCATGCAAACAGCAGACATCGTCATCATCGGCGGAGGCATCGTCGGGTCGAGCATCGCCTACCATCTCACGGCGGCGGGCTGCAAGGACGTCCTGGTCATCGAACGGGAATCGGCCCAGGGCAAGGGATCCACGGGCAAGAGTATGGGCGGCGTGCGCGCACAGTTTTCTACGCCGGTGAACATCCAGATGTCGTTGTACTCGATTCCTTTCTATGCCTCTTTCGAGGAACGGCTGGGGTATCCGTGCGACTATCGCCCGCAAGGCTACCTGTTTTGCGCGACCTCGGACAAACACCTCGCTTATCTGCGGACCAATCAGGAGAAGCAGATCGCGCTAGGACTGAAGAATGTCCGCATGATTTCTGCCGACGAGATTCGCCGCATGTTCCCCCAGTTGCGCGCTGACGACATTCTGGGCGGGAGCTTCTGCTCGACCGACGGTTTTGTCGATCCCTACAGCGCCATGGTGGGATTCATGACGCGGGCGGCTGATCATGGAGCAAAACTGTGGAAGAACGCCTCGGTGACCAGTATTGCGCGGACGGCGACAGGATTCGAGCTTCAGACCACGCGCGGAGCAGTCGCTGCGAAAAAAGTCGTCAACGCCGCCGGGCCATGGGCGGCCTCGGTCGCTCGGATGGTGGGAGTGGACCTGCCGGTTGAGCCGCTGCGGCGCATGCTGGTGCCCACCGAACCGTTTGATCAATTCCCGCATACCGCCCCAATGATCATTGACATGTCGAACGGCTTTCACTTCCGGCCGGAAGCCCTGGGATTCCTGCTGGCGTGGAACGATCCGGAGGAGACGCCGGGATTCAAGACCGACTTCGAGCCGTCATTCATCGAGAAAATTCTGACCCGCGCCGCCAGCCGCGTGCGGATCTTCGAGAATCTGGCGGTGAATCCCAAGCGCGCCTGGGCCGGGCTGTACGAGATGACGCCCGATCATCATCCCATCCTGGGAGAGGCTCCCGGCGTGCCGGGATTCTTTCTGGCCAACGGCTTCAGCGGGCACGGAGTGATGCACGCCCCGGCCACGGGGAAGATTCTGTCGGACCTGATCCTCACCGGAAAGACCGATTTGATTGACGCGAAGCTGCTCGATCTGGCTCGCTTCGCCGAAGGGCGGACGATCCACGAGACGGCAGTGCTGTAATCCTCGGTGTCCTTCGTGTCCTCCGTGGTTAAGTCTTTGAGCGCGGGAGACGTGGAAGGCTGGAAGATCACGGCAAGACTGTAATCGGCCTCGGTGTCCTTCGTGTCCTCTGTGGTTAGAGCTTTGACCGCCGGAGTGATTGGGACGAACATGAGCATCCGTGAGCAGAACTATTGGCTGACGACGGCTGAGGTGCCAAAGGCCGACCCGTCCCGCTCGTTCCCGGACAGATGTGACGTTGCTGTGCTCGGCGCGGGATTTACGGGATTGTCCGCCGCGCGGACTCTGGCGAAAAACGGCGCCCGGGTCGCCGTCCTCGAAGCCGAATCCATCGGCTGGGGCGCCAGCTCGCGCAATGGCGGCATGGTCCTCACCGGGCTGAAACTCGGCGTCAACAAGCTCATCTCGATGTACGGACGCGAGCGCACGCAGCGGATGTATGCCGCGTCGCTGGCCACGATTGACTGCGTCGAGCGACTGGTACGCGAAGAGCAGATCGCCTGTGACTTCTTCCGCAGCGGCCACCTGGAGGTCGCCTGCAAGCAGAAGCATTTTGACGACTACGCCCGTCAGGCCGAGACCATCGCCCGCGAGTGCAACCATCAGTTGCGTGTGGTGCCACGTCATGAACTGGAAGGCGAGATCGGGTCCCGCATTTACTACGGCGGTATGGTGGACGATGCCAGCGCCGGCCTGAATCCCGCGCGTTACGTGGCCGGGCTGGCGCGGGCGGCGCAGCGCGCGGGCGCAACCATCTTTGAAGACACACGCGTTGAGAAAATCGAACGCGACTCCCGGCAAGGGACGCCGGGTTGGCGTGTGACCACGCCGCGCGGGGCAATCTGGGCGCGCGATGTCCTGGCCGGCACCAGCGGCTATACCGGTGCCGCGACCCCGGCGCTGCGGAGGAAGATCATTCCCATCGGCTCCTACATCATCACGACAGAGGTCCTGCCCGAACCGCGGGCGCGGGAGCTAAGCCCGCGCAACCGCATGATCTACGACTCCAAGAATTATCGTTACTATTACCGCCTGACGCCAGACCGCCGCATGCTCTTCGGCGGCCGCGCGGCGTTCTTCCCAGAAACCGAAAACACCATCCGCAAGAGCGCGGAGATCCTGCGCCGCGGCATGATCACGGTCTATCCCCAGTTGCGCGAAACGAAGGTGGAGTACGTCTGGGGTGGCACACTCGACTTCGCCTTCGACATCATGCCGCACGCCGGCCAGATGGATGGCATCTATTACGCGCTCGGCTATGCCGGCCACGGGGTGGCGATGGCGACCTGGCAGGGTCAAAAGATGGCGGAGCTGATCTCGGGAGAAAAGCCGGACAACCCCTTCGCTGGAATTCCCTTTCCCGGCGCGCCGCTCGGCTTGTACCGGGAGAAGCCCTGGTTCCTTCCGCTAGCCGGGATGTACTACAAGTTTCTCGACTGGGTGAGTTGAATCAGATCTTGATCTTCTGCCGGATCACCCAATACGCCACCGGACCGAGGGCCAGCGCCGCCGGGCCCCAGATCAGTCCGTAGCGATCGCTGCCCAGCATGGCCACCGCGCTCATCACCAGCGGCGCGGCCACGGCGTAGAGCAATCCCCAGCGCCGCCAGGGAATCACGAACGGACGTTTCATGTCCGGCAGCTTGCGGCGCAACTGCCAGCCGGCGAGCACTGTCAGCACGGTGGTAGCGATTCGCAGCCAGCTGTACACGCTGATCAGTCGTACCAGACTTTCCCGGGCGAGCACCGCGTAGAGGCACGCCGAAACGATGATCGCAATCCACGGGGTGCGATAGCGGGGATGGATCCGGGTCAGGAACGGCGGAAGATATCCGTCTTCGGCCATGGCGAAGGGCATGCGGGTGGAGGCCAGCACCGTGGCGTTCAGCAGAGACACGTTGGTTACCACGGCGGCTGCGGTCATCCACAGGCCCAGCCAGGGGCCGCCAATCAGTTGCGCCGCATCCGCAAAGTATCGGGTGTGCCATTGTTGCCAGTTGCCCAAAGCCGCCAGCGAGGTCAGGGTGGGCAGAATCAGGGTGGCCATCGAGAGCGGAACCACAATCGAGAGCGCCAGCGGATAGCTGCGCTCCGGCCGCTCCACCTCTTGCGCCACGGTGGAGAGTTGCTCGTATCCGGAATACAGCCACAGCCCCAATGCCAGGCCGATGCCAAACACCTGGAACGTCGGCTGATGGGGAGGAATCAGCGGATGGAAAGGATTGTGCTGCCATTTGGACAGCCCTGCCAGAGTCAAGGCCAACACCGGCAGGAGGATAAAAATTTCCATGGCGGTTGCGAACTTGCCCACTGCCTGGATTCCACGCACATTGACCCAGGTGATGACCGCGATGATGGCCAGAGCCAGCAGGTAATGCTTCCACCAGTTCAGCGGAATGTAGAATCCGAGGTAGTCGGCAAACTGCACGCCGTAGGCCGCCCCCAGCAGAAATGAGGCGCACCAGTTCCACCAGCCCGCCAGAAATCCCCAAAAGTCTCCGAAGGCGGCGCGTGTCCAGCGGTAGAAGCCGCCCTCGACTGGCATGGCCGTGGTCAACTCCGCGGCCACCAGTGACACCGGGATACACCAGAAGAACGGCAGCACCATCAGGTAGATCAGCGTCATCCCCGGGCCCGAGGTGGTAACCATGTCCTCCAGGCCGAACGGTCCCCCGGTGCAGTAGGAGAACATCACCCAGACGAAGTAGAAGAGGCCGGCTTTGCGGAGAGCGGACTTGGTGACAGTGGAAGTGGCGGCCATGGGGGCGGGCCATTATACGATTCAGCCGTAGCGCCAGCGTCCCGCCGGCCATGACGCGCTTGCCACGCTCAACAAAGCCCTGCGTAGCAAGGGCCCGAAAAAACTCGGCCATCGGCACAGGGTTGGCACGGGAGGAGTTGGCGGTGGCCGGCGGGACGCCGGCGCTACGGCAAACAGAAAAGCCTCTTGCTTGCGCAAGAGGCTCTCTGGGGGAGGGCGTGCGGGCGGATGCCCGTCGTCCAACTAACTTACTTCGGTGGTTCCTGCTGCTGCGTGCTCGCCGGAGCAGGCGCGGACGTGGAAGCCAGCTGCTCCAGGTCGTTCTTCAGGAGGCTGATTTCCACGCGGCCGCCGCTGATGTGTTTCTTGCCGGTCTCTTCGGCGCCGGCCACCGGAGCGTTGCCCATGCCCACCACGTAGATCCGGTACACCGGAATGTCGTGGTTGAGCACCAGGTAACGCACCACGGAGTCGGCCATCTTCTGCGAGGTTGCGATCGCGGCCTGGCCGCGGCCAGACGAGAAGCCCTGCACTTCGATGATGTAGCCGCGCTGGTTCTTCAGCGGAACGGCCATCTCATCCAGAGCAGCTTTGGCGTTCTTGCTCAGCACACTCTGGCCGGGGCGGAAACGAATCTCGGTCTGGGTGGTCGCCTTGTATTGATCGATGTTGCCCACTACCTGTTCAACCGTGGTGAGACGGGTGCTGGCCTGGGTGGCCGTCTGCTGCGCCATCTGGGCCTTGTTGCCGGCGTCAATGGCGTGCTGGTCGGCTTCGTTAGCCTTGGCCGAAGCCAGCTGGATGCCTTGCTGCGCGCGCGCATCCACGTCCTTGATCATCTTGCTGTTCGACGCCGTGAGCTCATCCAGTTCGTTCAGGCGGTCGCGGATGGGCTGGGTCTGGCGCTGCACATACTTCTTGCGAGCAAACGGATTCAGATGCCCCCAGAAACCTTCGCGAGCCGGCGGCTGCAGCGGTTTGCCGGTGGCGCTCTGGGTGGTCGCGCTTTGGTCAGCCGGGGTCGCGGGCTGGCTGGCGGCCGGTTGGGCCGATTGGTCCTGCGAGGTGGAACTGGTCTGCTGCGCCAGGGCCGGCAATGCCAGAACCACGGCCAGCAACAGCGCTACGAACAAGCGATTCTTCATTTTCTACTTCCTCCGATTAGGGGGAGCGTTTGGGGCTCCGCTCCGCACGCATTCTGCGTGAAATTTTTGATTGCTCCCAGGGGTCGCTGCCCGGCGCCGACACGGTCGCAGGGCCGAGAAACTCTCAAAACGGCGCCCGGTCGTTTGGGCACCCACACTCTCCCTAACAGGTGAAGTGCCAAACCCACTAAAGTACTAACCCTTTGGGATACAACAACATTCTAGCCCCATAGCGAGCCCGGCGGTGGTACAAAATCCATCCTGAGGGTAATTTTGGCGAAACCTGATATAAAAAGTGCGGCGTTGTCCCGGAAGTTAACCCAGGAGGTGGGATGGCCGAAAATCGTACTTGTGAGCGCCTTATTACCTTATTTCTCGTTCTTGTATCCGCCCTTCTCAGCTCTGCCGCCCAGGCCTCGTCCAGGCCCGAATTCGCTTCCGCCGGCATTCCGCCCGATCGCCTGCAGCAGTATTCCGACCTCGCCCTGCAATGGGAGCAGGAGTATCTGCGCATTGACACTACCAACCCACCGGGCAACGAGGCGCGCGCTGCGGCTTTTTTCAAGAAGATTCTTGATGATGAAGGCATTGAAAACCGGGTCTTCGAGTACGCCCCGGGGCGCGCCGATCTTTGGGCCCGGGTTCCGCACACCAGCGCAGAAGCCCAGCGGCCGATCATCCTGCTCAATCACATGGACGTGGTCACCAGCGATCCCTCCCACTGGAAGGTCCCGCCGTTCAGCGCCGCCATTGTCGACGGTTCCATCTACGGCCGCGGCGCCCAGGACATGAAGAGCGAGGGTCTGGCGCAACTGGTCGTCATGGTGATGCTGAAGCGGGAGAAGGTCGCGCTCAATCGCGACGTGATCTTGCTCGCGGTAAGCGACGAGGAGGCCGATGGCACCGGGACAGACTGGTTCATCGCCCACCAGCGGGATCTATTGGGTAATGCCGCCTTCCTCATCAATGAAGGCGGCGAGAATTTGCGGGAAGGCTCCCAGGTGAAATACGTTGGAGTGGATGTCGGCGAGAAGTCGCCTTTCTGGTTGCATGTGGTGGCGCACGGACGTCCCGGACACGCTTCGCGTCCCATTGAGGATTCTGCCCCCAACCGGCTGGTGCAGGCGCTCAACCGCATTCTTGCCTATCAGCCGCCGCTGCGGCTGTTGCCGGTGGTGGAGGAGTATTTTCACGACATGGCGCCCTACGAGCCGCCCGCCCGGGCCAAGCAGTTTCGCAACATCCGGGAAGCTCTGCGCGACAAGAATTTCCAAGAACAAGTGGGGCGTGACGACTCCCTCAACTTCCTGCTGCGGGACACCATCTCGCTCACCATGCTGGGCGGCTCCAAGCAGACCAATGTCATTCCGCCCGAGGCCTGGGCCAACCTTGATGTGCGCCTGCTGCCGGGAGCAAGTCCACAAGAATTCCTGCAGACGATCCGCCGCGTAGTGAACGATCCCAACGTCACCGTGGAACCGGAAAACCCGGAGTTCCGCGTCGCCAACTCCTCGCCCACCCACACCGAGTTGTATAGCGCGATCCGCCAGGTGACCGAGCACTACTTCCCCGGAACCCCGGTGGTGCCCCGCCTGACCAGCGGCTACACCGAGAACCAGCGTTATCGCCCGCTGGGAATCGAGGCCTATGGTTTTTGTCCCTACACCGCCACCGAGGAGGAAGGCGAGACCGAGCACGGCAACGACGAGCGCATCCGCGTGGAGGAGGTAAGGCGCGGGTTCCGGATTCTCTACGATGTGGTAACAACTGTAGCGCAACAGAAGTAGTCACACTTGACGTCATCCTGAGCCCGAAAGGGCGAAGGATCTCGCGCGCACGACCCGCATCTTCGAGGCATGTTCTGACCATTCAGCGACCCAATGGCGTCGGAGTCGTTGGCGCCGCCTTCTTCCTGGCGGCTGCCTACCTCCTCGTCGTCGGAAGCATCCTTCTGCTGCGCCCAGGCATCGTCCCGCTAACCGCTGGAGCTCCCTTGCTGGGAGGCCTAGAGCTCGCCGGTCCCTACATGTTTCTGCTGATTGGCGCGGCGGGCGTTGTGATCGCGGTGGAACTCTTGCAGTTGAAAAACTGGGCGCGCTGGATTGCGATTATCGTCGCGATGCTGGGCGTCGTCCTGCTCATCCCCAGCGTGTCCAGCAGCGTGGTTGATTTTCGGCTGGGCAGGCTGGCTTGGGGTGCGGTGGGCGTGATCGTGCGAGTGATGGTCGTGTGGTACCTTTATCAGGAGCCCGTCGCCGTGGCGTTCAAGAGGTGATGAGGGCCGGCGTTACCTGCGCGCCTTTGCTGGCTCCTTCTCCCCCACCCGCTTGCTAACCTCGAACTTCATCTTCCCCGCCCGCTTGTCCGCGTCCACCACCACGTGGTCTCCGTGCAGCACCTCGCCGTCGAGGATCTTCAGCGCCAGCGGGTCCTGCACCAGCTTCTGGATGGCGCGCTTCAGGGGGCGCGCTCCAAAGTTCGGATCGAAGCCCTCGGTGAACAGCAGGTCTTTGGCCGCATCGGTCAGCTCCAGCGAGATCTTGCGGTCGGCCAGCAGGCGCCGCACATCTTCCAGGCGCAGCTCGATGATCTTCACCAGTTGCTCCTTGCCCAGCGGGCTGAACACGATGATGTCATCCACCCGGTTCAGGAACTCCGGCTTGAAGTGTCCGTGTAGGGCGTTCATCACCTGCTTGCTGGCCTGCTCGAAGTCTTCGGCCGTGCGCATGTTCTCGGCCTGCAGGTAAGCCGAGCCGATGTTTGACGTCATGATGATGACAGCATTGCGGAAGTCCACCGTGCGGCCCTTGCCGTCTGTCAGGCGGCCGTCGTCCATGATCTGCAGCAGGATGTTGAACACATCCGGATGGGCCTTCTCGATCTCGTCGAACAGAATGACGGCGTAGGGCCGCCGCCGCACCTGCTCGGTGAGTTGCCCGCCCTCCTCGTAGCCGACGTAGCCGGGAGGCGCGCCAATCATCCGCGAGACGGCGTGCTTTTCCATGTACTCCGACATGTCAATGCGCACCATGGCATGCTCGTCGTCGAACAGGAACTCGGCCAGCGCCCGCGCCAACTCGGTCTTGCCCACGCCGGTGGGGCCCAGGAAGATAAACGATCCGATCGGCCGCTTGGGATCGCTCAAGCCCGCGCGCGACCGGCGGATAGCATTCGCGACCCGCTCCAGCGCCGCATCCTGCCCTACCACCCGCTGGCGCAGCCGGTCTTCCATGTTGATCAGCTTCTTGACCTCGCCCTCCAGCATCTTCGACACCGGAATGCCGGTCCACTTCGAGACAATGCGGGCAACGTCTTCTTCATCCACTTCCTCCTTCAGCATGCGTGCCTGTGTGGGGCGAACACTCTTGTCCGCCTCCCCTGTCAGCTTTTTCAATTCCTGCTCCGCCTGGCGCAATAGCCCATACCGAATCTCCGCCACGCGCTGCAGATTGCCCTTGCGCTCTTCCGCCTGCTCCTCGACCTTCAACTGCTCGATTTTTTCCTTGAGGGCGCGAGAGCGGGCGATCAGCTCCTTTTCCTGCTTCCACTTGGCTTTGAGGGCGTTCGACTTCTCGCGCACTTCGGCCAATTCCTTGTCAATGGCGCGCAGCCGCTCCTTCGAGTTGGGATCGTCCTCCTTCTTCAGCGCCTGTTTTTCGATCTCCAGTTGCGTGGCCCGGCGCTCCAGTTGGTCAATGTCGGTCGGAAGAGAATCAATCTGGATGCGCAGCGAAGCCGCCGCCTCGTCAATCAGGTCAATCGCCTTGTCGGGCAGGAAACGGTCAGAGATGTAGCGGTGCGACAACGTCGCCGCCGCCACGATAGCTGAGTCCTTGATACGCACGCCATGATGGACTTCGTATTTCTCTTTCAGCCCGCGAAGAATGGCAATCGTGTCCTCGACGTTGGGCTCGCCCACGAATACGATCTGGAATCGCCGCTCCAGTGCTGCATCTTTTTCGATGTATTTGCGATATTCATTGAGCGTGGTCGCGCCAATCGCGCGCAACTCGCCGCGGGCCAGCGCCGGCTTCAGCATGTTGGACGCATCAATCGCGCCCTCAGCCGCGCCCGCACCCACGAGCGTGTGCAATTCGTCAATGAACAGGATGATATGTCCCTGTGAGTCCTCGATTTCCTTGAGAACCGCTTTCAAGCGATCTTCGAATTCGCCGCGATACTTAGCTCCAGCGAGCATGGCACCGAGATCGAGTGCGACTACGCGCTTGTTCTTCAGGACCTCGGGTACATCTCCCGAAACGATTCTTTGCGCCAGACCTTCGACGATGGCGGTCTTGCCCACGCCCGGTTCGCCGATCAGCACGGGATTGTTCTTGGTGCGCCGCGACAGCACCTGCACCACGCGGCGGATTTCCTCGTCGCGCCCGATCACCGGATCGAGCTTGCCCCGCCGCGCCTGTTCCGTCAGATCGCGCGCATAGCGCTCCAGCGCCTGGTACTTGGCTTCCGGATTCTGGTCTGTAATGCGTTGCGAGCCGCGCACCGAAGTCAACGCCTTGAGGATGGCGTCGTGAGTAGCGCCCTGGCGGGCCAGGATCTGCTGCGCCGCATCGTTCTTCAGCTGCGTGATGGCCAGCAGCAGGTGCTCCGTCGAGACATACTCGTCCTTGAAATTGTCGGCTTCCTTGAAGGCGCGCTCCAGAAGCTGGTTGGCCGCGGCAGAAAGCGCAGCTTGCGCTGCCCCGCCGGACACCTTGGGCAGCTTCTCGATCTCGCCGTACGCCGCGTGCAGCACCGCCTGCGCGCCGATGCCAATCTTCTCCAGCACCGGCGGGACGATGCCTTCTTTGTCCTCGACCAGCGCCGCCAGCTGATGCACAGGCAGCAGCTCGGGATTGCCGTGCTCGGAGGCGAGCTCGTTCGCCCGCTGCACGGCCTCCTGCGCCTTTACCGTAAATTTGTCCCAACGAATAGCCACGATCTTCTCCCAATCCAATGCACAAAGACCTGCGTGTCAGTTCCTCTTTGACGCCTTCTTTTGGCCTGCAGCCGATCCGCGCCGAAGCCCACTCGCGGCAATTGCCTTCTCTCGATCGCGCAGCTTCTCCAGAATCTTGATCTTCTCAGAAAAGCTGAGCGCCGCGAGGCGCGCCTGCAATTTCGGTTTGCTCATTACGCTCCTTGCAGAAACTTCCGTTCGAACTGATTCCACGTGGTTGACAGTCCATGGCGTTCCAAAACAGCTTTGAGCTTATTACGATCAACCGCACCTTGCTCGACGAACTGTAGAATCCGCGTGTGATCCTTCGCGCGGCCCGTCTCGAGAGCAATCGCAACCAGATGTTCCGCTGAGATCACTCGCGTGGGGACGCCCTCAACGCTAGTTGAGACAGCCTGATTGACGGCTTCTTCCTGGAGCGCGTTGCCAGGCATAAGGAACTGAACCGGCCATTCCTTGACCACAATGTACTCATCCTGCTCCGTGCCACCATGCGATTTCAGGTAGTCGTAAATCGGTGAAAGGCTAACCAGCAGTCCGCTCGCTTTCGGTAGGGTGACAAATAGGTCCAAATCAACAGTTGCTGCAGGCGCCAGATAGAAAGTCGCACCCACAGCCCCCCCAATGGCGTACTTTCCAATGACGCCATCGGCCTGCATCTGGTTGATAAGCTCCAGCGTGGCCTTCACAGGATTTTCCCTGCCAGCATTGTTACCTAACAGCAGAGGCCGAGGCAAAGCCCCGGCCTCCCTCAGGGGCTGAAGCCCCCGCGTTAGTGTAATCCTCTCGGCACGGCTGAAGCCGTGCCCTTCCCGTTTTCCCTTGATTCAATCGGTTGGGCGGCCGAGGCCGCCGCCCCTACGCGATTTGTGCCTTACGCCGCCTTGCCCGGCCCCTTGCCTTCCAGGGTCTTCTCGCTGCCCACGTTCACTTTGATCTGCTTGGGCTTGGCTTCGGCCTTCTTGGCCAGGGCGATCTTCAGCACGCCCTTGTCGTAGTTGGCCGTGATCTTGTCGGCATCCACCGTGTTGGGCAGGGTGAAGGTGCGGGTGAAGCTGCCATACTGCCGCTCGATGCGGCGGAAGTTCTCCTCTTTCTCTTCCTTCTCGAACTTGCGCTCGCCGTGCACGGTCAGGGTGTTGTTCTCAATGCGGACATCAATGTCTTTTTCCTCGATGCCCGGGACTTCAATCTTCAAAGTGATGTTGTGCTCGTCCTCGTACACGTCCACCAGCGGAGCAAAGCGCGTGGTGGTCAGCGCTTCCTCGCTGGCCTCAGGCCCGAACGAGTCCCGGAACAACCGGTTCATGCGGTCCTGCAGGGTGGTGAACTCACGGAAAGGCTCCCAACGGGTCAAAACGGTCATGACTTTACTTCCTCCTTCTGAGATCTAGGTAGATAGCGTCTGTCGCTTCCTTTGATGATCAGGTTAGCGTACAAGAATCATAAAAGCTTAGTGTGTTATTGTCAATAATTTAAATATTATGTTTTTCAATAACTTATGTTGGCAACAACGGCCTTAAGGTAGCCAGTTTCGGGCACGTTCAATAGGATTGGATGATCTCGGGCCTGGCCCCGGATTTCCACGATGCGCGCCTTGCGGTGGGCGTCGCTGGCCGCGCTGGCCAGCACCGCAAGGAAGTCCGTCAGGGTGACGTGGTAGGAGCACGAGCAGGTGACCAGGATTCCCCCCGGCCGGAGCATCTTCAGCGCGCGCAGGTTGAGTTCCTTGTAGCCGCGCAGGGCGGTGTCCAGGGTGCGCTTGCTCTTGGCGAACGCGGGCGGGTCCAGGACGATGGTGTCGTACTGGCGTCCGGCGGTGGCGTAGTCCTTGAGCAGGTCAAAGGCGTTGCCCTCGATCCACTCAATCTCCCGGCCATTCAGCGCCGCGTTCTGCTCCGCAACTTCCAGCGCGGGACGCGAGCTGTCCACCCCGGTCACGGTTGAGCAGCGCGGCACCAGGTGCAGGGCGAAGCCACCCTGATAGCAGAAGACATCGAGCGCCTCGCCATGGGCATACTGGGCGGCCGCGGCGTAGTTCTCGCGCTGATCGAGAAACGCTCCGGTCTTCTGTCCCTGCAACGCGTCGTAGTGAAATTTCACCCCATTCATCGAGAAAACTGTGCTGCTCTTCTCGCCGCGAATGAGTCCGGAGGATCGTGGTGGAAGCTGCTCCAGTTCCCGCACTCTGGGATCGACCCGCTCGGCAATCGCCGCCGGATGCAGCTTCTCATCCAGCTCGGAGACCACCGTCTGCCGCACCGGTTCGGCGTCCATCGCCTGGGTGAGCACCTGGAGGGAGAGCAGGTCGTTGTAGCGGTCCACAATCAGCCCGGGGAGGAAGTCGGCTTCGCTGAAGACGAGGCGATAGGCGTCGGTATCCCGCACCACCTGCTCGCGGTAGGCGAGGGCGGTTTGGATGCGCTCCCGCAGCAAGGCGTTGAGGTCCGTCACGCCCTCACGCGCGAGCATCCGGATAGCAATTTGCGAGGAGCTGCTGTAGAGCGCCGTCCCCAGGGGCTTGCCTCGCTCATCGGCCACGCTTACCAGCGCGCCCGGAGGCACCGAATTTGCCGAAACGTCGGACCGGTAGACCCAGACGTGGCCATCCTGCAGGCGGCTCGCTCCCCGGCGCGAGATCCTGACGACCGGTAATCCGGCTGACGAGACGGCAGATGGCCTGGGCATATGACAATCTTAAACCTCAGTCCCCGACGCTATCGGTTTTCGCATCCTCGCGTCAGCGTCTTCCTTGAAGTATCGCCGCTACCACGCGAGGATTGCGGCGCCCATGCAGCACAGCAACCACAGACAGAGGCTTTTCGTCCGGCGCATAAACGATCAGATAGTCGCGAACTGCCTGAAATCGTAAAGGCCTCGACGTGAGATCAGAACGACTATGGCCTTGATGAGGGAAGGAAATCAAAGCTTGAATCTTGGAGTAAATTTCTGCGATTACGCGGTCGGCGGCTTGGAGATTGTCAGCGGCGATGTATTCCCAAATGTCAGTGAGGTCAGCGTAAGCCCCCGGGTGGAGGACAAACCGATTCATGAGCGTCGTTCTTGGCTTTTACGTCGCAGTTCAGCAAACGCCTTTTCGCCGTCGAGTGGCTGGACGCGTCCGCTCTTGAGGTCGTCGTAGCGGGCATCCAGCATTTCGCGCGTCTCAGCCAGCTCTTGCAGATAGCCTGCCATGGCGTCCTCGAGCAGATCGTTGGGCGTGCGTCCTGTTTTGGCGGCCAGCTCCTGCAGACGGGACTCGGTTTCCGGGCGAAGGTTCACTTCCATGCACTAAGTGTAGGAAAGGGGTGGAGGGAAGTCAAAATCCCTACTCAAGATTCCGCAAAGGACGCGAAATCCAGGGTGTCGGGAAGCCTAGCTGGCCGCCGGATGTTCCGAGGTCACGGCCTCCGCCTCGTGCTTGGCGGCGTGGCTCTTTCCGGCATCCGTGCGGGCGGCCTGCAGATCGGCGTGGAGGGAGTCGAGCGCGATCATCGGCATCTCCGTCCCCCAGGATTCCAACTCGGCCTCATCCCAGCTTCCGTTCAGGCGAATCGTTTCGGGGGTCAGGTCCTCGGGAAAGGCCAGCGGATACTTGCCCTCGCGAATCAGGATGTCACCGATCTGGCGGCCGGTGTTGAAGTCATAGACACGGCGGCTGGAGTTGTCGCCGAGGTTGTCGAATCCCAGCAGCACCTCGCCGTGCTCACCGTACTCGGCGCGGTAGAACCACGCCTGCGGCGCGTCGGCCTTGGGACGCGGCCGCCGGCGGCGGTGCGGCGCGTCGGCAGGTTCCGCCACCACTTCATGCGCAGGATCAAAGTACAGAATCCTCTGGCAGGATTCGCACATGAGGATATTCCCGCCGCGAATCTCGTTGTAGGTCTGCGGACGCAGCATCACCTGGCAGCCCATGCACTTCTGCGCGCGCGCTTCGGCCAGCCCGGTGCGGCGAAACTTCGCGACGCGATCGTAGTGGCGGAGCAGGTCCGCATCCACCGCAGCCCGAGCCGTGTCGCGCTTGGCGTTCCACTCGGCCAACTGCTTTTCGTCTTCGGCGGTGCGCTGGCGGGCTTCGGCTTTTTCTTTTTCGATCTCCGCCGTCTCTTCCTTCAGTTCCTTTTCGGCCGCCTTGACGGATTTCTCGCGGTTCTCGGCGTTGATCATCAGCTCCAGGATCTTGTCCTCGTTGCCGCGGATTTCCTGCTCAGCGAACTGGATTTCGTGCAGCAGCGCCTTGTACTGCTCGTTGGTTTTGACGTCGAGCGACTGGTCACGGTACTTGGAGATCTTCCCCTGCAGGTCGGTGATGGCAGTTTCGAACTTGCGGCGGGAAGCTTCGTCGGCCTTGACGTCTGCCTTGGCCTTTTCCAGCACGGCCTTGGTGCCGGCCAGCTTCTCTTCAATGGCCGCCACCCGCTTGGGCAGGGCGGCGATCTCGTCCTTCAGGCGCAGGATCTCCCGGTCGGCCTGCTGCAGTTCCATCAGGTTTTGTATGTCAGGCAGCATGGTGGGAACGGCTCATGTGATTTTAGCACGTGAAACCTTGAGGTTGGCCCGTGGGAGTTCCGCCGACCCGGCGGCCAAGAGCGATATTTCCAGATGCATTTACAATAGGAGGTGGATTACAAAGATGCTTGATTTGGCGAAAGGCGCGCTCGTTCTTGCGATGCTCTTTGCATTTGCCGCGATTGGCATTGGGTGCACATTCAATCCAGACTGGGGTATGCGGCACTTCGCACGCAGCCTAATGGCGGTGAGCTACGGAAGGATTGGAACCGGATGCAGATGTCGATCTGCGGCCTGATATTCGCTGGTGTTGCGCTGTACCTGATCTACGCTTTCATTTTCAAGTAAAGCCGATTCGCGCCGTGCGAGCCGAGGGCAGCAACCTACTCGCACACGGCCAGCGCCCTTACCGGAAACGACGTACCTCCCCGAATCGCGGGCGGCGCAGCAAAGACGCGAAACTCCCGCCCGCTCAACTGCTCCAATCCCCGCAGGTGCTCCACGATCGGGATGCCGGCCTTCAGCAGGATGGAATGCGCCGGACGCGCCGGGTCCTGCATGTTGTCAATGTTGGCGCAGTCAATTCCTACCAGCGCCGCACCGGCGTGCACCAGGTGCTCGCAGGCGGACGCGGTGAGGAAGGGGCCGGAGCGGAAATAGCCGCTCGATCCCCAGTGCTTCGCCCATCCGGTGTGCACCAGCACGGCTTTCCCGCGCACGGCTATGCCGGAAAATACCCGGGCTTCGATGGGGCCGTCTCCCGGGGCGGCGAACACCACGCCCGGCAGGTCCGCCAGTCGGTCCAGTGGAACATCGGCCAGGTCGGCGCCGTCGAGATACCGATGGAAAGGCGCGTCCACGTAGGTGCCGGTATTGCCGCCGAGTTCGTAGGCGGCAATCTGGAAGCTGGTACCCGGCGCATAGTGCGCGTGCTTGGCGGCATCGCCGTGGGCGAGGAAGGTGTGGAACCTGGGCTCCGGGAGCCCGGGATACGAGGGCATGCCCGGTTCGAGGCGGTGGCTGAGATCGATGAGCATGCTGCTTAGGGTACTCCATCCGAAAGGCGTCATCCCGAGCCGCCAGGCGAGGGACCTTGCGCGGGGCGGCATTACACTCGAACGCGGCAGTCGCCGGTGCGCGCCGGATTCTTCGCCCTCCCGGGCTCAGAATGACGCCGAACCTCTAAGAAGCAAGAAGCCAGGACCTACCGGCGGACGTTTCTGTCGTCCCACCGGGACTCGCTCATTCTCCCTTCCTTACCCGGGGCTTACGCCCCGGGCTTTATTCTCCCGCCCCTTCGGGGCTGGGAGTGTTGCCTCCTCGGGACTCAGACGCCGCCCAAACAGCCAGAGCTGCTGCAAGGGCCGAGGCCACCTAACCGCCGGAGCTGCCGCAAGTTGCGGACTTGACTTGCCTGTGATTAAAGTCACAGCGTCCGGTGACGCCGCCAGATAGGCTGGGGATGATCTGGTGAGGCTATGGCCACCCAACTTCATACCGAAATCATCCCCGAACTGCCGCCGCTGCTGCCTCCTACGCCGCGGCCGGAGATTCCAAAACCAATTCCCGGCAAGCCGAAGAAAAAACTCGTCCGCCGCGCCGAGCGCGATTACTCGCAGGCGATACGCCGCAGCTTTCAGGGCGGTTTTCTGCTGCTGAATCTGTACCTGGGGTGGACGTTTTACCACTGGGTGCGTCACTTTGAAACCGGCGGCGCGGCACCAGCAGTCGCCCGCCCCGCCGGAGTCGAAGGCTATCTCCCCATCGCCGGCATGATGAACTTCAAGTACTGGCTGCTGACCGGACATGTACCGGCCATGCATCCGGCAGCCATGTTTCTGCTGATCACCTTCGCCGCGATGGCATTCCTGTTTCGCAAGGCGTTTTGCAGCTGGCTGTGCCCGGTGGGAACGATTTCGGAATATCTGTGGCGGGCGGGCCAGAAAATCTTCCGCCGCAACTTTCATCTGCCGCGCTGGCTGGACATCCCGCTGCGCGGGTTGAAGTACCTGCTGCTGGGATTCTTCGTGTGGGCGGTCTCGACCATGTCGGCGGGCGCAATCGAAGGCTTCATGCGCAGCCCCTACGGAGTGATCGCGGACGTCAAGATGCTGAACTTCTTCCGTTTTATCGGCGAGACCGGGCTAATCGTGATCGGCGTGCTGATGCTGGCATCGGTGTTGGTGCAGAATTTCTGGTGCCGCTACCTGTGTCCCTACGGCGCGCTGCTGGGGCTGACGTCGCTGTTCAGCCCGCTGCGCATCCGCCGCGACTCCTCGGCGTGCATTGATTGCGCCAAGTGTGCCAAGGCTTGTCCCTCAGCCCTCCCCGTGGACAAGCTGGTGACCATCAAGTCCGCCGAGTGCACGGGTTGTCTGGAATGCGTAGCTGTTTGCCCGGCGCAGGGAGCGCTGCAGATGTCGCTGCCTCGCGTTCTAACCCCTGTCATCCCGAGCGGAAGGGTGCGATTCGGTCACGAATCGCAGCCTGAAGTCGAGGGACCTTGTGTTCCCCGGCCTTTGGCACCGACCATGCCTGCCTGGGCCATGGCCGTCGGCATCGCCGCGTTGTTCTTCGGCATCGTGGGATTCGCCAAGACCGCAGGCTACTGGCAGACCAGCGTACCCACGGCGGTCTATCGGCAACTGGTGCCGCACGCGGCAGAGGCCACGCACCCCCTGCCGGGAGATCCAGGGCTGAATTAGAAGCGGCGTCGTGAGCGCGCCCCCGGCAGCTACCGCAGGGCGTACACGTCATAGCGGACTTCAAAGCGCTCCAGGTCGGCCTCGCCTACATTGACACACTGCAGGCGATTGAGCCACTGATACGCCGGGTGCGATGACTGGAAGCGAGGCACGACCCGCAACGCCAATTTGGGCGGCAGGATACCTTTCAGGAAGTTGCCATAACCATCTTCTCCCAGATCCCCCACGCCGGTGTACGCAATGTAGATGAGAGCGTGGTCGTGGGTTTCGATGGTCGCGCGAACATTAAGCAGCCCGACACCATCGGTGCGAATCGTCAGCCAGTCCCCACCCACGGGGCGAATTATGCCCCGAATCTTGGGACCCGTAACTTCACCGCTGGTCACATAGAAGTTGACGCGTATCCCTTCGGCCACAGGACCGATGACCTCGGGTGGGTTTTGCAGTTTGGCGCTGTAGGAGCAGATGTGCTCGAGGCTGTATGGGAACATCGCCGCCTCCGTTCTTGCAAGGAGCAGCCGCTTGGGCTGCCCGGGTTCAAAATGTTATCGAAAGCCAAACGAAAAAGGACGCAATTTCTCGCGTCCTTGCCGAATTTCGCGGGCGAAGGCGCCCGACCCCGCTTACTCCGCTACTGAATCAGCCCGCCGTTGCCATTCTCCTCTTCCTCGGGAATCACCACCGCCGCTGCCACGCGGTCTCCTGGTTCAAGCTGCAGCAGCCTTACCCCCTGGGCGGCGCGTCCGGATTCGCGGATGGTGCTGGAGTCCATGCGGATGATTTTCCCGTACTGGCTGATCAGCATGACTTCGGATTCCTCTGTCACCTGTGCAATCCCGACCACTTTGCCGTTTCGCTCGGTAGTCTTCACGTTGATGACACCCGATCCACCGCGTCCCTGCAGGCGGTACTCGTCGGCGGCAGTGCGCTTGCCGAATCCATTCTCGGTCACGGAAAGAATCAGCGAGCCTTTGATGGGAATGCTCTCGTCCGTCGCGGTGGCTTGCGGCACTCCCGCTTTGGCTTTGGCCTTTTCGGCGGCGGCCTCAGCTTTCTTCACGTCTTTCGGTGTAGTCGCCATGCCGACGATGTAGTCACCCTTGTCGAGGTTCATGCCACGCACACCGTACGCCGGACGTCCCATGGAGCGCACGTCGGACTCGTCAAAGCGGATCGCCTGGCCGTCGTGCGAAGCGAGGAAGACGATCTGGTTGCCGTCGGTCAGCGTGACGCCCACCAGTTCGTCCCCCTTTTCGATGCCGATGGCGATGATGCCCCGTGACATCACGTGCGAGAAGTCCTTGAGCTCGGTCTTCTTCACGGTGCCGTTGCGGGTGGCGAAGAAGATGTGCTTGCCCTCTTCTTCCAGATCGCGCACGGCCAGCATGGTACGCACGGTTTCGCCCGGCTGCAGCGCCACCAGGTTGCCGACGTGCTTTCCCTTGCCCGCGGCGCTCACATCGGGAATCTCGTACACCTTCAGCCAATAGACGCGGCCGGTATTGGTGAAAATCAGGATGTACGCGTGCGTGGACGCGATGAACAGATGCTCGACAAAATCCTCGTCACGCGTCTTCATGCCGGTGCGCCCGGTGCCCCCGCGGCGCTGCATGCGGTAGGTGGAGATGGGCGTGCGCTTCAGATATCCGCCGTGGCTGACCGTGACCGCCACCTGCTCGTCGGCAATCAGGTCTTCCAGCATGATCTCGGCGGCTTCTTCTTCGATCCGGGTGCGGCGCTCGTCGCCGTACTGCTTCTTGATTTCCTCCAGCTCCTTGACGATGACGCCGCGGAGCTTCTTCTCGGACGCGAGGATGGACTCGTACTCCGCGATGTTCTCGCGCGTCAGACCCAATTCCTTCGTGATTTCATCAATCGAGAGCTTGGTTAGCCGGTGCAGTTGCAATTCGAGGATCGCATCCGCCTGAATCGCGGTAAACGGCTTTTCCAGGTCCGCCTTGGGCGCACGTCCGGTAAGGTTGATGTCGATCTTCTTGCCGGCAAAGTATGCGACCAGGCTGTCCCGGGCATCCGTACGGTTGGCGCTGGCGCGGATGATCGTGATCACGTTATCCAGATGGTCGAGCGCCTTGAGGTAGCCTTCCAGGATGTGCTCGCGGTCCTTCGCCTTCTGCAGCAGGAACGCAGTCCGGCGCCGCACTACATCCACCCGGTGATCGATGAAGTGCTGGATCGCCTGGACGAGGCCCATTTCCTTGGGCTGTCCATTCACCACCGCGAGGAAGATCATGCTGAAACCTTCCTGCATCGAGGTGTGCTTGTAGAGCTGGTTGAGCACCAACTGGGGTTCGCCACCGCGCCTCAACTCCACCACGATGCGCATGCCGTCGCGATCGCTCTCGTCCCGGATATCGGAAACGTCGTCGATGGTTTTGTTGTTCACCAGTTCGGCGATGCGCTCGATCAGCTTGGCCTTGTTCACCTGGTACGGAATCTCGGTGACGATGATCGCCTGCCGCTCTTTGGTGATGTTCTCAATCGCAGCCTTGGCGCGCATCATGAAGCGCCCACGGCCGGTCTTATAGGCTTCGAGAATCCCCGCCTTCCCGTGAATGATGCCGGCTGTCGGAAAGTCAGGCCCTTGCACAAATTTCAGGACCTCGGGCAACGTGGTGTGGGGATTGTTCACCAGCGCGATGGTGGCATCCACGATCTCCGTCAGATTGTGCGGCGGGATGTTGGTGGCCATGCCGACCGCGATTCCGTTTGAACCATTGATCAACAGGTTGGGAATGCGGGTGGGCAGAACTGTTGGCTCGGTGGTCTGCTCGTCAAAGTTGGGAACAAAATCAACCGCATCCTTGTCGATGTCGGCAAGCATTTCCTCGGCGATGCGGGTCATGCGGCATTCGGTGTAACGATAGGCTGCGGGCGGATCGCCATCCACCGAACCGAAGTTCCCCTGGCCGTCAATCAGGGGATAACGCAAGCTCCAGGGCTGCGCCAGGCGCACCAGGGCGTCGTACACCGCGCCGTCGCCGTGCGGATGGTACTTCTTCAGCAACTCGCCCACCACGCCGGCACACTTGCTGTGCTTGCGGTTGTGCAGCAAGTTCATATCGTACATGGCATACAGAATCCGCCGATGCACCGGCTTCAATCCGTCGCGCACGTCAGGCAGGGCGCGGCCGATGATCACCGACATGGAATAGTCGAGATACGACCGCCGCATCTCCTCTTCAATGTTGACGGGCTGAATGTTGGCCGCGCCGGGACCGCCGTCGCCGGGAGGAGGATTCAAGGGAAGTTGGGGATTCTGTTCGTCTGCCATTTAAGGATGCTCAGATGCCAGCCTTGCACCAGCCGCTCGCGCCCACGCGGACTCGATCCAGCCCTCTTCTACCAACCTGCCATGTGCGCGTAAACGATTGCAACGTAAGGCATTTATTGGACAATGAACGATAAGATATTGTAGCACAGAAAGCGGGCTTGTTGGCCGGGGAAACTCACCAAGGAGGTGCGCTGTTCGATACGCTTTTGGGTCGGCTTCGTTGTTGAAAAACCGCCTCGCTCTCATTGACCTTCCGGGGAGGCGTCCCTACTCGCACGGGAAGGGGGGCTGAGTGAAGTTGCCTGGTTTCGCCACCCATCCAAACACTCTGGAACCTGCGACGAGTTCAGAGTAGAGTTCTGTCCATCCAAACTGAAAGGGATTCAATGGCACGCTTCGCGTTCGTTCTCATATCGAGCCTTCTGACGATTGGTCTGGCCGCATCGGCGCAGACGATACAGGTCAGCCGTGACAATAAGACCATCTACGTGACCTCAGAAGGCGAAGCCAAGGCAGAACCCGAGATCGCTATTCTCACGCTGGGTTACCACTCATGGAGCAAAACAAAGGACGCGCTCTACGATGAGACCGCAACAGCCTCGGACAAGGTGGTCGCCGCGCTAATTCAGGCGGGTGTAAAGAAAGAAATGATCCGCACCGACAAGACTTCGCTCACTCACGTCGAGGCGGAACCAAACTGGCCCGCCGATTGGAAGGCAAACAGAGTTTTTGAGGCCGAGCTGCGCTGGAAGGTTACCGTCCCTGTCAAAGACGCTGAAGGCGTTGTCGCAATCGCTATGCAGGCAGGGGCAACCGAACTAAGCGACGTGGAATGGGATGTCGTAGATCGAACTAGGCTGCAAGCCGATGCCAGCAAGAACGCATTAGGGAAGGCACGCGCTGTGGCCGATTCCATGGCTTTAGGATTGGGAACCAAACTCGGCGCACTGGTTTACGCCAGTAACTCCGCACCAATCCGGCCTTCCAATTGGCCCTTCTTTGGCAGCCTCAACACCACCACGGCATCTGTTTCGACTGTGATCGGAACGCCTCTTCCTCCGAAAATCATCAAGCTTCTTCCTGAGAAGATCAATGAGAAGACCACAGTTTATGCCGTATTTGCCATCGAGTAACCAGAGCTGCAGTGATGCCCGCGCTCGATTGGTTGTGGAACGATGAATTCCGTTGTTTGATCGGTTTTCCGTCAACTGGCGTAACATCCCGATTACGCTCAAAACCCAAGGGGGCCAAGAATTAGCGAGTAGGGCTGGCCTCATAACCGGGTTGCCCCACCCTGTCAGGCTTTGGGTAGGCACCTGCCAGCTATGGCCGGGTCACGACCTCATAGGGGCCGGACGGGAGTATGAACTTCACTCCGCGCTTCTCGTTGGCTTCGAACGTCGACCGAAGGTCGAGGGAAGAGACCTGAATCGGCCTAGTCCAGTGGCCGTCCTGATAGTAGTCGCCGCCGGCGTAGAGCACGCCTCCAACGATGACGTACTCGCGGACTTCCTGCCGCGCTCCATCGCGAAATACCAGCACCGCAGGCGGCAACTCCGCCCGGGCCGACGCGGCCCGCGCTGTCACCGGCAAAGCAGGGCTATGGGCGGGAGTTTCGGCATAGTCGGGCTGCGCGGGAATTGAGCGATCCTCGTTCCCCGTCACGCGCACGTAACGATCGCCTTGCCATTCAATCAGCAGCGGCCCGGGTTTGCTGGGCTCAGGAACCTCGGCGGCAGCGGGCTGCTGCACGACCACTACTTGAGGCGGCGGAACCTGCACAAGCCCTGGTTCGGATGGGTAGCCGTAGTCGGGAAACAGGAACGGGGTGCCCAGGAGAATCGGGCGGTGTGGGAAAAAACGTGGGCCGGAGCCCGCAAATGTCACTGCGCCAGGGATAGGGAAGCCCGTACCAACAGCGGTCAGCGCAGGAGGATTTACGCCGGTCTGGGCGTGAGCAGCGGGCAACAGAAGTGCTGCCGCGACCAGCGCGATAACCCAGCGCGCATGCATAGATTAGTCCGCTTTAGCTGAGGGCGGCACCTTGAAGTCAATGCCGCGATCGTCGTTCTCCCGCGCAGTTGCGGTCAGGTCAAGGTCGGAGAGCGGGATCTTGTGGCGGCGTCCCTCCGACAAGTCGTAGAGCGTGTCTCCCACGATAGCGTAGTTCTTGACCTCGGCCTGGTGGCCATCCTTGAAGATCAGCACCGTCTTCGGCTGGTCGGGTACGGGTGCCTCCACAGCGGGAGGTGTGGGCTCGGACGCTGCTTCGGCAGACCGTTCGTCCCGAGGCGGCGCCTCAGAACGGAGTTCACCACGGTACGCCGTGCCCGGGCCGCGGCGGTCAAAGATCGTCGGCCCGCCGCTGTAGTCTTCCGGTTCCTGGACTTCGGTGTCCTCGACCGGGACGGGATAAGGAACAGGATAGGCCACTGGATAAACTGCCAGGCCGCCATTAAAGAATGAATCATGATTCCGACCGTGGCCGCGGCCACCATGGTGACGCGGAAACAGGGGCGGATTCGGATTCACCGGAAACAGCGGATTGATGCAGCAGTTCGGGGGAAAGAAGGTGTTGCCTGGCACCAATCCGAGAGGGCCGATGGAGGTGACGCTCGCGGGGATTCCCGGAGGTTGATTGAAGTGTCCCCCGAAACCAATCGACGTCACCGAAGCGGGCACACCGTTGATTTGCGCCCAGAGTGCCGGCACCAGCACTAGGGCAGATACCGCGACTGTAGCCAGAATCAGCCGCTTCATGAACGAATCATACCGCACTTTGGCAACCATGGCGCCCTCCTGCACATACTCCCCCTTCTTATTAGAATTGCCGACAGGAAGGAAAGTTGCGTAACCAAGGGAAATTACTTCGGGTTATCGAAGCCAGGTTGGGAAGCTCGCGGTACTGCTGCCTAAATAACTGAAAATGCGGGTACCCCGGGGAGCGGAGAATCGGGAGGTCAGGCCCGCCCGACGCGCGCCACTGCCATCAGGTTCCACAGAGCATATGCCAGGAGCAGTCCCCAGAGGCAAGCCTGTACCAGATTGCGGTATGAGGTCTCCAGCAGATCAGCACTCACGCCCGCGATAAACACGAACAGGAACGGCACGGCCATCAGGCGAAAGCCGAGTCCGGGGTAATGTGGGGCGAGCAGGCCGAGCAGCAGAAACAGGAACGCAACCAGAAGGGGTGCAGTGATGCCGAAGTAGCGGGTGCGCGGCCACGCGAGGTACACCACCAAAGCCGCAGGCGCGGCCAGGGTCAGGGCGGGGCTGATCGCTGCCAGTTCCGCCAACAGCTCGGTGCAGGCGCCAGACATTCCCAGGGCCTGCCAGGTGGATTCAAAGAAGTGAGCAAGCTGGATTGCTTCCCAAAACAATCGGGCATGGAAGCAATACGCAGCCGCGAGCAGCGCCAGCGTTAGGCCACAGCTCGCCGCCCAGATCGCCAGCGCTGCCATGCGTCGGGTCGGCGCCAGGTACAACATGAAGGCCAGCGCAATCGGGACGACGATGAGCAGGGAGAATTGGGATCCGACGGCCAAGGTGAGGGAGAAGCCCAGCAGCAGGATCCGCCGCCAGTTCCACAGCACCACCTCGCGAGGGGCGTAGAGTGTGTGGGCCACGGCAATCGCGGTGAAGATGGCGCCGAATGCGCCCCAAGCCGCTCCCACTTCGGGTTGTGCCAGCCATCCCGCGCTGGCGCGCAGCATGCCCGGAGAGAAGCAGTACAGAACGAGCGCAGTGTAGCCGCCGGCGTTGCCATAAAGCCGGCGCGAGACGTACCACAACGAGCCACCGAGCAGAAGCCCGAACAGCAGGTACGGCGCGCTCGACAGCCAGACCCGGGCAGCCGGGTTGCTGCCCTCCAGCGCATTCCGCGACAGGAGAAAGGGTGCACCCGCCACCAGGTACCACAAGGCGGAATGATTAGGGTCGTACCCGCTGTTGCGTTCTACCTCGAGGGGAGCGTCCGCCCCATTTGCCGGAGTCCCTGCAACCGGCCCGCCCGTCCACTGGCGAATGCCGGCATGAATTCGAAACGCTTCTCCCTGCTCCCCCAGATTGCGCTGCAAGCGCCGCTCGACGAGCCATCCACACTGGACGAGAAACACGAACAGCAGCAATCCGGCCAGGAACTGCGGCCGGCCAAAGCGTTCGCGAGTGAAAAATCCGCCCATCAGGGGAAGGCGAGTGTTTTACCATGTCGGGGACACAATCAGGAAACTTCCACGATGGATGAGTCGAAACAGGCGCCTTCGACCAGCGGGCAGCCACCTCAACCGCCCCCAGCCTTTGAGCCACCGCCGGTTCCTCATCCGCTGCGCGCCGTGTTCATCGGGCCCGATGGCCTGCGCGTTCCCTGGCGACTGCTGCTGTATCTTGCGTTCGCCTTCGTCTTCGTTTCGCTGCTGGGCACGGTGCATCACTTCTGGCATCCCCGGAACCGGCTATGGGACGGGCTGATCGCAGAGCTCCAGATCTTCACCAGCGCGGTGGCCGCGGCCTTCCTTATGGCCCGCCTGGAAAAACGTCCTTTCGACGCATACGGATTGCCGCGCCGCGAGGCATTTCGCAAGCCGTTCTGGATTGGAATCGCGTGGGGAGTCGGTTCGCTCAGCGTGCTGATGCTGGTCATGCGCGCGGGCGGGCTGTTTTATTTCGGCGGGCTGGCGCTGCACGGCACGCGCATGGTGAAGTTCGCCGTCTTTTACGCTCTCTTTTTTGTGCTGGTGGGATTGGCCGAAGAATTTGTCTCCCGCGGCTACATTCAATTTACTCTTGCCCAGGGCATAGGCTTCTGGCCG
>DATKLE010000013.1:0-6085 GCA_035542575.1 Terriglobales bacterium | reverse complement strand
GATGGCTACGTCGGAGCCTGGTTCTACACCACGAACGATGCCTTTTATTCCGTACCGGTCCCCTTGCCGCAGACGCAATCGCCCATCGGCAGCCTCGAAGGCCACTTAAGCTACGACTTTCCCAACGTCGGGTTCATGAAGCGTAATCGAGGCTGGGCCTCGCTCGACGGCAATTTCTGGTGGGGCGGTATCACCGCACTGAACGGGATTCGCAACCCCGACACCAAACAAACCAGCTCCCGCATTGGGGGAACCATCTCTCTGCCGTACTCCAAGCACCAATCGATCAAGATCTCCTATAGCGATGGCACGTACGTCCGCTTTGGGGGGAACTACAACAACGTCTCCGTCGCCTGGCAGTACTCATGGATCGGCCATCCGAAGTAGGCCTCTCGCTCGGTTCTTTTCCTCAGGCAGAATTCGCAATTATCGAGTACCGGTCGGGAGAGGGTCTGTCGCCTTCGGCACAACGCCGAACCGCGATTCAACTCTCCGCGGGAAGCGCTAGGACGCAATTTCACGCACCCGGCGGATCGGCAGTACTACGGTGAATTGCGTGCCTTGCCCGAGCGTACTCTTTGCCTCGATCGATCCGCCGTGTGCTTCCACCATCCGGCGGGCCAGGGAAAGCCCCAATCCTGTGCCGTGGCCTTTGGTGGTAAAGAACGGGCGGAAGATATTGGGCAGGTGCTCGGGTGCAATACCATTTCCCTGGTCGGTCACGGTGATGGAAACCGCGTCATCCTCGTCCTGCTGCAAGGTGACCCGGATGGTCCCCGCGGTGTCCATGGATTGCAGGGCATTCAGCAGCAGGTTGAGCAGCACCTGATTGATCTGGCTGGGATCGTGCTCGACGGGCGGCAGCTTGTCCCTGACCTCGAAATCAATGTTGATGCGCTTGGTGACGGCCTGCTGGCGGGCGAACAGCACCGCGTGCTCGGCGGTACCCACGATGTCAGCCATGCGGAATTGGGGAGGCTTAGGGCGGGCGGTATCGAGTAACTCGGTGAGGATGCGGTTGATCTGTACCGCTTCCTGCTTGGCGTCCTCCATGACGCTGCGCGCGGGGCTGGTGTCGGGCAGATCACGGCTGGCAATGTCGAGCACGCCAGCGATTCCGGCCAACGGATTGCGGATCTCGTGCGCCAGTCCGGCGGCCAGTTCACCCAGGGTTGCGAAGTGCTCGGCGCGCGACATCTGCGTCTGGTGCAGGCGCGTGATTTCTTCGCGGCTGGCCTTGAGTTGCGCCACCATGTCGTTGAAGTCGCGACCCAGGTCGCCGATTTCGTCGTTGCGGTCGGCGAAGGTCACGGCCACGTCGAGGTCGCCCAATTGAACGCGAGAGAATTTTTCCTGCAATTCGATCATGGGCCGCCGCACCTGCACAGCCAGCACCATCAAGACCGCCACACAAATGACGAAGGCCCCGCCGGCAGCGACGGCGATGACGTCGTTGCGCGGTCCGGGAGCCAGCGACGACGACACCAGCACGAACAGAAGAAGCCCGTTGAGCAGTACCGCCGCAATCGGTAGCACGGCCTTCAGGGCCCAGTTGATGTGGCGCTTACGAACGATTGAAGGGGAGACATCCGAAGGGGTTGCGGCGCCACCCCCGAGTGCACGGATTGGAGATCCAGCATTCACGTAGCCAACGGTAACACGGCGTTATCGGCTAACGACCAACAAAATTCCAGGCTGAAGGAGTCACGAGCTGCATCGGGGGACAACCCCAGGAACAGCTTCGAATCCTGCAGCCTGGATGGCCCTCATGCGTACGCGTGTAAGCCGGGAAGCAGATACGTGACGCCGAGGAAAGTGAAAATGACAACGCCGAATCCGAGGATCGCAAAGTAGGCGGCACGCCGTCCACGCCAGCCGCGGGTGACCCGCATGTGCAAGTAACCGGCGTACACCAGCCAGGTAATGGCGGCCCAGGTTTCCTTGGGGTCCCAGCTCCAGTAGGAGCCCCAGGTTCGGTTCGCCCAGTACGCGCCGGCGGCGATCATGCCGGTGAGCAGCGGGAAGGCGACGCAAATGGTCTTGTAGGTGACACGGTCCAGAGTGTCGGCACTGGGCAGCAGTGCCTCAAGGTCAGAACGCCTCCACAGCAGCATCAGGTACAGCAGGGAAGCGAACACACCCGTGACCAGGCCGCCGAGGATGAACGGCGATGCGGCGAGCGCCGTGGGATACAGCCCTTCCTGGAAGGGCGAAGCATAGCTGGCATCGCGTACCCGGACCACGAAGGCCGCCAGCACGACCGTCTGCAGCAGCACTCCGATGAAGACCGCTTTGTTGGCCAGGCCATAATACAGATCGTTCTTCTGCACGCGGGCCAGAAGCCAGAAGATCAGCGGAACCAGCGCCGCGACCGCCGCCATTACGAACAGCCAGCCCAGGTCGGGCACGGTGACAAACAGGCGCACACCGCGGCCGAGGAAGATGTCGCTCTTCTCTTTCGCGTCCCAGGCGGTTACCGAAAGGCCTCCCCACTTCTCGAAGCGGGTGGCGACCACGGCCACGTAGATGGCGCTGACCAGGGCGCTGGTCAAGGCCAGGAATGTCTCGGTCGGGAAGTGGTCCTTGATGAGAAACATCATGGCCAGCGCAAAACTAACGGCGCACGCGGCATAACTCAGCATGGCCAGAGTGACGTGGACGTGCAGCCAGGTGGACTGCAGCGCCGGGACCAGCGGCCGCACTTCCGAGGGCAGAAGCTGCATCAGGATGACGCACACCACGGCCAGCGGCATGGTGATGCTGCCAATTATCTTGACGCCGAGTTTCTTCTCCGTGATCAGCGTGAGGCCTGCCACCGTCCAGACGAAGCTCAGCAACATTTCGTAGATGCTGGCGAAGGGAGGCCGTCCCGCCAGATACCAGCGGTGGGCCACGGCGAGGGTGTTGGCGGTGAACCCAATGGCCGTGGCCAGCGAAGCGAATTTCACGTACCGCGTAACGCCAGTGACACCGAAACCCATATACAGGGCGCCGGCACCGGCGTAGAAAATCAGTGCGACGTAAAGAAGATTGCTTTCGTTATAAAGTGGTTCGGCCGACTTTGCGGCCCCCAACAGGGCGGTGATCAGCAGAAATGCCACGCCCAGTCCGACCAGGATCAACAGCGCATTTCCGCCGGTAGCAGCGGGTGTTTCCATTTGTACGACGCGTGCTCGCGTTCCCATTTCCTGTCTCCTCTGACTTGCCCCTCGCGAAGTGTTACTTGGCCGACACCAAGGTGAGTTCGGCCGATTCTTCCTTTTGTTGCGCAGAACGAGGTGCGATTAGCGCGCGGCCTAACTCCGCGCGAATACCTTCCACGACATCATCGAACTTCTGCTGAAAGCGGTCCTTGTTCTTGTTGGACTGTCCGCCGATCCACAAGACCAACCGACCCGTCGAGTCGGGCACGGCGACGATCCACAGCCGCATGTGAACCATGTAAAACGCCACAAATAATCCGGCGCCCATCAGCAGGCAGCCGGCCCAAACCAGCCATTGTCCGGGCTCGTGCGATACTTCCAGCCCGGTGAAATACCCCATCTTCATCTCGCGATACTCGAAATGGTATCCGGCGTCCTTGCCTTGGCTCATCTTGTCGTACGCGGGGAAGAGCCACTGCGTGGCCGCCTCGCCGCTGCCCGCCTTCTTCACCTCCAGGCGGAAGGCCGGGTTCACCATGTCGTCCGAGCGCTTGAAGACCTGGTTGTCGCGAATGAAGAAGTCGGGGATGAATTGCGACAAGGTGACGGTGGTGTCCGGGTCAAGCTGGGCGGGCGTATCCATCCGCAAGGTGAGTTCCCGCGCCGCGCCCCCACTCGCAGTGGCCATCACTTGGAGTCCGTCGACTTTTCCCGTCGGCCCGAAGCTGGCCTGGTAGAAGCGCAATCCGCGATACACCAGCGGATCGTTGACCACAATCTCTTTGGACTGTACTTCCTTGCCGTCCTGCACCACCGCCAACTTCGACCACCACTTGCGCGGAGATCCGTCAGCGTAGTTTTCCTGTCCCGCCGCATAACATTTGATGCTGAAGGGCAATGCCTTGTTTTCGCCGGTGCGCGTCGCAATGACGTTGCCGGTTTGTCCCGGCTGCAGCATCAGGAATCCGCTGTAGCCGAAAAGCCCGTCAATGATTCCGCCTGCGAAAATCAGCAGCAGGCTGGCATGGATCACGTAAACCGCCATCACCGAGAAGCGGTGACGTTCCGCATACAGCGAGGTCTGGCCGGAGTCTGTGATGCGCTCGACAGGCCAGCGTAACTTCTTCAGGGCGCGCTGAGCGGCGTTGATCGCTTCCGCGCCGTCCTTGACTGGCAGCTCGACCTTGGTCGGCAAGGCGGCCCGGAAATGCGAATCGGTCCTGCGATACGGCCGGGCGTAAAACCGCCAGGAGTTGGGGAAGCGGTCAATGGAAACCAGAACGATGCTCAGGCTGAGCAGCCCCAGTAGCGAAAGAAACCACCAGGCGTGAAAAATGTCTGTCAAGGTGAGGCGATCGAGCAGCCGTAGCGTCTGCGGCGAGTACGCCGCCTGCATCTTTTGCAGGTCGGTGGTCGGACGCTGCAGGATAAAGGTCCCCAGGGCGGAGGCAATCACCACCAACAGAAGTAAAACGATGCCTGTGCGCAGATTCGAGAGAGTCTTGTAAATTTGTTTTGGTATCGATAGCATGTCGGCAACCATGAGTTCTCCTGACGGTCCCATGCATTGATTGGCACGTTGAAAGCCAAACGGCCTATCGCTGCTAAGTGACTGAAAAATGGGGACGAGGCGAGAGAAATTGTGATGGCTTGAGGGCCGCGGCCTGAGCCATATCACCCAAGTTTGTGATAAAACCCCCACTCCGAGGTGCCCCTCCGACGGCTACGACTGCAGCCCGGCTGTATGAGCGATTGGCGGGCTGGCCGGACGGAATACATCGAGCTCCCGGGAGCTTGTGGCGGAAAGATCGAGGGTCGAGAAAGGCTGCCCGCAAAGGGACTCCTTCTGAGCGTTCGCTGCCGGGATTGTGATGTTCGTCCTGTGGCCGGGTAAAAGCAATGGGCGGCGAGTGGATAGGTGGGGAAGCGGGTGCGCGATTTCACAGTGCGGCTGCGGAGTTAGACCCACGAAGTGGGCCACCCCACAGCCTTTCGGGGCTAGGAGGATGCGGCGGAAAACAGCGGATGTCGTTCATTTGTAATGCGATAAGCACTAAATTGCGGGATGCCCATACAAAGGTTCGATTGCGGCATGGTGCTTGCACATTATGATTTGCTCGATGGAGGATGGTGTGACCAAAGCAGTACGGTCAGTTCTGGTGATGGCGTTAACGCTGAGCCCAGTTTTTCTGTGGGCGGCCATTCACCCGGTCCCACTGGACCAGAACACAGACTCCGCCAAGTGTGTCGAGTGTCACGAAGACAAAGGCAAGGGCAAAGTGGTTCACCCGGCGGTTACGCTGGGCTGCAACAGCTGCCACGAAGTCCGCGTCAATAAGGACATTACCCGGGTCAAGCTGAAAACTCCCACCACGCAGGCGCTGTGCATCAGTTGCCACGCCGACATGAACGCGGCCGAGCTGAAGGGAACGGTTCACCCTCCGGCAGTGCGCGACTGCCTCAAGTGCCATAACGCGCACACCTCCGACAATAAGTACCTGCTCATCAAGACCGACTCGGGCGACCAGGACCAAAACCTCTGCTTAAGCTGCCACAAGCAGGGACTCAATGTGACCAAGGACGGCAGCCGACACGCAGCGTTGGAGATGGGTTGCGAAACTTGCCACGTCACGCACAAAGTCGGGGAAAAGGGCAAGATCGAGTACGACTACCATCTGACCAAGGCCACTCCAGCATTGTGCCTCGACTGCCACGACGCGGCTTCCGCGGACCTGATTAAGGCCCACCAGGGACAGCCCTTCGGCACCGCCAATTGCGTGCAGTGCCATGACCCGCACCAATCATCGCAGCCCAAGCTGATGCAGGCATTCACCCATCCTCCATTCGCCAGCGGGCAGTGCGACACCTGCCACAAGCCGGCGAAGGACGGCAAGGTCGTCCTGACCGAGGTTGACATCAAGGTTGTGTGCGTTGGCTGCCAC
>DATKLE010000012.1:0-2857 GCA_035542575.1 Terriglobales bacterium | reverse complement strand
GGAAATTCAATCTGGAAAGGCGTGGAACGGACATCGGCGATTTCAGCGGAGAACGTTCGGCCCGAAACCGGCGCTTGATCGCCGACTAGGAGTGGAGGCTGCGCCTGCCCCCTCGGCTGAGACAAACAGTTAAGACACAGTTCGCCGTCCGCTGAAAGTTCATTGTACGGCGGTTGGTTCCGACTGCAAAATTGCGGTCATGGAGGACCGCGGTTTCTTTCTCACTTTGCAGGCCATTCGCAGACAACTGGCTGCCATGCCCAACGATCTCTACCTGGTCCGCCTGATTCATCACCGGACTCGGCAGCCGTTCCCTGGTGAACGACTCTGGACTGCCGAGCAGGTGACTTCTGCAGCCACGATCCGCTTCCTGCGCGTGCGCAACCGCGAAGGCTGCGACGTCTATCTGCACCCCTACGCCGGCGACCAGAACGCCGGCTACATTCTCGTCGACCTGGATCACGCGCCGACGACGACCATCACCACTATGTGCGCCCGCGGGCATAACCCCTGTGTGGTCTTGCAGACCAGTCCCGGACACCTGCAAGCCTGGATTCGTCTCAGCACCTCGCCGCTGCAACCGGCGCTGGCGAGCGCCGCCGGCAAGCTGTTGGCGGCAGCTTATGGAGGCGATCCCGCCAGCACCGACTGGCGCCACCTGGGCAGGCTCGCCGGTTTCACCAACCAGAAGCCCGCGCGGCGCACAGCGGGCGGCTATGCCCCCTGGGTGAAAGTCGTCAGCGCGAAGGCCGTTTTGGCATCGCAAGCCGAAGCCCTGCTGCAATCGGCCCACGTCTTGGCGTCGCCGCCTCCCGCGCTCACCGCAACCTTCCACGATTCTGTCCCCTCCACTATTGCCGCTTCGGTAGCCGCCCAACTCTATCAGGCTTGTATGCAGCGATGGCACGTCCGTCAACGCTTTCCCCAGCCGGACTGGAGCATCGTCGATTGCTGGGTCGCGCGGCACTTGCTGCGGCAGGGTTGGGCTCCCGCCCAGGTGCACGAAATTCTCCGCCTCGCCAGCCCGCACTTTCCCCGCCGTCACGGCAACCCCGACGACTACCTGCGCCGCACCGTCGCCCGCGCGGGTTTCCCTTTCCCTCTCCGCCCTGTGTGTGCCGATCATGCGCGCGCCTCCATCCGGCGGGACACACCCTGCACCTGTTCGAACTCCACCGGCGGCCGATACCCCAACGCCGAGTGCAGCCGCTTCTGGTTATAAACTTCGTCAATGAATCGCGCGATCGAAGCTCGCGCCTCCGCCAGATCGCGGTATTCCTGCCGATACACCTCTTCGTATTTCAGGGTTTTCATCCACGACTCGCAGCCCGCATTTTCCCAAGGACTCGATTTGTGACTCATGCTGATTTCACACCCGTGGGTCTTCAACAAGTCGGTGTAATCTCCCGAGGCATACTGGCTGCCGCGATCGGAATGATGCACGCACCCCGCCGCCGGATGCCGCAACTCCAAGGCCATGCGCAGCGCTGCCAGAGTGAGGTCGTCCTCCACACTCCGGTCCAGCGCCCAGCCAATCACGCGCCGCGAAAAGGCGTCGATGACCACCGCCAAATACACGAACTCCGCCTCCAGCCGGATGTAAGTGATATCGGCCACCCAGAGCTGGTTGATGCCGCTGAGCCTCATCTGTTCCGTCAGATTCGGATAAACGCGTCGGTTGTGGTTGGAATCGGTAGTCACCACGAACTTCCGCTTCCGGATGCACAGTAGGTTGTCCTCCCGTAGCAATCGGTAAACCCGTTTGGGATTCACCACCCACCCCTCCCGGCGCAGGGCCGCCGTGATGCGTGGCCGGCCGTAGCTGGGCCATTCCAGCGCGATCCGCTGGATGGCATCGCGCAACTCCATGTCGCGATCCGGCCGCTCAGCGGCCTCTTCTTCATAGCGGTAGAAGCTGGCGCGGCTCACGCCGCCCAGATCCACCATCCGCGCCATCGTCAACCCCCGGTCGGCTTTCACTTCTTCTTGGACCTTCCGGTAGACCGCGGATTTCCAGTCAGTGCCTGCAGCATCCGCTGCTCCTCGATGCGCTGCAAGCACCCTTTCAAAAAATCGATCTCCAGCGCCTGTTGACCGACCTTGCGCTCCAACTCCGCGATCCGGCCTTCCGACCAGCGCTGCTTTCCGTTGCCCGGGAACGCATTGCCCGGGCCTCGACGGAACTCGCGCCGCCAGCGGTGCAGCACGTTGGGGTTTACCTCCAACGCCCGCGCCGCTTCGCCGATGGACACCCCTTGTTCCAGCCGCCGCACGGCGGCCAGTTTGAACTCTTTGGTGAACTGCCTACGCGACAACCCCATGACTCAATTCTCCATTCAATGGATTTTGAGTCTTAACCATTTGTCTCAAAACAGGGGGCAAGTCCAATATCGCTTGTCTGATTATGCTACTGGTGGTGCCGGAGGCACCAGCCTTTGCGGACCTGATCGATTTTGAGGGTTTGCCAGCCGCCTACATGTTCCTTGGTGGAGGCCAAAACATCGGCGTGTTTTACTCTGGTGTAGACTTCGAGCCAAATGTTACGGGACTAGACCTAACCGGTTCGACAGCCTTTCCGCCCTATTCCGGCTCGATTGCGGTGTGGGACCCGGTTGATCTCACTGTCACCATCACGTTCGCGTCCCCAGAAAGCATGGTGGGGATATGGTATACAAGCTTTGATTCCCTAACCTTGGCGGCATTTGATGCTAGCACCTCCTGTTAGATTCAATTGTAGGTGGGGCGAACACAGACGGAACGACCGGCACTTCAGACTTCCTTTCGCTAACAGCATCCAACATTTCGTCCGTCACACTCTCCGGCTCACCAGGGCTGTTCGTCTTTGATGACCTCACCT
>DATKLE010000011.1:0-2404 GCA_035542575.1 Terriglobales bacterium | reverse complement strand
ATTGATGCGAATGCTGTACTGATCCTCCCGATCGCCTCGCAGCATCTCGAGGCGATTCCCCGGCGGCACGCGTAAGTCTGCAAGAGTCAGGGCGCGATTCAGCATGCGCAGCTTACGGAACGCCATCTGCTGGAGATCCCGCGGTAGCTTCCGCGAGAAGATCCGTCGAAATATCCTCTCCGTCTCCTTGCACCTGAACGTTCTGATCATGACGCGTAGGGTATAACGCGAGGCGTTATAAGTCAAGTCCGCCCAGCCTGGACCACGTGAGTTACGTGGGGGTTAGGGGATGTGAGTTGGGGGACATCCTGTGGCTGAGGGGAAGATGGGGAGCGGCTGTGGCGGACTCCTTCCGCAAGAATGCTCGCAGGTGAGTCGAGCGAGTAGGATCGCGCGTCAACAGTGATCCAAAATTTCGATCCGAAGCGCAGAGGTTCTTCGTGGAAGCCCGAACGCGCGGGAGGAAGCTCGTCACCTCTGCGGAGGTGCTGCAGGAACTGCTGCATGCTTATCGCTCCGTGGGTCGTCTCGAGACCCTCGATGCCGCCTTGGAACTTGCAGTGCGAGGTGTTGACCAACTCCTGCCCGTGGAAGCGGAAGACGTCATCCATGCCCGGGGTCTGGCGGACCAGTATGCCGGGTTAACGGCAAGAGACCTGCTGCGTCTCTCAATGTGTCAGTTGAGGAAGATCAGAGAGCTCAAGACCTTTGACAGAAAGCTGCTGGCAGCGTTTCGCCGCCGGGCGAGGAAAAGGTGAGCCCCTTGGAAGACAAGGACCGGCCTTTTCGCGGTTTGAGTCCAGTTCTCTACCCTTCTTACCCCGACCACATGCAGTACTTTCTCAGCCACCGATAAAGCTGTCGGAGAGACGATAGTTACAGTTCCCTACCCGTTCTCTGGGAGTTTACGTTGCATGATGCTGAAGGGTCAGGAAGGGGACCGCCTTGTTTACAGCCTCACAAGTTTTCTCGAGACTCGTGGGTGCTTAGTGACGAAGAGAGCAACGCGCAGAACCGTTGGATGTCCACATTGCCGCCACTGACCAACACGCCAACACGCTTGCCCTGCAAAGACGATTTCATCTGGCGGGCCGCAGCTAGCCCGAGACACCCCGTGGGCTCGACCACCAGCTTCATGCGAGAGGCGAAAAAACCCATGCTCTCCACCAGTTGCGCGTCGGTGGCGGTGAGCACGTCCTCGACCTCGCGCCGAATGATCGGAAAGGTGTAACGACCCAAGTGCTGAGTCTGTGCGCCGTCGGCGATCGTCTGCGGCGTGGCGATGTGGACAATAGAGCCTGAGCGGAAAGAGCGCTGCCCGTCGTTGCCGGCCTCGGGTTCGACACCGTAGACCTTGCAGTTCGGCGCCAGCGCCCGTGTCGACAACGCGGAGCCGGCCAGCAGACCACCTCCGCCGAGAGGCACGAAGAGGGCATCGAGCGCGCCCACCTCCTCGAACAGTTCCTTGGCTGCCGTGCCCTGGCCTGCGATCACGTCAGGATGATCGTACGGCGGGATCAGCGTCAAGCCGTGACTGTCGGCCAGGTCTCGCCCGATCCGCTCACGGTCTTCCTTGTAACGGTCATAGATGATGATGTTGCCGCCGTAGCCCTTTGTGGCCGCCACTTTCGCAGCCGGAGCATCGTGCGGCATTACGATCGTGGCGGGGATGCCTAGCAGCCTCGCGGAAAGCGCGATAGCCTGCGCGTGGTTGCCCGACGAGAACGTCACCACGCCGGCGCGCCGTTGCCCGTCGTCGAACTTCGCTAGCGCGTTGAAGCCGCCGCGGAACTTGAAGGCGCCCATGCGCTGCAGGTTCTCGCACTTGAAGAAGACTTGAGCGCCCAGTTCTTCGCCGACCGTGCGCGAGGTCATGACAGGAGTCCGGTGGGCATAGCCCTCTATGCGCTTCGCGGCTGCTTTAATGTCGTCGAAAGTTGGAAGGTTCAGAGTGTCCATGGGTGTGAGCCGGAATAAGGCATCAAGTCGTGTGCCATGGATCCGAACCGCATGTTCCAGCCGGATTCTGCCCGACAAGACTTCTGGAACAAACGCAAAGCCCACAAGACCACAGAATTCGCCAATCCAGCACGCAACTATGGTCACGAGCTCTGGTTTCGGTGCTTTCAGGCTACCACGAAATCCGGGGATGGGTCAAAATGGGTGCCCCGACCGCAACATCTTGGGGATCGGGCAAGGTCTACCGAATCGCAGAAAAGACCATATGCAAACTGTCCTACCAGTTCTGTGGGAGTTTAGTAAATAACGATGATACGTAACGCCCGCGGTAACCTGCGGCGGCTGAGCATCGTGAAGCCGGCGTCACGTTCCTCGCGAAGTTAGATCATGGGGCGCGTGCCGACGAGGACGGGCTGGAAGAATCGGTTGTCCACCCGTCGAACGT
>DATKLE010000010.1:0-2214 GCA_035542575.1 Terriglobales bacterium | reverse complement strand
TGTTTGCAAGCGACCGGTGAACCCATCTTCCCCAGTTTAGTTTTGTCCGCCAGCCATGAGGCGGCTTCTCGCCCGCCCGCGCCACCTCCACGGCGCCCGCCTGAAGTTGCTGATTGCATGGTCAATCTGCACGCGCCCATGGCTCAGCGGCGGTTATCAAGACCGTAGCAACCCGCCCGGCCCCGAGTTTCCGGGGATCCGCCGGCGTTCCACGCCGAGAAGGTGGTGATAAGGACTGTTGAACAGTTATCCCGCGGTCCGGGTTGGATAGACAATCTCCGGAAAGGCGACTTGAACGAAGCCGCCCGTGCGGCGGACGCTACGCGTGCGTGATGCCAGGCGGACTGTCTTAATCAAGGTATCGTCGGGTCATAAGGAGGTTCCCTATGACCCGTCTACGCCAGATGATGCTGGAGGAACTCCAGCGTCGGAATTACTCTCCCGGTACCATGCGCTGTTACCTGCGTGCGGTCGCGGATTTTGCCCGTTACTTCCACCGTTCTCCGGACCAGTTGCGCCCCCAGCACATTCGGGAATACCAAGCGTATCTGTTCCGCGAACGGAAACTGGATCCGAGCACTGTGACGCAGAAGCTCGCAGCTCTGCGCTTCCTTTTCATTAAGACCCTCAGGAAGCCTTGGAGCGTGGCCGAGACGCCCTACCCCAAACCGGTGCGTCGCCTGCCCCTGGTGCTCAGTCAGGAAGAAGTCGCCCAACTGATCAACTCTGCCCGCAACCCCTTCGATCAGGTCCTGTTGATGACTCTCTACGCCACCGGGGCGCGTTGCGCCGAGGTGGCGCGACTGCAAGTCGGCGATATCGACAGCTCGCGCATGGTCGTCCATATCCGCGGTGGCAAGGGCCGGGAAGACCGCGATGTGATGCTCAGCCCCGTCCTCCTAGCCGCCTTACGCGAGCACTGGAGCCGGCTCAAGCCGAAAGTCTGGCTTTTCCCCGGCAATCGTTGGCATTCCGCCCCGCAGCCCATCGGCACCAAGGCTCTCTGGCAGGCTTGCCATTATGCGGCGCAGCGTGCCGGTCTCAAGAAAAGTGTGCATCCCCACACGCTGCGCCATTGTTTTGCGACGCATCTCCATGAAGCAGGGGCGGACCTGCGCACCATCCAGGTGCTGCTTGGTCACCGCGATTTAGAAGAAACCACTCTCTACATCCACCTTTCCCGCCGCCATCTCAGTGCCACCGCCAGTCCGCTAGACGCGTTGGCGCTGGCGACCACGGGGAAGAAAGATGAGCCGCCCGGAGACAAATAAATGAGTCGGCCGCCGCTGGAGGTGGCCGATCTCATCCGGGTGGCGGGACAGCGATTCATCGAAGCGAGTCGTCGCTGGATCACCGGCCAACATCTGAAAGTGTTAGCGGCCATCGAGCGCTGCCGTACCGCTGCCCTGGGCGGGCACCGTGATCGCTGTGTCCGCTGCGGGTATCGTGCCCACTCTTTCAATTCCTGCCGAAACCGACACTGTCCCAAGTGTCAGGCCCAAGCTCGCGACCGTTGGCTGCAAGCGCGCCGCCGCGAACTTTTGCCCACCCCCTACGTCCATGTCGTCTTCACTCTTCCTCGGCAGCTCGCCCCTCTGGCCCTGCAAAACAAGAAGGTCATTTACGATTTAATGTTCCGCACCTGCGCCGAAACGCTGCTCGAAATCGCCCGCGATCCCCGCCATCTCGGCGCCGAAATCGGCTTCTTCAGCGTGCTCCATACCTGGAGTCAGAAACTCGAGCACCATCCCCATCTGCATTGTGTGGTTCCGGCCGGCGGTCTTTCCTTGGATCACCGGCGCTGGATCCCCTCGCGCTATCGCTTCTTCCTCCCCGTGAAGGTGTTGGGGCGAGTATTCCGTGGCAAGTTTGTCGCCGCTCTCCAGCGCGCCTTCGACGACGGCCAACTGGGCTTCTACGGGGATCTCAAGCTTTTGGCAAAAGCGAAAGTGTTCGCTTCTTTCCTCCGTCCCCTCTTTCGACAGGACTGGGTGGTCTACTGCAAGCCGCCCTTCGGTGGTCCCGAACATGTTCTCCGTTACCTCGGCCGCTATACCCACCGCGTGGCGATCTCCAATCACCGCCTGGTCGCCCTCGCGGGGAACCAAGTCACCTTCCGCTGGAGAGACTCCGCGCACGGCAACCAGCAACGCCTGATGACCTTGGCGGTCGAGGAGTTCTTGCGCCGCTTCCTGCTCCACGTGCTTCCCCCGG
>DATKLE010000009.1:0-42502 GCA_035542575.1 Terriglobales bacterium | reverse complement strand
CCAAGCCGGGCCAGGACGCTATCAGCGCTGCTCTTCAGGCGATTCAGCGGCTGGCCGTCGAAGTGGACACCGAGCAATCCGTGAATACCGCGCCAAAGTCTGAGGAAACATCCGCGACCCGGAGTTGCGTGATTTGTGGCGCGCACAATCCGCCGCGAAACCATTTCTGTGCGGCCTGCGGCGCTCCCCTGTTAGACACTCCACTGCCGGAGTTGGAGGGTCCGGTCCCGCACTCTCCGCCCGCGGCGCATCGAGCGGGACAGAACCCGGAGCTTCCTGCGGGCGAGCACCACTACCATCACCACTATCACCATCACTATTTCTCCGCGCTCCCTGGAGTCTCACAGCCGGCGGGCCAGGAGCTGCGAGCCGTGGCCGATGCTATGACCGCGCGCGAGGTGAGGCCGCGGGCCCCGCTCCCTGGAGCTGCGTCGAGCCGGGCGGAAGCCGCCCTCCGAAGAATGACCCAGCACTGGACGCTGGCCTGCAACACCAGGAAACTGGATGACCTGGTAGAGCTCTATGCTGCGGACGCGCTCGTGCTGCGCCCCAATGTTGCCCCGGTGCGCGGCACGGCATCCATTCGCGAGTTCTTTTTCGCCGCGCTCGATGCGGGCCTGGGCGAGGTGGAGATGGAGCCGCTGCGGGTGGAATTGTTCGGCGATGTGGCCTTCGAAGCCGGCCGTTGCAAAATGCTGGTTCCGGGCGCCACCGGCAAGCGGCGCGAAGAGCGAGGCAAGTACCTCATCATTTTCACGCGCCAGGATGGGGAGTGGAAGTTCGCCGCCGACTGCTGGTCCAGTGATCTCAGCCTGGGAGTGAGTGCCGAACCGGCCAGGCCAGGCGTGCAGTCCTCTGCAGCGCCGCCGCGTCCGCCGCATAAGACGGCGTAGGCCACGACCCGCTTCATTTTCCTGCCGCCTGCACCCCCAGCATCTGCAACTCTTCGCGCAGCGAGGCCGCCCCCTTCATCTGGATGACGTGCATACCCAGCTTGGCCGCGCTCTCCAGGTTCAGGGCACGGTCGTCGATGAAGCAGCACTCCTCGGGCCGCTTCTGGGTGATTTCCAGGGCGAGCCGGTAGATGCCCTCCTCGGGTTTCCGCAGCCCGACAAAACACGAGCTGACGAACACACTGAAGATTTCCCGCAACCCGAAGGTCTGGATGCGGTACTCGTTCAGCTCCCTGGATTCATTGTTGATGGTGGACATCAGGTAGTTGCGGGACCGGGCCAACTGGCGCGCGATCTCCAGCGCTTCAGGATCCGGCTGCGACAGCGAGAAGACGTATTTCTTGAAGGCTTCACGGGTAAAGGGCCGGGAACGATAGAACACGGTCCGATCCAAGTATTCCTCGAGGCCGATTTTGCCGCGCTCAAAAGAGGAAACCAGCATGTCGTGGCGGTCCTGGAACTCCGCCGGATCAAGCTGAAATGTGCCGAGGGCGCGGGCCCGCTGCGCGCGGTCCCAGGCGTTGCTCAAGAGCACGCCTCCTACGTCCCAGAATAGTGCGGTGATCTGCGACAAGCAGGCTTCCTTCTAAATCCGACTTCTGTGATCACTGTCCGCTAATGCCGATAAAGACTGGTGCCGGGATGGTAGTTGCGCCAATCAAACCAATAGTCTTTCAAAGCCGGCAGGCGCTCCAGGCACGTTCCCTGCGCCGAACCCGAGATTGCGCAGCCCTGGAAATTCCATTCACTGCCGGAGGAGGAGTCAACCAGCACCCAGTCCTGGCTGCCACTCTTGCGGAACATCTCAAGGTCAGCGCCCGCCAACCGGCTCACAAAGGCGCGCACCGATTTCCCGTCGGGTCCTGTTACCAGCAGAATCGGCGTCCCCCCGAGCCGGTCCTGGATGGGAGACTGCGCGGCGAGCGCGCTCAGCGGATAGGCGCGACTGGCGCCACCCGCCTCCAACCCCACCACCACATCGCGCGCCTCCAGACCTGGAAAGTTGAATGGGGTGGGCAGCTTCTGCACCTCGGGCTCCCAGTTGTTCTCGTAGTGGCGTTCGTCGGCCAGCACCGGCGCGAGCACTTGCCCGCCGGGCGACTCCGCCTTCCACAGTCCGAAGCTCAACTCGTCACTGACGACCGGCTCCAGCACTTGTCCCTTCAGCGGACCAAAAATGGCTTTCCCCGTGACCTGCTGCCACCAGCTTCCGGTTTCCTCATCGCGCATGAGGAAGTTCTGATTATTGATTCCCGCCAGCCGGAAATGCAGCTCGTGTCCACCCACCGTGCGTTTCCACACCAGACCGGTGTGACAGAGCGTTCAATAGGTGACCGCGATGGGCGTGCCGCCCACAGTGTCGTTGACCACATGGTGATAGGCCATGGCGCGGATGGGATAGGCACGGGCATCGTTACCGAAGCGGACTGCCATCACCATCTGCGAGGGGTCGAGGTTGACACTGGCTGCGGAATCGAAGCCCGGTGCAACGACAGGATGGAACATCCACTCGAAATAATCCACCCGCGCCATCACCGCCGCAGCCAAAGCCAGGCAGAGACCCGCCACCAGCGGGACCCGTTTCCAGACGGAAATGCGGCGCCACAACAATAGAGAGCCAGAAGCATCGCGGTGGCGGTCGTGATCAGAGTCCACAGCGGCGCCTGCTGGCGCACCGCCATGGCTACTAGGAGCGCGTCGGGCGTCTGCAGCCGAAAGGGCCGGATGATGAAGGCGGGGACCAGGAAGAGGCCAACGCTGATCAATATCAACAAACCAAACAGCAACTCCGGGACAATGTTGCTTCTGCTCGTCCGAATCTCCACCGCGGTCGTCAATCCGGTCACCTCCGTCTGACTCAGGTAATCATCGATTTTATCCTCTCCTGGCATTCCTCGTGGTTCTCGCCGTGAAGAATGTCGAGGCAGCGCGGAGACGGGACCCGCGTCGGCAACCCACGACCAAAACAAAGCCCCGATCCTGCTCAGCAGGATCGGGGTCGGTCGGTTGGTTAGTGGTTGGTTAGTAGGGAGTGAAGTCCTGGCGATAACTCACGTTGTTCACGTCCTCGAACTCCGGCGTACCCGGCGGCAGGTTGTTCGGATTCAGGAACAAGGTGTCGAACTGATACTTACGCGTCGGCGGGCTATACACCGTGGTACAGCATTTAAAGACGCCGGTGGCGTACTGCGAGTAGAAGAGGCTCACCAGGGAACCGTTGTAGTACAAGTTACCCGGCCAGTTTTCGATGTAGCGCAGGAAGTTGTGCACACCGCCATCGGTGCCGTAGTCGGCGGCAGCAGCCCAGCCGGTAGGCTGAGGGAAGTTGATGTTTTTCCCGGCGGCGATGGCCACGCGATACCACGTGTCCTTCGCCGTCCGGCTGCCCGGCGTGGTGGGGTAGTAGAAGCTCTTGAAATCGCTATAGCCGGCTACGGACTTAGTCGGCAGGGGCGCCGGGTTGGAAAGCAGAGTGACCGCATCGGCGATCACAGCAGCGGCGGCATCCGGAGTAGCCCAGCCTCCGTTGGCGTTGTAGTCGCCGAGGATATAAACCGGGTTCTCCGAAGCCACAGTGAAGCCACCGGTGCCGTCCGGTCGCGTGGGCACCTTGCTCAGCGCTCCATCCACCAGCCGCAGCACATGGCGCGCGGCCGTGATTTTGTTCTTACGGGCCAGCGTCATACACTTCACACGCTGGAACGGGTTGAAGGGCGCGGGGTTGGCTCCCCCAAAAGCCGTCATAATGGTTGCGGCGCCCCAGTTGTCCGGCAGTCCATTCTGGTCCACGTCCTCAGGAGATTGCGTGGTGCCTGGATTGTTGGGGTCCAGAATGCCGTCAGGGGTTCCGGCAGATGACGCTCGGTTTATGGTGTCTTCAAAGCCGTACTCGCCGGTCAAGGCGGGCGGAACTGCATTCGGGTCCGCAATCATGCCGCGCCGGTCCGAGAAGTACAGCAAGTAACCGTTCAGGGTTTGATTGTCCACCAGTTTGCCGTTGGCGCTGTTGAGCAACCAATTGCGCAGGTTGCCCACATCCAGTTCGATGACGTTCATCACACCGTTGGCGGCACACATGCCGCCGTTCCCATTGTTTGGACTGGGTGCCCCGGCTGGCGGATCGTTGTCGCGGACCTCGCCTTCACGCGCGTCGTACATGTTGATGGGATACCAATTGTAGCGGGAGACGGTGGGCGAGCTGCTCTCCTTGGAGCCGGAGATGGTCTCGGTGGCATCGCGATCGGCTAGTTGCTGCAAGATCAGAATGGCATTGGGGTGAGGTCCGCCAGCAGCGCCGGGAAGCAGGCCTTTGGCGAAACCCAGTTTCAGCCACTCATTGGTGACGCCGAACCAGGTGCCGTCGGCCTTCTTGACCTCTACCCGCAACCAGCCGTCGATGAGGGGCCACTCCTTCGTCGTGGTGTATCCCGGCGGCGGTACCTGGTCGGTGGAGGGATCATAGTAGGTATCCGTGCTCTTGTTGCTGGCGTAGGCGAAGTGCGTATTGCCCACACCGGTCACGGGAACACCGCTCGGATAGGTGGTGCCCGCCTCTTCGCTCAGCAGCACGTCCTCACCATCGGTGAGGGTAGAGTCGGCGTCGGGATGGAGGCCGGCAGCCGTATCCGCCAGCAAAATGCGGATCTGGGCCTTGTTGTAGAGCCGCGAGGTGGAAAGGGTGGTACCAGTCGCCTCCCCGGCCGGCGGCTTGCGGATGATCTGGACCGGTCCTACGCCGGCGCCCACAAAAGGCAACTGTAAAGGCTTGGCGCCAGTCAGGCCGTTCAGAATCCAGCCGTTGTAAGTTCCTGTCGAAATACCCACCCAACTCGAATTGGGACTTCCCGTGGGCGGCGGGCCGCCAACGTAGCTACCGCCATAGGGAGGATTGACCCCGGTGGGCGGATTGATTCCCAGCTGGATGCAGTGGGTGGCGGGAGCGCCTCCGTCACATCCACCGGAAGTGCCGTTACCCGCGGCGTTCGGAATGTAAACCGGACCGCCGTGGCTGGACGATTTGGCGTCCACTCCGTTGGCCAGTTGGTCGCGGATGACCTCCTTGGCGGCGGTAATCTTGGAGTGAAAGACCAGCGTGCCTCCCGGGGTGACGAAGAAGTTGCCGTTGGTGGCGACGCGGCCGGCAAAGTCAAAGCCGGGGCCGGGGAAGTAGCTCAGGTCGCTGTCGGAGAACACGCCAAACTGGAACACCGGGATGAGGGCCACCTCCACCGAGCGCTGCATCCTCACCTGCGCTCCGGAGAGCCGCTGCGCCGTTACGGACAGCGTCATGGGGATGATTTCTGCCACCAGGCCGGCGTTGGGCCCGGACTGAATGTTGCTGACATTGGTGACCGGGTTGCCTTTGGCATCCACCGGCACGTTGATGTTGTACTCGGTGTAAGTAATATTCGGAACGTCAGGAGGCAGGGCATTCAAGGCAGTGATGCTGGTGACCGGCGGGGCCTGGCTCGCCGAGTACAGGTTGCCCAGGTCGGAGGTCATCTTCTCCATGCCCGCTTCCGCGCCGTAGTAGGCGAGGTTGTTCTCCAGATCGTTCCCGCCCACACGGGCTTCGGTGTTGGTCATGTACATGAGACCGACGGCCAGCCCGGACATCAGCAGCAGCAGCAGCAAAGCTGCGATCAACGTGAAGCCTGTCGCACGAGACTGATTGGCACCCATAACGGTTCTCCTGAATTCCTCCATACGCTCCTTCAGCTAACCTTCACCTTACTTACTTGTAGCGATCCTTGAAGCTCATGTCGCGGGCGCTCACCGAGGTGGCCAGGTTCAAAGTCTGGAAGCCACGCTTGCCACCGGGCATGGGGCTGCGCGTCATGACACTGAGATTCACCTTGCGGATCTGGTTAGGGGATTTTCCGGCGGACATGCCGGCATCTTTCAGGTTGGCGGTGGCCACACCCGACACGTCGTCATAAATGTCGTAGCTGACTTGCAGCCCGGCCACGTTCTCCGCCACTGGCGCGGGGGACTGCCCGTTGACCTGCCTCATCAGGCGAGGTGGTCCGTCGTCTGCGGTATAGCGGTTCCCGTCCTGGCCGACGGGCACGTCGATGTAATAGGTGATCACCTGCAGGCGCGTGGCGATGATGGGCGGGGGCGCTGCCGGTGGGGCAAGACCTCCCCACAGCGCCTGGATATTGCCGTCGGCAGCAGTGCTCTGGTTGATATTCAGGGGATCGCCGTTGGCAAAATCCACCACCCCGCCCGCATTCACCCGGGTGACCTCACCGATCGCTTGTCCAACGCTGTTGGAAAACAGGATCAGGTCGCCGGCTTTCAAGCCCACCGCAGGATCGTTGATTGCTGGCGGCGGCCACGGCACGGGCAGGGGGTTGGGCGCGGGATTAAGCACAGTGAACGTGGCCTGGCTTCCGCTGGCGTTCAATGCCACGCTGTAGTCATTCAAAGGAAAAGTCGTGTCGGTATAGGCGATGGTCAGCACGTCCGTCGGCGGACTTAACACGCCCCCGGCCGTCATTACGCTCAACCCCACCCCGGGGTTGGGAATCACGCCATAAAAATGGTTGTTGATGGGATAATCATTGTTGTTAACGTAACAGGTGTTCTGGTCACAGCCGAACAGCGAAGCTGTGGCTCCGCCGCCATCGGGCAACTGCACTCCCCCGGAGACGATGCCGGCGCCTGCCAGGCTGATGTCCTTGGCCATCATGTCCAGCGCCGCCCGGCCGTCCTGCTGCATCTCCGCCCGCTGGGTCACCAGAAAGCTGGCGCTAAGCGCCATGCTGAACAGGTTTACGGCGGCGGCCAGGACGACCAAGCCCATGGCCATGGCGACCAGCAACTCCGCCAGGCTGAACCCACGCCTTCTCGTTTTGTCGCTACGCCTCATGAGTCATCCCTCTAGCGAAACTGGGAAATATACGCGCCCACGCTATATGTCTTTTGCGTGGCCTTGAACTGGGTGGTGGTGTAGGTCACGCTGATCGTGACGGAGCGCAGGGTCGCATCAATGCCGCCACCCGGGGCCCCTACATTGGTGATCGTGATGGTGCGCTGGTAGTTGTTGAGGGGTTGCAGAACATCATCCGCGGTGCCCAACACCCCGTCTGGTCCCGGTAAGACCAGGCACCGGGAAGGCCCGGGGCAGGACGGGTTGGCATTGGTGTCATCGGCGGTTCCGACCAGCCCGTCGGGACCCGGGTCGAGGACCAGCTGAGCGTTGTCCAGAAAAATGCCGCCATTGGAAACGTTCTGAATCTGGGCCCAGGTGATCTGCGACGTATTGCGCGCGGTGAAGAGGCTCTCCAGCGTGGTGGCCGCTTCCTGCTTCGCGATCATGTCTTCCTGCGCCGAGTTGGTGGAGGCGATGGCCACGGAGAACATGGCCAGCATGCTCACCAGGCCGATGGTCAGCACCACGATCGAGAACAACACTTCCAAAATGCTGAAGCCCTGCTCGGCCTGGCGGAAGCGAAACTCGGGGCGAACTGTTCCAGCCATCATCATTGCTCACTCCAGTGCGGAACACCGACGGATGAAGCGTACAATCGCCATCCGCGTATGCGGCCTGCGGCACCCATCAGGGTGATGGCCCGCGAGCTGTACAGGTCAGTGGGGCGCGCCAGATAAACGATGCCGTTGTTGATGTTGTTGTTGATGTCGCGCGACGACCCATCCGGGAAAAAGTAAATCTGGTTGCTCACACCACCAGACACTCCAATGTCGAACTCGATCGGCTGGCCACCGGTGCCCAAACCGTCGGGTGTGGTCGCCAGAGTGTTGGGAATTCCCGACACGTTCAGGAACTGAATATCAGGGGGGAGGGTCATTTGGTTGACAATCGGACCGATTACTCCGGCGTCCATGCGGTTGATCTGCACCATATTGGTGCCGGGAGGTATGCCGCCGGGATTGAAAGTCACCAGATAAGTCTTGCGGTTGTCCACGGCCCATTGCCGCGCCTGCCGCAGCGTCATCAGGGTCCCGTTGTAGGCGCCGTTGAGGCGCGCGTCTTGCCACGCCGGCCGCAGGCTCATGAAAGAGATCCCGCTGACAATCAACACGATAGTTATGGCGATCAGCGCCTCGAGCAAGGTAAAACCGCGGGATGTGCTGGAAGACATGTGCCCTTTCTTGGGAGAGGCTGGCTCGTGCTTCATGTCGCGCCCAGGGGTCATAAGAGCTCCACTGCCGCCATCTCGGGGTTGGAGTCTGGCGTCCTGACCGCAGACTAGAGGGAGGTCGAGACCCGCAGAAATCCTGCCGGGCCATCGCGCTATCGATTCATCGTATGGAGGGGTTGCAAGAGCGTCAAAGCACCAAGGTACGAAGCCATACCCTTGGACTTACGTAACGTAATCGCGCCAGGTAACTCTGGTCATTTTGGCATTCCAGGAAAGAAAAATCCTGTGCCGTCAAGTGCTTCAGGCGCTGTGGGCCCGGGCCGCACCGCGGCTGGTCTTGGTGCGTGTGCTGGGCACGTAGGCGCAAGAGCGGAAATCGTAGTGTTCCGCCAGGCAGGCCGGACAAAGGTGAAGTTGGTGGACCTTGCAGTGGATCACAGGGGCTTCTCCGCGGCACAAGTCACATCCGCCGCGGGACCGCCGTGGCGGGGGAGCGGGTGCAGCGCTCTCCAGCAGGCGGGCCTTGAGATAAACCCCGGTAGCCATCACTAGAGTGCCGAAAGAGAACAGGCTGGCGCCCACTCCCATCAGGCTGATGTCGTTGTGGTCGCGCACCATGGCGGGGACAAACGACAGTGCTACTAACATCGCTACCCCACCCCAAGCGATGAGCCAGTTGCCTGCTCTTGCTGACATGCCTGTGTCCTTCCGGCGGAAAAGGAAAAACCCGCGCGCACCCCGGGTTACCAGCGTTCGAGAAACGCTCCTACCATAGCGGTTTCTCAGCCCCGCCTCCAGATGACGAAGGTCACTTTGGCCCCGGACCTCGGCATCCGGACGTAACTGCAGTAACTTGTCGCAAGTCGGTGCGCGCCCTACCATGCGCAGTGATATGGCGCTCACAGCCCTGGTAGTGTGCGCCGACGCCAAGGTCGTGCCGCTGCTGCTCCGGATTCTTTCCGATCTGGGGATCCAGGCAGAGCACTGCGAGCATCCGCTCACGGCCCTGGCCCGGCTGGCCACGCATCCGTTCGATGCTGTGTTGGTGGACTGCAAGGACGAGCCGGCAGCCATCGAACTGATCGTGAACGCCCGCCAGACGCCCGCCAACCGCGCCACTCTCGTCATTGCCATGGTGGACGGCCGCAACCGTGTGCGGGAAGTCTTCGCCAGGGGCGCCAACTTCATTTTGTACAAGCCGATCTCTGCGGAGCGCGCCAGCACCAGCTTGCGCGCAGCGCGCGCACTGATGCGGCGGGAGCGGCGGACCAACCAGCGCATCTCTCTCCACGCCGAAGCCGCGCTTGCCTATGCCGCAACGGAGAACGCTCCTGCCACGGTGGTGGAGTTGAGCGAGTCCGGCATGGGCATCCAGTCCGAGGGCAAGTTGCCCCCGAGTGGCAAAGTTTACTTCCAGTTCTGTTTGCCGGGGCAGGCCGCCCCGGTCCGGCTGTCCGGCGAAGTGGTGTGGCAGGATTCCTCGGGACGAGTGGGCATCCGCTTCGCGCATGTGCCCCAAGCTTCGCGGCGAGCACTAAGCCAGTGGCTACAGGCAAACCTTACCCGGCCGGGAGCCGGAAACCCGCCGCCGGCCCCCAGCAACCCGCTTGCGGGACTGGGTTTGCTCTCGGTGTCGTCCGCCGACCGCCGCGAGCGCTCGCGCCACGCCTGCCGACTCGGCGCGGAGGTCTACCGTTTAGGCAGCAATGTTCCCACGCGCTGCAGCCTCAGCGACATCAGCACCGGCGGTTGCTATGTGGAAACCAGCGACCCGTTTCCCTCCGGAACGGCCGTGCAGATCGTGGTCCGCGCCCGCGACATGAAATTGCGCATCCAGGGAAACGTGCAGGCGGTGCATCGCGCCTTCGGCATGGGGGTAGCGTTCAGCCTTAAGACGGCCGAGGAGCGGGAACAGGTGCAGCAATTGATCGCGTTGGTGGCCCAGCGTCCGGAGTTGGATTCGCTGGTCGAGTCGTAGGAGCGGAATCCAACACCGCCCAACCCCGACGGGGCCGCAGACATTAGCCCAGGGCGTAAGCCCTGGGCTAGCGGTCGGAGACGAAGCCAGTCCCCTTCAGGGGATGGCACAAGGGCCGCTACGCCCGCGCGGCTTCTTCCTGCACCGCCTTCCGGAAATAGTCGAGCGACAATCGCAGGCCGGTCTCCAGGTTGACCTTCGGTTCCCACCCCAGCAGTGTTTTCGCCTTGGTGATGTCCGGACACCGTTGCTTCGGATCATCCTGCGGCAGCGGTTCATACTTGATTGTGCTCTTCGATCCCGTCACCGCCAGAACCTGCCGGGCGCACTCCAGGATGGTGAACTCGGTGGGATTCCCGATGTTCACGGGCAAATGCTCCGATGATTTCGACAGCCGGATGAAACCATCGATTTCATCGCTCACATAGCAAAAGCTGCGCGTCTGCTTGCCATCCCCATACACCGTAAGCGGTTCGCCCCGCAGCGCCTGCTTCATGAAGTTGGGCACGACACGGCCGTCGTTGAGCTGCATGCGCGGACCATAGGTGTTGAAGATGCGTACGATGCGCGTGTCCACTTTGTGGTAGCGGTGATACGCCATGGTCACCGCTTCGGTAAAGCGTTTCGCCTCGTCGTACACCGAGCGTGGCCCGATGGGATTCACATGGCCCCAGTAAGTCTCTTTCTGCGGGTGCTCCAGCGGATCTCCGTAGCACTCCGATGTGGACGAGACCAGGTACTTCGCGCCGTACTTGCGAGCCACCTCCAGAGCGTGAAAGGTCCCGAGCGAACCCACTTTCAGGGTTTCGATGCCGTGCACGGTGTAGTCCACCGGGCTGGCGGGGCTGGCGAAATGAAATACGTAGTCCACCGGCCCGCATTCGAAGGGCTCATTGATATCGAGCTTGCAGAACTCGAAGCGAGGTTCGTTGCGCAGGTGGTCGAGGTTGGGCAGCCGGCCGGTTAAAAGGTTGTCAACAGCAACTACCAAGTAACCTTCGCCCAGCAGGGCGTCACACAGGTGGGAGCCCAGGAAACCAGCTCCGCCAGTTACCAGGGCGCGTTGTTGGCTCATGATTTCTTGACGTTCCGCGGAGGCGTGCTGGCGTTCGCCGGCTGCGTTTCGGGGATCGCGGGCTGCCGGCCCACGCTGTAGTAGGTGAAGCCCTGCGCCGCCATCGCGTCGGGATGATACAGGTTGCGGCCGTCGATCACAATGGGATACTTCAACTCGCGCAGCAGGCGGTCTAGGTCCAGCGCGGCAAACTCTTCCCACTCGGTCAGGATGAGCAGGGCGTCAGCGCCGCGCGCAGCTTCGTAGGGGGTGCTGACGAACTCCACATTGGAGTTGAGAACCTCGCGGGCTCGCTCGGCAGCCGCGGGATCGTAGGCGGCCACCCGGCAGCCCTCCTGCAAGAGAGACTGCACCAGCAGCACGGCGGGTGATTCGCGGATATCGTCGGTGCCCCCCTTGAAAGCCAGGCCCAGCACGCCCAGGCGCTTGCCGCGCAGCGTCCACAGGGCACTGCGCACCTTGCGCAGGAAACGTTGTCGCTGGTCCTCATTGATACGAATGACTTCGTCCAGCAAGCGGAACTCGTAGCCGCTCTCGCGCGCCACCGCGCGGAAGGCCAACAGGTCCTTGGGAAAGCAGGAGCCACCATAGCCTATGCCGGGATTGAGAAAACGGGGTCCAATGCGGCTGTCGCTCCCAATCCCCTGGCAGACCTGTTGCACGTTCGCTCCCACGGATTCGCAAATCGAGGCGACCGCGTTGATGAAGGAGATCTTCATCGCCAGGAACGCGTTAGACGCGTGCTTGATCAGTTCCGCGCTCTTCGCGCTGGTCACGATCAGCGGCGGCGGAACCTGCGCCCGGTCGGGCCGCGGAACGGCATCGGCTCGCTGGTAGTAGCTGCCGTCCGTCATTGGCGCGTAGATCTCGCGCAGCACCGTGGCGCAGCGTTCGCTGTCGGCGCCCAAGACGATGCGGTCGGGATAAAGAAAATCGGTCACTGCCGTGCCCTCGCGCAGGAACTCGGGGTTGGAGGCGACGTCGAACGAGTCCGGCGGGGCGGCGTTGCGCAGAATGATCTTGCGGATCCAGTCGCTGGTATACACCGGCACCGTGCTCTTTTCGACAACAACCTTGTACCCGTTAATTGCTCCGGAGATGCTGCGCGCTACGGACTCTACATAAGAGAGATCGGCCTCCCCCTGCTCGGTGGGCGGTGTGCCGACCGCGATAAAGATGGCGGCGCTGGCCCGTACCGCGGCCTGCAAATTGTCGGAAAAATTCAGTCGCTTGCCGCGGTGGCGTTGCAGCAACTCGGGCAGGAACTTCTCGTGGATGGGGACCTGGCCGCTCTGCAAGGCCGCCAGCTTCTGCTGATCGACGTCCACCAGGACCACGTCGTGGCCGAGGTCGGCAAAGCACGCGCCTGCCACCAGTCCCACGTATCCGGATCCCACCACTGCTAGGTGCATCCCCAATCTCCTTAAGAACCCTAATTTATCAGCTTTCCTTCCTGGAGAGGGCAGTGACGACTGTCACACGTTGTCCACAGAGATGCTTCGCAGAGATGCAAGCTTGCTGGTCTCCGGCAGTGGCGGCGCGGCCCGCCCCGCTCCGGTCCCGGGTCACATTCGTAGGTGACCGCAATCACCGCCTGTGTGGTAACCAAGGGCCAGAATTGATGTGCGGAGAGGTGGAGTTATGCCAGTCCTGATGATCGCACTGGTCGCCCTCGGGGTTTTCGGAGCCATTGGGGCCCTGCTCATCACCGCCATGGTGGTGGAGACCCGCATGCAGAAGAGGTTACACGAGTCGGCGGACCTGCATGGCACGGCTGCCCCCGCGGGCAAGCGCTAGACACGGTTACCCGGTTTGGCGGTCCGGCTTCGGGCCGGGATTCGGTCTACCCGGCGCCAGCAGTGAGCGCACCAGGGTGTCGGCCAGCCAGTCCTGGTATTTCTGAGGAGACCACCCGCGTTCGCGCACCAGCATGCGGTACACATCCCCTCCAGTAAGCATCCAGGAGATATCCCGCGCGCTCTTGTGGCTAAGCCCCGGTCGCAGCCTTCCTGAGTCGCGAAGGAAGATGATCATGCTTTCCTCCCTCTCGTAGCGTAGACGCTCTCGCTGTTGTTGCAGTTTTGCTAGTTCGGGTGCCACCACCCCTGCACCCCGCATCAGATCGAACGCCGCACTTTGTGCGCCGCGGATCTGCCTGGCAACGCGGGCCGCGAGCCGCAAACGGGTTTCAGGATCGCTCGCACCCCGTGCCTGCCGCACCACCTCCTCGTAATCGGGTCCAAACGTGGATTGATCAAGAAGCGCGGTCAGAATCCCGGTCTTCGACTTGAAGATGGCATACACGCTTTGGGCAGATACCTCTGCCCGCTGCGCGATCGCTTCGATGGTCATTCCGGCATAGCCTTCGGCCTGCAAGAGCTGCCGGGTGGCTTCGACGATGCGGCGGCGAGTGTCGCCCGCCTGGCGCTGGCGAACCAGTGATCGGTAGGAGCGCTTTTTGGTCTTTGCCAAAGTCGAAATTATAGCATCCTTTAGTCAGTATAGTTATCTATATCGAATATGCGAATGATACCGACATCAGGCTCGAGCGCGAAAGCGTTCTGGAACGGAGGGCAACATGAAGCTGGTTGTACTGGGGGCCACAGGGGGCACGGGACTGGAACTCGTTCGGCAGGCGCTTCAGCACGGCCATTCCGTGACGGCGTTTGTTCGTTCGCCGGAGCGACTCAACCTGTTTCGCGACCGTATCGCGATCAGGCAGGGAGATCTGTTGAATAGTGCCCAACTCGCGCAGGCTATTAAGAATCATGACGCGGTTTTGTCGGGATTCGGACCGCGATTGCCTGTATCGAAAGCGGACGCGCATCTCCTGCAGCAGTTCGCGATCGCGCTGACCGGCGCCATGCTGCAGTCCGAAGTCAGACGCGCAGTGGTCGAGTCGGTGGCCTTCCTGTTTAAGGACGCCATCATTCCGCCGGCGTACCTTCTCGGCCGGCTGCTCTTCCCGGACATCGTTGCAGATGCCTCAGCCATGGAGGAAGTGTTTGAAAGGAGTGGGCTCGACTGGACAATCGTGCGGCCGCCCGAACTGACGGACAAGCCCTACACCGGCAAGTATCGCGTACGAGAGGGCCATCTGCCGGCTTTCGGATTCAGAGTCTCGCGCGCCGATGTCGCCGATTTCATGGTCAAGGCAGCCGGGAATCATGCCCTGAGCCGCAAGATCGTGGGGTTGTGCAATTGACCCTACCGCAGCCGGAGACGGGGTACCCTTTGAATTCAACCATCGTATTTATTCAGGAAGTCGGGAGGAGGCTCCCTGTGTTTACCGCCTACCTCGTTGTTACTGGCCTGGCCGCTGCCGCGAACATCTTCTCGGCCACCTGCGACTTCGTCCGCTATAAGCAGGTCAGCATCGCCATGGCCAGGGCGGGCGTGCCGGACTCCTGGATGACCATGCTGGGCATCCTTAAAGCAGCGGGGGCGCTGGGACTGCTGATCGGCATCCGTGTGCCGCTGATCGGGACCGCCGCCGCGGTTGGGCTCATCCTGTTTTTTGTCGGCGCCATCATCACCCACCTGCGCGCACGCGACTACTCATTCGGTCTGGCGGTCGCGTTCCTCCTGCTGGCGGTGGCCGCTCTGCTGCTGAGACTGTATGCCAGGGTCTAGAAACCCGGTTTCTCCCATGTCCGGTCTGCCAGCGTCTGCCGCACCGTTAACTCGTACGGCTGGCCCGGCGACCAGTCGCCGGAGAAGTGAGCGCCGACGCAGGTCCAGAAAACATAGTCCCATCCGTGCTGGGCCGCGATCTGATCCACCGTCTGGCCATCGTAGAGCCAGGGCCCACCGTCGTAGAAGTCGCCGTCGAAGCAGGCACGGAGATGCGCCCCATACCAGTCCACGTTCAATGCCGTTGACTGCGCCGTGTGGGGATAGCCGCCATGCACCAGAGCGCCGGAGCAGTCCGCGTTCTTGATCTGCAGCAGACCGTAGGAGCCTTCGCCTTCTGGCCCGCAGACATCTCCTATTGTGCTCATGTGCCAGTACGACTCGACCACCGCCTGCGCCCGGATGGTGTCCTCGTCAATACCCCACTTGCAGGCTGCCCACTGGATGATCTCCGTGGTTGTGCCGGTGAAGTTGCCGGTGACCTTGTCACGCTTGTCGCGCCATTTCGTCCAATAGTTTTCAGGTACCCAGTTGTGCGGGGGAGAAACAATCGTGTGGTTGGCCTGGTTATTGTCGGGCCTCGGCTCCCAGGAATTGGGAGTGACCGCGGAGGCGCAGTACGAATCCGAGCGAGGCAGGTAGGTGGCGTGGGCGGGTTCCGTGCCGAAATAGCCGGGCCTCGTGCCGGGTAGAGATGTCGCTGGTTCGCCGCCACAGGCGAACAGCGTCGCCAGGAGCAGTAGCAGCGCGAACGCAATTGCCAGCCGCAGCCTCAACCGACTGGTTGCCCGGAACCTTGCCCATTTAGCAGACTGTGGGACCACTAACGCCCCCTTCGCTCGGCAGAAGAATTTAACGAATAGAGTATGTCAGCCGGCGGTGAAGGCAACGTTCCGGAAGGACAGTGCTGGGGAGGACGGCTTGCCTCCCCGCCCATTGAACGAAATCCCAACCCGCTCTCTCACCAGGCCGAAAATGGTTTGACGCTCTCCGGTGTCTGATACGTTTGCGGATGGCGAGTCCGCAAAATGCGACCTGTCAAGCTGTTTCCTCAACCTCCCTCTGCACAAAACTCTTCCCCTTTTTCTCCGCGCCCAACGCCACTACCGTAATTAGGAATGCAATATTGGTGATCTCAAACGCCGCCAGCGCCCAGGCGTAGCCCAGATGGTCGCGCAGGGCGTACTCCAGGGTGTTGGTCGGAGCGGCGAACAGGATGCCGAGTTGGTAGGCGAAGCCGGGCATTAGTCCGCGCACCGCATCGGGGGCCAGTTCGTTGAGGTGTGCAGGGATGATGCCCCAGGCGCCCTGCACTCCCACCTGCATCATGAACGCGCCCAGCGCCAGCATGGCCAGCGAGCCGCCGAACGCCCACGCGGGAATCATCGCCAACGAGAGGATAAGCGCGGCAATCATGCTGCGCCGCCGGCCAATCTTCTCCGAGATGTGGCCGAAGGCAATCGCCCCCAGAACCGCGCCAATGTTGTACAGGATGGCCATGTAGGAGACGATCGCGGGCGCGAATCCCCGTGCTGACTTCAGAAAGTCCGGGTAAAGGTCCTGGGTGCCATGGGAGAGGAACATCATCAGCGTCATCAGCAGGACGAGATAGAAAAAGATCTTCCAGTGCCCGCTGGCGGTTTTCAGGATTGCGCTCAGCGTGGGCGCGCGGTGCTGCTTCCACGCTTCCGACTCCCGCACTTTGAATCGAATATAAAACGCCAGCAGCGCCGGGATTCCGCCCACCCAGAACATGGCCCGCCATCCCCAGGCTGGCGAGAGCGGCAGGATCACCCGCGCGGCCACTGCCGCCAGCAGGTATCCGATGGAGTATCCACTTTGCACGATACCCGACAAAATGCCGCGCCACTTGCCGGGCGCGCTTTCCATGGCCAGCGATGCTCCCACGCCCCACTCGCCGCCCATCCCGATGCCGTAGAGCGTCCGCAAAATGAGAAAAACGGTGTAATTGGGCGCGAACCCGCAGAACAGTTCGATGATGGAGAAGAACACCACATTCGCCATCAGCGGCTTGCGTCGGCCGTAACGGTCGGCGAGCAGGCCAAACACCACTGCCCCCACCGGCCGCATGGCTAGCGTGGCGAAGGTGGTGAAGATGATCTTTTCTTTGGAAACGTGAAACTGGACCGACAAGGTGTCGAACAGGAACACAAGGACAAAGAAGTCGAAGGCATCCAGCGTCCAGCCCAGGAAGCTGGCAGTGACCGCGTGCCACTGATCGCTGCGCGAAAGCGGGACAGGCCCGGGCATGGTGGCAGAACTCATCGTCGGTCAGTGTCCAATGCGGCGAATTTCGTCTGGACGCGCCATGAGAACATGATTGCGGCAGCTTGGCAACGTTATCGGGGGAACGCGCGATTACCAGCTGGGGTGATCCCGATCACCGCTGATTGCGATACGTCGCGAGAGAATGTTGCTGGGGAGCGGAGTATGCCAACCGGCTCCGCCCTAAGTCGGCTCTGGGCGGGGCTTTAGCCGCAAGGGTTTGCAGTTGACAACCGCCCCGATTGGTAGGAAACTCCGCTCAAACTGGCTCTTTAAAGTGTGCTTGCTCCCCCTCGGCCGCGGGAAAGTATCCTGCGTGGCAGGCAAGCCCTCGACTTTGCATCGCAGCGCCAGGGCTACTTGCATGGCTCATCAACCCATGTTACGGCCTGATCCCTCCGAGCATCGGACTCCCGATCCACCGGATGCTCTCGAACCGGAGAAGGACGATCCGGATGCGGGCTTATACCTGGCCCGCCTGGCCAGCACCCTGGCAGCACACGGCGGAGGCGCCGCGTCGTCCGACCTGGCCCTGGATCTGGTGCTCAATGAGATTGTCGAGCAATCACGTTTAGCGACGACCGCCACCGGCGCGGCGATCGCTTTGCTGCGTGGCGAACGTATGGTGTGCCGCGCCACCAGCGGGGCCAACGCGCCCGATCTGGGCGCACCGCTGAACACCCGTTCCGGGCTCTCTGGCGCCTGCGTTCGCACCCGGCAAGTGCAGCGCTGCGACGACACCGAGACCGACCCTCGCGTCGACTCTGCCGTTTCGCGCACTCTTGAGGTCCGCTCCATCCTGGTGGTCCCAGTGCTGAATGGAGAAGAGCTGATCGGAGTCTTTGAAATATTTTCGCCGCGGGTCGCCGCCTTCAGCGAACGCGACGAGCAGACGCTGCAAGCTCTCTCCCGTCGGATCGTACACACGGTCGTGCGCGCTGCCGAAACCGATGCTTCGTCATCTCTGGCCGGGGAGACTCCTTCGGCCTTTGCAAACAGAGATGTGGAATTGGCGCCGAACCCGCCCGCCGAGATCGGGTCAACCTTGCCGCCACCGCACGCTCGCCGACGGGACCGCTGGACGGACCTGCTGAATGCGATCGTAATTGCATTAGCCTTGCTACTGGGATGGATGGTGGGGCACGTGGGCTGGCAACAAGCGAGGGGCCGGCCAGCCAGCATGGCTCCTCCCGCGTCGAAGGTGCAAACCGCGCAGCCGGCGCCGCCTGTGGCACCAACCGCGAACCCGCCCTCGGCCCCGGCTAGCGAGAAACCGGCAGCCAAAGCGGCTGTTCCGGCCGCCCTCAAGACTCAGCTCAAACGAAGTACCGGGACGGAACCGCCGGTGGATGGCTTAGTGGTGTACGAGAAAGGGAAAGTGATCTTCCGAATGGCGCCTGTGCCCACGGGAGCCGGAACTGCCGCCGGCCAAGCCGAGGAGGGACCCGAAGCCGCCCCGCTTTCGCTTCCTCCAGAAGTAGCGAATAGCTACGTGGTGCAGCGTGTAGAGCCGGAATATCCGGAAGCGGCGAGGGTTCAGCGCCTCCAGGGTGCAGTGGTCCTTGATGTCGTGGTTGGCAAAGATGGGGTAGTGCGCGATTCCAGAGTGATCAGTGGAGATCCCCAACTGGCCGCCGCGGCACAACAGGCGGTGGGGCAGTGGCGCTTCAAGCCCTATTTGTCAAATGGCGCCGCAGTCGCTTTCGAGACTCAGATCACCCTCAACTTTACTCTTCCTCAAGAATAGGGCTCAGGTCTCAGGAAAAGCCCAAAAACAGCTCTCGGGTCTCGGATCTCAAGGAAAAGCGGACCTTGTACCTCAGTTGGCACCGAGACCAGGCCCCTGCTTTCTAGGATTGCGCCGGCATGTTTCGCACTATGGATTTTATGGCGGGCGAGGCTTTATGCACCTGGCCCCGTTTGAGTGCAAACAGGGCCAGCTCTACTCGCGTCGAGACTCCCAGTTTCTCAAACACCCGGAACAGATAATTCTTGATCGTATGTTCGCTCAGATCCAAGCGCTGCGAGATCTGGCGATTGCTCAGTCCCTCCGCCACCAGCCGCGCAATCTCCAGCTCGCGCTTGCTCAGGGGACGCGATCCGGCCAAATGAGGGGCCTCAATGGCTGCCGGCTGCACCAGCGCATCCAGCACGAAGTTCAACTCCGCCGAGCTCGCCCACACCTGCCCCTCGTGCACGCACTGGATGCACTTGCACAGGGTCTGGAATGAATCCGAACGGCAGAAGACCCCGCTGGCTCCGCAGCGGAAAGCCTCGAGCACCGCGCTGCGGTTCAGCGCGTCCAGCAGCACGACCACGCTGACTTCGGGATGCAGGTTTCGCACTTCCCGTACCAGCCGCAATCCACCCAGCGGCTCTTCAGCGAAACTGGTGCTGATTAGCGCCACCTGAAAGGTGTCGCTTTCCAGCGTCGCCAGGACCTCGCGCGGAGTAACCGCCGCCACGGCGAGATACCGTTTGCTGCGCTGCAATGCATCTGCCAATAGGCGGCAACTCATGGCGAGCGCATCTGCGACCAGCACTCGAATTCTGGCGTCCGGATTGGGTAGTGAAGCCAACGCTTAGAGCCGACCAGAAACAGGGTAACGAGCGGGCGGAATTTTACGTGGATTGCCCCGCCCGAGCAAGGAGTCCTAAGCCCCTCTCACCTTCTACTGGCCTTCTCCCTGCCCTCACCCTCGCAATTAGAAAAGCCTGTATTATCAATTGGTTGCCTGGATGCTCCCCGTGATGCCTGGGTCGGGGTGTTGCCCAGATAGGGACTTTAGTCTCTATAACTTTTTCCTCTTGCCGGGGCATATTTTGTCGGGCAAAGTTATACGTAGGTTGGTGTCTTCGATCCACCCCCGCGAAGAACCCCTGGAATCAACCACTTCTTAGCTGATTTGGTCTGTTCTTCTTAGTTATTTTGTTGCACCATGATGTTCTGAGAAGCTCGACGGGAATCGCTCCTCCTCCCATTGCACGTGGGCGCGAGTTTCCTGCAGCGCCCGTACCGCACGACCGCCGGAGACCAGGGGATGTATCTGAATTTCTTTGGACTGCGGGAACAGCCATTCGGCGTGACGCCGGATCCGCGCTTTCTTTACCTGAGCGCTGCCCACCGCGAGGCGCTGGCTTCTCTTTACTACGGCATCGAAGCGGGCCGGGGATTCCTGGGATTGATCGCCAAGCCCGGCATGGGCAAGACCACCCTTCTGTTTCATCTGCTGGAGAAGTTCCGCAGTTCGGCGCGTACCGCATTTCTGTTCCAGACGCAGTGCACCTCGCGCGAGTTCATGCGCTTCCTGCTGGCCGAGTTGGGCTACGACGACGACGGCCAGGACTTCGTACGCATGCACGAAGAGTTCAACAAGCGGTTGCTGCAGGAAGCGCGCGCCGGCAACCGTTTTATCGTGGTTATCGACGAGGCCCAGAACCTGGAGCCTTCGGTGCTGGAAACCGTGCGCTTGCTCTCCGACTTCGAAACGCCCCGCGCCAAGCTGCTGACCATTATTCTGGCGGGGCAACCGGAGTTGGCCGGGAAGCTTGCCAGCCCCGGCTTGGCCCAACTGCGCCAGCGCATCTCCATCGTCAACCGGCTGGAGCCCTTGCCCGCGTGGGAGATCAAGAGCTACGTGGAGCATCGCCTGCAGATTGCCGGCTACAAGGGCGAGCCGCTGTTTACTCCCGAGGCCCTGGCAGAGATCGCCGTCTTCACCGAAGGCATTCCCAGAAACGTTAACAACTTCTGCTTCAACGCGCTTTCCCTGGCCTGTGCTCTGCGGCAAAAGACCGTGGATTTGCCTATCGTGCACGAGGTGATCTCCGACTTGGACATCACCAGGCACGTTCCTGAGCCTTCGTCGGACGCGCCTGCTGTAGTGTCGGATGCGCCTGCTGTAGTGTCGGACGCGCCTGCTGTAGTGTCGGACGCGCCTGCCCCGCGCGCTACTGCGGCCGTTGATGATTCACTCCCGCCGCGCATTACGGCTGCTCCTGTGCCCGTTTCGCCTGTTGCTTCGGGTAAGAACGGAGGGTCTCTGACGCCGGCTGAGGCCAGAGCTTACATGCAGCAGGTTGCGGCGAAACTGAAAAGCTGGCAGGGAGCAGTGGATCGCGCCGCCGCCCAGTATCCCGCGCGGCCCAGCGGGTCCGCAGCGGATTAGATCAAGCTCGACCCGGTGTCAGGAGGCGGGCGGGTTCCGCCGTTCGCAGCACTAAGAGATTCTCAAGGATAGCTTATGAGCAGAAACTTCGAACTGTTACAGAAGCTGGGCAAAGAGCAGGAGCTTACCCATCCGACTCCGGCGGATGACAGCCGCAAGAGTCCCGTAGCCGCGCCGGTAGCGGTTCCGGTAAGCGCGACAACTACGGGTGCTCCTGCCACCGCTGCGGCCCTGGTCAACGGAGGCCTGGAGCAGGTCAACGCCCTGGCCCACCAGCTCTTCATCCAACCGGGCGCCGATGCTCCGCGTGCTGTGGTCTTCACCAGCACCGAGCCGGGCACGGGCTGCACCTGGGTGTGTGCTCACCTGGCGGGGGTGTTGGCCGGCCGCGTGGCAGGCTCCGTCTGCCTAGTGGACGCAAATCTACGCGACCCGGGGTTACATCAGCACTTTGGCGTCGCCAACGAGAGCGGCCTTTCGGATGCGCTGCTGCGACTCGATCCCATTCGGTCCCTGGCCCGTTCCGTGACTCTTCCCAACCTGTGGCTGATCAGCGCGGGCGCAGATGGAGAAAGTGCACAGGCCCTGCTGACCTCCGACCGCATGCGCCTGCGTCTCACCGAACTGCGCAAGGAGTTTGATTTCGTACTGGTGGATGCCTCGGCCATGAGCGTCTCCAGTGACGCCGTTGCCTTGGGGAGCGCAAGCGATGGGGTCATCATGGTGCTGAAAGCGAACGCCTCCCGCCGGCAGACGGCGCGCCAAGCCATCGGAGACCTGCAGGGCGGCCAGGCCAAGGTATTAGGGGCGGTTCTGAACCAGCGCACCTTTCCCATCCCGGAGGCGGTCTACAAGCGGCTGTAAAGAAAGATCGGTTGGCCGGGGTGCGGGCCTCAGACGTCAGACCATTTCAAGCGGCACAAACTCCGGCCTACGGCCTTGATCGGGAGGGAATCTGCTGGTCAGCGGCCAACGGCAGCCTCGCCAACGTGCCCGCCGCCGGAGCAGCCATCTTCCCGGCTCCCCCGAGAGGCAGTTTTCTGGACTCATCCACCGCTGTGTCCGACAGCGTTTGTCCCAGGTTGTAGGCATAGAGGACAACCTCGACCCGCCTGGACACGCCCAGCTTGTCGAAGATGCGGAACAGATAATTCTTCACCGTGTGTTCGGTGAGCCCCAGGCGCTGGGCAATTTCCCGGTTGGACAATCCTTCCGCCACGCAGCGCACTACTTCCTGCTCCCGCCGCGAGAGCAGCACGGCGCCCCGCGCATCCATCAGCTTCAGCGGCAGAGCTTCTCCCAGGGCTTCCAGCAGGTAGCGCAGTTCCTTGCTGTTGGCCCAGACCTGGCCCTGGTCCACGCAGTGAATGCATTTGGCCAGCGACTTGAGCGATTCGCTGCGGCAGAACACGCCCCGCGCCCCTGCCCGAAAAGCCTCCACCACCAGGCCGCGTTCGGAGACGTCGAGCAGCATGACCACGCGGGTCTCCGGACGCACGGTACGCAGCTCGCGCGCCACCTCAAAACCCTTGCGGGGAGCGTCATCCAGTTCTGCGCTGATCACCACGACGGAGGGCTTGTCCTTGAGCACGGCGGCCACGATGGCCTTCCCGTCCGACACCGGGGCCAGCACCTGGAAGCGCTTGTCGCGCTCCAGAGCAGCCGCCAGGAGTTGACTGTTCATGCGGGTGCTGTCGGCGGCCAGCACTCGGATCACTTCAGAGGTTTCCGGTAGAGCGAGAGCGTGAGCCATAGGGTCCCGAATACGACGGGGCAGAGCCTTTGCGGGCGCTCTGTCGCGCCTGATTGTTCTTTCTTACCGCAGGGGAAACTGGTAACTGGCACCAGGCTGCGATGTTGATCGACTGCGGGAGAAGTTGCGCTTGGGCGGGGAAACGGCCTGCAGGCTTACGGAGACCCCGGCACGCCCAGTCAGCCGCCACCCCGAGCGGCTGTCCTCCGGGACTTTAGACCCCCACTTTCGGGGTGTAAATGGCACTTTGGTGCCATAAGCCGAATGGCCCCAGCCCGGGAAGGGCTGTCTGACGCGGGTTCTGGGGGAGCACGAGCTCGCCCGATGGACCGGTTCGTGAGGACCAAAGGGGCGTTGGAATGAAGGGGAAAGAGTCCCCCCGGGGCCAACCGGAGCTATTGCCTCTTGTCAAAGGACTGCACATACACCAGCTACTCGGGGCGCTAAGTTGCTATTATGTCGAGATCGTTCCTCCGCCGGGGAAAGAGCGATGAGACGTTGGTTGCTCGTATTCACCGTGCTCGCGTTGGGGAGTCTGTCCTCCGCACAGTCACCCCCCGGTTGCGTCCTCGAAATCCCTGTAGGTGTAACGGCCTCGGACGGGGCGTGGGTTCGGGGTTTGCAAGCGTCCTCCTTCAAGGTTGCAGAGACAAAGGTGCCACTGGCAGTGAGTGATGCGGTGTACGATCACGAGCCGCGCCGCATCGTCTTTGTGCTGGACCGTAGTTCCCACCTGGGTAAACCTGCGACCAAGATTGTAACTGCCGTTCTGGAACGTATTCTGCAGAACGCGCGGCCAGGCGATTCGTTTGGTCTGGTCTTCGCGGGACACGAACCGGTGGCTATCGGGAAGCCGCAAGATGTGCTGACGCAGTTCCGAGAGATGGTTGCTGGCCCGGCTGCGCACTCCAAGAAGGGGAACCTCCTGGATGCTCTGTCGGAAGCGGCCGAGTTACTTCATCCGCCTCAACTCGGCGATTCTATTTTTGCCTTCGCAGGAGTCGACGACTTGAGTGAGGGGAAGAAGTACCGCAGAGTTTATGACCTCCTGTCCGAGCACCAGGTCCGTGTGTTCGGGGTATTGTTCGGGCTCCCCGCAACGGGGACGCAGAAAAACTTCTGGATCAGGACTCCCGTATCACAGTATTGGTCCACCTCACAGCTGCAGCAACTGTATACCCTGGACACCCAGACTTTCACCGCTCTGACGTGGGGAAGCGGAGGCTCTCTTTCCAGGGAACCCACTCGTGACGAAAGAAAAACATACAAGTTGACTGAGGCCCGGCTCAAGGAGCTGGTGGAGCAGGAGTGGCAGACGTACGGGGCCATGACGCAGCTTTACCGCGTGCGCCTCACACTCTCAGTGCCCTTGTCCAAGCCCAAACCATGGAGGTTCGACCTGGCGCCTGACCTGCGCGACCAGCCGCCCAAGAAGCAGGTTCTCTACCCCCGGCAGATTCCGGCGTGCGAGGCGCCGCTGAGCGCGAAGTAGGGGCCAAGCGGGCGTCCACCAGAGATGGGGCACCCCGGCAATATTCGGGAAATACTGATGAGGAGTGGTTCCGATGAGATTGAGTGAATTCAAAGACGTTGCAAACGGTGATTTATTCGGCACAAAGTATTACCGCACGGCCACGTTTTGGAGCAGCATGATTTTGCCGCTGTTGGCTTTGGGCGATGTTGCAACCTTTGCGAGGGACCTCTATACGCACGATTACTCTCTCTTGGTGACGGCTTGGCTCCCGTTAGTCGGACTAGCAGTCGTGATCGTCTTGAGTTGGTGTGTTTTTGGCTTATGGCTCTCGCGAATGCGGGTGCTCTTTTCTGGTGCTGAGAACGTCGATGTTACAGCATTGGTGAAAAAGGCGGCTGGCGACTTCTTGCGTCTCTTTGCACTCCTGGCCCTTTGTACTATGGTGGGCCTCTTCGTCGCCCAGAACATATCGGGTTACTGATTTGACGAGAAATGGCGGGTGGCCCACCTTTCCGCATGAAGTATAGCTTTTGACACGAGCAGTCAGCTTCAATCTGGGGTGCCCCACCTTTCGCGTTTTTCGAAAGGTGGGCCCGTGCTCGAAGGCACGGATTACTTTTCCCGCAACACCGAGTCTCGACCTAAGCGCGGCTATGGACACCCCACATTTCGAAAACCGCGAGATGTGGGGCACCTGCCCATGGAGATCCGGGCCACCACCCCACGCCTTCGCAGGTCCGGTTAGTAGGTGAACGACTGAATGTCGGTCACTCCGGAATCGGGGCCGTCCACAAAGCCGCTGCGCTTGGCCGGGTTCAAGGCGATGTGGGCGGGGACGACGTTAAACGCGTTCGAGAAACTGAATCCGTTCAGAGTCTCTTTCACACTGCCTTTTGTGTCGTAGACGTAAATGCTGCTGCCGCTGCCTGCCGAGCTGGAGTTTGGCTGGGCGACGAGGAAGACTTTGTGGATGGGATCGAATTCGACATCGGCGCCGCTAAAGAATTGGTTTTCGCCGGATCCCGGCAAGGCCACGCTGAAGCCCGTCCGGGTGGCGAGACTGTAAAATTCGACGCTGGCGTCGTCTTCCGTGGTGGTGCAGACGATGCCGTCGGCGGCGTCCACGGCCATTCCGTTGATGAAGCCGAAGCCGACACCGGTGAACTCGTCAAAGGTGCCGTTGGCCGTATCTACCACGCCGACGACTGGCAAGCAGCCAAAACATCCCGGGCCTCCGCCCAGGATCGCCTGATGGGTGACACTGTCGAAAGCAATGGGGGGAGGCACGGTGCCAAAGTTGCTGGAGTCGGTGATTTTGACGACTGGTCCGAAGGTATTGGCGGAGACATCGGATTCGAAGACAAAGGGCGTGAAATTTCCGCTGTTGTCGTAGGCAAATACTGCGACCGGCGAGGCGCCCTGCGTGCGGCTCACTCCGGCGGGTTCAATAATGTGCTGGGAGCCGATGGGCGGGGTCCAGAGGCCGGTGAAGCGGTTGGCCGTCAGGGGATTTATGGTGTGAAAGGTACGGCGCACGTTCAGGAAGCTGACTACGTGCTCGCGTTCGATCAAGCCGACGCTTTGTCCGACTACTCCCAGAGTGATGAAGTCGTCCTGGGTCTGGGTCCTGACCAGAGTCTTGAGAATCTGGCCGGTGGCCTGGTCGAAGGTTTCAACTGCGGCCAGGACGTTGCCGCCGGATAGCGTTTTCGCCTCGCTGAGCACGCCTTCGGTGCCGTTCTGGTCAATATCGAATCCGAAGATCTGGCCGCCGAATTTGCTATGCACAATGACGCTGCCTGCGCCCGCGTTGGGATTGGGCAGGAACTCGTCCGCCTGTCCGCGGGCAGCCACGCTGGAGCAAAGCAGGGGGAGCAGACAGAACAGCGCTTGTCCGACCATGGCCAGTCCTGGCCGATTTCGATGACGCTCAAGCTTCAGTCCGGTGGCTGTTGTTCGAGCCGACGAGGCGAATGACGCGACGCTTTGATGGTGCACTGGGGCTGCTCCTTGGCAGTGTTGCCTGAACATAACAGTCCATGGCAGCGCAGAACTTAGTCCAGCCTTCCTGATGGCGTGTCAAGCGCTTGTCAAAGATTTGTAAAAAACCAAAACTGGCAGACCGGTGGCCCACTGTTGTGTTTGTCGAAAGCGGAAGTGGTGCTGCCCGGCGGTAAGATGCATGAACTTGCCGGAGTGGCCGGCCACCGCCACAAGAAAGACCGGACGGGGATCCCGCGTGTAGATCCCCGGCCGTCTTTGGGGGAAGACTACTCGTTGCTTCCGCGCTGCTCTGTCGAAAGCGGAACGATCTTGCCGAACAGGCCGTCGGCTTCCTCGTTCGGTCCCGCGGTGAAGAACAGCTCGATCGCGGATCCCGAAGTGCCGTTGCTTCCGAAGTTCAGCGCCCACAAACCATCAATCACCAGGGTGGCGCCGTTTGCGTCCAGCAACTTGCCTTCGAACCTGCCGGTTACAAGGTTGAAGGCATTGATCGTGCCGTCACCCTGATTGCCGATCAGCAGACGATGGCTGAACACACCAAAGTCCGACGGGCTCTCGGTGATGCCCCAGGGCGCGTCCAAGAAAGAGCCATGCTGCAGGTCCATGAGCAGCCGTCCCTGCGGATCAAAAACGGCGACAAACCCCAGGCCGGGGCCATGAGTTTCGTCGTCGTTTCCGCGCTCCTTCTTGGCAAAGGTGACCACCAGATTTCCGCCCACATTCTGCACGTTGAAAGGATTGAAGCCCTTGGGAACGTGCGGGTCACGAAAGGCAAATGGTCCCAAGTGCACGCGCTGGAAGGTGGAGTCAAACACGTCCACTCGTCCTTCCCCGAAGTTGGTCACATAAAGGAACGTCCCCTGTGAGGTGGTAGCCAGCGTGCAGCCTTTATAGACCGCCTCGGTGCGAGCCGGTTGGCCGGACGACGTCGGGGGTGGAACCACTTGTACCGCATCGGTCGGCTTCACCGTGGGGTTCCAGCCGGCGATCGTCCCGTCTTCGGTTACGAATAGGAAGATGGCGTGAGCTCCGGGAGCCACCTCAAAGCCCGTCGTATAGTTGAACGCCGCACCGGTCGGAGTGCCTTGCTCTCCGTTGACTCCGGGAATGGTAACAATCAGCGACTGTGGAACTCCGGCGCTGTCGTGCAGGGTGGAGACTCCTGCGTGGTTGTCCGCGATCCACCACGCAGAGGTCGCGCTCCGCGTCAGGCCCCAGGCATTCTTCAGATTGGGGTCCAGATTTGGAGCGGTCAGGGAAACGGCGCTTTGGTTGACAGTAAGATCAGTTCGCGTGAAATGTTGGGCAAACGACGGAAGGCTGGTTACGGCTAGCAACAACCCGAAAACAGTGACCATCCGCGCGTTGCGCAGAAGGAACGGAAACTTCAACATGCGTTAACCTCGCTAGACAGGACGGCGATGAGGCCGCTCCTGGAATTTGCCCGCTGCCATCACTGCAGCAACTTTGGCATCGGGCAAACCCACCCTAAACAAGGAAGGCAGCGCGCTTGTCAGGAGATTGTTAGTAAGTCGTCATTTTTCTTTCAGCAAGCAGACGGCGCGTGCAGGGCGGGTCCCCTCTTCTACTCCCATGAAAACGGATTTACAAAATTCCGAATCAGAATATTGGTGAGGGGTTGTGCGGGTTGTTGATACACACGATTAGCCATTAATGTTTGTTGACCTACCCGAATAGCATCTATGGCTTCATAGAGCAACGCGAAGAAGCCATTCTCAGGCGGCCAATTAGACGATGCAATCGTTACCCCAAAGTACATCGTGATCGGGACACGCGTGCTTGATTCCACAGAAAGACTGGGAACCACCAGACCTTGCTTCTCTACAGACACCCGAATCGATTCGGCAATCTTTCCGGCTTTCGCAGCTTCCTCCCCGGTTAAGAGGATCAGAAAAACGTCGCCGCCCCTCACACTGTAATGCCCGAATCGTTGGTAGAGCATTTCCTCAATGGCCTTTAAGACGCCATCACAGGACACCAGACCGAACATGGGTCGTATCATCTCGATGTGGTCGATAAGACCTACGATGAGCGAGATGTTGGTCTTGCTCTCCAAAGCAAAATTCAAATTCGCCATGAACGGTGAGTGGCTCAGGTAGGCCTGCAGTTTGCGTACGGAAGTAGGCATATGTTTTTAGAAGTCCGCTATTCGACACTACTCGCAACTGATGAAGTAGCTGATAGCTCTTAGCTGTATGCCAGCTCCTTGGCCCGCTGCGCTGCTTTGACCACCGCCTTGATCAGGGTCACGCGCAGCTTGCCTTCTTCCAGTTCCATGATGCCGTCAATGGTGCATCCCGCAGGAGTGGTGACTGCGTCTTTGAGCAGGGCGGGGTGGTCTCCGGTTTCGAGCACGACCGAAGCCGCTCCCAGCGTGGTCTGGGCGGCAAGCAGGGTGGCGATGTCGCGCGGCAGGCCAACCTTCACTCCGGCTTCCGCGAGCGACTCCAGGATGATGTAAATGTAGGCGGGACCGCTGGCCGAGAGCCCGGTGACGGCGTCCATGTGCTTCTCGTCCACCACCACGGTGCGGCCGACGACGCTGAACAGGGCGCTGGCTGTCTCTACATGCTGCGGCTTGGCGAACCTCCCCTTGCAGAAGGCGGTCATTCCCACGCCCAGCGCGCAGGGGGTGTTGGGCATGGCGCGGATCACCGGAATCTCAGCGCCCAGCGCCTTTTCGATCTGGCTGGTGGGAACCGAGGCGGCCACCGAAATAATGAGCTGGTCTTTGGAGATGTTGGGACGGATCTGCTCTATGACCTCCTGCACTACCTGCGGCTTGACGCAGACGAAGATGACGTCGGCGCCGCGCACGGCGGCCAGGTTGTCGGTGCCCACGGAAAGCTTCAGCTTTTCTGCCAGACAGCGCGCGCGGTCCTCATGCGCCACCGTAGCGCGGGTCATCTTTGCCGAAAGCAGGCCTTTGTCCAGCAGGGCCTTAAGCAGAATGCCGCCCATCTTGCCTGCGCCCAGAACCGCTACCCGTTTTCCCGCAAACTCGGCTGCCATGGTGTTGCCTCCGTTGGTAATGACTTTGGAAGTATAAAGCAGGCGTAGCAGGCAGCCATCAGCGCCCTCATGAAAGTCTCTCCGAGCTGACGTCTGCCTTCCCGACGACTAGAGTCCAAATCCCTGGGCGGCCATTTGAACGATCGTGCGGCCGATGGGAAGCGAGGCTGTAGCCGCCGGCGAGGGAACGTTGTAGACGTGCAGCATGTTGTCGGCGCAGACAAACTGAAAGTCATCGACCAGGGCACCGTCGGGCTTGAGGGCCTGGGCGCGCACTCCGGCGCCGTCGGCCACCAGGTCGGCGTCTTGAATATCCGGCAACAACCTCTGCAGGGCTTTGACGAACGCGCGCTTGCTGAAGGAGCGGTAGAACTCTCCCACGCCGTGCCGCCAATGTTTTGCGGCCATGCGGCGGAACCCGCGGAAACCGAGTGCCTCGGCGGTGTCCCGCAGGCTGAAGTCGGTGTGACGATAGCCTTCGCGCTTGAAGGCAAACACCGCATTGGGTCCGGCATCTACACCGCCGCGAACGCGGCGCGTGAAGTGGACGCCAAGAAAGGGGAACTGCGGATCGGGCACAGGATAGATCAGCGCGCGTACCAGGTACTGTTTCTCCGGGACCAGATCGTAGTACTCGCCGCGGAAGGGGACGATCATAACCTCCGGTTTCTGGCCGGCCATGCGGCTGACGCGATCGCTGTGCAATCCGGCGCAATTGATGGCGTGGCGGGTGGAAACAGCTCCACGGGTGGTTTCGACCACGGTCTCGCTGGCGCGGCGCACGAACCCAGTCACCTCCGTGCCGGTTTGCACGCGGCCACCTTGTGCGGTCACCAGTTCGGCATACTTCTGGCTGACCGCAGCGTAGTCGGTGATTCCGGTGGCAGGCACATGGATGGCCTGCAGTCCGGAGCTGTGGGGCTCGACCTCGCACATTTGCGCCGCATCGAGAAGCTTCAGCCCGCCAAGGCCATTGGTTTGCCCGCGCACAAACAACGCTTGCAGCGCTGGAATCTCAGCTTCCGTGGTGGCCACAATCAGCTTGCCGCAGACCTCGCAGGGAAGGCCGTGCTCCCGGCAAAACTGGACCATGGCAGATGCGCCTTCGACGCAGAGGCGCGCCTTCAGCGAGCCCGGCTTGTAATAGATTCCAGAGTGAATGACTCCGCTGTTGTGGCCGCTCTGGTGACGGGCGACGCCGTCTTCCTTCTCCACCAGCAGCAAGCGCAGGTGCGGGAAGCGACGGGTGAAATGCATTGCGGTCGAGAGGCCGACGATGCCCCCGCCGATGACAACGATATCGAGGTACTGATCAGTCATAGATGCCTTGCTTAAGCTAACCCTAACAGCGGGCGTAGGCGCAAGGGCAGATTTTGCACTTTGGCGGCGTTGCGGTGCGGAGAAGCCGATCTGCGGTGGGCCGCGCAGACGAGGGCGTCTGGGCCCAGGTGTTACCGCTTGTACTTGCCCATCCACTCAGCCTGCGCCAGGACATGGCCTTCCATGGCCTGCTCAACCTCGCGCTTGCTCGCGCCGGGCTTGAGGTTGAGCTTGGTGTCGAGCGCGTAGAGCTTGAAGAAGTAGCGGTGGGGTTTGCCCGGGGGCGGGCAGGGGCCGCCGTAGCCAATCTTGCGAAAGTCGTTGCGGCCCTGGTGTCCACCGCTGCCCAGTTCGTCCACTTTGCTTACGCCTTCGGGCAGGCTGGTCGCCGAGGCGGGCAGGTCGTACAGTACCCAGTGGGTCCAGGTGCCGACCGGGGCGTCGGGGTCATCGGCAATCAAAGCAAAGGCTTGTGTCCCTGCGGGCGCTCCTGTCCAGGAGAGTTCCGGTGAAAGATCGGCGCCGTCGCAAGTGAATTTCCTGGGAATGTCGCCAGCGTTGGGAAAACTGGGGGTGGAGATCACCAGTGCCATGGTGCGTCCTCCTTGTGCAGGGCTGGGGTCAGCAGATTTCCCGGCGATGGCCGTCGTGGGAAGAGCAATCAGCAGAGCGGCAATCGCCACGATCGGTTCGAGCTGTGCGGAACCCTGCTTGACGATCATACGCGGCTCCGGGGGCGAGAGATCAATAAGTGGAGATAGTGAAGTTCACGGTGATGCGGGCCTCGGTTTCGACGGGCTGCCCGGCCTGGTAGTAGGGTTTGAAGCGCCACTGCATCACCGCTTCGCGGGCGGCGCTGGACAGAATGGCAGGGCCGCTGATCACTTGCAGGTCCTGGATGGCGCCTTCCTTGCCAATCAGCGCTTGCAGCACCACGGCGCCCTGGACTTTCATCTGCTTGGCCAGCAGGGGATAGTTGGGCTGCACGGGATGCGAAACCACCTGCACGGTGTCAGGAGAGAGCTGTACTCGCTCCGTGGCGCTAGTTACGGCAGAGCCGGGATTGGCGGCAGAGCCGGATGGCTTCGGCTGCAAATCCACCTTGATGGAATTGTTGGTAGGCGGGATGGTCTGGCGCTGGCCGCCGGCCACCACTTCCACCTCCAGCGGGGGAAGCACGGCGCGGCTGGCTGTGACCGCGGGGGCTGCGGTTGCTGGCGGAGGCGTGGCCGCCACCGGTGAGGACGCGCGCTTTGCTTTGGGGCGCGCGGATCCAGGAATCTGCGTCGCGGAAGTCTGCGGCTGGGAATCGCCGGTAGTGTCTGTACCTTCGTCGGCGACGTCGGACTCGGCGGCCTGGCTGGAAGGGAACCAGAACTGGCGGTCCTTGATCAGAACTACGATGAGAGCGACCAGGAGCAGGGCCAGAGCGACCAGCATCAGCCGGCGCTGCTTCTGTTCGGGGCCGGCTGCGAGCGGCGCGGCGTTGAGCTCGGGCGGGCGTTTCTCCAGGCTGAAACTCTCTCGTCCAGGTCCCAAATTCATGCCCCTTAGTATGCCTCGAAACGGCGGGGGAAGCCAGCAAAAGGCGGGGGCTTGGCCGGGCTGTGAGAGATATCACAATCAGGTGTGCCTCAGGTCACAGCTAAGGGTTCCCCAGGAGCGGACACTAGATTACGTGATGCTGGTCACATTATCTCGGCCCGCGGAAGAGACCCGCGTCACCGGGGGTGGTTTGTGCTCTCACCATACGGACTCGACATCATCGAAAGCTGTCTGACCTGCAAGATGCGCGCCGACCGCATTTTCTGCGACCTGCCCATGTCCGCGCTGCAGGCCTTCGAAAACATCAAGTACGCAACCGCCTATCCCAAGGGCGCGGTGTTGTTTGTAGAAGGCCAGGCGCCGCGCGGCATTTTCGTGCTGTGCAAGGGCCGGGTAAAACTCTCCATCTGCGCCACTGACGGCAAGACGCTCATTCTCAAGATTGCCGAGCCGGGCGAAGTGCTGGGCTTGAGCGCCACCGTTTCCGGAAAACCCTATGAGCTGACTGCGGAGACCATCGACCCCTGCCAGGTGAATTTCGTCAAGCGGGAAGAGTTCCTCCGCTTCCTCAAAGAACAGCCAGACGCCTGCTTTAAGGTGGCCGAGCAGTTGAGCGACAAGTACAACACCGCCTGCCATGAGGTCCGTTCCCTGGGACTGTCGCATTCCGCTGGGGAGAAGCTGGCCAAGCTGCTGCTGGAGTGGAGCTCCAAGAACGGCGAGGCCACCAAGCAGGAACCGCGCCTCAAGATGGCCCTGACCCATGAAGAGATCGCGCAGATGATCGGCACCTCGCGGGAGACGGTGACCCGCCTGTTTGCCGACCTCAAGAAGCGGCAGATTGTGCAGTCCAAAGGCTCCACCCTGGTGATCCGCAACAAGGCGGCACTGAAGTTGATGGCCAGCAACAACTGACCGTCCCGAAACGGTGCGGCCTGTGCGGAGGGTCACGACTAGGGGTGATTGGAGTCACTGTTTTCTCCCAGCCACGGCGGTATCACAGCACTATGGAGAGCGCAATCCAACAGAGCTGCTTCGAATGTGTCCTGCGGCCGGACCGGCTCTTCTGCGACCTGCCTTCCGACGCGCTGGAAGCCTTTGACCTGATTAAGTCTCTGACCTTGTACCCGCGGGGGACGATCTTGACGCGGGAGGGCCAACCGGCACGGGGCATTTTTGTGCTCTGCCAGGGCAGGGCCAAGCTCTCGGTGTGCTCGGAAACGGGCAAGCGCCTGACGCTTCGTATCGCGGGGCCCGGCGAAGTCCTGGGGCTCAGTGCATCACTGTCCGGGGGGTCGTACGAAGTAACGGCGGAGACCCTGGACAATGCCCAAGTGGCGGTGGTCAAACGCAAGGACCTGTTGCGTTTCCTGCACGACCATCGTGAGGCGTGCCTCCAGGTGGTGCACCTGCTTAGCCAGGACCTGCATACGGCCTATGACCGCGTGCGCTCCATCGGATTGGGCCGGAGCCGGCGGTCCCGGGCCCCGCACATTCACTGAAAAAGGCGCACCCGCCAACGCACCCCGCCCGCCGACTCTGGGCGTGAAGGAGTAGGTATCTTTCACGCGGTTTTGCCCGCACAGCTTGGGGCACCGCGGCTGCCCATGGTTGCGATCACGGTTACCAGGAAGATACGCATCCCGCTGAGATCGCCTGTCGCTTCACCCTTGGGTTATATTCTCCAAAACAGGTGGTGAGATTCAACTCTTCATCATGTCTTGCAGGGAAGTCCCATGCCGCCGTAATCGACTGCGCACCCGGTAATTCCCGCAAGGCTCCAACCTCGCCCGGCTTAGCATTCCGGGCAAGGCGAAGAGGCGGGGGAAAAGCTTCCCTAAGGGGGCCTGGGGACGCGAAAATTTGTTGTTGTGTGACGGCCGTCACAAAGTGAGGAAAATGTCTGCGCTAAGTTTGCAGACTACGTGTCATGGCGGGTGACATCGATCCCGAGGCAACGCTGCACGAGGGAGCGTGAACATATGAGGAAAAAACTGGTTCGCAAATGGCTGGCAGTTGGCTTAGGGATCGCAGGCTTGATGCTTCTGCTGCGGGGCCTGCCCGCCGCAGGAGAACAGCCCGAAGAGAAATCAGCGCCGTCCAAGGACTCTTCGCAGTACGTGGGAGCGGACACCTGTAAGACCTGCCATGAGGATATTTATAAGAATTTCGAGACCACGCCGCACTGGAAGACGATGCTGACCAAGAAAGGGCCGGAGTGGCAGGGCTGCGAAGGCTGCCATGGGCCGGGCGCGGAGCACGTCGCGGCGGGCGGGGATAAGACCAAGATCTTTACCTTCAAGGACATATCGCCCAAGGAAGTCAGCCAGCGCTGCCTGAAATGCCACCAGTACGGGGAAGAGCACGCCAACTTCGACCGCTCGCAGCACAATATCAACGACGTGAGCTGCATCGCTTGCCACTCGCCGCATCACTCCAAGGACCGGGAATTCCTGCTGGTGGAGAAGCAGCCAGACCTGTGCTTTACCTGCCACACCGAAATCAAGCAGGACTTTGCGCGGCCCTTCCGCCACCGCGTGGAGCAGGGCCTGGTCCGCTGCACCGACTGTCACAACCAGCATGGCGGGTTCCTGACCAAGCAGTTGCGGGCGACGGCGGCGCAGGACCAGGTGTGCTTCAAGTGCCACACCGACAAGGCGGGACCGTTTGCCTTCGAGCATGAGCCAGTGAAGACCGAAGGCTGTGTTTCTTGCCACACACCGCACGGTTCCACCAACCCGCGGTTGCTCAAGCGCAGCCAGATCAACCTGCTCTGCCTGGAGTGTCACACCTTGACAGTGGATTCACCGGTGCCGGAGATCCCGTCGTTCCACAACCAGGCGCAAAAGTATCAGGCATGCACTATTTGCCACACTGCCATCCACGGGTCGAACTTCGACCAGTTTTTCTTCAAATAAGGGGGAGGCCATGAATAGCTTGTCATTAGCGCGAGTGAGGTTGACAAAGGATGGCCATCCCCGGGCAGACGGGTGGGCGCAAGCGACGAGCCGCTGGGCCGTCTGCCTTGTGTTTCTGCTGGTGCAAGGCGCACTGCTGGCGGGGCAAGCTTCCGGGCAGAGCACGGGCACATCGTCCGAGGGCGTCGACAACGGCAACTACAATTACCAGGGTTCGTTTGAGCTGGGATATCGCTTCGTTGACACCAACGGCAGCCCATTTGTGTACAACACCTTCGTTAACGAGCAGCAAGGGCCGCGTCTGTTCGAGCAGACGCTTAGCATTCGTTCGCTGAATCACGAAGGCAGTGTGTACGATACCGTGTTCTTGAGCAGCTTCGGGTGGGGTGGCGACCCGGAGAATGCCAGCCGGCTGCGCATCTCCAAAAACAAGTGGTACAACTTCAACATGACGTTCCGGCGCGACCGGAACTTCTGGGACTACAACCTGCTGGCGAACCCGCTGAACCCGCCCAACAATGTCATCACGGTCAACAACAGCCCGCACCAGTTTCAGACGGTGCGGCGGATGTACGACTATAACCTGACCTTGCTGCCCCAATCCGTGGTGCGCTTCCGCTTGGGATACACGCGCAACGATGTGGAAGGGCCTTCACTGAGCAGCATCCACGAAGGCACGGAAACGGTGACCTTTCAAAATACCCGCACTTTGCTGGATGCCTACCAGATCGGGGTGGACTTCAAGGGGCTGCCGAAGACCAACATCAGCTACGACCAGTTTCTGCAGTACTACAAAGGGGACACGTCATGGGCAGACCCGCTGGCGTTTACCTTCCCGCTGACCGGTGGCGGAGCGGTAGATCCCGGGATTATTTACAATCCGGCGGCCAGCCAGCCGTGCGCCGCTCCCATCCAGGGCGACGGTACCTACAACCCGGCGTGCAACGGTTTTCAGGCCTACACCCGGTTTGCGCCCACGCGGGTTTCCTATCCCACCGAGCAACTGACCTTGCAGTCCAACTACTTCCGCAAGCTCGACCTCTCAGCGCGGGTATCGTACAGTTCGTCACAAAGCAGGCTGGCCAATTTCGGCGAAGCTTTCACCGGGCTCTCGACCCGCACGGCGCTGCGAGCCAGCCTCACGACAGGCCCCGCCAAGGCAGAGCGAGTGATCGCTAATGCCGACCTGGGGGTCACGGTGCATGTGACGGAGAAGCTCCGCGTGGTGGACACCTTGCGCTTCTCCAACTTTCGTATTCCGGGCTTCTGGACCTTGTCCACCGCGTCGTTGTTTGGTGCTACCTTAACGACCATTCCCAACGTGTTCGATCCTGCGACTTGCCCGCCACCGTTCACGGCCGCGACCTGCCCGCAGCACACCAAAAGTTCCGGGCCGGATATGGTCAGCGACCTGTTCAACAACTTTCTCAAGCAGGACTCGAAGGTGAATACCATCGAGCTGGAATACGACGCCAGCCGGCGCCTTTCCGGCCATCTGGGATACCGCTTCGAACGGCGCTCCATCCTCGACCGCTTCGCCGATTTCCAGTTGCAGACGTTTTTCCCGACTCTCGCCACTCGGGGAGCGTGCGCTACCGGGCAGGTGGACGCCAATGGAGTGTGCACGGTGCTGGTCCCGGATTCGGAGAATAACCCCCTCGAGATCAACGGACATTCCTTTCTGTTTGGGGTCGCTGTCCGTCCGGTTGATGCCTTGCGCGCCAGCTTTGATCTGGAACTGTTTTCGGCGGACGCCGCCCTCACTCGCATTTCACCGCGCAACCTGCAGCACTACAAAGGCCGGGTGAGCTATAAACCCAAAGACTGGATGAACCTGGCCGGGACGGTGAACATTCTGGAGAGCCGCAATAACCAGGCCACCATCAACCATTTGGAGCACAACCGCAATTATGGTTTCACCGTGATGTTGAATCCGAAGCCGAAGTTTGGCTTTGAGTTCGGCTATAACTACGACGATATCTTCTCGACTACCAACATTTGCTTCGTAGCCACCCCAACACCTCCGGGCACGACCACCTGTCCAGGAGACACGGCATTTCTGCAACAGCCTTCCATCTACAACAACAGGATTCATTTCGGGTATAGCAACATCATGTTCAAGCCGATTCCGCGGGTGACCGCCAATGTGGGGTACAACCTTACCAGCACCAGCGGAAACACGTTGATCCTGAACCCCAACCTGACCACCCTGGGGCCGCTGGCCTTCAACTTCCACAAGCCTACCGCCTCAGTAGATGTGGATCTGGCCAAGGGATTCACCTGGCGGACAGCCTGGAACTACTACGACTACAACGAAAAATCGGCGCCCGGGTCGGTAGCAGCACGCGACTTCCAGAGCAACTCCGCGACCCTCTCTCTGCGTTACGCCTTCTGAGAACCGGTGGCAGCAGGCGGTTGGCAGCTGGTGGCTGGAAAAGCGATCCCCAGCGCCGCTACTGGCGGTCAGCGCCAGGCGCTGATCCAGTCAGCGGTCCGCCGCTTTCTTCTTCCGATTGTCAGCGACAGGCCGGAACCATGTGATCTACATCACATTTGGGGGTGAGGTCAGGCACTGCCCGGAGGTGCCGGTTCCGCCAAGAATGGGGATGCGGTGGGGTTCCAGGGCACAGGAGACCGGACCAGCATGGCGAACGGCAAGGACCGTGGGAGAGCGGGCAGGAGGGGGAGCCAGAGGGGCCCCTTCGTGGTTCTGGCGTTGCTGCTATCCGCGGTGCTGGCATCGGCGGCGCAGAAGCCCTCCCCTACTCCCCCTAAGCCCACCAACGATGAATGCCTCGCCTGCCACGGGGACCCCACACTGAGCAAGGAAGTCAACGGCAAGCCCTTCAGCCTGTATGTCAATCCCGACACGTTCAAGGTTTCCATCCACGGGAGCATGTTCAGCTGTGTGGACTGCCATACTGACCTGAAGACTGCACCCCACGATGGGACTCCGGCGAAGGTCTCCTGCTCCACCTGCCATGCCGAGGAGCAGGCTGCGTATGATCGCAGCTACCACGCCAAGGCGATTAAAGCGGGGGATGCGCAGGCCGCCACATGCGTGGATTGCCACGGGAGTCCTCATGAACTGCTTCCTGCGTCCGACCCCAAGTCGCGGGTGAACCACGCCAACATCCCGGCCACGTGCGGCAGTTGTCATGGGCAGAAGCAGGTGATGGAAGCCAGTGGGCACAGCACCCAGCCCTTCTTATCGTACGAAGACAGCGTGCACGGGCGCGCCGTGGCTGCAGGATCGGAGAAGGCGGCGGTCTGCACCGACTGTCATGGCACCCACGAAATTCTGGCGGCCAGCGAGCCGAACTCGTCCATTTTCAAGTTCAATGTGCCGAGCACCTGCGCCAAGTGCCACCAAGCGGTCAAGCAGGAGTACATGCAGAGCATCCACGGCGAGGCGATCGCGCGGGGGAACTGGCAGGCTCCGGTATGCACGGATTGCCACGGCATCCACACCATCAAGGCGCCTACCGATCCGAACTCCTCGGTATCGGCGCAGAACGTGGCGCGCATCACGTGCGCGCGCTGCCACGAAGGTGTGCGCCTGTCGCAGGAATTCGGGGTGCCGGGCCGCCGGGTGACGACCTACCTGCAGAGCTACCACGGCCTGGCGTCGGAATTGGGTTCGCAGGTGGTGGCCAATTGCGCCAGCTGCCACGGAGTGCACAACATTCTGCCGTCGAGTGACCCGCGTTCCACCATCAACCGGGCGAATCTGGTGAAGACCTGCGGCCAGTGCCATCCCGGGGTGACGGAGAAGTTCGTCGCCGCCCAGGTGCATGTGAATGCGCCGCTCTCGGCCGACACGGGCAGCATCGCAGTACGCTGGATCCGCAAGTTCTATCTCGGCATGATTGCGCTGGTGATCGGGGGCATGGTACTGCACAATCTCATCATTTGGCGCCGCAAAGCGCTGCTCCGCCGGAGAGTGGAGCAGCGGGTCGTGACCCGCATGACCCGCCAGCAGCGGGTCCAGCACTGGCTGCTGCTCGGCAGCTTCATCGTGCTGGTCATTACCGGCTTCGCGCTGAAGTATCCGGATTCCTGGTTCGCGGCGCTGCTCGGCATGGGGGAGAAAGTGCGCGGCATCACCCACCGGGTGGCCGCGGTTGTGCTGATCGGCGCGGGAGCCTACCATGTCTTCTACCTCATCTTCAGCCGCGATGGCCGCCGGTTGATCGGGGACATTCTGCCGGTCCCCAAAGATGCTACGGACGTGTGGCGCACCCTGCGCTACTACCTGGGCCTGGGCCCCGACAAGCCGGAGTTTGCCCGCTTCAACTACGCGGAGAAGGCGGAGTACTGGGCCCTGGTTTGGGGCCTGATCGTGATGGCCAGCACCGGGATCATGCTGTGGGCGAAGGTAACCGTAGGCAACCTGCTGCCGCGCTGGTGGCTGGATGTGGCCACTGCCATCCACTTCTACGAAGCGGTGCTGGCCACGCTGGCCATCGTAGTGTGGCACTTCTATCAGGTGTTCTTTGATCCCGACATCTATCCCATGAACTGGGCCTGGTGGGACGGCAAGATGCCCTTCGAGCATTACCGCGAAGAGCACGCGTTGGATGCCGCGAGCCTATTGGAAGCTGCCCGCAGCCAACCTGCGGAGCCAGTCGAAGCCGAGCCGGCCACCCCCGCGTCCGCCGAAACAGCGCGTCCCCAGACCCCGGCTCCCGAGGCGGAGCGGGAGGCGGTGGATTCCCACCGATGAGGTTTCTCCGGAAGGGACTTTGCTTTGCGGTTCAGGTGAGGGACAATTTTCGTCCTCACATCGGAGAGACATGATTCGTGACAATGTAAGGCGGACAGAAGCAACGTCTGTAAACGGACTTATGGAGAGCGCGGAGACGACGAATGACTGAGCCGCAATCGAACCAGATCAAGGCAATGACCCGGGTGCGCCAACTGCTGCGCAACCCCGTCAGCCTGGCGGGCGTGGCGTTGGCAGTGGTCAGTCTAGCCAACGTTTTTTTCCTACTCCTGATTCAAGCCACCTCAGGAAGGCCGACTCCCTATCTCGGAATCCTGGCCTACATGGTGGGCCCGGCGTTCCTGGTTGTGGGACTGGCGCTAATTCCGCTGGGCATCTGGTACGATCGGCGGCGACGCAGAATGCAACGGCCGGGCGAGGTGCTGCGCTACTTGCGCATTGACTTCAACGATCCCAGCCAGCGTGGGGCCTTCGCATTCTTCACCAGTTTCGTGATCGTCTTCCTTCTCATGAGTGTGGTAGGGAGTTACCACGCCTACGAGTTCACCGATTCCGTTCAGTTCTGCGGCCAGCTGTGCCATTCCGTGATGAGCCCGGAATTCACGGCTTATCAACTCTCCCCGCATGCCCGGGTCGCCTGCGTGGAGTGCCACGTGGGCGCGGGCGCTACCTGGTATGTAAAGTCGAAGCTTTCGGGCGCGCGCCAGGTGTTTGCCACGGTGTTCAACACCTACCCACGTCCCATCCCGACGCCTGTCCATGATCTGCGCCCGGCGCAGGAAACCTGCGAGCAGTGTCACTGGCCCAAGAAGTTCTACGGCGCGCAATTGAAGGTCTTCACCCACTACGCCAGTGACGAAAAGAATACCCCCCGGCAGATCCAAATGCTCATCAAGACCGGGGGTGGCGATCCCGCCACAGGGGCGCCGGCAGGCATCCACTGGCACATGAACATCGCCAATGAGATCACCTACGTCTCCGACGCCGAGCGTCAGGTGATTCCCTACATCCACGTCAAGGACATGCAGGGACGCGTAACCGAGTACTACGCGCAGGATTCCAAGATGAGCAAGGAAGAGATCGCGAAAGCCCCCAAGCGGCGTATGGATTGCGTGGACTGTCACAACCGTCCCACCCACATCTACGTGGCGCCGGATGCGGCCGTGGACCAGTCCATCACCGCGCACCGCCTGGACGTGACGCTGCCTTATCTGAAGCAGCAGGCGGTGGCGGCACTTACAGGAAAATACGACACCACGGATGCCGCCATGCAGGGTATTGCCAAGGAGTTCCACGGCTTCTACGAAAGCAAATATCCCGAGCTGGCAAAGACGAAGGAACTGGAAATTCGCAACGCGATCGACGAACTCCAGCGCATCTATCGCAGTACGACCTTTCCTGAGATGAAGGTGAACTGGCAGACCCACCCCAATAACATCGGCCACTTCTACTTCAATGGCTGTTTCCGCTGCCACGACGGGCAACACGTCAGTCCGGATGGCCAGGTCATCAGCAAGAACTGCGATACCTGCCACACCGTGCTGCAGCAGCAGGAGAGCGGGGTGAGCGTCATGACCGAGCAAAAGCTGGAGTTCAAGCATCCCGTCGACCTGGGAGACTTGACCCAGGTGAACTGCAGCGATTGCCATACGGGTGGGGTGGGACCGTAGGCCGTTGGCGGAGCGCGGAGGGGGCCGGATGTCCTCGCGACCGTCGGCAAGATACGGACGCTTCAGCTATCTTTCAATCTGCTTGACATACAGCCGCAGGCCAAGCAAAACCAGGGCGATGGCGATCAGAGAGATCGCCAGGCCGATGCGCCGGTAGTTGCGTTCAGCCAGGGCCTGCTGTCCAGCTGCGTAGTCCTTGGCTGCCGCGGCCAGGCCAGGGTTCACGTCTGAGGCCACCTTTTCGACATTGAAACTATGAATGGTGACGCGCGCCTTGGTGAGCGCATCCGTGGACTGTGTCAGGTCCAGCCGGGCCTGGCTTACTTCCATGCCCGAGCGCTCGGCGGTGCCCAGGATCTGGTCCGCCTGATGAATCGCAGCTGCGAGTTGAATGAGTTGCTCCCTGATCTTTGCCGCGGCAGCGTAGCCGGCGTCTCCCTCGGTGTGGCACTGGGTGCAAATGGCTTTGTCACCGGTGCCGATGAGTTCGTCGGTCGGATGCACGACCTTGTGATTGCTGTGGCAGGTGACACAGCCGGGCAGGCCAGCGGACGCGAACGCCGCTTGGTGCGGACTCGCGTCAAAGAGCTGCGCCTGGAACACGTGACAGGTAGAGCAGACGTTGGCCACGCTGGCCACGCCGGGCGGAGTCGCGCCATGATTGCCGTGACAGGTGCTGCAGGTCGGCGCGCTTAAGTCTCCGCGCACCGCCAACGCGTCGTGGTGGACGCTCTGGCTGTAATCGGCAAACTGGTTGGTCGGGATTTTGTAGCTGCTCATGTAGGCGGCGTCCGCGTGGCAGCGCGAACAAGTCGTGGCTACGTTGACCGGATTCACCGTGGAGCGGGGATCGCCA
>DATKLE010000008.1:0-3318 GCA_035542575.1 Terriglobales bacterium | reverse complement strand
GCCGAATTTTTTCCGAACCTGTCGCCCGGGTGCGTCCGATGGAGCCGGCGGAGCTTTCGGGAAATATCCCCCATCACTCCCATGAGGCCCCTCGAAGGGACCCAGATGCCGATTTTTTTCATCCAGCGCGGGCATTGGACGCACCTCTCCCGTCATCATCGCTGACGAGCGCCGATCGAGACGGTTAAGCCGCCTTGGCGCGCGGTTTGGGAACGCGCGCTTGAGCGCGGGCGTTCTTCTCGCGCACCACGACGCCCAGGCGATGGAGATTGCGCGCCAGTACCGCCCGCGCCACATAGCGCTTGAAGCCCACGATCCCATGGTCGGGACACAGATCCAGACCAAAGTGCTCCAGGCCATTGATCGCCGACTCCACCGCGGAATGTTTCTGCCGGGCATGGACGAATTCGGGGGACGACTCCCGCTCCCGATCCGCCGCCGACCGCCGCCCCTTCTTTGGCATGGCCACGAGGTCCAGTCGTTCCTCCAACTCGCGCCGGTTCGCCGGGCTGTGAAACCCCTTGTCCAGGCTCACGACCCGCAGGCTCGGAAAACGCGGCTGGGTTTGCTCGACCATGGTGACCGCCACCTGATCGTCGGTCTGCTTCTCCATCACTAAGGTGTGCAGAATGAAGCGATGCTGATCCTCCAGGATGCAGACCCGCAGCCCCAACTCCACCGGTACGCCGGCCTTGCCTTTACTGATCCATTCGGTGTGGGGCTGGAAGATCGAGAATACCTTCTCGGCATGGGGAATCACCTCACCCTCGAGCACCCGGCGGCGGATCTGGTCGATCTGCCGCTCGGCGTGGGCCAGATAGCCATCCAGCGCCGCGACGGCCAAGGGTCCTTGCACGTTCAGCAGCTCCGCCCGGGTCTGGCGCGCGCGCTCCAGATAAGCCTCGGCCTGTTCCAGGTAAGCCGCGTGCGCGTCCTGGATTGCTGCTTGCTTCGCCGCGCGCTTGGCTTCATCTTGCGAGGTGGAGTGCTTCAATTGCTGGATCTTGCGGTACTGCTTCTTGAATTGCCGCAGGTTGTAGGCGCTCTGGCGCCATCCGCCCAAGCCGTGCTCTTCGGCAAGCGGGGCGCAGGTCTGGATCGTCTTGCGGATCGCGTCATACAACAGATTGAGATCCGTCGGGAAATGGACGTCCGTTTCCACCACGAAGGAATCACAGCGTCCCCTTAAACTGGCTTCGGGCTTTTCTTGAACCAGCACGTGGCCGGCGCGCACCACCACATCGTTGATCCGCCGCAGCAACTCCGGCGTGAACAGGCGCACATTATCCTTCAGCGTCTGCAATTCGGACGGGGTCGTATCCGCCCAATCGCCATGCCCCAGCATCTGCCGAATCGTCTGATGCTGGTTGGCCAACTCTTGCAGCCGGTCGTAGTCCGCATCCAGCCCCAGGCGCAATACCCCCAGCACCAGGATTTTCCACTGCTCCATGCCAGGGCGGCCCAACTTCGCGTTCGCCTTCTGGCCGTCTGCACGATGCGGGATGACCTCTTCCAGAATCGCGAACACCTCTTTGCGCAACGCCGGGGTCACATAAATGTGCTGGAGCCCTGCAAGAAGCTTCGGGATGTCATCGCGCGATTTCGGATCCAGCTTGATCTCGCCAATCGGCAATTCCCCCAAACCGATTTGCGGACGGATGATCTCGCGCATCGACTCATTTCCTTCGATGAAGTTTGTTAAAAACCAGCCTCTTCCGGCAGGATCTCCCCGTCCAAACTTCGATGAGGCCCAATATTTATCTTAATTATCATTTTGTTACGAAGTCATGCCTCAAATCGGTTGCCGCCGACCCGAAAATCTTCGTTCCTCGAAACCTATTATAACATCATGATAATAATCATGATTTTAAATTTTCGGCCAGACACTAATTTGCCTTCAAATCAGCCTCTGCCCCACCAATGCTGTTGAAATAAGAACCCTCCCTCTTGCAGGGGGGAGGGCAGGTGGGGGTAGAACGCTCAGAGCTTGAGCTGAATCCCGGTGGTCATTCGGCGTATTAAGCACTCGACCCCCATTCCGTCCTTCCCCCCTTGCAGGGGGAAGGAGTAGAAAAGCTTAATTCAACACCATTGCCCCCAGAAAAATGGCGAATTCGTCATCTACGTAGCCGGGCGGGGTATTCACCCCGTCCGAAACGATTCGTACCAATCATTGGGGTTATCACATCACGATGGTAACTGGGTGACATACCCCGTCATGCACAGCCATTCGTCCTTCATCAGTCGCTCTCCCGCGCCGCCTCCCGAATATGCCGGGTGCCGAAGTAGACTCCTGCGGCCACGAAGGGCATGACCAGCGCCTCGAGGCTGCCGCTGTCGAAGGGGAAGATTCCCTTCTCGTACAGCGCACCGCCCAGAATGCCGATGAGGGAGACGCCGGCGTAGGTGATGGCGGCCAGGGACAACCCCTCCACGGTCCGTTGCAGGCGCAACTGCAATTGCGAGCGCCGGTTCATCGAAGCCAGCAATGCCTGGTTTTGCTGTTCGCGGCGCACGTCGGCGCGGGTGCGGAGCAATTGGCTGGCGTTGGTGACGCGGGTGCTGAGATCGTCCAGCCACCGGGCAACCGTGTCGCAGGTGTTGCGGGCGGGTTCCATACGCCGGTTGAGATAGCCGCTCACGGTGGAGATATTCTCGATGTTGACCTCTCGCAGCAGAGCCAACCGGTTGGCCACCAGGCCGAAATAGGCCCGCGATGCATTGAAGCGATAATAGTGAGAGGAAATCAGGTTCTCCACTTCCGCCGCCAGCCGGGATAATTCCTCCAACAGTTCCTCGTCGGACAGGTCGCTGCCGGTGGCCACGGCCTTGGCCAGGGTGTGCAATTCCCGATCGCGCTTGCGCAGTTCCGGTATCAGTTGTTGGGCAAGGGGCAGGGCCAGCAGGGCCAGCATCCGGTAGGTGTCGATTTCCAGCAGGCGCAGCAAGGTTCTGCCCACCTGCGCCGGCTGGCGGCAGTGATCGATCAGTACCCAGCGCGAAAAACCGTCCTCGTGGATGCGGAAATCGCTGAAGGCGGAAACCGCATTGCTGGCCATCCGCGAGCCGACGATCATGCCGACGGACAGCCAGCTGGCCGCGTCCTGGGGATCGCGCTCATCCGGGACGGCGGTGCCGGATAGCACCGCGACATGGGAAGCTACCAGCACCGTGCCGGGTATCCGCTCCACCCACTCCGCCGGGACCAGGCCGATGGGGGGCTCCGCAAAAGGATCGTCGGCCGCGCCGTGCAGGATGAATTCGTAACGGGTGAATTCCTCGTGCCGCTCGACCTTGACCCGAAGATCACGAAGGCGC
>DATKLE010000007.1:0-38703 GCA_035542575.1 Terriglobales bacterium | reverse complement strand
CGGCAACTTCTCCGGCTACTACCTCGGACTCACCATGGTTGCCCTCATGTCGATCGGCTATTTCATGAGCACCATGGGTCTGTCGAACCTGATGGTGGCGGCTCCCGTCTTTGCCTTCGGCTTGGTGGCCTTCGGATTCCTCGGCATGGGCCCGGTGACCATCGCCGTGGATTCCTACGGCCCGGTGACCGATAACGCGCAGTCCATTTACGAACTTTCGCTCATCGAGCAGCTGCCTAACATCAAGCAGGAGCTCAAGCGCGATTACAACTTCGACGTGAACTTTGAACGCGCCAAAGACCTGCTGGAAGCCAACGACGGCGCCGGCAACACCTTCAAGGCGACGGCCAAGCCGGTGCTGATCGGGACCGCAGTGGTGGGCGCGACCACGATGATCTTCTCCATCATCATGGCGCTGACCAGCGGGCTGTCGGCCAACGTGGACAAGCTTTCCCTGCTGCACGCCCCGTTCGTGCTCGGCTTGATTACGGGCGGCGCCATCATCTACTGGTTCACTGGCGCGTCCACCCAGGCGGTGAGCACCGGCGCGTATCGCGCGGTGGAATTCATCAAGGCCAACATCAAGCTGGAGGGTGTAGAGAAAGCGTCCGTCCACGACAGCAAGAAAGTGGTCGAAATCTGCACCCGCTATGCACAGAAGGGCATGCTGAACATCTTCATCGGTGTGTTCTTCGCCACGCTGGCCTTCGCGTTTGTGGAGCCGTTCTTCTTCATTGGCTACCTCATCTCGATCGCCGCCTTCGGCCTCTACCAGGCCATCTTCATGGCTAATGCCGGCGGCGCTTGGGACAATGCCAAGAAAATCGTAGAAGTCGAACTCAAGCAGAAAGGCACCGAACTGCACGCCGCGACGGTTGTCGGCGATACAGTTGGCGATCCGTTCAAAGACACGTCTTCCGTCGCACTGAACCCGGTAATCAAATTCACCACTCTGTTCGGGCTGCTGGCGGTGGAGTTGGCGGTGAGCTTGACGCACGAGAAAGGCGCGGCCATCAGCAATGTGCTGGCCTTGATCTTCTTTGTGGTGTCAATGACGTTCGTCTACCGCTCGTTCTACGGCATGCGGATCGAAAGGGAGCAACGCCCCAAGGCAGTCCGCGCGGCGGCCGACTAGGCGTGGCTTGGAGTTTCTCAACGCCATCCTGAGGGATGGCGTTTTTCTTGGCCGTGCGCTAAGAGCCGGGTGGCCGGCTGAGGCACTCCTGCCCCGGCTTATTCCCGCCCAGAGGACGCTGTCAGCGTCCGGAGGTACAGCACCAACTGCCAGCGCTGCAACTCCGGCAGGCGGCTGAACGAGGGCATACCACGGTCCGGGTTTCCGTTGGTGATCTTCCAGAACAATGCACCGTCGCTCTGGGCTTGCACGACCGGTAACTGCAGGTCGGCGGAGTGCTTCTCTCGAAGTCCACCTCCGTCTCCCCCATGACATTCGACGCAGTTGCGCAGAAACAGCTTCTTGCCTCCGCCCACCACACCCGCTTTCTTCGCCAGCGGATTCGCCTTTGTGGCTGCTTCGGCGGGAGCCTGCCAGTTTGGATCGGGCTCGTAGGAGAGGTTCTGACACCACATCGCCCCGGCCAGGGCGAAGATGACCGTGATCCGCTTCAAGGCTTGCCTCCGAATAATCTCTTCACTTTGTCTCCGAATCCCCGCACTTCGTAGCTGTAGCCAAAGCGCAGCAATACAGGATTGCTCTCGTGAGTAAGGCCAATCGCGGGAGAAAATCGCAGGCTGGCGTTGTCGCTGATCTGCCAGGCGATCACTGGCGCAACATAATGCGCAGTGTCGTGCAGCCCAAAGCCACGCGTGCTGCCCAGGCCTCCATACAGCTCCAAGCCAGCCGTGAAGTTTTCGCGGCAGAAACGGCAGTCCACGGCCGACGCCAGGTTCGCCAGCGGGCGCGCTACACCCAGCGAATAGCCAAACTCAAAGCCCTCGCTCTGTGAGAGATTTTTTTCCACGATGAAGTTCTCGGCAATGTTCCAGTCGTGCACGTTGCTGGAGAGAATCAACTTGGTTTCCAGTTCGTGGGCGTGGGTCTGACTCAGCTCCGAGTTGGGCTCGCCGAAGCCGGGCGCGTTGCCAACCACTTCCTTCTGAATGCGACTGGCCTCGTTGATACCTTCGTACTCCACGTAGAGCACAGGGTTAATGAAGTGCTCGCGGGCCAGGGGGCGAAAGCGGTTCTCCCAGCGCCAACCCGTAAAGACCGCGCTGTCTCCGGACGTGGACTGCCCTTCAAGGTAAAGCTCGGATGTCCAGCGTCCCGTAACCCCGTATTCGAACTCGGCGTACGGGGCGAAATAGAAACGCTGGCCAGAGCGGGGCACGCCCATGGTGGTCGAGGTTGCGATCTCCAGGTTGCCCGGCTCCTCCATGTGGTGGTCGTAGGTGACGAAGTAGGGTGCTTCCTGCGCTGCTGCCAGCAGACACCCCAGCGCGGCGATGATGATCCCCGCGGTAAGATAGCGAAGGCGCATGGTTCCCTTTTAGTTGCAACAGAGTTGCATCTGATAAAGATCATAAAACTCTATTTGGGGACGCAGCGGAAGGTCAAGATGGGCCCTGCATTTTTTGTTGCGATGGGATTGCAACCAGATGCAACGCAGTCAGGCCGGGCTGGCGCTACGGCACTGCGAGCAGTAGCCGCCGATCTCCATGCGAGTGACCACGATGTGGAACTGGCATTCGCGCTGGATCTGGCCCTTGAGGCGATCGAAGAGATTACTCTCGAACTCCAGGATCTTGCCGCAGCGCAGGCAGGCCATGTGCAGGTGATCGCGCTGCGGCCTGCGCTCATAAAAGTGCTTCTCCCCTTCCAGATGCATCAGGTCGAGTTCGTCCACCAGACCGTGGCGCTTGAGCAGTTTGAGAGTGCGATACACGGTCACGCGATCAATTGCGGGATCAATCCTCCGCGCCTTGCGCAGCAACTGGCTGGCGTCGAGATGCTGCTGGGCGGTCTCCACCACGCTCAGGATGGTGCGGCGCTGGCGGGTCATGCGGATGCCGCGCGACATCAGCTCGGCCTGCAGCCGGCCGGGTTGTTCGGTCTGGGGTAGCGGCATATCTTGCTACTTGATTGCAACTAGGATAACCGAACTCGCCCCTGCCGCGCCAACTTCCTGCGAGAAATAACCCGATCGCGGGTTGGACAAGAGGTCGCCCGGGTCAGTTCCCCTTCATCTTCTCTTTCACGCTGTGGGCCAGCTTTTCGATCTCCTCGGCTTTGTTGATGACTTCGAGTGAGAGCACGTTCTCATTGGACTTGTCGACGTATTGCTGGAGTTCGGTGGCGAGCTTCAGCAGCTTCTCGGTGTCCCGCTTAAGGTCGGCCTGACGCTTCTCGTTGGCTTTCTTAGCCATCTCTTTCAAAATTCTCGCCTTCTCTGCCGCGTCCTGAGGTGTCTCGTGGGTGACCGAGTCTGAACGCTGAGGCTGGGTTTGGGCCACAATCGGCGTGGGCGCAAGAATGGAGAGCAAAATCATCGTCATCACAAACGAGGGCAGGCGGGGCCGCACAGTCACCTCCAGAAAACTAGACACAAGCAGATTATACGTTCGGCCGGCCAGCGGAAGAGGGTGCGTATGGGGCTTGTTATAATCGCGCCCTGAGCTCATGAATTCCGTCCTGGCTCGGCTGACCATGCCTGAAACCACGAACCTCCCCACACTGTTGCGCGAATGGCGCGAAGATGCCATGAATTTCCTGCATCATGACCTGCCAAAGCTCGTGCTGGTGGTGGTGGCGGCCTTCGTGCTGATCCGGCTGCTGCGAGCCGCCACCCGCAAGATTGCCGGTCTGCAGGAGAAGAAACTGCCTTCCGGAATACGGGCGAAGCAGGTGCGCACGCTGGCAGGAGTCATCACCAGCGTCGGGGTCTCCATCATTCTGTTCGTGGCCGCGTTGCAGACGCTTTCCATCCTGGGCCTGAACCTGGGCCCGCTGCTGGCCAGCGCGGGAATTGCCGGCCTGGCAATTGGCTTCGGGGCGCAGACCCTGGTGAAGGATGTCATCAACGGGTTCTTTATTCTGTTCGAAGACCAGTTCAGTATTGGGGACACCATTCGGGTGGCGGGCGTGAAAGGGACAGTCGAGGCCATGAGCCTGCGCCGCACCATGCTGCGCGACGATGATGGCACCCTGCACATGGTCCCCAACAGCGAGATCCAGATTGTTTCCAACATGACGCGCGACTGGGCGCAGTTCCCCCTGCGGGTCACGGTCGCTTACCAGGAGCCCAGCGACCGGATCGTTGCGCTGCTCCGGCAAATCGGCGAGCAGCTGCGGCATGATCCCGCGTTTGCGGATGAAATTGTCGCGGACATCCAGGTCCCGGGAATTGATCGCGTAGGCGGAGGGGAGGCGGAGTATCTGGTGCTGGTGAAGACCCGCCCCAACAAGCAGTACGAGGTCAGCCGGGAGCTGCGCCGGCGTATCAAGGACTGTTTTCAGAAAAACAATATCCAGGCAGGCGCGCCGGGACGTGTCTACGTGGCCGATGCCGGGAGCCCGGCACCCAAATCGTAGACGCGACGTTGGTCTGCTCTGTTACGCGTGACCTGAGTCTGCGGGCGCAACGACGGAAACCCCTTCAACCCATTCTGGAGGCCGGCGGGTCCGCCGCTACAGCGAACTCATGTTCGAGAGGAATTCGCCGTTGTTGCGGGTTTTGTTCAGCTTGTCGATGAGCAACTCCATCGCTTCCACCGGGGACAGCGGGTTCAGCACCTTGCGCAGCACCCAGATGCGCTGCAGATCTTCCTTGGGGATCAGCAGCTCTTCTTTCCGGGTCCCAGAACGCTGAATGTCGATAGCCGGGAAGACGCGCTTGTCCACCAGTTTGCGCTCCAGGATGATTTCGCTGTTGCCCGTGCCCTTGAACTCTTCAAAGATCACATCATCCATACGAGAGCCGGTGTCAATCAACGCGGTGGCTATGATGGTCAGCGATCCCCCTTCCTCGATGTTGCGAGCGGAGCCGAAGAAGCGCTTCGGTCTCTGTAAGGCGTTGGAGTCCACGCCGCCTGAGAGCACTTTGCCGGAGGGTGGAACGATCGTGTTGTAGGCGCGGGCTAGACGAGTAATGGAGTCGAGCAGGATCACCACATCGCGCTTGTGCTCGACCAGGCGTTTGGCCTTCTCGATCACCATTTCGGCCACCTGCACGTGGCGGGCGGCGGGTTCATCGAAGGTCGAGGAGATGACTTCACCCTTGACCGAGCGCTGCATGTCAGTAACTTCTTCCGGACGCTCATCGATCAGCAGAACCATCAGCACGACTTCCGGATGATTGGTGGTAATCGAGTTGGCGACGTTCTGCAGCAACATGGTCTTGCCGGCCCGCGGCGGAGAAACGATCAGGCCACGCTGTCCTTTGCCGAGCGGCGTAAGCAGATCCATCACCCGTGCGCTGGTGTTTTCGCGGGCGGTCTCCAGCTTGATACGCTCCTGCGGATACAGCGGCGTCAGGTTGTCGAACAGGATCTTGTTGCGCGCCTCATCGGGCGACTCGAAGTTGACAGCCTCAATCTTCACCAGGGCGAAGTACTTCTCGCCCTCGTGGGGAGGACGCACCTGGCCGCTGATGGTGTCGCCGGTCTTGAGGTCGAATTTACGGATCTGCGACGGCGAAACGTAAATGTCGTCCGGCCCGGGCAAATAATTGTAGTCAGGCGAGCGCAGGAAGCCGTAGCCGTCGGGCAGGATTTCCAGCACGCCCTCGGCAAAAATATGGCCTTCTTTTTCACTCTGCGCCTGCAGGATCTTGAAGATCAGGTCCTGTTTGCGCAGTCCGCTGGCCCCGGGCAGATCCAAGGATCGGGCGATCTTGGTCAGCTCCGTAATGTTCTTTTCTTTCAGTTCTGCGATGGTCATTGATTCACCTGCGAGGAGTTTTCTAAGGGGGGTTTCGCTAAGGAAGACTTACCCAGTGAGGAGCAGACAGCGGGGCTGCCTTTACGCAGCCCGCCGCTGTGCCTCGTTAAAGTGTTCCGGTTCGGCAAGAACCGACTGCCGTTCCGAGCTTGCAATCTTGTCCAGGACCTCGTTCATGGTCTCCTGGATTCTGGTATTGGGCTTGTGAAATCTACGGGTCGCCTTGGACGCAAGCTGGCAGAGCATATACCGGTTCCGCAAAGTCTGTAAAGCATCAAAAACGCGATCAGAGCGCATCTTCCTCTCTCCCTAGTCTCTAGTGAGCTTTGGCCGCATCCCCACCCGGCCGGCGAGCCATTCCGGCAGCAATTGACGTAACTTTATCAATTCAAATGAGTTATACGGGAAAGCTCTGGCTACCTGTATAGATGCTCCGCAGGCCCTGAAAGTTTCTCTCGATTGCTGGATTTGGCCCAGTGTCAGCGGAGGTGCATCCGACAGCCGACCGGCTCTAGAAACCCTTGGAACTGCTTACCTTACCCCAAGAAGCAGCAGAACGTCAAGTATTTCTTAGGCTTGACCCGACGGAGTCTCATCACGAAGAAGCTGCCACTCGGACCAGTTCTCAGCCTGGAAGAAGTTTGTCGAAGCGGAAGCGGTTCCACACTAAAATAGTTCTGCGCAGCGCGGACAGCCTGGTCTGCAGCCTGCGACGAACCCAGGGGAACCTGTGCACGTACTAGTAACCGCCGATACCTTAAGTGGCGTGTGGACCTACACCCGCGAGCTGGTCACTGGACTGGTCAGCCGCGGCGTGCGCGTCACCCTGGTCAGCCTGGGCGAAATCCCCCTCCCGCAACAAACTTCGTGGATGGATAATCTGCACGGCCTGGTTTATCGCCCCACTGCCTTCCGTCTCGACTGGATGCAGGAGGGGGAGCTGGATGTGGAGGAGTCTTCCGCGTATCTCACCGACCTAGTGAGGGAGCTGAAGCCCGATCTGCTGCACCTGAACCAGCTGTGCTATGGGAGTCTTCCAGTGTCAGTGCCGCGCGTAGTCGTGGCCCACGGCGATCTGATCACGTGGTGGAAAGCAGTGCACGGACACGCTCCGAAAGACAGCCGCTGGCTGCGCTGGTATCGCGAGGTCATCAACTGCGGGTTGGCGAAGGCCAGCGCCGTCGTCGCCCCCACCGCGTGGATGCTGGATGCAATTCGTGCCTGCTACATTCAGCCCCGGCGAGACATTGTGATCCACAACGGTCGTAATCCGATTTTCTTCAACCCGTACGTCAGCAAGGACGATTCCGTGCTGGCAGTGGGGCGGTTGTGGGATGCGGGCAAACAGGTGTCGTTGCTGACCCAATACGTTCACCCGATGCCGGTATGCATTGTTGGGACCGAGGCGCCGGTGCAGGCTCCCAGGGTCCCCATTCGCGCCGACGTCAAAGTAGCCACCGAGAATACCTGCCTTGCCTTCAAAGGGCCGCAGACCGAAGCGCAACTGCGCAGCCTGTACAGCCGGGCATCCATCTTCGCCGCCACCTCGCGCTACGAGCCGTTTGGCATGACCGCCTTGGAGGCGGCGCTTTCCCGATGTGCGCTCATCGCCAACGATATTCCCGCGTACCGCGAGATCTGGGGTGACGCCGCGCTCTATTTTCGCGCCAACGATGCCGGTAGCCTGGCTGCGATGATCCGCCGCTTAAGTGCCGAGCCGGACCTGTGCCGCACCTATGCGGGCCTTGCCTACCAGCGCGCACGGGAACGTTTCACCGCCAGACGCATGATTGACGAGTATCTGCAGCTTTACCGGGACCTGCTGGCGACACGATCGGCAGCCGCATAGGGAAGCTCATGGCTGCCAGCCGGCAGGCACGCGGCCTCCACTGGTCATGCTGGATCGCTAGAAAGCCAGCAGCCAGTGGCCAATCGCTAGTAGCCAGCATGCTGAAGCTGATATCTTCGTACGTGATCCAGACAGAGCACGGAGGAGGTGCCATGGCTGCAGTCAAAATTACGGTTAGGAGGAACGGTCCGTACCGGGTGGAAGCTCCTGAGGGCTCGATCGAACTGGTGGACGCGGACGGAAACAAGTACGATCTGACCGGCAAGCCTGCCTTTTCCCTCTGCCGTTGTGGCGGCTCGGTGAACAAGCCTTTTTGCGATGGAACCCACTCCAAGATTGGATTCCAGGGCGCAGAGTCGGCGGTGAAAAAGGCCGACGAGGCGATAACCGCCGAGCTCCCGAAATTGCCCTGAGCGGTTGCATGAGAAACCGGGGCCAGGTCTCAGCTGTTGGCGGGCGGGTCTCAGACCTCCGCTCCCGACACCTCGGACCTGACACCTGAGAGCTCTCGGCAAATTCGCCCCGACAGACAAAACAACCTAGCTGGCAGAATGCGAGGATTCCCGTGCGCGACTCACACGATCGAGAGCTGGGGATGGACCGCAAAATCACGCGGCGCGACTTTCTGAACGGAGTGGCTCTGACCGTTGGCGCGGCGATGCTCCCGCCGCAGGCGTTCGGCGTGTTTGACCTGCAAGCCGATCCCGAAAAAGCATCCGATTACTATCCTCCCGCCCTCACCGGCCTGCGCGGCAGCCATCCAGGATCATTTGAGGCCGCCCACAAGTTGCGCGACGGAACCTTCTGGGAGGAAGCCGGCAAGCCCATCGAGACCGGCGAGACCTATGACCTGGTTGTCGTCGGAGGCGGAATCAGTGGGCTCGCCGCCGCCCACTTCTACCGCAAGATAGCAGGGCCAAAAGCGCGCATCCTCATCCTCGAGAATCACGACGATTTCGGCGGCCACGCCAAGCGAAACGAGTTCCGCGTAAACAAACGCCTGCTGATCGGATATGGCGGGACTTACTCAATCGAAAGCCCCGAACCTTACAGTCCGGTCGCCAAAGGTCTGGTTGAGGACTTGGGAATTGATGTGGCCGGTTTCGCCAAGTATCTGGACCGGGCCGTTTACACCGCTGACGGACGGCGGCCTAAGATTTTCTTCGACAAAGAGACGTTTGGCAGCGACAAACTGGTGGACGACCCCTACCCCTTCCCAGGGGGCGAGACCTTCGACTTGGCGGTCGCTGCGCCCGACGCGTGGACCAACTTCATGGCGGAGGCGCCGATTGCGGAACGGGCGCGCAAGGACATATCACGAATTTGCCGGGAAAAGAAAGATTATCTCCCGGGTCTTAGTGCGGAAGAGAAAGAAGCGCGCTTGGCGCGAATCAGCTACTCCCAGTTCCTCACCGAACTGGCGGGTGTTCATCACGACGTGATTCGCCTCTATCAGGCGGCGTCGCAGCCCTTGTTCGGTGTAGGCATTGAGGCCATCGCTGCGGCTGATGCCTGGGACGCGGGATATCCGGGATTTGCCGGAATGAGCGCCGATCCTGTGCCAGAGGGACTCAGCAACGAACGCACCTATTTCTTCCACTTTCCTGACGGCAATGCCAGCATCGCCCGGCTACTAGTACGCACGCTCATCCCGGAGGCCATTCCCGGGCACTCCGCTACCGATGTGGTTACAGCCAGGGCGAACTATGCCAAGCTGGATGAAGCCTCCTGGCCGGTGCGCATCCGGCTAAACAGCACGGTGGTTCGGGTGAAGCATGTTGGCGATCCCGCCAGCGCCAAGGAGGTAGAAATCGCGTACGCGAGGGGCGGAAAAGCCTACAGCGTGCGTGCCGCGCATTGCATCCTCGCCTGCTGGCACGTGGTGATTCCCTACATCTGCGACGAACTGCCCGATGCGCAGAGAGATGCGCTGGCCTTCGCCGCCAAGGTGCCGCTGCTTTACACCAATGTAGTGCTGCGGAATGCAACTGCATTTAAGAAGCTGGCTGCCAATTCTATCTACGCGCCCAGCGGCTACCACACGTTTATCGACATCGACTTGCCGGTCAGTGTGGGGGATTATCACTGCCCGCGCACAGCCGACGAGCCGGCAGTATTGCACCTGAGCAAGGCTCCGTGCCGAGCCGGCGCTCCCGCTCGCGTGCAATACCGCCTGGGGCGCATGGAGTTGTTCAGCACCCGCTTTGAAATCATCGAACGCAACATCCGAGAGCAAATGGCCCGCACGCTGGGTCCGGGAGGGTTCGACCCTGCGCGCGACATCGCGGCCATCACCGTCAATCGCTGGCCTCACGGCTACGCCTACGAATACAGTTCCTTGTGGGACCCCAAGATTGTGTTGGAAGGCAGGCAGAAGCCCTGCGAGGTGGCGCGTAAACCCTTCGGACGGCTTGCCATTGCGAACTCCGACGCCGGCGCCCACGCCTACACCGACTGTGCAATCGATCAAGCGTGGCGGGCGGTGGGGGAGATTACGAAGGCGTAGGGCCAGCACCCCGCTGGCTGTCGTGAGGGCGTTCCGCCCCCACGTGGCGGTCTAATGGATCGTCTTCGTCTTCCGTGACATGTAATCCATCAGCAGGTATTGGCCCAGCGTGTAGGGAGTAGTGAAGTACGCCTTCCCTCGGCACATCTCCGTGACCTTCTGCACGAACTGCACCAAGCCATAGTCCGACGCCAGCATAAACGTATTGATCATCACCCCCGCCCGCTTGCACTTTGAGACCTCTTCCAGCGTCTGGCTCACCACCAGCGGATCAAGCCCGAAGGCGTTCTTGTAAATCCGCCCATCTTCCAGTGTCAACGCCGAAGGTTTGCCGTCGGTAATCATGACAATCTGCTTCATGTCCTTGCGCTGCCGTTGCAGGATGCGCTGCGCCAGGCGCAGCCCCTCGCGGGTGTTGGTGTAATACGGGCCGACTTTGACACGCGCCAGCTGCGACAGCGGCACCTCTTCGGCAGAGTCGTGAAAGAGAATCAGGGAAAGCGAGTCGCCTGGATACTGGGTGCGAATCAGGTGCGACAACGCCATGGCTACTTTTTTCGCCGGAGTGAAGCGATCTTCACCGTAAAGGATCATCGAGTGGGAGCAGTCCAGCATGAGCACGGTGGCGCAGGATGACTGGTATTCACACTGGTGTACCTGCAGGTCGGAGTACTCGATGTTCAGCGGCAGCCTTGCGCCTTCACGCTGAATGGCGCTGGAGAGGGTGGCGGTGATGTCGAGGTTGAGCGTATCCCCGAACTCATAGCGGCGCGAGGCGCCGCTGGTCTCGATGCCGGTGGCCAGGTCGCGCGTATCGTGGCGCCCAAAACTCGACTTACCCAGCGATCCCAGCAAATCTCGCAAGGTCTTGAAGCCGAGAAAATCCAAGCTCTTGTCGGTGATTTCAAACCGGGTCGGCTGCTGCGCGTCCCCGACCTGTCCGCCGACGCTGGACTGCCGCGACGGGTCATGCGGCTGATCGATGCTGATGTAATCTTCCTGTTGCATGCGCTCGATCAGGCGCTCGATGAGTTCGTCTAAGGTCCCTTCCGCCTGCATCTGCTGCAACTGTTCGCGCATTCGCTCGTCCAGCAGGTCGCTTTCGAGCAAGGCCTGCTCGATGGCGCGCCTCAGTTCGTCCAGGGTCTGCTCGCCCTCCGGCGGGTCGTAATACCCGTAGTCCTCAAACCCGCTCCGCAACAGGTAGTCAGAGAGAGCGCTGAGCAGTTCCTCCATGCTCATCTCACCGGCAGGATCGGGAACGTATTTGCTGTAGCGGATGCGTTTCATAAGAGCAGCCGTTGGTCGTTGGTCATTAGCAAGGAGATTCGGGGCAGCCGAACGACCACCGGCGAACGACCAACGACTAGTTGAATTGTCTTCTTGGCCGGTATGGCGGCTCCTCCCGGTCGAACGCCTTCTCCGCCGGCCGGGGCTGCTTCTCCCCCGCGGTGAAGACCCGCTCCTCGTTGCGTCCGATGCGCTTGTGAGCGTGCAGGCCTTCGAGCACGAACTCCGCGGCGGAAACCTGCATTTCGGCGCTGTCCTTGGGGCCCACGCCTACCTTGCCCACTTTGTCCATCAGGCCCTGGATTGCCTGCAGGGACTGTAGCGCGTCGCAGGCTCCCGCGGTGTCGGAAAGTTGAATCTCACCCCCCAGATCGAACCACTGCACAATCTGCTGGGTGTTTACGCCGGTGAAATATTCGTCGTAGGTCTTGGCGATCGCGGCACGGATGAGTTCGCGGCCCACGTGGTCCGCGCCTTTCATCTCGCCTTCGTACTCCAGTTCCAGCTTGCCGGTGATCGCCGGCATGGCGGCGTAGACATCGCCGATGCGCGGTACCACCACCTTTTCATCATGATGGATCGCGCGCCGCTCGGCGTTGGAGATGACATTTTCCATGCACGAGATGGGCAGGCGTTGGCTGACGCCGGAGCGCTTGTCGATCTTCTTGTCATCCCTGGCCGCGAACGCAATCCGCTCGATTACCTCGTGCACGTACTTGGGAACATGCAGCTTGTAGCCGTCGCGCCGCATCCAGGCTTCCTGCGCGGTGATCGCAATGCCTTCTTCGATGGAAGCCGGGTAGTGGGTGCGAATCTCTGAGCCTATGCGGTCCTTTAACGGCGTAATGATCTTGCCGCGCGCCGTGTAGTCTTCCGGGTTGGCACTGAACACCAGCGCCACATCCAGCGGCAGACGGATGGGATAGCCTTTAATCTGCACGTCCCCTTCCTGCATGATGTTGAACAGGCCGACCTGGATTTTTCCCGCCAGGTCAGGAAGTTCGTTAATGGCGAAGATGCCGCGATTGGCGCGGGGCAGCAGGCCGTAGTGCACGGTCAGTTCGCTCGACAGTTCGTGTCCGCCACGCGCCGCCTTGATGGGATCAATATCTCCGATCAGGTCGGCGATGGTGACATCCGGCGTCGCCAGCTTTTCCACGTAGCGCGCTTCCGGGGTGAGATAGGCAATGGGCGTACTGTCGCCGTGCTTGGCAACCTCCTCGCGGCAACGGCGGCAGATAGGCGCATAGGGATCATCATGAATCTCGCAGCCTGCGACGTAGGGCATCTGCGGATCGAGCAGCGTGGTGAGCGAGCGCAGGATGCGGCTCTTGGCCTGGCCGCGCAGCCCCAGCAGGATGAAGTTGTGCCGCGAAAGGATGGCGTTGATGATCTGGGGCACGACCGTATCGTCGTAACCCACAATGCCGGGAAAGATGGGCCCTCCCGCCCGCAACTTGGGGACCAGGTTGTCTCGTAGTTCGTCTTTCACCCGCCGGCTACGCAAACGTTGTTCGGAGAATGGACTGTGGCGCAGCTCACCCAGCGTCCGCGGGAAACTCATGATGGAAAACCCCCAGGGGAAACAACTTGCTGCCTCCGATTATACCCCCGGTCAGGTGACAAGCCGGTGTGATGATCTAGCTGGCGTGGCCGTTGCCGCCCGCCTTGCGGCGCACGTGAACGGTCCGCCGCAGGTTGGGCAGGATGGCTTCGAAGTAGGCGATGACCGCGCGCAGGCGTTCGGGCTCTGATTTCATTCCCAGCAGGTTCTGCTTAAAATCAAGATCGAGCGGCATCGAGCCCGCAATGTGGAAAGAAAGCTGCGAGATCTCTTCGTCCGAGGGCTTCTGCGCCTCCGCCCCCGCCAACGCCAGAATCTCATTGTGCAGCTGGACCGCGCGGGCGACTTCTTCCGCCGTGGCTTTGCCCGGCTCATCATGCAGGTACAGTACCTCTGCCTGCAGGAAGGACCGCTCCTGGTTTACCTGCATCACCTCGAAGCGTTCCACGCCCTGGGTCACGATGTCCATGCGGCCGTCTTCGTATTTCTTGGTGACGGTGACGATCTCCGCGGTGCAGCCAATCTCGGCAACGCCTTCGTCTTTCGCCCGCACCACGCCGAAAGGCCGCTTCTCGGCCAGGCACTCCGCGATCATCTCCTTGTAGCGCGGTTCGAAGATGTGCAGGGGAAGGGGCGTGCCCGGGAACAGAACCAGGTCCAGCGGAAACAGGGGCAGACGTAAGCTCAACCGGGGCCTCCGGCCAGATGCGACGCGATGGTTGATTGTACGCCTGTGCTTGACTTGGCATCGCTGCTCAGCATAAAAGCGGGCATGGACCTCTCAGGAAAAGTGGTGGTGGTGACGGGCGCTTCCATGGGCATCGGCGAGGCCATTGCCGCAGTTTTTGCCGCCCACGGCGCCAGGGTGGTGCTGCTTTCCCGCGATGCCGGGCGCGCCGAGGCCGCCCGCGGCCGCGTAGGCCACACCGACCGCACCCTTGCTCTCTCCTGCGATGTGCGCAACCGCGAGGAGATTGACCGCGTGCTAAGCCTCACCCTCCACCACTTTGATCGGGTGGACGTCTGGGTGAACAATGCCGGTCACGGCTTGCTGGATTCGGTCGCGCAGCTGGATATGGCTGCCTGCCGCGACACCTTTGACGCCAACTTTTTCGGCACAGTTGCGGCCATGCAGGCGGTGATCCCGGTCATGAAGCAGCAAGGAAATGGCACGATCATCAATATTTCCAGCGTAGCCGGACACATCCCCATGCCCTTTAACGCCGTTTACAGCGCGACCAAATTCGCCATGAACGCTTTCGGCAAGGCGGCGCGGGTGGAGTTGAAGAGCGCCGGCATACATGTGATGACCGTGTGCCCGGGCTACGTGCGCACCGATTTTGGCGCCAACGCCCTGCGCGGCCGGGAGGTGAAGACGGTGCGGCCCTCGGCAGTGCGAGGAATCGGCGCCGAGCGCGTGGCCAGGGCGACCTTTCACGGCTATCTGAAGCAGAAGCGGGAAGTGGTTGTGCCCTGGTGGATGCACGTTCCGGTCAAGATCTACCAGCTCTTCCCGTCATTGGTGGAGTGGGCCATGACTCGGATGGCACACCCCCCGGAATAACTTGCATAGGGCACCGACGAATACCCCGTGTCCACTGTGTCCTCCGTGGTTCTTCCCCCGGTTTGACTCTCCTCGCCAGCAAAGCGTAGGCTCTTGCTCGTTCTTTTGGGTCCTGCAACTTTCAACGCTAGGAGGAACCGATGGTTCCCATCTCCGCCTTATGGCTTCCCATTCTGTTGTCAGCTGTGATCGTTTTCGTTGCCAGCTCGATCATGCACATGGTGCTTCCCTACCACAAGAGCGATTACCGCAAGCTGCCCGAGGAAGACAAGGTGCTCGACGCTCTCCGTAGCGCGGGTGTGACCCCGGGCCCGGTTTACCATTTCCCTCATTGCACCCATAAAGATATGAAGTCGCCGGAGTCGGTTGAGAAATTCAAACGCGGCCCGGTCGGACTGCTGACTGTAATTCCCAGCGGAGCGCCGGCGATGGGGAAATATCTGGGGCTGTGGTTCGTTTACTGCGTAGTCGTCGGCATATTTGTCGCCTACCTGACCGGGCGCACACTGAGCGCCGGCACGAATTACCTGCAGGTCTTCCGCGTGGCCGGCACGGTGGGCTTCCTCGCCTACGCCCTCGCACAGGTCCAGGATGCCATCTGGAAAGGCCAGACCTGGAGCGTAACCTTTAAGCACGTCTTTGACGGGCTGATTTACGGGCTGCTTACTGCCGGGACATTCGGGTGGCTCTGGCCAAGATAAACGGCTCCGGGCCTTCAGCCCAGTTCCGCTAACATCGCCTCCATCTCCGACTGGGCGTGGGCGTTACCGGTGCGCCTGGCGGAAGCGATGCCGTCGGTCAGCATCTTCTTTGCTTCCTCGGTCCGGGAGACCGCGGCCAAGGCCTGTGCGGCCATGAAGTAACCGGCGGTGTAGTCCGGATGGGCGGAAAGCAGCTTGCCAAATTCCTCCAGCGCGCGCTCCAGCTGGCCAGCTTTGGAGTACTCCAGGGCCAGACCGTAGCGGGCGAAGGCATCGCCCGGATTCTCCGCGAGAATCTCATTGAGCATGGCGACACGGTCCATAGCATCACTCCCAAACGCCGGCGGTCAAAGGCCAAATCAAGATTACTACACCGGCCGAAAGCCGGGGGACCGCCTCGTAGTCGCACTGGCGGTACACCTCGCTCCTGAGTACAATGGCGTCATCCGAAAAGCAGGAGCTGAGGCTTGGCCTGCCCATACTTCATGCCGACGCAGAAGTTGGAAGGGGGCGCGTGGCTGCATCCTTCACGTCTGCCCTTAGGGGGTGGCTGGAGAGGACATTGTTGCGCTCCCGGACACGAAGGCGCGACCCCCACCGAGGAAGAGCTCACACAGTTCTGCAACCTGGGGTATGCCGTGGGCTGTCCGCGATTGCCTGCGGAACGCGCCTGCGATGCCGTGCGCTTTTCGGTGATGCGCGAGCGCGGCTCGCAGCTGCTGCTGTGGTTTGTGTGCGAAGCGGCGCACGCTCCCGCCGAACACGGCACCCTGGAATATAACGTTTCGCTCGGGCTCTGGACTTCGGTCCACCCCAACCCGCGCATCCAGAAAATGGCTGAGTGTTACCTGGAGTCCTATCTGCTCCGCAGAACACAGCCTGCCCTGGCAGGCTAAACCGCGAGCGTACACTGATGAACCTGACCGATCTGTCGCTGATTACCCGCCCGGTTCGCGATTCGCAGTCCGAGATGGCCGAGATTGTTCTTCCCAATGATGCCAACCCGCTAGGGGCATTGCTCGGCGGACGCCTCATGCACTGGATCGACATGGCCGGCGCCTTGGCCGCGCATCGCCATTCCCGGCACTACGTCGTTACGGCTTCCATCGATCACATGGACTTTTGGGTCCCGGTGCACATCGGCGACCTGGTCATTCTGCGCTCGTCCGTCAATCGCGTTTTTCGCACCTCGATGGAAGTCGGCGTTAAAGTCTGGGTGGAAAACTACATCACCGACAATTGCCAGCATGTCAGCTCCGCCTATCTGACCTTCGTGGCGGTGGACGGAAGCGGACGGCGCCTGCCGGTGCCAGCGGTCGTTCCTGAGACCGACGAACAGCGGCGCCGCTATGAGGACGCCGGGCGGCGGCGCGAGATGCATCGCGCTGAGCGTGAGCGCCGCAACGCGAACCCTCGCTAGATCAGTCTGGGCTGTGATCGGCATCACAGCCTGGGGGCCACGGCAGCCGCGATAATTTCACCTCGCACCCGCGATGGGGCCGCCTTATGGATAGCGCACTCCTGGTTCATCGCCTGCATTTCGCTTTCACCGTAACCTTTCACTACCTGTTCCCCCAGCTCACCATGGGATTGGCGCCGTTGATCGTGGTGCTGAAGACTCTGGCGCTGCGCCGCAACGACGACAAGTACAACCGGGCCGCCCGTTTCTGGGCACGCATCTTCGGCATCAACTTTGTGCTCGGGGTTGTGACCGGCATCCCGATGGAATTTCAGTTCGGCACCAACTGGTCGCATTTCTCCCGCTTTGCTGGCGGCGTGATCGGGCAGACCCTGGCCATGGAAGGCATGTTCGCATTCTTTTTGGAATCGGCATTTCTGGGGTTGTTCCTCTATGGCGAGAAGCGGCTAAGCCCGAAGGCCCACTGGTGGTCGGCCGTCGCTGTGTTCCTGGGATCGTGGCTTTCCGGATTCTTCATTATCGCCACCGACGCCTGGATGCAGCACCCCGTGGGCTACAGCCGCGCTGCCGACGGTTCGGCCCAGCTCAGCAGTTTCTGGGCGCTGGTCCTGAATCCTTGGGCGTGGTGGCAGTACGCCCACAACATGAGCGGCGCAGGAATCACCGGAGCCTTCGTGATGGCGTCGGTGGGGGCGTTCTACCTGCTCGGGCGGAAGCACCTGGAGAATGGGCGGATCTTCGTGAAGGTCGGGGTTGTGGCTGGCTGCTTTTTCAGCATCGTGCAGCTGTTTCCGACCGGCGATGGCCAGGGTCGAATGCTCGCTCAGAACCAACCCGTCACGCTGGCCGCCATGGAGGCCCTGTTCACCGGCCAGCCCGGCGCGCCGCTGGTGCTGATCGGACAGCCCAATGTGCCCGAGCGCAAGATTGACAATCCGATCGTGCTGCCCAAGATGCTGAGCTTCCTGAGCTACCGCCGGTGGGAGGCGCATGTCCGCGGGCTGAACGAGTTTCCCGAAGATCTGTGGCCGGGAACCATTCCGCTGCTGTACTACAGCTACCACATCATGGTGGGCCTGGGGACGATCTTCATCGCCATTATGGTGGTGGCGGCGTTCCTGCTGTGGCGCGGCAAGCTGTTTGACGCGCGCTGGATGCTCTGGATATTGCTGCTGAGCCTGCCTTTCCCCTACATCGCGAACACCGCGGGCTGGATGACCGCCGAACTTGGCCGCCAGCCCTGGCTGGTCTATGGCCTGATGCTGACCGCGGACGGCTACTCCAAGACCGTATCCGCGGGGAACGGCATGTTCACCCTGCTTGGGTTCATGGGGATGTACACCGTGCTGGGCATTCTGTTTCTGTTCCTGGTGCGGCGGGAGATCGAGCACGGGCCGGAGCTGTAGGCTCTAGGCTCTGGCTCTAGGCTCTAGGCTCTGGGATTCATTTTCGCAGGAGGCTTAGAGCCTAGCGCCTGCTTTCGAGGTCATTATGGAAACGCTGTGGTTCATCATCGTCGCAGTCATGCTCACGGCCTACGTGGTACTGGATGGCTTCGACCTGGGTGCGGGCATTATTTATCTCTTTGCCGCCCGCACCAACGAAGAACGCCGCATGGTGCTGCGCGCCATCGGCCCGGTGTGGGACGGCAACGAGGTCTGGCTGCTCGCCGCCGGCGGCACTCTGTACTTCGCCTTCCCCCAGCTCTATGCCTCCAGCTTCAGCGGCTTCTACCTGCCGCTCATGATGGTGCTCTGGCTCCTCATGCTGCGCGCCATTGGTATCGAATTCCGCACCCACATTGACGAACCCGTGTGGCAGGGATTCTTCGATGTGATTTTCTCCCTGTCGAGTGTGCTGCTCGCCATTTTCTTCGGCGCCGCGCTGGGCAACGTGATCCGCGGCGTGCCGCTTGGTCCCGACGGATACTTCTTCGAGCCGCTCTGGACCGACTTCCGCGTGGGACGGTATCCCGGAATTCTCGACTGGTACACGGTGATGGCCGGTGTAGTCGCCCTGGTTACGCTGACCGCGCACGGCGCACTGTACGTCGCCATCAAGACGGAAGGGGAATTGAGCCAGCGCGCCCGGCGTTTCGCACTCACTGCCTGGCCGCTCCAGCTCCTGTTGACGCTCGTTAGCTTGCTCGCAACTTATTCCATTCAGCCCCAAGCCATGAACAACTACAGGTCGCATGCCGTGGGAATGCTGGTGCCGCTCGCGGTCGTCGGCAGCCTGGCCGTGATGTTCTGGGCCGCGAGAAAAGAGAAAGACCGGATCGCCTTCGGAGCGTCCAGCCTGTACATCGCCGCCATGCTGGTGGGCGCTGCCTTTGCGCTCTATCCCGTCGTATTGCCCGCGAGCACCGACCCTGCCTACAGCCTGACCATCTACAACAGCGCCGCTGGACGTCATGGGCTGACCGTGGGAATCGTGTGGTGGATTCTGGGAATGCTTCTGGCCCTGGGATACTTCGTTTTCATCTACCGCATGTTCCGTGGCAAGGTGCGGCTGGAGGGACAGGGATACTGAAGAAGTCACTGGGTGGCACAGCGCTTCAGCACAGCGAATAGATCCTCTTCCAGACCTCCCGGCTTCGAGCACCGAGGTACTGGCTTATCATTTTTCCGCTAGACTATTGCGGATCATGAGCTCCCGCCTGAAAGACAAGACCGCCATCGTCACCGGAGCCGGCAGCGGCATTGGCCGCGCTTGCGCCATTGCCCTCGCCCGCGAAGGCGCCAAGGTTGCCCTGGTGGGCCGCCGCAAGGAACGCCTCGAAGCTGTCGCCCGGGAGATCGGCGGCTCCGCCCTGGTTCTCAACGCCGATGTCTCCATCCTGCAGGAGATTGACCGCGTAGTTGAGGAGACCGTGAGCCAGTTCGGCGGACTGAACGTCCTGCTCAACAATGCCGGGGTCCTTCACATCGGTACCGCGGAGCAGATCACCGAAGACCAGTGGGACGAAACTTTCGACGTGAATGTGCGCGGCGTCTGGATGCTCTCCCGCACTGTGCTGCCGCACATGCGCCAGGCCGGAGGCGGATCCATCATCAACATTGCTTCCGTCTTGGGCATCAACGGAGCCCGCAACCGCGCCTCCTACGCCGCCTCAAAGGGCGCGGTCGTGCTGCTCACCAAGTGCATGGCCATTGATCACGGCCCGGAAAACATTCGCGTGAACGCGATCTGCCCCTCGTTCGTGGAAACTGATCTGACAGCATCGGTGATCAGCAAAGCGCCTAATCCCGAGCAGGTGAGGAAAGAGCGCACCGCAGTCCATCCCCTGGGCCGCCTCGGCCGGCCAGAAGACATGGCCGGGCTGGCCGTCTACCTGGCCAGCGACGAGTCATCGTGGGTGACGGGAGCGGTGTTTCCCGTGGATGGCGGATACTTGGCAGTTTAGTTTTTAACCATCACCCGTCAGGCAACCTTTTCGGCGTCATCCCGAGGTCCGGCGCAGTTCAGCCGGGCGAGGGATCTGGCGTGCAGTGCCTCTCCCGCAGAGTTCGAGTCGCTGCACGCAGGATCCTTCACCCCGGCTGACGCCGGGTTCAGGAGGACGCCACTAATCTGAATGCTGAGTGCTCCACGTCACAGCCTCGTGTGACGACCTGTATAATCAACCCTGGAAGGTGCCCCTTTGGCCCACATGCACACTGGACAGCAACCGCCCGCTCCGCAGCCCCTGCCGGGGGTGAACAGCATCATTGCCGTTGGTTCCGGCAAGGGCGGAGTCGGCAAGACCACGCTTGCGGTCAACCTGGCGCTCGCCATGTCCCGGCTCGGTCATAAAGTTGGCCTGCTCGACGCCGACGTCTATGGACCCAACGTCCCGCTCATGCTGGGCACCAGCGCCCAGCCCAAGGTGGTGGGAGAGAACCACCTGGAGCCGCTGACCATCCATGGGATCAAAGTGATTTCCGTCGGCTTCCTTAATCCCGGCGACAAGCCGCTGATCTGGCGCGGGCCCATGCTGCACTCCATCATCCGGCAGTTTCTCGGCTCGGTGGAGTGGGGCCTGCTTGACTACCTGGTAATCGACTTGCCTCCGGGAACCGGAGACGTGGCGCTCTCGCTCATTCAGACCGTGCCGCTGACGGGTGCGATCGTGGTCTCGACGCCCTCAGATGTGTCGCTCCAGGACGCGCGCAAAGCCATCGAGATGTTCCGCCAGATGAAGGTGGACCTGGTAGGCGTAGTGGAGAACATGAGTTACTTCGTGTGCCCGCACTGCCAGCACGAGATAGACATCTTCTCCCGCGGCGGCGCCGAGAAGACTGCCAACCAGTTCGGCGTGGCTTTCTTGGGAAGCGTGCAGCTCGATCCCGACATCCGCAAGGCCGGAGACACCGGCAAGCCCGCCGTGCTAGAAGGAGAAGACTCTCCTCACGCCAAATCGCTGTTCGACTTCGCCCGCAAGGTGATGGCGCGCTCGGACGAGATTCGGTCAAGTGCGGGCGAGGGCGTGATCCAGATTCAGTAATCCCGTTTGCCTCATCAATAAGCCTTACTCCTTCTGTCATCCTGAGCGAAGTAGCCGCTTCGCGTAGCGAAGCGGCGACGCAGTCGAAGGACCCCTACCGTGCCAGCGCTGCTTCGCACGCATCCAGGCATTCTCCCCATGGCACGTGATGAGAATTCCCGGAGACGCCCGCGGACCGGGCTGCGGCTAGGGATCCTTCGACTCCGCTTACCCACGCTGGCGCGTGGCTAAACTCCGCTCAGGATGAGTGTGTAGGCCGACAGGCCCCTCCCCTGCGTACGGGAAGCGCATCTTCACCGCTGGAATATTGTGACGCCAGAGTCCCCGAAATCATCCATTACCTAGGTCGAGTTGGGGGAGCTGCAATGCTCATCAAGTTAGAACATGCGAACCTGTGTGTGCGCGACATCGAGGGGATGGTCCGTTTCTTGCAGACTGCGTTTCCGGAATTTCGCGTGCGCGGCGAAGGCACCAGCGCGGACGGAACGCGCTGGCTGCACATCGGCACCGATGACACCTACATTGCCCTGGGCCAGTCGCGCGAGGAGCCGGCCAAGCGCTGGGCACCGTACCAAGGCGTGCCGGGCGTCAACCATCTGGCCTACGAGGTGGACGACGTGGAGGCGCTGCGCCAGCGCATGCTGGCGGCGGGCTACACCGACTCCACTCCGCCGAATAAGCATCCCTACCGCAAGCGCCTGTACTTCTACGATCCCGAGGGCAACGATTGGGAGTTTGTGCAGTACTTGTCGGAGAAAGTGGTGGAGAGGAATGATTACAGGTTGCCGGATCGCTAAAACCACGCTCTGCGTGAACAATTGTCAGTAGCGGAGATTTGCTCCAAAGTCAGGGTTGCTACCTGAAAGCACGCTAGAACGCCACTGACTTAGTTTTCCATCATCGTCCTTCCAAAACTTGCCACACCGATCAAAATACTCCACAACCGACTTGCGCTCCCCTTTCTCAAGCAGCTCCTTTGCAAGCATCATGTTCGGACCAAAGGTGTCCAGATGTGGATTCCCTTTTATCGTGGCGGCCTTCAGGAGGTATGCCGAAGCCGTTGCGACGTTCCCCTGCCTTACGGCAATCCTTCCGAGTACAATGTTGCCGTAGTGGATTGCGTCCGCGTTGCTGTCGACATAAGCGGGTCGCTCAGCAAGACTTAGCCCCTCCCTAGAATAGGCCGCCGCTCGATCGTACTCCCCTGCTTCGAATGCCGCCTGAGCTGCTTCGGGCAGATCATTCAGCCGGTTGCGAGGATCGTGGGTATCGCTCAAAGCTTGTTCGAATACTTTGAGAGACTTTGCCGCCATACTCGTGACTTGATCGTGAGTCAAAGAATGCCTTGCATCTCTCCAATAGAGTCCAGCTAAGGAGGAATCGATATCGTGGTTCTTGGGTTCGATTGCGTAAGCCCGCTCCAATAACTCTTCCGACTGTGTCCAGTCATTAGCCCAAAAGAAGAATTGGCCTGCGTTATATAGAATGCGGGCACTCGTGGGCCGGGCCTGCACGTGTTCCAACCACAGCTTCTGGCCTTGTTGCAGCCCCTCGGGATCACGACCATCTGGGTCGAATGCCGCTTCGTGGGTGCTCGCAAAATTCGATACGGGTTCGTGCTCAATAATCCACAATATGTGTTCTCGGCGGTTCGCGAGGTCTTCAGGCGTGAGACCATCCTTATAGGTCTTAAAACTGTAGAACGCCAGCAACTCAATCCGATCGGCGAAGCTGCCTAGGTCAGACTTCAGATCCTGTTCCAGTTTGGCAGCATCTTGTCTTGAGAGCTCCGTGCCGCGGGCGAAATAAATAAATGCAAAACTGTCCGCTAATGTATTGCGAAGCAAGTAGAAACCAAGCACAACTGAGGCTACAGCAAGGAGAGCTGTGACCAGAAGAAGCAAAATTGTTCGACTTGTGTTCTTGTCCTCATCTTGGTTAGCCATATCCTCATACTCTCCAGAGAACGGATGCGGGCATTGCATACCTGCCTACCAACTCGCCAGCCTCGGATGTCCCTTTACCTTCGCCGCCACCGCGTGCGTCCCCAGCGCCCGCGCCGGTTGCCCAAACCTTGCCAACCGAAAATACGGCTTCGGCTCTTTCTCCTTCAGCACCAGCTCCGCCATCATCTCGCCTACGACTGGGCCGTGCTTGAAGCCGTGGCCGGAGCCTCCTCCCAGCAGCCAGACGTTCTCGGCGGCGGGGTGGCGGTCCACGATGAAGTGGTTGTCGGGGGTTTGCTCGTACTGGCAGACGCGGGTCTCGACCAGCGGGGCGTTCTTCATGGCGGGGAAGCGAACGGCGAGGTATTCGCGGAGGGCGCGCAGGCCGTCGGGATTCACCGTGCGCTCGCCGCTGGTGGGATCAAAGGTGGGGCCGCGGGTGTCGTCGGCGATCTTGAAGCCGCGTCCGTGGTTGCCGGGAATGCCGTAGCGGAAGCGGTCTTTGTGCTCGGCCCAGATGGGCAGATGGCGGTCATCGAGGCGCGACTCGCCCGAGGGCACGCCGAAGAAGAACACATCCTGCTTGGTGGGACGGATGCGGTCGCCGACGGTTTTGGGAAACAGTTTGCCCATCCAGGGGCCGCAGGCGAAGACGTAGCGGTCGCCGGAGACGGTAGAGCCATCTTCGAGCGGCAAGGGTTTGCCCGCGCCGGATTCGAGGTCGTCCGGTCGCACAGCAACCTGGCGATAGTCGCCTCCGGCGGCCACAAACTTCTCCACCACCAACTGGCAAATGATCCGCGCGGTGAGATATCCGGCGTCGTGCTCAAAGATGCCCCACTCGACGCCGTCGAAGTTGATCTGCGGCCAGCGCTTCTTCAGGTCGCGAGCGGAGAGTTCGTCGAACTTGAGCTTGGCTTTGCGCAGCATCCGGATGGAGCCGCGCTCGAAGCTGTCTTCGCCGCTTGAGGCCATCCATAGCACGCCGGTGCGGGTCAGCATGGGACGCTGCCATTCTTTCTCGTACTTGCGCCACAGTGGCAGGGCGCGGGCGGTCATCTCGGTGTAGGGAGAATTAGGCCCATAGATTCCGCGGATGATACGCGTCTCGCCGCCGGAGGTGGCGCGGGAGTTGCCGGGGCCCCAGGCGTCAAGGAGAGTTACCTGTGCTCCCGACTTAAGCAGCGACCAGGCGGTCCAGCCGCCGAAGCAGCCGGCACCCACTACAGTCACATGAGGTTTTGTTTGCATATCAGGGCCGCGCGGACAGGAGTGTCCGCGCCACACGAGCCTAAACACAGCAACCTATTCTTTAGGGGCTGGGGCGTCAAGGACAAGCACTCTGGCATGGAGAGTGCTAATGCTTGACAGGGCACGGCTTGCTTCCTAGAATTCGAACTGGGGATTGCGGCGAGTTCTAAATCTAACTTCATGCATCTAAAGATGTTAGAGGAATAGTCCTCAAAGCTAGTCCGCCCTCCAAGGCTGTTTCAAGGTGATACAGAAGAGCAACATGCAGTCCGGGCCGCCCATCGGCGAGCGGGAGCGGGAGATCCTGACCGCGATCGTGGAGACCTTTATCGCCGGCGGGGAGCCTGTGGGTTCGCGCACGCTGGCGCGCAGCAGCCGGGAAGGGCTCAGTCCGGCCACGATCCGCAATGTCATGGCTGATCTGGCGGATGCAGGCTTCCTGGAGCAGCCGCACACTTCGGCGGGACGGATTCCCACGTCGGAAGCCTACCGCTATTACGTGGAGCAACTGACGGGCAAGGCTCGTCTCTCGCAGCAGGACGAGAACATCATCCAGGATTCGCTGCACGGGGTGACCGACGTGCAGGAGTTCATGGAGCGCACCTCGCATGTGCTGTCGCTGATCTCGCACAACGTCGGCGTAGCGGTGGCGGTCGGCGGCCCCAAGAACGCTCTGGAGCATGTTTACTTCTCGCGACTGGCCGAGCAGAAGGTCCTGGCGGTGGTGGTCACGCGCTCTGGCTTGGTGCGCGACCGCGTGCTGCGGCTCGACCTATCGCAGACCGACCTGGATGCCGCGGCGCGCTTCGTCAACGAGAATTTCCGCGGCTGGACCATGGACGCGATGCGCGCCGAAATTGCCCGCCGCGTGGAGCAGGAGCGCAGCGAATACGACCGGCTGATGAACTCAGTCGAACAGCTGTATCGTCAGGGAGCGCTGGCCGCGGATGAGCGCACCCAGACCGTCTTCGTGGAAGGAGCGGCCAACCTGGTAGCCAGCGAGCAGGACCGCCAGCGTTTGCAGGAACTGCTGAAGACGCTGGAGGAGAAGCAGAAGGTGGTCGAATTGTTGAGCGCCTACCTCGACGCTAAGCAGGAAGCCGTGCGGGTGGTGATTGGGCTGGACCAGGCGCTGCCTTCGATGCGCAACTTCGTGCTGATCGGCACGCCCACGCGGGTGGGCGGCGAAGTGATGGGCTCGCTGGCCGTTATTGGACCAACTCGCATCGACTACCAGCATGCAATCACTGCTGTTTCCTACATCGCTCGTCTGTTTGACAGGCTCTTGAATGAATCTGAGTGAGAAGTGTTATGGGAAGAACGAACGGAAAGTCTGAAATCGAGCCGCAGGAGCTGGATGCGGAACACGAACTGCCGCCCTCGGAGGAGGGCGCGGAGGAGACGCCCGCGGTGAGTACGACTGCGGCCGCGCCGCCGGCGGCGCCTCGCGACGCCGAGCTGGAAAAGCTTAAAGCCGAGCGGGACGCCTTGCTGGACCGCCTGGCCCGGCTGCAGGCCGAGTTCGAGAACGCCCGCAAACGCAGCGCCCGGGAGCAGCAGGAATTTCGCGAATACGCGCTGGCCGAGGCGGTCAAAGGGCTGTTGCCCGTCCTCGACAGCTTTGAGCGCGCCCTGCAGGTGGGCACAAACGAATCGGAACTCCGCAGTGGGGTGGAGCTCATCTATAAGCAACTGCAGGATGCGCTGGCCAAGCTGGGATTGCGCGCCATTCCGGCGGAGGGCGAGCCGTTTGATCCGCACCTTCACCAGGCCATCGAAATGGTGGACACCACCGAGGCTGACGACCATCAGGTGTTGGAGGAACTGCAGCGCGGCTACAAGCTGAAGGACCGGCTGCTGCGTCCCTCCATGGTGAAGGTCGCGCGCAACACGAAGCACTAAGTCCAGGGAAAATCCAGACAATCCGGGAAAGGCCCTTCTGACCACCAACGGAAAACGCGACTATTACGAGGTGCTGGGCGTGGCGCGCGGCGCCAGCGAGCAGGAGATTAAGAGCGCCTACCGCAAGCTGGCGTTGCAGTATCATCCCGACCGCAACCCCAACAACCCCGATGCGGAAGAGAAATTCAAGGAATGCAGCGAAGCCTACGCCGTGCTGGCCGACGGCGAAAAGCGGGCCGCCTATGACCGCTACGGCCACGCGGGTGTAAGTGGGGTGGGCGCCACGGCCGGCTTCGACCCCGCTATTTTCCAGGATTTCAGCGACCTGTTCGGCGACTTTTTCGGCTTTGGCGAGATGTTTGGCGGGGGCTCGCGCCGCCGCAGCCGGGCGCAGCGCGGCCCCGATCTGCGCGAAGACATCACCCTCGATTTCGAAGAAGCCGTGTTCGGCACCGAAGCCAAGGTCACCGTCCGCCGCCACGAGGCGTGTGAAGAATGTCGCGGCTCGGGCGCGGCAGCCGGCAAGGCCCCGGTGACCTGCCGCTCCTGTGCCGGACGCGGCCAGGTGCGCTACCAGCAGGGATTCTTCAGCATCGCCCGCACCTGTCCCACTTGCCAGGGCACCGGCAGCGTCATCACCGATCCCTGCCCGAAATGCAAGGGAGAAGGCCGCGTGCTGCGCCAGAGAACGATCGACGCCAAGGTCCCCGCCGGCGTGGAAGACGGCACCCGCATCCGCTTTGCCGGACTGGGCGAGGCTGGCACATTCGGTGGACCCGCGGGCGACCTGTACGTTGTGTTACATGTCAAAGAGCACTCCTTCTTCGAACGCGAAGGCAACGATTTGTATTGCGTAGTGCCGATTTCGTTTACCCAGGCGGCTTTGGGGACTGAAATCATCGTCCCCACGCTGGAAGGCGAGCACACGCTGAAAATCCCCGAGGGCACGCAGTCGGGGACCACGCTGCGCATTCGCAACAAGGGCGTGCCGGTGCTGAACGGTCACGGCAAGGGCGATCTGTTCGTCGAGGTCCGCGTGCAGACTCCAAGCAAGCTCACCAAGCGCCAGCGTGAACTGCTGCAGGAACTGGATGGAATCACGCACGTGGAAAACAAGCCGCAGCGGCGCACGCTGCTGGGGAAAATGAAAGACATCTTCGGATAAACGTGCTCTAGCCGGACAATTTGGGAGCATGACGCGCCGCCGCTGGATCGCCGACGAGGTTTCAGGCAATCGCGCCGCTCTGACAGGCGCGCACGCGGAGCATCTCTCGCGTGTGCTGCGCGCCCGCGTCGGCCAGGAGTTCGACATCGCCGCCGACGGAACCGTGCGCCGCGGACGCATCAGCAGCATCGACCATGCCCGGGTCGAGTTCGAACTGGGCGAGGAAATACCTGCCGTTTCCGCCGCCAACATCACGCTCCTGCTCTCCATCTTCAAGTTCGACCGCATGGAATGGGCGATCGAAAAGTGCACGGAGCTTGGAGTTGCCCGCATCGTCCCGGTGATCGCGCGCCGTACTGAGGCTCACCTTGCCGCGGCCGCGGCCAAACGCGCAGAACGCTGGCAGCGCATTGTGCGCGAGGCTTCGCAGCAGTCGCGCCGTGTCATCCCACCGGACATCTCCCAACCTATGAAACTCAAAGACGCGCTGGCCGTCTCCGGCATTACCCGCATCGTGCTGGCGGAGTCGGAGCAGGAGGCAATGCTGCGGGATGTGCTGCCGCCGCGCCCAGAGGACGTCATTCTCGCCTTCGGCCCCGAAGGTGGCTGGACGGATGCCGAGTTGGAAGCATTCCGTGCCGCGGGCTGGACGTCAGCCTCGCTGGGCCACACGATCCTGCGGGCTGAGACCGCCGCCATCGCAGCGATGGCCATCGTCAGTTCGCTGTAGCACCGGCGTCCTCCCGCGCCATTGCAGAGCCGGAAGATGCCCGGTGTGACGGAAAATCCTCAGCTTTCTCTGATATGCTCCTGCCCAGTGGCAGTCCTTAAAGCGATTACGGGTACCCTGCCGGTCGAACTCGACGACCGGCAGCGCCAGGCTGTCGAGCATGTCCACGGGCCCATGCTGGTTGTAGCTGGCGCGGGCACCGGCAAAACCACTGTCCTCACCCGCCGCATCGCCCACCTGATCCGCGACGCCGGTGTTCGCCCTGGCGAAATTCTCGCCCTCACCTATACCGACAATGCTGCGCGTGAAATGCGGGAGCGTGTGGAGGACGAACTCCGCGGCACCGACACTTTCGGATTGCAAGTGGGTACTTTTCACGCCTACTGCAACAATTTGCTGATCCGCACCGGCAGGAACTTCGGAGTCCTCGACGACAAGGATCTTTGGATCTACTTGCGCAAGCGCATTCGCGAGCTGCGCCTGAACTATTTTGTGCGTGCGGCCAATGTCGGCCAGTTTCTCGACGATCTGCTCGATTTCATGCGGCGCTGCCACGACGAACTGGTCGGCCCAGAGAAGTACACCGAATACGTGGATCGGCTGGAGCGCGGCGAGTTGCCTCTCCCCCGCATCGGCAAGGCGAAGGACGCTCTCGGCGACGACGAAGTGCTGGCCCGTTGCCGCGAGATCGCCTCCGTCTTCGCTACGGTGGAGCGCATGCTGCGGGACGATAACCTGGGCACCTTCGGCCACATGATCACGAAAGCCTATGATCTTCTGCAGCAGGACAAAGACCTGCTGGCGCAGGAGCGCCCCCGCGCCCGCTTCATCCTGGTGGACGAATTTCAGGACGCCAACTTCGCCCAGGTGAAGATCCTGCAGAAGCTGGCGGGGGAAGAACGGAATGTCTTTGCCGTGGGCGATCCCGACCAGGCGATCTACCGTTTTCGTGGAGCCTCAAGCGCCGCATTCGGACTGTTCCAGCGCCATTTCCCTGGAGCCAGGCTGGTAGTGCTGGAGAAGAACCGCCGTTCGACCACTCCCATTCTGAACTGCGCGTTCGCGCTGATCGCGAAGAATCCGGATGTCTTTCCCGGCGGCAAGGGAGCGACTCTTCCGTACGAGCGTGCGCCGTTGATTTCAGCCCGCGAGGAGGAAGCCGCCCGGCAGGGCACGGAATTGCCGCGCGTCCCGGTGGACGTGGCCCTACTCACCGACAAAGAGGTCGAGTGCTCGGACGTGGTGAACACCATCCTCGAAAAGAAAAAATCGTCGCGCGGCGCGTGGAACGATTTTGCCGTGCTCTATCGCCTGCACAATCACCGCGATAAGCTGGCGGAAGAGCTAGCCGAGCAAGGAATACCTTTCTCGATAGAGAACATGGACGTGGTGGACACGCCTGCGGTCCGCGACCTGTTTGCCTGCCTCGGCGCGGTCGTCTCCGCACACGATGGCGCGAGCCTTTTCCGCGTGGCGGCCTTGCCGCAATTCGCCATCGATCCCGAAAAACTGCGTGCGGAGATGCGGACGATCCCCCGCGACGAACGGAGTGCGGGGCTGCCCGAGGTTCTGGCAAGGATCGCAGGCGGCGCGGCCGTGCTGGCAACCGTCGAGCAGGCCCGCGAGGAGATCGCTCGCACCGCCGCCAAGGGCCGTCGCGCCGTGGAGATCCTTATTCGCACCTTTGCACTCGACGGCGCGTCCCGCCCGCTGGATGCGGTGCTCGACTTCGTCAGCGGGTGGGAAGAGAAGCCCATCACCCGCACGAAAGAACTCGGCGAACTGGTCGAATACCTGGAGTATTTCCGCGAAGCCAAGGGCGCGATCCCCATGCCGACACCCGACCAAAACGCGGTACACCTGATCACCGCCCACGCCGCCAAGGGCCTGGAATTCGACCACGTGTTCATTCTGCGAGCGAACTCCGGTTCGTTCCCTGTTCCTTACCGGGAGCCACTGGTGGAGTTCCCCAGCGAGCTGCGCGATCCCGACTCCGTTGCCCAGGGCGAGGGCAAGACGCTGCACGACCAGGAGGAGAGGCGGCTGTTCTACGTCGCCATGACCCGCGCCCGCGATTCCCTGACCATCTATGCCCGCAAGGGCAAGGGCCATGATCCGACACCGGCCGGCTACCTTCGCGACTTGCTCAAGAGTCCTGGACTCAGCCGTTGGCTGCGCTCACGGCAAGCGCGCCCGTTTCAGACTGACATGTTTGGGGAAACCTCCGCTGCCGCCTGTACCTCCCGCACCAGCGAATGGATTTCCCTGCCACCCGCGCAAAACTTGAACGCGAGACTGAGTGCCACTGCGGTTGCCAGCTACGACCTGTGCCCTTTGCAGTTCAAGCTGGAGCGCGAGTGGAATCTTCCCCACAAGGCTCCCGCTGCCCTGCACTATGGCGGAGCCATGCACCTGGCCCTGCGGGCCTATTACGACTCTGTGCGCGCGGGGCGTCCTCTGGCTGAGGACGCCCTGATTGATCTTTTTCGCGCCAACCTCGCCGCAGCCGGCATCCAGGACCGCTACCAGTTCGAGTTGTACCAGCAGCAGGGAATCGAGCAGCTGCGCGACTTCCTTTCGGTGTGCGCGCGCAGTTCTGTGCCCGAGGTGCTGCATACTGAGGAGACGTTCCAGGTGCAGATCGGCGATGCCACCGTGGTCGGGCGGATTGATCGAATCGATCGTGCCGGCGAGGGCCGCGTAGCCATCACCGACTACAAGACCGGCAAGCCCCGTTCCCAGGAAGATGCCGACGAAAGCCTGCAACTCTCCATCTACGCGCTTGCCGCCCGCGCGAAGTGGGGCTATGACGTCGACTGCCTCATCTTCTACAACCTGCAGGAAAACGCTCCCGTCACGTCGTACCGCAGCACGTTTCAATTGGAAGAGGCCAAGCTGAAAATCGCAGAGGTTGCGTCCAATATTGCGGCGGGCAAGTTCGAGCCCAAAGCAGGCTTCCATTGCGGCTTCTGCGCCTACCGCAATCTGTGCCCCGCCACCGAGAAGCGCTTGTACGATGTTCCATCTGCACCCAGGGCCAGCGGCGCGAAGAACTGATTTCCGGAAATTCTTCACTGGGATTAAGCCCCGGCGCCTAAGACCGGCGACTGAGGACCGACACAAAAAACTTAGGGGACGCTTTCCGCGTCCCCAGGTTTGCTTCGTATTGCAGGGCTCTTAGTGTTTCTTCTTGCCGCCCTTTTTTGCTGCTTTCTTCTTGGTTGCCATGGTTTCTATTCTCCCTTCCATTTTTCATGGATGCTGCAACGGTCGATTGTTGCAACTGATTGAATGTATAGAGTCAATGAAAAGTGATGTCAAGAGAAAAATACGTCATTCGACCCACGCGACTCGCACACCAAAGTCACCACGGACTGTCAGAGGAGAAAATTTTCTGTTGTGCTTAGCCTGCATCCCGCTCGCCGCGCGAGAAACTTCGTCGCGTTAGAGTCGAATCCCCTGCCGACTTCATCGCGACTCGCCGGCGTCCTGCTGCGGGCGCGATTGCCGGCGCTGCCCGGCAAATTTCAGCCGTTCACCGTCCTGGCACATCTATAATTGGAGCGACGAATTCATCGCAGGAGCACATCTATGGCTGCTTTGGAAGAGGTTGTCATCATCTCCGGTTGTCGCACGCCCGTAGGGAAGTTCCAGGGAAGTCTGTCCGACTTCACCGCTACTCAGTTGGGCGCGATTGTTGTGCGCGAGGCGGTGCAACGCGCCAAGATCGACCCGAAACTGGTGGATGAATGCATCATGGGCAACGTCGTCTCCGCCGGGCTGGGACAGAATCCCGCGCGGCAGGCGGCGATCTTCGGCGGGCTGGCACCCGAAGTAGGTGCCATGACCGTAAACAAAGTCTGCGGCTCGGGACTCAAGTCCGTGGCGCTGGCCGCGCAGGCGATCCAGACCGGCAACAGCTCACTGGTCGTCGCCGGTGGCATGGAATCCATGACCAACGCACCCTACCTTCTGCCCCAGGCCCGCAAGGGATATCGTCTCGGCAACTCGCAGATCATCGACTCCATGATCCAGGACGGTCTGTGGGATGTTTACAACGACTACCACATGGGTATCACCGGAGAGAACGTGGCGGAGAAGTACGGTATCACCCGCGAAGAGCAGGACGAATTCGCGGCCAACTCTCACCGCAAAGCGGTGGCTGCCACCAAGGAGTGCCGCTTCAAGTCGCAGATCGTCCCCGTGGAACTGCCCGCCAAGAAAAAGGGTGCGCCTGCGGTGATCTTCGACAAAGACGAGTGCCCGCGCGAAGACACCACCATTGAAGCACTGCGCGGGCTTAAACCTGCCTTCAAGAAAGATGGCACTGTGACCGCCGGCAATGCTCCCGGGGTGAACGACGGCGCGGCCGCGGTTGTGGTGACCAGTGCGCGGCAGGCCAAGGACCTCGGAGCCCAGCCCATGGTACGCATCGTTGCCCAGGCTACCAGCGGAGTCGAACCCAAGTGGGTGATGATGGCCCCCGTGGGCGCGGTCCGCAAGATCTGGGAGAAGACTGGCTGGAAGAACGAAGACGTGGACCTGTACGAACTGAACGAAGCCTTCTCCGTGCAGGCCCTGGGCGTGATGCGCGAGCTCGGCCTCGACCCCAACAAGGTCAACGTGAACGGCGGCGCCGTGGCCATCGGACACCCTATCGGCGCCAGCGGCGCTCGTGTGCTGGTAACGCTCATCTATGAGATGATCCGGCGCGACGTGCACCGTGGCATCGCAGCCCTCTGCCTGGGCGGCGGAAACGCGGTGGCGATGGCGGTCGAACGCTAGCCCCGACCAGCGCGAACCCTGTCGGGATTTCTCGATTTGCGAAATCGGCGCGGGCCCGCCCAGCCCTGCCATGACCACCCCAGAGGACGAAGTTTGTGAACAAATCACCCACCGTGATCGTCTACCTGCAGAGTTCCTTACCGGTCTTCACCATGCTCCTGAGCTCCACAATTCTTTGCGTTTCCCTGGGCATGGCCTTTGCCCAGTCCCTAAGCTCCCCGAATCCGGACCTGGCTCTGGTGGGAGGAACAATCTACGTCAGTCCCACAGACGAGCCCATCCGGAACGGTGTGGTACTCATCCACGGCACAAAGATAGCGGCAGTGGGGAGCCGTGCAGCTGTGCAGGTCCCTCCCGCGGCCCAAGTGCTCGATTGTTCCGGCCTTACCATTACCGCCGGGTTCTGGAACAGCCATGTGCACTTCTTCGAAAGAAAGTGGGCGAACGCGGCGACCATTCCGGCGCGCGAACTCAGCCGCCAGCTTCAGGACATGCTTACACGATATGGCTTCACCAGCGTGTTCGATCTGGGGTCCATGTGGGAGAACACGCGCCAGCTTCGCGACCGCATCGAGTCAGGGGGGGTGCCGGGCCCGAAGATTCACTCGACCGGCGAGGCGCTGCTTCCGGTCGGCGCGCTTCCGTCGGACACCGTCCTCAGCATGATGGGCGTCATGAAGTTCCCCGCTCCCGAGATCGCGGATGCGGCACAAGCCACCGCAGCTTCAAAGAAGCTCCTCGAAGAAGGCGTGGACGGGATCAAATTGTTTGCATCTGCGCCGCGCGGCGCCTCACTTCCGGAGAGCGCCATGCAAGCCGCGGTAAACGAAGCCCATCGCCTGGGAAAACCTGTCTTTGTTCATCCCAACAGCGGGTCGGACGTGTTGGCTGCGGTGCGGGCTGGCGTTGATGTCGTCGGCCACACCACTCCCCACTCCGGCCCGTGGGGCGAAACTATCCTCACGGCGATGAAAGAGCACCGCGTGGCCCTCACGCCCACTCTCACCATTTGGGAGTACTACATGCGTCACGACCGCGTATCCGCGCAGGAGCAGGTTGTGAGTACAGAAGTCGGCCAGTTGCGGGCTTGGCTTGCCTCCGGAGGCACAGTTCTTTTCGGAAACGATCTCGGCGCAGTCGAGTATGATCCCACGGAGGAGTACGCCCTGATGGCGGAGGCGGGAATGAGCTTTCGCCAGATTCTCGCTTCCCTGACCACTGCGCCCGCCGAGCGATTTAAAGAGTCCAGTCAACTCGGACGAGTCGCCGCCGGCCTGCAGGCGGATCTCGTTGTCCTCAAGGACGACCCTGCCAACAATATCCGAGCGCTAACCGCAGTGCGGTACACCCTGCGCGCCGGGAAGGTCATCTATCAGGCGAGCGAGTGACGTAGCTCACGGAAGACGCGGGGTGCGGGCCGAATCCTGACTTGAATCTTAGACTGCGGACGTCCCAGGCGGGGTGGCTGCACTGGCAGCCGGCAAGGTCACCGTGAACACGGCGCCTCCTCCGGGACCTGAGGCTACCTCCACGTTGCCGCCGTGCTCTTTCAGGATGGCCTTGCAGATGCTCAGCCCCAGCCCGGTGCCACGGCCTGGCCGCTTGGTGGTGTAGAAGGGATCAAAGATGTTCGGCAGAATATCCGGCGGGATGCCCGGCCCGTCGTCCTGAAAGCTGGCAGTCACAGTATTACCGGCTCGGCCCAACCGAATGCGCAGCGTGCCTTTGTCGCGCACCTCGCGGATGGCTTGCTCGGCGTTCAGAATCAGGTTCAAGAACACCTGCATCAACTGGTGGGGATCGCCGCTCACCGGCGGGATTGCGTTGTCTGGCAAGAAATCCACGGTGATACTGTTGCGGCGCAGAGAATAGGCGTGCAGGTGCAGCGTGCGCTGCACCAGTTCGCTGAGGTTAATCGGGCCCTTTCCCGGCGAGGGCGGGCGCGAAAAGTACATCAGGTTCTGCACGATTTCGGCGGCGCGGCGGGTCTGCTGCTGCAGCATTGCCAGGTGCTTGCGGACAGACTCGGTTGCTTCGCCTTCCTGCAGCAGTTCGGTAACGCCCAGGATGCTGGTCAGAGGATTGTTGAGCTCGTGGGCAAAGCCGCCGATCATCTGTCCCATGGCGGCCAGCCGTTCGCTCTGGATAATCTGCTGCTCGAGTTTCTTCTCCACCGTGATGTCCCGCACAGAAACGATGACGCCGCTCAACTTGCTTTCGGCGTCGAACAGCGGGCTGGCCGAGGCCCGCATGGTGCGCCAGCTTCCGTCACGGTGGCGCGCGCCATACTCGCAGAAACCGAACATCTTCCGGCCGGAGCTCACTTCGCGACACAACGCCAGAAATTCCGGCGACTGCTCCTGCGCAGTCTCCACCTTCTTCCCGCTTAATTCCTCGGGCCGATAGCCGAGCAGGTCGCGCAGGCGGGAGCTGACAAAGCTATAGCGCTCGTCGAGGTCGATCACCAGGATCAGGTCAGGGAAGCTCTCCAGCAGGTAGCGCTGAAATTCCTCCTGGCGGCGGATGGCCTTCTCCATTTTTCGCCGCTCGGTGACATCCACCAGGGTGCCCTGATAACGGATGATTTTTCCGCTGCTGTCCCAGACCGCGCGGGAAGTGTCCAGAAAAATGGCGTCCCGGCCATCTTTGCGGCGCAGGGTGATCTCCCGGGTGCGCACCCCCCCTTTATCATCGAGGGTGCGCCCCAGCACCGGGCTCTGGTTCGCATCCGGATTGAGAGCGGTAGGCTCGAGACGAAGGAGTTCGTCCTTGCTCTCATATCCCAGCATCTGAACCAGGGCGGGGTTGGCGTCGAGCAGTTTTCCTTCGGGAGTGCTGAAGTAAACGCCTTCCTGCAGGGTCTCAAACAGCTCAGTAAAGCGCCGCTCCTTTTCGCGTTCTTCAGTCACGTCGCGAGCCAGGGCACTGACCCCGACCACCTCGTCGCCCTTCAGGATCGCGTTGAGCACACAATCAAAATAGAGCACGCGGGGCGTGTTCTTCACCCGTACCTGAACCAGTCCGGACCAGCGGCGCTTTTCCAGAAAGCGCCCCAGGCCGGACTCGGCATCGCTGCGCAGCGGCTCCTGCACAAATTCATCGAGTTTGTGGCCTACGACGTCGTTGTAGGAGGTCCCCAGCAACTCGACGACGCGGCGATTGACCGTCCTCAGGGTGCCGTCCAGCGAGATCGCGAAGGCCACATCGTCAAAGGAGTCAATCAGCTCCTTGAAGCTGCGCTGCGAGCGCATGATGACCTGGGAGAGCTGGTCGAGTTGCTCCTCACTCGGGGCCGCGCCCACACGATCGTGCAGCTGGTGCAGCAGAACCTTGAGTTCTGAAACCTCCCGGCGCCGGCCGTAGGCATAGACGGCAAACAGGATGCACAGAACCAGCAGGCCAATGGGGACGGCTCCCAGCCGCCAAGGCAATTTCTCGAGGGTTTGCCAGGAGAGAACCGCCAGGCCGGCTGCGAGAACGACCAGCAGCCAGAGGGCATAGCGCCATAGCCGTTCCTCCTCCCGGTCGAGGTGACCGGGCGTGCGGGGACGCGCAGGTTGCTTTTCGTCTTCTGCCATCAGCGGTGCGCCCTGGACCGCTCTGCAAGGCGGCGAGATTCCTGCGGGGGCGTTAAGCGCATCCTAGTTCACGCCGTACTGCCACACAACGGAAAGCGTATTGGGAATCTTGGTTCGCCCGCGCACCGCTTCTCTCATCACCTCAGATTGTGACAACAGTCACCGTCTGTCTGGCTCCGCCCGGCGTACAGTGGAGGCTCACCCGTCGGCTGGACCCCATTACCAACACCTCTGTCTGCTGGAAGCGCAGGATTATGCTGTACAAGACCCTGAGCGCCGCCGTCTACGGCGTTGACGCCAACATCATCGAAGTCGAAGTAGATGTTTCCGGCATCAAGCTGGATCAGGACCACTTTCACACCGTCGGCCTGCCTGACGCCGCCGTGCGCGAGAGCCGCGACCGCGTTCGCGCCGCGCTCAAAAACTGCGGCTACGATATCCCGCCCACTCAGATCACCATCAACCTGGCTCCCGCTGACATCCGCAAGGAAGGCTCCGGGTTCGACTTGCCCATGGCGCTGGCGATCGTCGGCGCATACGGCGGCTTAACTAGAAAGGAGATCGCCGACTGCGTGTTTGTGGGAGAGTTGTCGCTGGATGGCGGAATCCGCGGCGTGCGCGGCGCTCTGCCCATCGCCATTGAGGCCCGCGGACAGAAAATCTCCCGCCTTGTTGTACCCGAGCTCAACGCCCGCGAGGCCGCCATGGTGGGTGGCGTGGAGCCGCTTCGGTTGTCGCGAAGCCGATGCCGTAAATGTCTTTCGCGAGCATGTAGGGATTGCTCTGCACCTTACTACTTTACGAACCAAGGTCTCGCCAGCGGGGATGCTATGGGTCGGTTGTTCATGACCATCATCTCCGCGATTGCAGAGTTGGAACGCTCACTCGTTATAGAGCGCGTAAGAAGTGGCATGAGACGCGCCCGACTCGAAGGGCGGCAGATCGGGCGGGCACGGCTTGATGTGGATCGAGAGCAGGTCGTAATGGATCGCCGCTCTGGGATGTCGCTGACTCAGGTAGCCAAGAAGCACAACATCTCACGTGCGAGCGTTTGCCGCATGGTGAAGGAAGTCAACGAGAGTTCCAATGCCGCTGTTGTTGCGCCTGCCGGAGATGCCGGGCAGCTATTCCAGCAAGCAGGAGCGGGTCAATGACGCAAGACACTATGGACAGGCGGATCGTGGCTGGTAACGATGAGAGCTACAGCAAGGTCTTCCTAGTGTGCGGTGAGGGCGCATCATTGCGAAAATGCCTGATCTGCGAGCGCCTATTCTCCCGGCAGGACTCTTTCGAGCACTCCAAGTTTCCTTGTCACCCGCCAGCGCCTACTGCGAACTGAACAACACCTGATGACACGAACCTCTATGAACACACAATTTCAATTCCGACTTAATGGTCTCATCATCACGCACCTGAAAGTGCGCCCAGTTATCATCAACGGAATCACGACCCATTGGGAGCTTGTCGCCTGCCACGAGACGCTCGGCGAGTTCGCGATTGACGACAATGAGGGTATTGCCAATCTCGCGCTCACGCCGTTCATCCTCGACGTGCGGGACGTAAACATTCCGCCTATCGAGTGCAGATACCTGCCAAACAAGGGCTGGCGGCAGGTGACCACCAGCGAGTGCCTCGCTCTGCTGGAGTCGGCTGGCGTGATCGACAGGGAGTAAGCCAGTCCCATGCCTATTGCAGCTTCGCGTACTCGGCTTTGGCTTGCTTCAGGATTGGGATGTCGGGGTCGGCGTCTTTCCAGAGGGTGAGGAAGTCTTGGTATGCCGCTTTCGCTTTGGCGGTATCGCCTGTCATCACATAGGCACGGCCAATTTGAAGGTGCGCTAGTGATCCCGTGACAGAGTTGAGCACGATATGTGCGCCATGTGGTTGTTCACACCCTTGGCGCTGGGCTCGTACTTCACCTTACCTGCCTTCGCTCTCCTGATCCCGTTAATTCTTCTTCGTCTTCTAAACGAGGAGAAAGTGCTGCGCCAAGAACTACCCGGCTATGCGGAATACTGCGTGCACACCCGCTTCCGGCTCGTCCCATTTCTCTGGTAGACCGGACAT
>DATKLE010000006.1:0-2298 GCA_035542575.1 Terriglobales bacterium | reverse complement strand
GATCCGGGACGACCTCATCGAATCGGTTGTCTCGCTGCTGGAGCGCCCAGACAGAATTGAATACGTCCTGCTCGAAGCCAGTGGCGTTGCCGATCCCGCCGGAATCTTCATGACCTTTAACGATCCCAATCTGCGGGACCGAATCAGGCTCGACAGCGTCACCTGCGTGGTGGATGCGGACCAGGTGTTCACGTACCCCGAATATCCTCCCCTGATGCAACTCAAACTCCGTCAGGTTGGCTTCGCGGACATGCTGATCCTGAACAAGGTGGACCTCGCCGGCCGGGAGCAGGTCGAGAAGGTCAGGGCTTGGCTGGATGACCATTTCAACCACCTTCGTATCGTCGAAACCATTTACTGCGAAGTGCCCTACGAAATCCTGTTGGGTGTCGGGCGTTTTGATCCGGCGCGAGCAGGTCTTGACGCGCACGCAGATGAGCATGGCTGCACAGACCCGGATTGTCATCATGCCTCCCATGGGCACGACCATGATGGCCACGACCACTCGAAAGTGTTCAGTACCTGGAGCTATGAGACGGACCAGCCCCTGGGGCTGGAAGCGCTACGGGAAGCAATGCGCAAGCTGCCCGGGACTATTTACCGGGCCAAGGGGGTGATCCACAGCACCGACGCGCCAGAGCGGCGGGCGGTGCTGCAGGTGGTCGGCAGGCGCGTGGACATCTCTATTCAAGAGGAGTGGGGAGGTCGCGCACCGCATACGCAGATCGTAGCCATTGGCGCAGCTGGCGGCATCGACGCGAGTCTACTGGAAAATGTATTCGCCTCCTGCATTTCGGCCGCAGCTGTATGCTAACTGGATTCTTGAGAATCAAAATTCCGCCAAAAGATTGTTTCTTGAAGAGATCGTGTGAAATTGCCGAAGAACGGCTGTTGCATAGTAGTCTACGCATGTGACGAGACGGCTTTGCGCGTTGATGCGCTGGTCGGCCGTCGAGAGGCCAGAATGACCGCTCTGCACCCGACAGAAGAAGACATCTGAGCAGCTCCTGCCACAGTTGGGCGAACATCTGCATTCGAGTGACGGCGAGGCGGCCTGGGACGATCGACATATGGGCGCTAAGTAGCTGGTGCCAAGACTGTGTCGAATATCGGCTGTTGAGATGGTCAGTCCTTCGCCCCTATGACTGCGGGGGCGGTGGGTAAGATGGCAAGAGGACGTTGCCTCGGCAAACAGGTTACGGGACCGATGTCTCACCCGCCGGCACATCCGAGATCATCCGCACCGGCCGCCGCAGCAAGAAGGCTAGTGCGTCCTGGCAAGGCTGCTCTACTTTCAGCGAGAGCAGGTCATCGGCGCGGGTGCGGCCGAGATTGACGGCGGCAATGGGTTTCCCGGCCCGTGCCGCCGCCGCCACAAAGCGGTAGCCCGAATAAACCATGAGCGAGGAGCCGACGATGAGCATAGCATCGGCTTCGGCCAGATGCGCGGTGGCGGCCTCCACGCGGTCGCTGGGCACTGTCTCGCCGAAGAACACCACGTCGGGCTTGAGCACCCCGCCGCAATGCGGACAGGAGGGCACAACGAAGGTCGAGAAGTCAACGGCCTCAAGATCGGCATCGCCGTCTGGCGCATACGCGGCCTCGCGTGCCAGCCAGGACGGGTTGAGCCGCTCCAGCTCGTCCTGAAAAGCCACCCGCGGCGTCCGCGCCTCGCAGCCCATACAGCGAATGAGATCAAGCCTTCCGTGCAGGTCGATAACACGGGAACTGCCCGCAGCCTGGTGCAGCCGGTCGACATTCTGGGTCAGCAGCTGCTCGACCTTGCCCAAAGCCTCCAGCCGGGCCAGCGCGTGATGCGCGCCATTGGGCTGGGCGCGTCCAAAATGCCGCCAGCCAACCAGGCTGCGCGCCCAGTAACGCTTCCGCATCAGCGCCTGACCCATGAAGGCTTGGTAGGTGACGGGCTGCCGGCGCTTCCAGTTGCCCTCTTCGTCCCTGTAGTCGGGGATGCCAGAAGTGGTGCTGCACCCCGCCCCGGTGAGAACGAAAAGGCGCTTGTGGCTGTCGATAAAGTCCTGGAGGTCAAGGGGCCGCGTCATGACGCCAAGCTAGTGCCTCCGCAATGTCGCCGCCAGTGACGGCGCCGCGATATAAACTGCTGGGAACAACCGCAATTTGCACTTGATTGCGCAGCGAGAGCAGACGGATCGCTCGCCCCTTGCCGTGCTTCGTCGGGCTGATCGTGGCTTCGCTTGGCTTGGGTCACTCCAGGTGGCATTTATACCGTCGGATCATCCGGCCGAGAAGGACCACGTTGGAACCTTTTCAAGATGGATC
>DATKLE010000005.1:0-2897 GCA_035542575.1 Terriglobales bacterium | reverse complement strand
CCGCAGACCAGCTGCAACGCATTTATTTAGAGGGCTTTGAGCTGCAGACCTTCGAGCGTTACCCGACCTGTATCGGAGTCCTGCGCGACGGCTGCATCGCACTCTTGCGCGCCACTCCCACCGGATTGGAAATGGTCGGCATCCCCAGCTGGCGCATGGGCGAGGTCATGGGCGTGCTGGTGGAGCACGAAGGCCGTCAAGTCTTTCAATCGAAAGCAGAGGTGGTCGAGGCCACCCCGGAGCGGCTGGAGACCCTTCATCGTTTCCGCGTAGACCTTGAACGCCTGTTAAGCGCGGTCGCCTGATGCCCACCCGCCGTACGCTGCGCGCCGAACTCCTCGCCATGCGGACGGAAGACCTTGCCGTACGCCAAAAACTCCTCGAAGCAGGTCAACTGGAGGACGGATACAGTCCTGCGATGGCGGCCACTCACAGCAAGAACGCGGTTCGAATGCGCGAAATCCTCGACCAATACGGCTGGCCGACCCGCACGCTCGTCGGTGTGGACGGTGAGGAGGCCGCTTGGATGGTTGCCATGCACGCAATTGGCGACCCTGACCTTCAGAGGAAGTCACTCGCGGTACTGGAGAACGCGGTGTCGGCCGGGGAGGCGCCCGCATGGCAGTTCGCGTGTTTAGCGGATCGTATCGCCTTCTTTGAAGGCCGACCTCAGCGCTACGGGACTCAGCTCGATTGGGATGACGAGGGTTATCACTCGGTTTATAGGTTGCAAGACGCTGAGCGGGTAAACGAACTCCGTGCTACCGTCGGACTGGGGCCCCTCGAGGGTTTCGGGCGCGATGGGCGGGCGCCGAAGGACTCTGAGAGCTTGCGCCGCCATCGAGAGGAGTATGAGGCTTGGGCTCGAAAGGTCGGCTGGCGCAAGTAGCCCGCCGGGCACCTCGTAGGGAACCCTTTAGGAATACGGGGTTTGCGGAAATTCAGGCTGTGCAGAGGCGGCCCAGCTTTGATTTGAGGGCTTTACATGTCACTTAACATAATATCTGTTATCGGACATTACAGGGCTGCCGTCCTAGCCCAGCAAAACCACCTTCGGATGGAAGAGACTCCCCGCTACTCGCCTGGCCAGGCACACCAGTTCGCTCTGCCCGGCAAACACCTTCACCCACTTCGACCGCGAGAACTCCGCCAGGTTCACCGACCGCCCGTGCCGTATCTTGCCCAGCGTCTCGTCGTCAGCCGTTACGCTGGGAAATCCCGGCAGGGCCCGTCGCAATGGAAACAGCAGCCCTTCCACAGCGCCCGCCTTGGCCGCTCCGGCCACCTCCTCCAGCGTATGCGTATCCTCCAGACCAAACTCCGCCACCTGGGTTCGCCTCAAGCTCGCCAGGTGCGCTCCGCAGCGCAATTTCTGCCCCATTTCGTGCGCCAGGCTCCGAACGTACGTCCCCGAAGACACCCGGCAGCGAAACCCGCAGATATCTGTTTCAAGGCCCGTAATGGCGAACTCCTTAACCTCGACCTCAACCGCCCTCAGCTCGACCTCCTGCTTCCTCCGCGCCAGCTTATACGCCGGGACCCCCTGCACCTTCTTCGCCGAATACGGCGGCGGCACCTGCTGCAGCGTTCCCACAAACCCCGCTGCCACACTCTGCAATTCTTCAAGCGTTAGTTGAACGTCTTGCGTCGTTCCCGCCAGCTCACCCTCTGCGTCATACGTATCGGTCGCGAATCCAAACCGGATCGTCCCCTCGTACGTCTTCTCGGAATCTTCATAGAACTGGCACAATCGGGTCATTTTGCCGATGACCAGAGGCAGCACTCCCGTCGCCATGGGATCCAGCGTACCCAGATGCCCGATCGCTCGCTCGCCCAGAATCCTCCGCGCCCGTGCCACCACGTCATGCGACGTCCAGCCGGCCGGCTTGTCGATCACCATCACACCGTTCATTGGCATGCTTCTGGTATCGTGTAGGCTACAGCGGTGGTTGGTCAAATGGACGCGCCACGATCGAAGTTCAGCAGGGAAATCGCTTCCCTGCCGCATGGCCCGCAATAAAACGTACTCATGATTCCCCTGAAAGACGACGCCCCGCGAGTTACTACCCCGTACGTCACTTACTTTCTTATCGCAGCGAACACCTTGCTGTTTCTGCTCGAAGTCTTCGGCACGTTGGTTGCTACCCGCCATCTGGATCTATCGCATTTCCTTTTTCAGGATCCATCCATTAACCCGGCCCTGGCGGTTGTCCCTGCCCGCTTTCCTATCGTGCTCTTCAATCAGGGATACGTCCCGTGGGAACTGGTTTACCGCATGGGGACACGCTACGTGCCCGCCGCCGCCGCGTTCGTGCCGGTGTTCACGTCCATGTTTCTGCACGCTTCCTGGATGCACCTCATCCTCAACATGCTCACACTCTACATCTTCGGTGACAACGTTGAGGACTATCTTGGTCACTTTCGTTACATCCTGCTCTATCTCATCAGCGGAGTCGCCGCCATGGCGGTGCACACGCTCTTCAACCTCTACTCCACCGTCCCCACCGTCGGAGCCAGCGGCGCCATCGCCGGCGTCATGGGAGCTTACTTCCTGCTCTATCCACGGGCCAAGGTGCTCACCATCGTCCCATTTTTCTTTATTTGGTTCATGTGGCTACCCGCATGGATCGTGCTGGGCTATTTCTTCGTGGGCCAGTTCCTGCTGGGCGCAGCAACATCAATTTCCGTCCGCGGCGGCAACGCTGGGGGCGTCGCCGTCTGGGCGCACGTCGGAGGCTTCCTCGCCGGCATGGCCCTGGTCAAGCTCTTCCCTGCTCGCACCCGCCGTTATCATTACGGCGGCTTCTAGTCACCCGCCCGCTTACAGCACGCCCTGCAACGGCACCAGTTCAAGCTCCGACAAGTTCGCCGCCGCCGGCAACGTGACCGCATACACC
>DATKLE010000004.1:0-42979 GCA_035542575.1 Terriglobales bacterium | reverse complement strand
GGCAACCGAAATGGTGGCCTGATGAACGTCCATGCCGATATACTTCTCCTGACTCATAAAGGCGCTCCTTTTCGCTAGGTTGGTGCTGCAAACCATCTCAACCTACCGCAAAAGTGGGCGTCTTTTTATATTGCGTGTAATAGAGCTGTTCACGCCAAGCCGGGCTGGGTGCAATCACGACGACAATTTGCTAAGCTCCTTCAGCATTCGTCCTCGAGTTCGAGGCGAGCTGGCGTGCATGCGAGCCCTCGGCTCAACGGTACTTCCGTCCTGATGGGTTGATCACGGTGCCTATTATGTTGGACTTGGCAGGGCTGGCCAAAGATCTGCTTCGACGTGTTGGATCAGTGGTGCAACTGTTACACACCTACCCAGTGATTTTGGCTGTGCTTGCGTTTGCACTGTCGGAGCCACTCCAAGGACAGACTGACCAGCTGCCACAAAGACAGACGGGTAGTATTGTCGGCACGGTAAGCGATGTGCACGGCGATATGGTGGCTGGCGCCAACGTTGTTCTCGAGGGGCCCGACCGCAACGATCACCGCACCGCCGTAACGAATGACAACGGCTTCTTCGAGTTCGACAATGTCAAGCCGGGAATTCCCTATCATGTCACTGTCAGCGCAGCGGGACTTGGAGAATGGACATCGCCGGTTGTGACTATCGAGCCAAACCAATACAAAATTCTGACGGATATCCAACTCCGCGTTGCGATGGTGCGCACCACGGTCGATGTGACTCAAACCGCCGAGGAGGTCGCCACCGAGCAGGTGAAAATCGAAGAAAAACAGCGCATCTTCGGCATCATCCCGAATTTCTATGTGGCGTACGATCCCAATTCCGTGCCACTCACCACAAAGCTGAAGTTCAGGCTTGCCCTTAAAGTGGCGACCGATCCCATCACGTTTATCGGAATCGCTATCCTTTCCGGGGCGCAGCAGGCAGGGGACACCCCCGACTATGGTCAAGGCGCACAGGGGTTCGCCAAGCGGTTTGGCGCGAATACCGCCGACGCCTTCACGGACGTCATGATTGGTGGCGCCATACTGCCGTCGCTGCTGCACCAGGATCCGCGCTACTTCTATCAGGGTACAGGTTCGACCAGGTCGCGGATTCGGCACGCGATCTTGAATCCGTTTGTCTGTAAAAGGGACAATGGAAAATGGCAACCGAATTATTCCAGCTTAGGTGGTGATTTGGCATCCTCTGCTATTTCGAACGCTTACTATCCCGAATCGAATCGCGGCGCCGGACTGGTGTTCACAAATTTTGCACTCAGCACCGCTGAACGCATGGCCGCGAGTCTCGCCCAGGAGTTCGTTCTGCACAAATTGACACGCAACCGCGGCGATTCAAAGTAGTCTTAGCCGGGATCACGGGGATTACTGGAAGGGCTTGTTGCTGGTCAGAAACCTTTCCCCACTCCTCCAGCGGGGGACAGACGGTCGAGGCAGCATTCCCACGGTTTCAGCAGCACTTCGGGAGTTCGAATCACTCCGGGCGCCAGGTTTGCTAGCCACCCTTCACCACGACATCCCGGCGATAGCACTGGGCCAGCAGTCCCGCCATGGTTTCCGCGTCCGCCGGCCGGGAAAAGAAATATCCCTGTGCCATCTCGCAGCCGAGTTGTTGCAATTGCTGCATCTGGCTTTCCGTCTCCACGCCCTCGGCCACCACGGTGAGGTCGAGATTGTGCGCCAGCGCGATGATGGTCCGCACAATCTCGCGGCTCTCCACGTCCTCGTCCATGTGGGAGATGAAGCCGCGGTCAATCTTCAGGCTGTCGAAGGGAAGCCGCCGCAACCGGCCCAGGGACGAGTACCCCGTGCCAAAATCATCGATACTTAGCCGCACTCCCAGCGCCTTCAGTTCCGCCAGCACACCGCCTGCCCCTTCCGCATCCCCCATGGCGATGGTCTCGATGATTTCCAGTTGCAGGCTCGATGGCGCCAGCCCCGTCTGCTCCAGAATGAGTCCGATCTCACTTGCCAGCTCGGGCTGGGCGAACTGCTTGGGAGTGATGTTCACGCTCATGCTGAGAGGCGGCTCGAGGGAAAATTGGGCGTGCCATGTCCGCAGCAGTTCGCAGGATTCGCGCAGCAGCGCGCGATTGACGGGAAGGATAAGTCCGGTCTCGTCCAGGACGCGAATAAATTCTCCCGGCGGGACCAGGCCTTCCGGACGTTGCCATCGCGAAAGGGCCTCGAAGCCGGTGATTCTGCCGGTCCGCAAGGACACCACGGGCTGGTAGTGGACCCTGAATTCTCCCAGTTCAACCGCTTTGCGCAGGTCTGTCTCCAGTTGCAGGCGATGGACGGCGCTGGAGTGCATGGCCGCGTCAAACACCTCGCAGCGCGCCTTCCCTGCGCGCTTGCCGCGATACATGGCAATCTCCGCATCGCGGAGCAGATCTTCCGCCCGGGTGAGCGCGGAGGTACGCAGGGCGATGCCGATGCTCGCCGAAATAACGATCTCCTGTCCCTTCACCTGGAATGCAGTCCTCAACTTCTCCTGGATCCGTTCCGCGACCCGGATGGCATCGCTGGGATCCAGAATGTCATCCAGAAGTACGGCGAATTCGTCTCCCCCGAGCCTGGCTAGGGTGTCACTCGCCGGGGACGCCTCGGCGTCCCTGGCAGCGGCTTGGCGCGAGATCGTATCGAACCCTCGCAGCGAAGCCGTCAAGCGCTGCCCGATCTGAATCAGCAGCTCATCGCCCGCGGCGTGTCCCAGGCTGTCGTTGTAGACCTTGAATTCGTCCACATCAAAGAACAAGACCGCCAGTTTGCCGAAACTCGCATTCCGCTCCGCGCGCGCAAAGGCGTGTTGCAGGCGGTCCAGAAAAAGCGCGCGGTTCGGCAAACCGGTCAAACCGTCGTGCAGCGCGCTGTGCGCCAGCATGTCCTCCGCCCGCTTGCGCTCCGTAATATCGCGGTTGACAATCACCAGCCGTGTGATCTCTCCTTTGGCGTTGCGGATGGTGCTGGCGGTGGATTCCAGAACCCGCCAGGAACCGTCCTTATGCCGTATCCGGTATTCCAGCCTTTCTCCCCGGCCGGTGCGCCGTGCCTTCTCCGCCGCCTCCAACACCCGGGGGCGGTCGTCAGCGTGGATCTGCTCAATCGACGAAGTGGCCTTCAATTCCTCGGGGGAGTATCCCAGAACCTTTTCATAGGCGGGACTGTTGTAGAGTCGTTGGCCCTCGGTATCCACCACGGCGATCATGTCCGCCGCATTTTCGCTGATGAGTTGAAAAAGCTGATCGCGCTCGGCCAGCTGCCGCCGGATGCGCTGCAACTGCAAGTGCTGATAGATGGTGTAAAGGTCGAACAGGAGGACGAGGGCAGCCAGCCCGCGCACCCATTCCCGCAGGTCCAGCCAATACGCGCTGTCTCTTTCCAGACGGAAGGTGGGAAACGTCAGTGCCACGATGCCAAAGGTCAAAACCAGAGTTACAGTGATGGCGAATCCCCACAGCCACCACTCCCGGCCGTCGATCCGCCGCACCTCAATGGGAACCACGGCCGGTTCACTGCGGGGACTCTGTCGGCTTTGACCCATGCAACTCGCCCAATCTCTGGCTAAACAGATTCTAACCAGCCAAAAATGTGGGGAAAGTTACCAAAGTTAAGAGCAATTCTGCCTGCCGGTGATCCAGGTTGGCGATTCAGCCCGTCACAAGGCTGGATATCTTGAATTTGTCGGGGCATCATAGTTCCGAGCCACTCCGTCCTGCATCCAATCTCCCGCGACGCCCGGCATCGCCTACTGTCATCGGGAATGTCTTGCGGGGAGAGCCCATGCCTCTGGTCTCAATTACTCGTCTGCGGGTGCGCTCGTGGCGCTACCTTCCGATGTTTTTTCTGCAAGCGATGCGGTCGGCACGTCAGGCAGCCACCGCGCAGGGGAACCTCGCGGCTCGGCTATTGCGCGACCACCGAAACACCTTTTGGACGGCCACCGCCTGGACGGCGGAAGCGGCCATGAAAGACTTCATGATCTCGGGCATTCATCGGCAGGCCATGCGCAAGCTGCCCGATTGGTGTGATGAGGCAGCGGTAGTCCATTGGAACCAGGAGAGCGGCGAACTGCCCTCGTGGGGGGAAGCCTCAGTCCGTTTGCAGCGCGAGGGGCGGCGATCCAAGGTGAACCACCCCTCCCCGGCGCACACGGCGTATCAGTTCCCCGCACCGCGTGTTCGGCGCACGTCCGAACTGCGGTTCAGGTAGTGGGTCCCACTGCAGCTGCTACTGGGTCAACTCCCAGGTATCCGCGAGCAAGGTGGAAAGCCCCTGGCCTCCGAAGATGACAATATGGCCGATCGCCGGATCGTACGCCATCCCGTACCCCTCGCGACCCGGAGGGGACTGCGCTGGCGACAGTTGTTTCCATGCCGTCCCCGTCCAAGCCCAGGTGTCATTCAGCTCCGGCCCGCCTTCTCCGCCGCCGAAGACAATCACTGCGCCCAACCGCGGATCGAATGCGCCCGGAGAACCGTAGCGGCTGGGCGGCTGCTGGGCCGGTGTCTGCTCCGTCCAGTTGCTGCCATCAAACGTCCAGGTGTTGTAAGGGTTCACATCGCCGATACCATCGAACAGCACGGTGGTCTTTGTCTTGCCGTCGGTGGCTGCGACTGCATTTCCGCGTGCGGTCGCGGAGTTTGACGTCCGCACTCTCTTCCAGTCCGTCCCCGTCCAGCGGAAGGTATTCAACTGGAAGAATTGCCCGTCGAAGCCGCCGTATTCGTCCACCCGTCCGCTCACCGGGTCGGTAAACAGCATGGGACCCGAGGCGCCCTTGGGCGAAATCGTTGGGTGCTGCTGCGTCCAGGTCATGGTGGACCCGTCAAAGGTCCAGGTGTCGCCCAAATGCTGAGTACCGTTGAAGCCCCCGAAGATCACTACCTGCCGCGAGACGCGGTCAAACGCCATCCCCATGTTGCTGCGCGGCGGAGGTGCGGTCGGCGTATTTACCTTGGTCCACGTAGTTCCGTCAAAAGTCCAGGTGTCGTTCAAGTATTTGCTGCCGTCGTAACCGCCAAACAGCACAATTTGTCGGCTGACCGCGTCGTACGCCATCGCGGTGTACCCTCGCGCCGTAGGCGAGTTGGCTGGACTCAGCTTGGTCCAATTGACCGTCGGCACATCCGCCGCCAGGACCGCAACAGAACTCAGGACCAGCGCGGCGAATGTGATCATTCCGCGGCGCCATGCACAATATTGACGCGTCATTGGAAAGCCCCCTCTGAGGATAAATAAAGGAGAGAATCTATCACACGGTGCGCTGTGGAGGCAGAGTCCAACGGACGAAGAATTTCGTCCTGTGGGGCAACAATAACAGAAACAATTGTTGCAGACTGCAGGGCTGTCTCGGCGTGTCGAAGAAGAGTTTAGAATCTTGCCACTATGGATAGAGTCCGGGCATGGGCGCAGCCCTGGTGGGTCAATTTGCTGCTCGCCATTCCCTTCCTCATTTACTTTCTCTGGCGGCGCAAAGGCCTCCTCTTGACCGGCACGCAGTTCGCTTTCACCACTCTATTCGGCGCCGCGTTCGGTTTTGTCGAAGCGGCGGTGGTGGTCTATCTGCGCGCTGCGGTGGGTTTGCTGCCCGGCTACAAGGGGACGCTCGCGGACGTCGCCCGCATGTCCGCCAACATCTATCAGCAGGCGCAGGCGGTCGAGCTTCCCCCGAGTCTGCTCACCGTGGAGTTGTTCCGCGAAGCAGGCACCATCGTCATGCTGGTCACCTTGGCCCTGCTGGCCGCGCAGAGGCTGCGCGAACGATGGGCCATCTTTCTATGGGCCTTCGCTGTCTGGGACGTGGCTTACTATGCCGGCCTGTGGGCAACCGTGCGGTGGCCGGCTTCGCTGAAGGACCTGGATGTGCTCTTCCTCATCCCCGTACCCTGGTTCGCCCAGGTCTGGTTCCCGCTGCTGGTAAGCCTGCTGACGCTCCTCGCCCTCGCTTTGGTTCGAAACGGCAGCCGGCGTCCGATCCGGTGACCAGGGCACCAAAGCACTTCATCGCCGCCCCACGAAACCACTGAAGTAACCCGCCTCCAGGTTACGGAAGACAGTAACCATAGTCATCTTGTTCCCAGCATCCGGTTCCTTCACCCTGATGTATGCCCCTTTTGAGCGCAGGGCCAGGGGTCGATTCGAAGCTATGAGCAGCCCCAAAACCTCTCCAGCCATGGGTGCGGATTGGACCCAGCTCCTGACCGATCCTGACCTGGTCCGCCATCTCGGCAAACTGCTGCAAATCTATCGCGATGCTGCACCCGACAAGCGTGACCAGGCCCTCCGCGATGCCTTGCGGGAAATCAAGAGCGGTGCTGCCAAGACCGCGGATGTCCCCGCCGCCAGCCCCGCAGCCGAGCCGGCAGCCAAGTCAGTCACCACTGCCCCCGAAGCCTCGCCCCCCTTCGAGCCAGACATTTTCACTCCCTCCTGGGGTCAGGACCGCCGCCGCTACCCGCGCATGAAGTGTTTCGTCGCTGTCGAGCTGCGCTTGCAGGGTTCGCAGACTCCAATCTGGGGCAATCTGTCCAACACCAGCCTAGGGGGCTGTTTTGTGGAAACGGCTTCTCCCGTCCCCACCGGTGTCGACGTGGAACTCGGCCTCTGGGTGGCCACCGGCAAAATCTGGGTCAAGGGCATCATCCTCAACGGCATTGTCACCAAGAGCAATCCCTGCTTTGGCGTGCGCATCAAGTTTGGCCAGATGCAAGATTCGGAGCGCGAAAGCCTGCGCGAGTTCCTCAAATTTGTTGAGGGCACGACCAAGGGCTATCAGAGCCAACACGGATACCTCGCACAACTAAAGCGCTAGCCACTCCTTCTTCGAGCTCCTGCTCCCTTCGCGTCTCTGGCAGCCTTTCCCTGCGAACTCTGCGGTTCAGAGAAACGGACAGCGCAGCCCGGCTTTCCGACAAAGCGCATTGCCCGAGAACTTGATAAACTGAAAGCTCAAGACCAGTGGGGTTCCGATGGGGTGATTTCTCCACTGCATCCCTGCCCGGGATTCGGGGGAGATTTCGAAGCTCACTACGCCGTCGAAGGGAGACACTAATCTATGGTGGCGAGCGACACCTTGCTCACCGGCAAGCAAGTGGAAACCCTGACCATCAATACCATCCGCACTCTGGCTATCGACGCGGTACAACTGGCCAACTCCGGACATCCTGGCGCTCCCATGGGGCTGGCGCCGGCCGCCTATTGTCTCTGGCAGCAATTTCTCCGCTTTGATCCCGAAGATCCCATCTGGCCCAACCGCGACCGCTTTGTGCTTTCCAACGGTCACGCCTCCATGCTTCTGTATGCTCTCCTGCACCTGACCGGTGTGCGCGCAGTTAATCCTAAGTACGAGCGCCTGGGCGAATATGCGGTCACAATCGAGGACATCAAGCGCTTCCGGCAGCTCGACAGCAAGACCCCGGGACACCCCGAATATCGCGTGACCGCGGGCGTGGAAACCACCACGGGCCCGCTGGGTCAGGGTGTGGCAAACAGCGTCGGTATGGCGATCGCTGGCGTATGGATGGCGGCACATTTTAACCGCCCCGGCTTCACCCTGTTCGACCACAACATCTACGCCTTCTGTGGCGACGGCGATCTCATGGAAGGCGTCGCCTGCGAAGCCGCCTCTCTGGCTGGACATCTGAAGCTGCCCAACCTCTGCTGGATCTTCGACAACAACCGGGTCACGCTGGATGGTCCCGCCGCTGAATCCTTCACCGAGGATGTGGCCGGGCGGTTTCGTGCTTACGGCTGGCATGTCTCGCACGTCCCTGATGCCAACGACCTGCCTGCGATCGGCGCCGCTTACAGTGAATTCCTCAAGACCAACGATCGTCCCACCCTCATCATTCTCGACAGCCACATCGGCTACGGCTCGCCCCACAAGCAGGACAGCAACGCCGCCCACGGCGAACCCCTAGGCGAAGAGGAAGTCCGCCTGGTGAAGAAATTTTACGGCTGGCCCGAAGACGCCAAGTTCCTGGTCCCGGAGGGCGTACGCGAACACTTTCGCGAGGGCTTGGGCAAGCGCGGCCACACCCTGCGCGGGCAGTGGATGGCGCTGTTCAGCGAATACGAAAAGAAATATCCCGACCTGGCAGACCAGCTCTACCGCATGCAGCACCGTGAGCTCCCTGAGGGCTGGAACAAGAACCTGCCCACCTTCCCTGCCGACGCTAAAGGGCTGGCCACGCGCGAGAGTTCCGGCAAGGTGCTGAATGTGCTGGCGCAGAATGTTCCCTGGCTGATGGGGGGCTCGGCCGACCTGGGAGGATCCAATAAAACCGATTTGAAATTCGAGGGCGCCGGAGATTTTCAGGCCGGCAGCTATGCTGCTCGCAACCTACATTTCGGCGTCCGCGAACACGCCATGGGCGCGATTCTGAGTGGCATGTCTCTTTCCAAGGTCCGGCCCTTTGGCGGGACCTTCTTCAACTTCAGCGACTACATGCGCCCCGCCATCCGCCTGGCGGCGCTGATGGAGATTCCCGCCATCTATGTGTTTACCCACGACTCGATCGGCTTGGGCGAAGACGGCCCCACCCATCAGCCCGTCGAGCAGTTAGCGTCATTACGCGCCATGCCCGGACTGATGGTGATGCGCCCGGCGGACGCCAACGAAGTGACAGAAGCCTGGAAAGTAATCATGCAACTCCGCCATGAGCCGGTTGCCCTGGTGCTCACCCGGCAAGCCATCCCGACCTTCGATCGCTCGAAATATGCACCGGCGTCGGGAGTTGCCAAGGGAGCCTACGTTCTTGCCGACGCACCTGACGGCCATCCAGACGTCATCCTCATGGGCAGTGGCAGCGAAGTGCAGTGGTGCATGGCCGCCTACGAGCAATTGCACTCCGAGGGCATCAAGGCCCGCGTGGTCAGCATGCCATCGTGGGATTTGTTTGAGCACCAGAGCGACGACTATAAAGAGGAGGTCCTGCCGCCCGAAGTGAAGGCCCGGGTCGCGGTGGAGCAGGCCTCAACTCTGGGTTGGTCGCAATACGTGGGACCGACCGGCAAGGTGATCGGCATGCAGACGTTCGGGGCCTCAGCCCCGCTTAAGGATCTGCTGAACAAGTTTGGCTTCACCCGCGAGCACGTGGTCGAAGCCGCGCGGGAAGCTATCGCAGCTTCGCACATGTAGCACCAGTTCTAGGGAGGGTCTTCATGCAGCCCACCGGAATTCTCGAGACCGCCAAAGGCTTAAATCCACTCCAGGACCTGCTCCGCTTCGGCCAATCCGTTTGGCTGGACTACATCCGCCGCAACCTCCTCATCAGCGGCGAGCTGAAGCGCCTGATCGACCAGGACGGCGTGCGCGGGGTCACCTCCAACCCTTCCATCTTCGAGAAGGCCATCTCCGGCAGCACCGACTACGCGGATCTGTTGCAGTCTCTGCAATCCCGGCCGGATCTTGACGCCAATGCCCGCTATGAAATCCTCGCCATCCGCGACATTCAGGATGCGGCCGACATTCTGCGCCCGGTCTACGACAGCAGCCTGCGTCGTGATGGCTACGTCAGCCTGGAAGTCTCGCCTTATCTGGCCCGCAATACTGAAGCCACGCTGCAAGAGGCGAGGAGGTTGTGGAAAGCTGTTGCCCGCGAGAACACCATGATCAAAGTTCCCGGCACTGCCGAGGGCATCCCGGCGTTCCAGCAATTGATCAGCGAAGGCATCAACATCAACGTCACCCTGCTCTTCTCCCAGAAGGTCTATGAAAAAGTCGCTGAAGCCTACATTGCGGGACTGGAGCAACTCGCCGCCCGCGGAGGCGACGTCCGCAGGATTGCCAGCGTGGCCAGCTTCTTCATCAGCCGTATAGACAATTCCATTGATGCCATCGTGGCCGAGCGTCTGAAGGCCGCCAGAGACCAGCGCGAGCAGGAGCAACTAAGGAGCATCCTGGGCAAGGTTGCGGTCGCCAACGGCAAGCAAACCTACCGGCGCTATCTCCGCATTTTCGGGACCGACCGCTGGAAAGAGCTGGCGGCCAAGGGCGCCCAGACGCAGCGCGTGCTGTGGGCCAGCACCAGCACTAAGAATCCCAACTATAGTGACATCCTCTACGTAGAACACTTGATCGGACCAGACACGGTCAACACCCTCCCGCCAGCCACGGTGGACGCCTTTCGCGATCATGGACATGCCCGTGCCACGTTGACCGAGGACCTCGAGTCCGCCGACCAGATCATGGAGAACGTCGCCAAACTCGGCATCTCCATGGACGAAGTCACCGACCAACTGACGGACGACGGAGTCCAGCTCTTCGCAGATGCTTTCCGCAAGCTTCTCGATGCGATCGAGAAAAGCTCCAGGAGGCAGGTGCGAAGTGAACTGGCGTAGCTGACTATTGCTCTGTGAGGCGCACCCAAAACAGCGTAGAATTCCCCGGCGGACTTTCCACGAACGAGGTTCAGAGTAATGGCCCAAACAGAGGTAATGCCTGCCATGCAGGAACCGCTCATCGGCCGCCCCGGCGATCCCTGCGTGATGGTGATCTTCGGGGCCGCGGGCGATTTGACACGGCGCAAGCTTTTCCCCGCGCTCTATAACCTGGCTCGGCACCAGTTGCTGCCCCGCGAGTTTGCAGTCGTCGGACTCGCCCGCAATCCCATGTCCAATGACGAATTTCGCGAGAAGGTTGCCCAGGACATGAAGCAGTTCGCCACAGGGGATGTCGATCCCAGCCTGTCGGACTGGTTCGTCCGCCACACCCATTACCTCACCGGCGACTTCGGCGACAAGCAGGTGTACTCCCAGCTGAAGGAGTTCCTGGCGCAGGTGGATAAAGACCACACCACTCACGGCAACTACTTCTACTACCTCGCCACTGCTCCGGACTTCTTCGGCTCGATCGTGGAGCAACTCGCCGCCGCTGGCCTGATGGAGGAAACCAGGGACCACTGGCGCCGCGTCATCATCGAGAAGCCCTTCGGCCGCGACTTGGAGTCCGCGAAGGCCCTCAACCAGCAATTGTTGCGGGTGGCCAGGGAGCAGCAAATCTACCGCATCGACCACTACCTGGGCAAAGAAACCGTCCAGAACATCTTGGCCTTTCGCTTCGCCAACGGCATCTTCGAACCCATCTGGAACCGCCGCTACATCGATAACATACAAATTTCCGTCGCCGAAACGGTGGGCGTCGAAAAGCGCGGCGGCTACTACGACCGCTCCGGCGCCCTGCGCGACATGGTGCCCAACCACATCATGCAGCTCCTCAGCCTGACCTCCATGGAACCGCCGATCTCCTTCCAGGCTGATGCCGTCCGCGATGAGCAAGCCAAGATCCTGCACGCCATCCAGCCTTTGAGCTCGGAAGACGTCCTCAGCCGCACCGTGCGCGGACAGTACGGTGAGGGAGTGGTGGACGGGCATCGCGTGCCCGCCTATCGTGCCGAAACGGACGTGCCTGCGGACTCCCGCACCGAGACCTACGTCGCCATGAAGTTGCAGATTGACAACTGGCGCTGGGCCGATGTTCCCTTTTACCTGCGCACCGGAAAAAGCATGCCCGTCCGCAACACCCACATCGTGATTCAATTCCGCCGCGCGCCTTTTGTTCTGTTCCGCGACACTCAGGTCGGCGGGCTGACGCCCAACCAGCTCGTGCTCCACATTCAGCCCGAGGAAGGCATCTCCCTGCACTTTGCGGCCAAGATTCCCGGGCCGGTCATGCATCTGGGTGGGGTGGACATGAAATTCGAATATGCCGACTACTTTGGCAAGCAGCCCAGCACCGGCTACGAGCGCCTGTTGCACGATTGCATGATCGGCGATGCCACGCTGTTCCAGCGCGCCGATATGGTCGAGGCCGGCTGGAGCGTGGTCAGTCCGATCCTCGATGTATGGAAGGCCCTGCCGCCCCGCAATTTCCCGAACTACGCTGCCGGCTCATGGGGTCCAAAAGACGCCGATGATCTGCTCGCGCGCGACCGCCGCCACTGGAGGAACTTCGAACAATGATCCTTGCCGGCGACATCGGAGGCACCAACACCAGGCTTGCGTTCTTTGATGCTTCAGGCGGACGATTGCAGTTGATCACCCTCACCGTCTTCCCCAGCCGCCAACATACCGGCTTGGACGAGATCGTGGCCAAGTTCGTCGCCGCCAACAACAACCTGCACCCGGAGGCCGCCTGCTTCGGCATCGCCGGCCCGGTGCGCAACGGCCGCGTCACGGCTTCCAACCTTCCCTGGATCGTGGAGTCCCGGCGCCTCGCCGATGAGCTCAAGCTGAACGACGTGGCACTGCTCAACGATCTCGAAGCCAACGCCTGGGGCATCCTCGCCCTGGCGCCCGGCGATGTAGTCGCCCTGAACAAGGTCGGAGCAACCTCAGCCGGAAACCAGGCCATCATCGCTGCCGGCACCGGCCTGGGCGAAGCCGGCATGTACTGGGACGGCAAGCAGCATCACGTCTTCGCTTCGGAAGGGGGGCATGGGGACTTCGCCCCCCGAAACGATCTGGAAGTGGAATTGTTCCGCTATCTCGAAGGGCGCTTCGGACACGTCAGCTACGAGCGCATCGTTTCCGGTCCCGGCCTGGTCAACGTCTATCAATTCCTCCGTGACACCGGCCGTGGGCAGGAACCCGCGTGGCTGACCGAGGAAATGGCTAAATCCGATCCCGGCGCCGCCATTTCAAAGGCCGCCATCGCGGGCAAGTGTTCCTTGTCGGAACAGGCCGTGGATTTGTTTGTCTCCATCTACGGGGCCGAGGCCGGCAATCTGGCCCTGAAGCTCATGGCCACCGGCGGCGTGTACCTTGGCGGCGGCATCGCCCCCAAGATGCTGACCAAGCTCTCCGGCCCTCTGTTCATGCAGGCCTTCGTCGGCAAGGGACGCATGCAGTCTTTGCTGGAGTCCATCCCCGTTAAGGTGATCACCAATGACAAAGCCGCTCTTTTGGGTGCCGCCCGCTGTGCTGCCTCCAAAGTAGTGGCGGGAAAGTGAGATCGCCATGGCGTCCAAGAGCGAGGTCCGCGTCCTCAACGCCCCTGCTGATCTTTTCCAAGCTGCCGCTGCGGAATTTTCCCGCTTGGCCAACGAAGCCGTGCGGGCCCGAGGCCGGTTCTGCGTCGCCTTGTCCGGCGGTTCCACTCCCAAGAGCCTGTTCGCCCTGCTCGCCAGCGGCGCTGTGCCCTCCATCCCCTGGGACAAGATCTGCTTCTTCTTCGGCGACGAGCGCCATGTTCCGCCGGACCATCCCGACAGCAATTACCGCATGGCCAATGAAGCCATGCTCTCCAAGGTCCCGCTGCGCCCGGAGAACGTATTCCGCGTTCGCGCCGAGGAGAAGGACGCCGCAGTCGCCGCCCAAGCCTACGAGCAAACGCTGATCTCCTTTTTCCACCTCAGCCCCGGAGAATTTCCCCGCTTCGACCTGGTCCTGCTCGGCATGGGCCCCGACGGCCACACCGCATCCCTGTTTCCCGGCTCCCGCGCTCTCCAGGAAAAGAGCCGCCTGGTGGTTTCCAACTGGGTGGAGAAGTTCAAGACCGACCGGATTACCGTGACCTTTCCGGTCATCAACCATGCCGCTTTCATCATGTTCATGGTCAGCGGCCCCGACAAAGCCCAGCCGCTACACGAGGTGCTGGAAAATAGCGCTTCGGATTTGCCTTCGCGAAGGGTGCAACCTGTGGAGGGAACCTTGCTCTGGTTGGTCGACCGCGCGGCGGCTACCGCCTTGTCCACCCAGGCGATGGAGAACTTCCGGACCGCTTAGAACACCGGTACTAGGTTGTGCTTGTGCTGGTACATCTTGCGATCGGCGGCCCGCAGCACGTCGTTGTAGTCGCCGCCGGTGACATAGGGCGAAAGGCCCCAACTGAACGAGAGATCGTAGTCTTTCTTGCTGTTCAAGTTCCAGTGCTCTACCGCCCTCTGTAGGCGTCCCACGGGATAGCCCGCTTGCTCCTCGCTGGTGTCCGGCATCACGATCAGAAACTCGTCGCCGCCTTGGCGGAACACCTCGTCGCCGCCCCGAAAGATCATCTTCAGCAATTTGGCGAACTCGATCAGTAATTCGTCTCCCTCTTGCCCCCCAAAGTTGGCGTTAATCGCGCGGAAGCCATTGATGTCGATCGCCATGAAGGTCAGGTTGCTGCCCAGGCGATTGGCCCGCGCCACCTCTCGGGGGATGAACTCATTCAACGCCCGCCGGTTCAAGAGCTGTGTCAGCGGATCAATCAGGGAGAGGCTTTCCAGCCGTTCGTTCAGCACCAGTTCGCGGATCAGCGCCCGCCGGGTGGCGTTCAGGGTCAATTTCTGCCCCAGCAGGTAGATGTTGAACAGTACGATCAGCGAGATCAGCCCGAAGAAAAGCTGGGGCAGATAGCTTTGCTCGATCTGCAGCACACGGTGTGTCCAGACCAGGTTCGGGAGAAGTACCGCCAGAATACCCGCCGTCAGCACCAGAATGACCAGAATCCCGATCGACCAGAGTTGCAGATCACGGCCGGAGAGCTGCTGAATCTGCTGCTGGATTTCCTCCGCCCGCACCAGCATGGACGGCTGGGCCGATTGTTCCTCTTTCGCTTGCGGCATCTCCCCTCCTGCCCCGGACACACGTATGCGTTCCGAGACACTGGCCTATAGGATTTTCTCCTGCGGGTGTGCCGCGAGGGTCGGGCAAAGTACTTTCGCTGATTACGCAAGTAATCGGCCCGCGGGACAAAGATGGGACAACCTCAGGCGTAGGTGACGTCCACCAGCACGTTCTGGCCGTTGTTCTTGCGGAAAGTGATCTCCACCCGCCGGCCCACCGGAAGCGCATTGCGCGTGTCCCCTTCCAAGGCCAGCATGTGGGTCGAGTCTCGCCCATTGGACAAGGTCACAATAGACTTGTTCGGCTGGCCGACGTGTGACTCGAAGAACTGCACGCTCAAAACCGTGCCCCGTTGCACCAGCCCGGCCGCTGAGCTCACCGTTGCCGGCCGAGCGGAGAGCGACGTCCTGCCCTTGCGCAGTTCCAGCAGCGCATTCAGGGCAAAGATCCCCGACATGGCCAGCAGGATCAGCGACATGAACAACCCGTCCACCGTTGCGGGTGAGCCGGACACCACAATCCACACCACCCCCAGCAGCGGGATCAGCGCCAAAACCAACGAAATGACGAGCAGCATAGTTTTTCTCGGAGGTCCTATTCAACCCCGGGTGCGAGCCAAGGCGCCAACGCGCCCTGTGCGTCCCCAATCAGAATGATGATTAACAGAGTAGCAAAAAATCGGGCCGGGTGTTGAGCAGCAGAGTGGATGCCGCCTCAGGCGCATTGGTCGCGCCAGTCGCCGATCTCCTTCAGTCCTTCGGCGCGCGTCTGCTCAAACAGCCGCACGCGGTGGCGGGTATGTTCAAATTCGTGGATGTCGGCCCAAACTTCTGCCTGCCACGGCTCGTCATGCACGGCCGACTCGCCGCAGGTCGCGCAGCGTGTGTGCAGTCGGCGCACGACTCGCACCGCGGACGCCGCCTGCGGCAGTTCGATGAATATGCACCGCACTTCCAGAATGTCCTCGTTGTCCCCGATCAAATGTTCGTAGCGCAACAGGTAGCCAAATCCCAGTTTGCGGGCTTCCACCTCAGCCTCGGCCCGGGTGTGGAAGGGCCCATATTCGGCCCGCAATTGCTCGGTCGAATCGCAAGCCATCCAGAAGGTTTCCTTGTAAGCCATTGCCTATCTCTCGGGATCGCCTTTCGATGCCATGCAGACGAATCCTGGGACAACATCCCCTGAACTGCAATTCAAGTGCCGCACAAGCCCTCCCAAGCCATTACACTTCAATGGCTTAGCTGAAAGTTTTGACCTCGCGCACCGCTCTCATGCAAGCTTTTGCAGCGTTTTCCCGGTGGGCTGCCCCGCGACCCACCCGGGTGCGCGCCAGGGTACTTGGCGTTACCTGCCTTCTGCATTAACATCGCCTCTACTTGGGGCCCGTTTACCCTGCTCGGGAGGGGGTATTCCAGCTTCATGGGTCAACGTCGGGAGCCTCGAAAGGAAATCACCGTCCCCGTCCGCATCTTCGGCACCGACGCACACGGGCATCCCTTCTCCGAAAACGTTTCCACCCGCAATGTCAGCCGTGAAGGCGCCAACATCACCGGCATCAAAGCGGAGATTAAAGTCGGGGAGATCATCGGCCTCACCTACGGCAAGAACAAAGGCCGCTTCTGTGTGAAGTGGGTCGGTCAACCGGGCACGCCGCAGGCGGGCCGCATCGGTATGCTCAATCTGTCACCCGAAAAATCCCTCTGGGACTTCCCTCTGCCGTCGCCCTCATTCGACGAGTTCGGGCGCCAGGCAATGGGCGTGGAACGCCGCAAGCACACCCGCTTGAAGTGCGTGAACTCGGTGGAGCTTCAACCCGGAGGCGCGACCGCCCCCATCTGGGGCAAGGCCGTTGATCTCAGCATCGGTGGCTGTTTCGTCGAGATGCCCATTCCACTCCCGGTGGGCACTAAACTCAAGCTTGGCCTTTGGATCAACGAAGTCAAGCTCTGGGCCACGGCCACGGTCGTCAACAGCCGGCCCGGCTTTGGCATCGGCATCCAGTTCACCGAAATCTCTGCGGAAGACACCGAGCGGCTGAAAAAATTTCTCCAGAGCATGACGCGCATTCCCCTGAAGTGACTAGGGAGGCCGCTGGCTATCGCGATGTTGCCATTTGAGGGCGTCTGCTAATCAGCTGCCGCGTGCGGTCTTAATTCTCTCCCCCCTGCGCGGCCCGTAGCGGCACCACGTTCGTTTCCAACCCGGCTTCTCCCATGCCGGGAGACCCGTTCAAACATCGGTCGAGCGCGGCGGAAAGGTATAGATGCTGCACCGGCTTGGTGAGATAGGCTTGCGCCCCGAGAGATACGGCCCGCCGCATCTGTCTCGGGTCGTCCACCCCGGAGCACATGATGACCTTCAGGTTGGGTTGGAGTTTGCGCAGGCGCTGCAAGGTTTTCAGGCCGTCCATGCCTGGCATTTCCAGGTCCAGCAACACAATCGTGGGAGCGCACCCGTCGCGTACCCGCTGTAAGGCTTCGCTTCCGTTGCTGGCAGTCTCTACCTGGTAGGACTCCAGCTCCAGCAGGACTCGCAGGTAACGCAGCATCACCGGCGAGTCATCCACGACCAAGACGGTAGCTTTACTGCGATGGCATTGAGCAGCCAACATAGGGGAACACTACTGCTTCCCTTCTGGCCAAATCGGGTGGGGTCCCAAGGTGCTGAGGGCCAGCTCTGCCTCTGTCGCCAGACACTGCTTCAAGCTCCGCTCGCGCTGTGTTCCCGCCTCCGATCGCACAGTTTGTGATTGAGCGCAAGCCCACCACACGTCCAGAGAGGACTCATTGGGCAGCACCGTAGGACTCGTTTGGCCATTCCTTCACAGCTCTCGCTTGTCCGTGGGAAGGGCGGTCCCAATGGTCATCAGCTCCCGCACACCCATCGGTCGCAGGGGCCGGTACTGGCCTCCTCACCCCACCCGTGGCAAATGAGACTGCAAAGGACTCCGGCTGTCTACGCCGCCTGGGAATTTCCGTCAACTGAATTTGCCCCGCATCCATGCTCCTATTTTTCAATAATATGCGCGATGTCCACAGCTCCCTGCCTCAAGCCTGGTGCAACCTCCGGCGCCCTTTCCGGTCGAACCGCTCACAGTAGGCAACCGCCGCGGTTTTCAGCCGGTGCCAAGGGCGCTTTGTCCCCGCCCGCAACGTCTGCCAGCATTGTGAAAAACGCCGCGAAGCCACGTCCGGCAAGCTGTTCAAAACCACCCCATAGCGCGGCTCTGCAGACCCGGCGCCCGCGTCCGCAACGGTGCGGTGCGCCAGTCACTTGCGGCAAGCTTCTCCAGCCCTCACAAGGATGGCTACAACGAATGCGCCGCCACCACCGCGAACTCCCGGGGGGCGTGCTGCAGCCCGAGCTCTTCCGTCCAGTTAGCGCCGCCATGGCTGGCGACGTAGAGTGCCAACTCCAACCGGCTCCACACCCCCAGTTTGTCGAAAGTGTTTCGCAAGTAGTTTTTCACCACCTGCTCCGTGGTACCGATCACGACCGCGATCTCCCGGTTGGTAAGGCCTTTCCATACCAACGTGGCGATCTGCGTTTCCTTTGCGGTTAGCCGTTCACGTGGCTGCATGATTCCATCTCCTCTTTCATAAACATTGCGGTCGCCAGTTTCACCCGCTTGCGTCCATCGCGGATGCCGGCCCGCAGGAACAGTGTGCGTAAGTGCTGCTTCACCGTTCGCGGGCTGATGTTCAACTGCGCGGCAATCTCCTTATTGCTGCACCCCTGCACCAGCAGCTTCAGGACCTCCTCGTCGCGCTGTGTGATCTTGATCTCGCTCAGATCCGTCATCGCTCTCTCCTCATCCACCTGAGTTTGGTTCCTGCTACCTCCATTGCGGCCGCGATTCTCCAGGAGCAAGTCTTTCGCCAAACCTTCGCCACAACACACTAAGGGGCAAACCCCAATGAATGAAGTGAGTTTGCGGCAGGGGGCGGATTACGATTGGGAGAACGCGCGACTCCGATTGGGACAACCCTTCCCACATCGGGCCAACATCAGCGGGGTCGCTATGTTCGCGCCTACATCTTGCCGGCTGTCGGATCCGCCCCAGCCTGCGGGAGCAGTGCCGCGTCCGGGAAGCGAGAGTGCGCGGAGCCGCAAAAGTTTGCACATCCCCGACGGAGCCCACTCAACGTATTCAGGCATGGCAGCCATTGCACGTGGAATCAATAGCTTGCCACACGCCCGCGCTCGGTTTGGACGGCCAATTGCATTACAATAGCTGCCTCGGCGTCGTCCAGCCGGGTCGCGGAGCACCCGCCAGGTGAACTGACCAACATGCCGGAGAGACTTCTGCTCGACGCGGACACGTTCCAGAATCTCCTCGCGGCGGCTTATGTCCTGCAAGAGGACGCCGACCGCGCCCGGCCAAGGCCCCCCGCCAAGGACCACACCCAGACTCTTTCCGAGATTGTCGAGATTCAAAGCCTGATTCACGGCCGGCAATTGGACCTGACGGCGGCAACCGCCCTCATCTCCGAGCGCGTCCAGAGAATTGCCAATGCCGCTGGGGTCGCCGTCGGCATGGTGGAAGGCGAGGAAGTGGCCTACCGCGCCGGGACCGGAAGTGCCGCCGGCGAGGCGGGCTTCCGTATTCCCATCGACGAGAGTTTGTCCGCCCATTGCCTGCGCACCGGGCAGGTGCTGCAATCCGCCGACGCCGAAAAAGACCCACGCCTGTCGGTCAGATTGTGTCGCGAACGTGGGCTCAAATCGCTCATCGCCCTTCCCGTGTATCACGAGGGAAAGGTTGCGGGTGTCCTGGAAATATGGTTCGCACGTGTGGACTCGTTTCAGGAACACGACGTCCGCACCTGCCAACTCCTGGCGGGACTGATCGCGGAAGCCATCGCCCGTAACGCCGAGATTGCGTGGAAGCAAGCCCTGGCTGCGGAACGCGCAGCCATGCTCGAGGCTCTGGAAAAACTCAAGCCGCAGCTGGAGCGTTTGACCCTTCAATCGACACCAGCCGATCAACCAGCAAACGCCGAACCGGCGAGGCCCCCAGCCGAATCCCAGACCGCACCCGACGCTGCCGCACCACCTCAGGAGCCATCCGTTTCCACACCTCCCAGCCCCGTCACTGAGACCCGGCCGGTCGGGGCAATTTGCCGCGGCTGCGGACACCAACTCGGCGAGGAAGAGTCCTTCTGCGGCCTCTGCGGAACCGCGCGGGACGCCGCAAGACCTGCGGGCGGCCGCCTGCAGTCCAAGTGGGCTTCGATGTGGCGCATGCAGCAGGCTGCCGAAGAGGCGCACGGCGCCACTCAAGGCGCCGAGGACTCCGAACTCCCGCCCGATCTGACGATGGCAGCTCCGACCGAGGAGGCCGCCGAAGACCTCCCGGATGTGGATTTTTCAGCCTTGGATTTTTCCAAGGTGGACTCGACTGCGCCGGCGGTTGTCGAAGCCGTGGCAGTCGAACCGCCAGTAGTTGAGAACGGCGTGAGTGCGCCGTCTCAGGTAGCTGAGCCATCACCTGCGCCGGTGTCACCGTGGTCTTCCGCTTTGCGGGCCCGCGCCTGGCTGGAGTCGTTGAAGGCGCAGCAGCCGAGCAGGGCTTGGCTGACCAAGCAGTGGCAAGCTCGTCGTGCGGACATTTATCTGGTGGTCGCTGCCATTCTCCTGCTGGTCGTCCTCTCCGGCTTCGGCACGCGCTCCACATCCAACACCATTCCCGCGAGTGCCGTCTCCGCCGCAAGTGCCCGACGGCAGAAGCTGCCTCCGCCACCTCAGCTCACCCTCTTTGAAAAGTTGCTGGTGGGTCTTGGCCTGGCCGAGCCCCCGCCCCCTTCGGTCTACCTTGGCAATCCCAAAACGCAGGTTTGGGTGGACGTGCATACTGCGCTGTACTACTGCCCCGGCGCCGACCTCTACGGCAAAACTCCCGGAGGCAAGTTCACCAGCCAGCACGACGCCCAGCAGGACCAGTTCGAGCCCGCCAGACACAAGGCCTGCGATTAGAAGTCACTAGCAAATCCCCATATTTCTGGATCACCGAGAACTTCAGCCGCACCACTCCCTGAACACCCGGCCGATTCGGGGCTGGGAACCCACTTTCAATCCGGGCTCAGCGGAACCCCATGGCGGTCAGGATTTCCTGAAAACGCGAGTCCTGGCGCAATAATGCACACTCGGAAAAGTATCTGGCGCAAATCAGCGCCGGATCGCGTCTTCGGAGCGCCTCACTGGCATGTTGCATCGCGGCGTCCATATCCCCTGTAGCGGAAGCGGCAACGGCGAGCATGATGGGTTGGACATACTCGCGCCGGGCTCGCGCCTGCAGTTCCTGATAAAGGGCACTCGCCTCGTCGTGCTTTCCCCAAGCCGCGCAGGTGAGGGCCTGCGAACCGATGCAGAACGGATGACGCCCGGAAATGGCGAGGCTGGCTTCGCCGGCGGCGACGGATTGTTCAAAGCGTTCCTGGAAGCGAAGAGCGACCGACAGAAACCAGCGCGCCAGGAACGAGTCGGGATCCAGTTCGACCGCCGCCCGGGCGGCCTGCACGGCCTCGTCCGACCTGCCCGCATCGGAGCGGGAAACCGCGAGCATCGCCCGGGCGTAACCGGAGAGGGGATCGGAATCCACTGCCTGCTTCAACTGGTCGAAGGCTTCTTCCACGCACCCTACCCTCCAGTGCAGCCAGAACAGACCATACCAGTCTCTCGCTAGGAGATAGCGGGGGTTCAATTCCAGAGCGCGGAGAAATTCGAATTCCGCCTGGGCGGGATCCCAGGCGAACAAGTGCGAAAGTCCCAGAGCGGTATGCGCCTCGGTCAGGGAAGGATCGAGCTGCACGGCTCGTAGCGCGGCCTCCTTCGCTTGTTCCAGACATACCTCGGGCGGGAGCAAGCCGTAAAAGGTAACCATGTTTCGGGCATCCGCGACCCCCGCCCAGGCCTGCGCGTAGTTGGAATCGAGAGCGGCCGCCCGTTCAAAACACTCCAAGGCACGGCGCAGACGAGGCCCCCTCTGGAAAAACAAGGCGCGCCCCTTGAGATACAGCTGGTAGGCTTCCAAATTGTCCGTACCCGCTTTGACCAGCGGCTGCCCGCTTTCCAGGCTTACCTTCAGCCGTTCGGCGATGGATCGCGAGATCTCGTCCTGGATTTCAAAGACGTCTTTCATCTCCCGGTCGTACTTCTCTGACCAAAGGTGATACCCGTCAGCCACGTTGACCAGCTGCACCGTGATCCGCAGACGATTGCCGGATCGGCGGATGCTGCCTTCGAGCACGGTGCGGACATTGAGGCGCTCGCCAACTATGCGCAGATCCACGTGCTTTCCCTTGAAGGACAAGGACGACGTGCGGGCGGCCACATGAAGTTGCTTGATCTGCGCCAGAGCGTTGATGATCTCTTCCGTCATCCCGTCGGCAAAGAACTCGTTCTCCGGATCGGCGCTCAGATTCAGGAAGGGCAACACGGCCACCGACGGCTCCTCTGTGCTGGCGGCTGCCGCGGAGTGCTGGCCAGAGATGAATTCCTGCCGCAGTTGCTGAACTGCATCCCGCAGTTCCACGGCCGCATAACGATCGCCCGCTTCTTTCGCCAGACAACGTTCCAAAACCCTCTGCAGGGATCTCGGCAGATCGGCCCGTAGCTCGATCACGGGTTTCGGTTTGTCTCGCAGGATGGAAGACATCAGCTCGGCGCGCGTCTCCCCGTCGAACGGCCGGTGTCCCGTGGCCATCTGGTAGAGAACCACGCCCAAGGAGAAAATGTCCGTGCGATAGTCCAGTTTCTTCCCCAACAACTGCTCCGGGGACATGTAGGGAACCGTTCCCATCACCATGCCGGGTTCAGTCTCGGAGTAGGTCGATAATTGCGAATTGGGGGAATCGGGCAAGGCGAGCTCAGTCATCTTGGCGATGCCAAAATCCAGAATCTTGATGCTCCCCCGGTTGTCCACCATGATGTTGCCCGGTTTCAAGTCGCGATGAATAATTCCCTTTTCGTGAGCGGCGGCCACCGCGTCAGCCAGATCGGCGGCAAAGTCCAGAAACTTCTCCAGCGGCATCCCGCCTTCGGGGATCCTGCGATCCAGCGTATGCCCTTCCACCAGTTCCATCACGATGAGATGAACCCCGTCGGTCTGCTCGATGGAATGGATGGTGACAATGTGGGGATGGTTCAGACTGGCCGCTGCCCGCGCTTCCCGCTCGAAGCGGTGCCGGGAACTGGCATCGTTAGAAAGCACCGCCGGCAGGACCTTGATGGCGACCTCACGGTGCAGACGAAGATCGCGCGCGCGATAGGCGCCCCCCATCCCTCCCGGTCCGAGCAGAGAAACGACTTCGTAGTCTCCCAGCCGCGTGCCTTTGGCGAGAGTCAAGCGCAACCCAGGCGGCAGTTGCAGGAACCCGGACCCCACATGGGCGCACGCCAGCAGAGATTCCACTTCCGCTTGCAGAGCCCTGTCGCCCCCGCACTCCCTTTCGAGAAAGGCTTGGCGTGCTTCCGGGGTGAGAGGAAGAGCTCCTCCAAACAGATCCTTCATCCGTCGCCAGAGCGCTGGTGTGATGGCCAGGTCCGGCATTTGGTCGCCGGTGGGAGCCTGCGGATTGATGGGCTTCTGGCTGCTCATGACCAAGGCCGGGAATCTTCGCTGAATCCGCTCTCAGACGAGCTTGCTCGAGAGAAGGTTCCCTGGTGCTCCAGGAAGGCCAGCGAGTATACACCGGAAATCGCGCAGCTTCAGACGTGAGGCCTATTTCTTAAGTGTCAGTTCGACGAACCGGCGTCGCGCGGTTCCACGACACTCGCTAAGATCGATGTAGAGGAACCGTCGGTTGGATGGATATGGTGCCGCGGCCTGCTCGCACACCCGGCCGTCTTGCCGTGAATCCCTTGTCCTTCCGGGGTTTGACAACTCCGTCTCTGCAGGCGTGCAATGGGCCCTAACGACTCTTGTGGAGATGGGGAATTGAGCGACTCTTGGGACGAGGGACCAGACTCCCCGGATCGGCTTCCTGACGAGGAGTCGAACCCGCTCTCCAACCCGGCCCTGAAGGAGCATCTTGACCGTTGGGCCGAAGTGTATTTCACTACCCCTCCGGAGAAGCGGGACCAGGCGATGCGGGAACTCCTCCAGGAATTGCAGGCTGCGGTTTCCGCCCGCGGCAACACTGCAACAGCACACACGGTCTCGTGTCCGAGTTGCCGGCAGACGAACCCCGCCGGCCAGAGATTCTGCGGCATGTGCGGCTCCCCGCTGCTGGCAGCGCCGGTCGAGAAAGACCTCCCGCAAGCGTTCGCGGAGTCCTCCGCAACCCTCATCCCCGGCCCTCTTGAACAGCTTCGCCCCGAAGACGACTGGCAATGGCTGCGGGACCGGACTCTGGCCCGCTTGAACGATCCTCAACCTGCGGAAGAACGTGGATTGTGGAAGTACGTCATTCTTGGACTCGTGCTCCTGCTGGCCGGCTTCGGGTACATCGAGTGGCTCTCACGCACCACCCCCAGCATGGTGCGCACGGCGGCGCCATCCCCGCCTGCTTCCATTTCGCAGCCTCAGGCCCTCAACCCGCCCCAGTCACCGGCGCAGCCACCGCAACCGGAAGCAAGCGAACCTGCAAGCCAACCTCAAGTCGAACCCGCCATTGCTACCCACGACTCGGATGGCGAACCTCCGCTACCGGCCAAGCTCTCCTCGCCGCCGCCCGGCGCTGAATCAACCGGGGCCGCGACCGATGGCGAACCGGAGCTTCTCCTCGCGCAACATTACCTGGAGGACAGTCCAGGATCACGCAACACCACCGAGGCGGCAAAGTGGCTATGGAAGGCGGTTGGCAAGCAGAATCCGAGCGCCCTCGTTTTGCTCGCCGATTTATACATGCGCGGCGATGGTGTCCCCAAGAGTTGTGATCAGGCCCGGCTCCTGCTCGCCGCCGCGGTCAAGAAAGGCGCCCCCGAAGCTGCCGAGAAGCTGCGCCGCCTCGACCTCAACGGCTGCCCGTGACCAGAAAACGCAGAAGGCAGAAGTAAGAACGCAGCCGTGACCGTTTCCGGTCGCTTCTGCATTCCAGCCTCTGCCCTCTTTAACGTCTCCGGTCTGACTTCTTGCCGCTGACTTCCTACGTTATTGCCCCGCCGCCTGTCGGCTCCGCAGCACCGCGGCATCCAGTCCCAAAACGCCGCGCTCCCAGCTCTCCAGGACCTCAGGCGTGGGCGGCGTTTTCGTGCCGGCGGGCTTCGTACCAGAGAGCGAGTTCGACCCGGTTCCACAGTCCGAGCTTGTCGTAGATGACTCGAAGATAGTTCTTGACGACGTGCTCCGTGGTGCCGATAGCATCCGCGACTTCCCGGTTCTTGAGTCCCTGAGCGACGAGTTCGATGACGCGATGCTCGCGCTCGCTGGGCGCTCGATTTCCATAGCGCTCGCTTCCAAACATAATTGCCTCCGGTACAAGAGAGTTGCCAGCTTTACCCGTTTGATCCCGCTGTTAATGCCGAAGCGCAAAAAGAGCCGGTTGAAGTGCGCCTTTACGGTCCGCCGAGCCATGTGGAGCTGCCGGGCAATTTCAGAGTTGTCGCAGCCCTGCAGCAGCAGTTCAGCAATCTGTTCTTCACGCGGACCCAGCCGGACAGTGTTCTCGTTCATCCCAAATCCTCCCCCTCGTAGTTCACCACCGCCCGCCAGCCAAGCCACGGTTGCGGCGACACCTGGCATGCCGGACCTGAACTGCCTTCGACGAAGGTCTTGCGGCGCATCGTTCTCCGGAAATTCATAGCATTCATACTGCCAAGACTGTAGGGCTTCGTCCGTGACTGGCGACCAGACATTTCCACAGCTATCACGAACGCCTTGCTGGACAGGGCTGGTGCGCGGAAAGCAGATTCCATCGATATCTGAGCGGCTTTAGGCGCTGTAGCGGAGGTGTGTACCCAGTTGGTACGCTTTTCGCGTCCGAATTTTCGGTGCTCATCTAAGGTGAACACCTTAGGACAAAATTCCCACGCGCGGGCCGCCCACTCGGAAGTTCTTACACGTGTCGTGCCGTGTGTTGCCACCGCTTGCGGCCAGCCGCACACCTGAAAGGCGCCCGCAGCTTGCCATATGACGGGATTGCCGCTTCTTATGCAAGGCGCCTGGTTCCCATGATTCTGCAACGGCGCTGCCACCCCGGATTGCGCGGAAGGCAACGGAAGCCCAGCGCTTTCTCTTGGTCCTGCCTCACCCACAAAGAACCTGTGAACACGCACATTTTGTTCTAAACTGGCAGCACGCGCGTCCCATGAAACTTTCCGTCGTCATGCCCGTCTACAACGAGCGCGTCACCCTGCGCTACATGGTGGAACGGGTGCTCTCCGTCTCGCTCCCCGTTCCCCACGAAACCGAGCTGCTTTGCGTGGACGATGGTTCGTGCGATGGCTCCCGGGAAATTTTGGCCGAACTCCAGAGCCGCTACCCGCAGGTGCGCATGTTTCTTCAGCCGAAAAACATGGGGAAGGGGGCGGCGCTGCGGCGCGGCATCCAGCAGGCGACCGGCGATTTCGTAGTCATCCAGGACGCGGACCTGGAGTACGATCCGGCGGATTACGCCTTGCTGCTCGATCCCCTCATCCAGGGCAAGGCCGATGTCGTATACGGATCACGCTTCCTGGGCAGCGGACCTCACCGCGTGCTCTATTTCTGGCACTCGGTGGGCAATCGCCTGCTTACGTTGCTCTCCAACTGCCTCACCGACATCAACCTCAGTGACATGGAGACCTGTTATAAGGCGTTCCGCCGCGAGGTCATCCAAGCCATCCCCATCGAGGAGAACCGCTTCGGCTTCGAGCCCGAAATTACGGTGAAGGTGGCCAAGCGGCGCCTGCGCATTTACGAGGTCGGCATCGGCTACTGGGGCCGCACCTATGAAGAGGGCAAGAAGATCGGCTGGCGAGATGGTGTCCGCGCCCTGTGGTGCCTGCTGAAGTACTCGATAAAAGAACGGGCGGTCGCCATGCAGGCCCCCACGGCGGTTCCCGAGTCCCTTCCGCAACCCTCGCAGAAACAGGTTTCCGGCGCCGGCCGCTGATACCATGAGGGTCCAGATTCCCCGGATCCCGGTCCCTCTCAGGTGACCCCCAGATGGCCCCAGCTAGAGAAGAACGCCGCCAAATGGCTACTAGGTTGATAGACTAAATATGGTACGGGGCAGCAGCTTTGTGGCAAACATTTGCATAGCGTCCACGTTATCAACAACTTGGGAATACCCCTAAACGTCGTGTTTGCAACAAACTGAGCGCCCATGAGTTGTCGTCTGAAGGTACGAAAATTGCACCGCCACGTGGCCAGAGCTAGAGCAACGTAGTACTGTGGCAGTTAATGCTATCGGGCTTCTTTCCCGTCTTCAGTATTCTGCAAGCGCAGCCCATCGCCGGCCATGCCGTCTGCAACATAATTCGGGCAGGGCGTAGTTGATGAAGACTTTACGAACCTGGGAGGTTCAAGGACTTGACCGTTTCTACCAGCCATCTTATTCCGCCACACGGCGGAGAGCTCGTTGACCTTATCGCCCAACCCGAACGCGGCAGTGAACTGAAAGCGCATTCCCGCGAGTGGCCTTCCTGGGACCTGACCGCCCGCCAGATTTGTGATCTGGAATTGCTGATGAGCGGGGGTTTTTCGCCGCTGCGCGGATTCATGACGCGCCCCGATCACGAAGGCGTCTGCCACAACATGCGATTGGCCAGCGGGATTCTCTGGCCCGTGCCCATCACGCTGGACGTCACCGAGGAGTTCGCCAAGCCCCTGAAGCCTGGGAGCAGCAAAGTCGCGCTACGCGATCCCGAGGGAGTGATGCTCGCAGTGTTGCACGTGGAAGACGTCTGGCAGCCGGACAAGAAGGCCGAAGCCAGGGAGGTCTTCAAGACCACCAGCGCTGCCCATCCCGGCGTGGATTACCTCCTCAACAAAGCCCATCCCTGGTATGTGGGCGGACGGGTGGAGGGCGTGCAGGCGCCCGCGCATTACGACTTCCGCAATCTGCGTCTGACTCCCGCCGAGTTGCGCGCCGAGTTCGCCCGTCTGGGCTGGCGCCGCATCGTTGCTTTCCAGACCCGCAATCCCATGCACCGCGCCCACCAGGAGCTCACCTTCCGTGCTGCCAAGACCGTGGAGGCCAACCTGCTGATTCATCCTTCGGTGGGTATGACTAAGCCCGGCGACGTGGATTACTTCACCCGGGTGCGCTGCTATCAACTGCTGGTCGCCAAGTATCCGGCGGGCACCGTAAAGCTTTCCATGCTGCCGCTCGCCATGCGCATGGGCGGCCCGCGCGAGGCCATCTGGCACGCGATCATCCGCAAGAACCACGGATGCACTCACCTGATCGTGGGCCGCGACCACGCCGGCCCGGGCAACGACACCGACGGCAAGCCGTTTTATGGGCCGTATGAGGCGCAGGAACTGTTCAAGAAGCACGAAAGCGACATCGGGGTCACCATGGTGCCCTTCAGTATGATGGTCTACCTGCAGGATGAAGACCGCTACGTTCCCGACAACGAAATCAGGAACGGCTCGCGCGTGCTCAACATCTCCGGTACCGAACTGCGCCGGCGGCTCAACGAAGGTGGGGAGATTCCCAGCTGGTTCACTTATCCCGAAGTCGTGCGGGAACTGCGCCGCAGTTATCCCCCACGCCACAAGCAGGGGGTAACCATTTTCTTTACCGGCCTGTCGGGCTCGGGAAAGTCCACCATCGCCAACGTATTGCGCACCAAGTTCCTGGAAATGGGGGGACGTCCGGTGACGCTACTGGATGGCGATCTGGTCCGCAAACATCTGTCCTCTGAGCTGGGCTTCTCCAAGGAACATCGCGACATCAACATTCGCCGCATCGGTTACGTCGCCTCGGAGATCACCAAGAACGGCGGCATTGCTATCTGCGCTCCCATCGCTCCCTACGATGCTGTCCGCAAGCAGGTGCGCGAACTGATCGAGCCCTTTGGGGGCTTCGTCCTGGTGCACATTTCCACTCCGATTGAAACCTGCGAGCAGCGCGACCGCAAGGGCCTCTACGCCAAGGCCCGCGCGGGGATCCTCAAAGAATTCACCGGCATCTCCGATCCCTATGAGGCGCCCACCGATGCCGAGGTCGTAATCAACACCGCGGACCTGACCCCGGAAGAGGCTGCCCAGGAGATCATTCTGCACCTGGAGCGCGAGGGCTTCATCGGCATCAGCGCCAACGCGAACTCAAACTAAGCATGGACATCGCGCTCAAGATCTCGATCGGCTTCGTGGTAGGCACCCTGATCGGCATGACAGGGTTGGGGGGCGGCGTACTCCTGCTGCCCCTCCTGATCTTTGGCCTGCGCGTGCCTCCCATCATCGCCGTCGGATCGGACGCGGTCTTCAATTTCGTCACTAAGATTGGCTCCAGCGCGGTCCATCTGCATAAGGGCACGGTGCGGCGGCGCGTTGTCGTCGCTCTGGCCGCGGGAAGTATTCCGGGTTCCATTCTGGGTGTGAGCTTTCTCGCCTACTTGCGCACCGTGTACGGCGACGGCGTCAACACCTTCATCACCTCGGCCATCGGCCTTCTGCTGGTCTGCATTCCAACCCTGTTGCTCTTCCAGAGCGAGATTGAGGAGCGTGTGACCAATCGCCCGCCCACCATGAAGTCTTTCCTGGGCATCTCGGTCATTGGTCTGGCAGCGGGCGTCCTGGTGGGCATGACCTCCGTGGGTTCAGGCAGCATCATCATGATGCTCTTGCTTCTCTTGTACAGCTATCCGCCCAAGGTTATGGTGGGTACCGACATCGTGCACGCTGTCGCGCTTACCGGCGTGGCCAGCCTGCTGCACTGGCGCTTGGGCAACGTGGATCCCACCCTGGTGGCTTCGCTTCTGATTGGCTCCATCCCGGGCGGCCTGCTGGGCTCGCACTTGAGCACCCGGGTTCCCGTACCCTGGCTGAGAAGGATTCTGTGCGCAGTTTTGCTGATGACCGGAGCCCGCATGCTCTGGGCTTAGACTGAACTGGGAACTGAGAACCGATCTTAATGACCAAAGATTCTTCCGCCGAAACCCTGCAACGAATTCACGCTGCCCTGGAAGCTGCCCGCTCTGTGCTCGGCCGTTTCACTCCCGGGGCGATCGAAGCCGAATTCAAAGCCGGTCATGATCCGGTCACCGAAGCCGACAAAGCCGTGGACGCTGTGCTTCGCAAAGAACTCCTGCGCGACGGCGAGGGCTGGCTGTCAGAAGAGACTTTGGACGACCTTGCCCGCCTTGAAAAGAGTCGTGTGTGGGTGGTTGATCCGCTGGATGGCACTCGCGAGTTCGTCGCCGGCATTCCCGAGTTCTGTGTCTCGGTGGCCATGGTGGAGAACGGCCGGGCCGTAGCCGGAGGAATTTGCAACCCCGCGACCGACGAACTCTTCCTCGGCTCGCTCCAGTCCGGCGTCACCTACAACGGAAAACCCGTCCGCTCCAGCCAGCGCACGACCCTCGACGGGGCCCTGGTCCTGGCCAGCCGCAGCGAGGTCAAGCGGGGCGAGTGGAGGCAGTTTGAGAGCGCCAACTTCCGCATCCGTCCTATGGGTTCGGTCGCCTACAAGCTGGCCCTGGTCTCCGCCGGCCTCGCCGACATTACCTTCACCCTTGTCCCCAAGCATGAATGGGACGTGGCCGCCGGTGCCGCTCTGGTCGAAAGCGCCGGGGGCTTCGTTCGCACTCTAGACAATCGACCGTTGTGCTGCAACAACCGCTCCCCGCTGCTTCCCGGAATGTTCGCCTGCGGCCCCTTGCTGGCTGAACAACTGACCGCTTTAGTGCGTGAAAGCCACCAGCCCGCAAAGTAGGGCCGCGCATCCTTCTGGCCTGGGTATGCGCAGTACCCGCAGAATTCAGCACGAGCGTGAAACGACTGCCGACTCTGTGTTTCAATGGCACACTGGGAGATTTTCGATGAGGCGTCCTTCTGTTCGCTTGATCTTTGGGTTAGCCCTGATCGCTACCCTGTTCTCTGCCTGTTCCCGCGATCCCAATGTACGCAAGCAGAAATACTTCCAAAGCGGCCAAAGCTACTTCGATAAAGGCCAATACGCCGAAGCCGCCATCCAGTTCACCAACGCGGTTCAGGTGGACCCGCGCTTCGCCGAAGCCCACTACAAGCTGGCTCAGACTTACCTCAAGCTGCAAGAGTGGTCGCGCGCTTCTGTCGAATTGAATCGCACTCTGGAGCTTCAGCCCAACAATTACGAGGCGCATGTTGACCTTGCCAACCTCTTGTCCGCCGCTCGGCAGTTCCAGCAGGCCCAGGAACACGTAGATCTGTTACTCTCCCAGCAACCGAACAACCCGCTCTCTCATATCGCGGCCGCCAACCTGCTCGCCGCGCGGCAGGACTTCAATGCCGCCATCCCGGAATTGCAGAAGGCCATCGCGCTTGCCCCTAACAACGCCGACCCTTACTTCGGCCTCGCCCTTTTGCAGATGCAGACGCAGCAGTTCGATGCCGCCGAAACCAACTTCCACAAAGCCATCCAACTGAATCCCACCGCCATGCCCATGCAACTGGCGTTGGCTGGCTACTACCAGGCACGCGGACGCTTCCCCGAAGCCGAGCAACAGCTCCGCCACGCTATCGAGCTCGAGCCCAGAAATCCTGATCCGCGTGCGGCGCTCGCCCGGCTTTTTGTCGCCGAAAACAAACCGGCGGAAGCTGAAGCGCTCTTGCAGCAGGCGAAGCGGGATCTCTCCGACAATCCCATTGGCTATCGCATGCTGGGTGATTTCTACTTCGCCATCGGGGACTTCGATAAGGCCACCAACGAATACACTCAGCTCTTTCACGACCACCCCAAAGACCCTCAGGTAAGAAAGAACTACGTTCAGCTCCTAATTCTGAAGAATCGTCTGGCGGAAGCCGGCAAACTTAACGACGAGATTTTGAAGGCCGATCCCAACGACACGGAAGGTCTCATCTATAAGGCCCAGATCCAGCTCCGCGAGGGCCACGCCGACGATGCAGTTGTGACCTTGCAGGCCGCTCTCAAGAATGATCCCGAGAACGGCGTCGCCCACTACCAGCTCGGGGTCGCGTTCGATCAGTTGGGCGACCTGGCACGCGCCGAGGCCGAGTGGCAGGACGCCACCCGCCTCCGCCCCGACCTGGCCGACGCCCATCGGGCCCTGGCTGCCGCTGCTCTCCGCCAGGGTGACTGGAACGGGTTGCAGCAATCTGCTACCCGTCTTATCAACCTCCAGCCCACCTCTCCCGAGGGTTATGCGTTGCGCGCCATCGCCGCCATGAATCGCAAGCAGTTTGCTCAGGCCGAAGCTGATGTTCGCCAAGCTATGAATGTCGCCCCGCAAAATCCAGTGGGCTACATCCAGATGGGAAACCTGAGGCTGCTTCAGAAGCAGTACAGGGAAGCCGAATCCTTTTATCGTCTCGGACTGGATCACGACCCGGGCTCAGCCGATGCCCTCGCCGGCCTGATGAACACCTATACGGCCCAGAAGCAGCTCGACAAGGCGCTTGCTGCTATTAAGGCGCAGATCGCCAAGGTGCCCAATAACAGTGGCTTCTACGACCTGCTGGGCACCTTCCTCCATGACAGCAAGAAAGACCTTAACGGCGCCCAGGCGGCGTTTGAAAAGTCCCTCGAACTCGACCCCAACAACTCGGACGCGCTCCTGAAACTGGGCCGCGTGCAAGTGGACAAAGGTTTCACCGATCAGGCCATTGCTACCTACTTACGCTCGATTCAGCGCAATCCTCGCGATGCCACGTTCTATATCCTCACGGGGCAACTTTACGAATCCAAACAGGACTGGCAAAACGCCAGGCAGATGTATCAGAAGGCGCTGGACATCATCCCCAACAATCCGGTGGCTTCCAACAACCTCGCCTACGTGATACTGCAGACCGGCGGGAATTTGGATGTGGCCCTATCCCTCGCCCAGACCGCCCGCCGCGGCATGCCCGATTCGCCCAACGCTGCTGACACGCTGGGCTGGGTCTACTACCAGAAGGGCGCCTACAAGTCCGCCATCGATCTCTTCCAGGAGGCGCTCAAGCTCGGCGAGAAGGACAAGAGCCCGGACAATCCCACCGTGCACTACCATCTCGGATTGGCGTACGAAAAGAACAATCAGCCCGCTCTTGCGCGCCGGCAACTGGAACGGGTCCTCCAGCTCGACCCGAACTACTCCAGCGCCGCGGAGGTGAAGAAAGCTCTGGCACAACTGCGGTCCTGATCGCCAAGCTTCCGAGTGGCGACCCGCATTGAATTGCGGTACGGTCCAGTGCGCAAACCCGTCGCTCTCCTGACAAATTCTGTCACCGGCTCTCCGCGAATCCAGGCGTGCCCCCTTTGCCCCCCGTAAGCGGTTGATTCTCCGGACCCCAGGCCCCCCACGAGGGTAATTCCGCCGTGGCACCCGGAATGCACATCTAACCGGCGACCTGCGGGCAGACATGCCCGGCGATGAGGGGAGCATGAAAAACAAGCGTCGCCACAAAAGAATCAAGATGGTTCTGCCGGTAAGAATAACGGCCAAGGATGGGTCGGATAATCAGTTCGACGAACTGGCGCACACGCTCGACATCACCAACTGCGGCGCTCGCCTGGGGGCCATTCGTCATCCTTTCAAGCCCGGGGACAAGTTGTTGCTGCAATACCGCCAGCGCAAGATTCACTTCCGCGTGGTCTGGGTGAGGTTGCTGGAAGGCACCACGGAATATCAGATCGGCGTGGAGACCATCAATCAAGGCGGCGAGACCTGGGGTCTGGAACTCACGTCCGGCGAAGCTACCGAACAGCGGCCGGCCGAAATGGCCGTCTCTTAATCTAAGGTCTGGTTTGGGGGTTCGGTACGATCGCCTGGGCGACAATCTTCCACTGCCCACCTATGTTTTTCACCACTACCAGGTAGTTACCTTCCACGAGCCGGTCTCGCAGCATGACGTTGTATGCCCCTGTGTCGTACCCAAGATCCCCGGAACGTTCTACGTGCAGGCTGTGCATGGTATACCCGTGGGCGCCATCGCGGACCGACCTCTCCAACTCTGCCAGAATCGAGTCACTTCCATGGACGGACCCGTCCCAACGCATCAGCACGGCTTCCGGCGCGTATAGCGCTGCCACTTTGTTAGCTTGACCCTCATTGAACTCCTGCACCCAGCTGTCGCGCAACGTCTGCATCGCGGCGGCGAACTTGTCCGCTTCGCTGACCGTGCGATTAGACTCTTGCTTTGCCGCCAGCAGCCGCGGCGTCGCCACAGCCCCGGCCAGTAGCAACAGTGCGATTGCGATCGCCCAACCTCGCCTTCGCCGTTCAAGCATGTTTCCCCCCAGGGAGCATAAACCCGGCATGGGCTGGATTGTCGCAACTTTTTCCGCGCTCCGCGCGCGCAAGAAAACATGCACGTTGCCGTGCATGTCTGGAGAAGACCCTATTTGAGTGGGAATCTCTAGTCCGCGGCCGCGCCCTGGTTCACCACAGTCGGTTCCTGTTGCCGGCGCGCCGCACGATTGGGCGGCAGGCCCGCGTCGCGGATCTTGTACAGCAGCGCGCGATAGCTGATGCTCAGCGCCCGCGCCGCTTGCTTGCGGTTCCAATGGTTGGCTTGCAGAACTTTGAGGATGACCTTGCGCTCCAGCTCGCGTACCGCTTGCCGGGTCAGCTTTTTCAGCGAAATCGGTCCATCCAGGTTGATGTCAGGATTGAAATACTCCTGCTCGCGTGCAATCAGGTCGCTGCTGATCACCTCTTCGGTGCCCAAAATCACGTAGCGCTTGACCAGATTTTCCAGCTCGCGAATGTTGCCCGGCCAGTGGTACTTCTGCAGTACCGCCATCAGATCGGCCGACAGCGCCCGCGCCCGGCAGTTGTATTTGCGGTTGTAATAGTCCAGGAAGTAATGGACCAGGTCTTCGATGTCGCCCCGCCGCTCCCGTAGCGGCGGCATGTGAATGTTCACCACATTGATGCGATAGAACAAGTCCTGGCGGAAGGTACCATTCTCGATTTCCACTTCCAACTGCCGGTTGGTGGCGCAAACCACGCGCACTTCCACGCGCTTGTCCTCTTGCGCCCCGATGCGGCAGAACTGCCCGTCCTGCAGCAACTGCAGCAGCTTGGATTGCAGGGCCAGATCCAACTCTGAAATTTCATCCAGGAACAGCGTGCCGCGGTGCGCCAGTTCCACCCGCCCCGGCTTCGCTCCGTAAGCTCCGGTGAACGCCCCCTTTTCGTATCCGAACAGTTCGCTCTCCAGCAGCGTCCCGGGGATCGCCGGGCAATTTACCTTCACGAAGGGCCCGCTCTTCCAGGGTGAGAGCCCATGAATCATGCGCGCGATGATGTCCTTGCCCGTGCCGCTCTCGCCATGGATCAGCACCGGCACATTGGCACTGGCCACTTTGTCGAGCCGCTCCCGCACCGCCTGCATTGCGTCCGAGCGTCCAAAGACCACCGCATCGGGAGGTATCTCGCCGAGGGATTGGACCAGCGAACTAACGGAATTTCCGCTTGTTATGGGCATTTCGTCGCCTGTAGCTCCTGCCGACACCCTCTGCAATGCATCCCGAGAGCCAAACTTGGGCCCCCCCCAAGCCCTCCCTCGAAATTCGACTTAAGCTGCAACAGGTCAGTGATTTGCGTACGCCGTGGCGGGGCCGTCCCTGGCCTCCGCCACCGTAGAAATCCGGCCCACAATGGTCCTTCTGCGGAGGAAAATATTTTCACATCGGAGAAGCAAGTTTCCGTCTGGTGGCCTGGCGCTCCGCCGCGGCATGCGGCCCGTGGTTGAGCAGGGGGCGGAAAAACTTGAGGCCCACGAGGTGGTAGCCCTCGGCATGAGTGACCCGCACGGTTCGTGCCCGCAGGTTGCGGGAAGCCTTGGGAAGTGTAGTAGTGGCCGCCAGCGGAACGCTGGGAATCTCCAGCAGAACCTGCGCGGATGGCGGCAGAGAGCGGCGCACCGCCACCAATGCGCCGTTGGCGGAAACGTTCAGCGCCGTGGCAAACTCAAGGAAATCCTTGCCTTTTTCGTCTCGGCTGCGCACAAATACCGGGATTGCCAGAGGCAAACGGGGCCACCTGCGGCGCTCTTTTCCGGCTTTTCGTCGCTTCAACCTTTGCCCCTCAAAACTCGAAATTAACCGTCCCTTTCCCGCACCTAGGGGGCCAAACCTCGGAGTTAGCCGCGTTGATCTCGGCCCCGAACTGAGGGAATCCGACCCTTTCCTTCAAGCTTGAATCAGGAGCGCTACTTGGCCTACCTATTTTCGCTTTTTCGACGCCCCGGAACAGGCCTCTAGCGCCTTTCCTTGAAGTGCTTACAACTGCAAGCTTTTTCCCTTGAGTGACAATTTGCTTGCCTTTTTCGTTGACACAGCCCGGTCTCTGGCTTACCATCGCCACAATTACCGTAACGTCCTGATCGGTCGCGTGTTCCCTCCCCTCGTTCATCAAACCACGAGCTTGGCATATATGGCCGCAACGCCGGAAAAGATGCGCCTTACCCAGCCTTCAGAGTCAGACCGGGCGGCAACCGAGCTATGCCCTGTCAAGCCTGCGGGTGGAGAGCCTTGCCCCAACCCGGAGTGCCAGCAGGACTTGCTCCACGAATACACTCAACTGCGGGAGCGCTTTGTGCGCACCACCAACGCCCTGGCCTCGGCCGCCCACGACCTGAAAACTCCTCTTTCCATCCTCAACGGATACGTCGAACTGCTGCAGAGCGAGAAGCTTGGCAGCCTCAATGATCGCCAGCGCGACATTCTCCGTGACATGCACTCCAGCGGCCAGCGTCTGCAGCACTTCATCCAGGATTTCCTCAGCTTCAGCGTGCTCGAAACCGGCGAGATGAAGATGCGGTACGAAATGGGAGACATGAACGCCTGTCTCTCTGAAGTCTGCCGCCTGTGGTCCAACCGCTTCCAGGAACGCGGCCTGGCGTTGTACTTCCTGGCCAACGATAAGCTCACTCGCTTCGCCTTCGACTCCGCCAAGGTGCAGCGCGTCATTTCCAACTTGCTGGAGAATGCAGCCAAGTTCACGCCTGCGGGAGGCACCGTCTGGCTCCACGCCGAGCCTTACATGTGGGAGCGGCGCAGCGTGAACAAAACCGACATCTCCAGTGAACGCCGCCAGCAGGACAACCCGCAGCCCAACTCGGTCAAGGTCAGCGTTTCCGACACCGGACCGGGCATTCCTCCCGAGTACCACATCGAAGTGTTCGACGATTTCTTTCGTTTGCCGCTAAACGACAATCAGCCGGATGGCATGGGCCTCGGCCTTGCTATCGCACGCCGTCTGGTCAATGGCATGGGTGGCAAGATCTGGGTGGAGAGCGAGCCCGGCGCGGGCTGCAAGTTCTCCTTCATAGTGCCGCTGAAACCGGTTTCCAACGGGACGAGCAAAGGGAAAAGCAAATGAGTGATCCAGCCAGCATTTTGCTGGTCGATGACGAACCCGGGATGTTGCGGTATATCCGCACGCTGCTGGAGGTAGAGGAATACAAAGTCGAGACCGCCTCCACCGGCGAAGAAGCCGTGGAGCGCGTGCAGAAAGGGCTGCATCCTGACCTGGTCCTGCTCGATCTGCTCATGCCCGGCATTGATGGCCTGCAGACTCTCGAGCAGCTCCGCCAGATTTATCCCGGCGTGAAAGTCGTCATGCTGTCCTGCGTCGGCGACACCCGCAAGGTGGTCCAGGCTATGCGCCTCGGAGCGCACGATTACCTGACCAAGCCCTTCCAGAAGGCCGAACTCGATGCCGTCGTGGACCAGTGCCTGGGAACCAATCAGCAAAACTATCCCAGCGAGGTCGAGGAACTCGCCGACGATGTGTTCTTCGTCGCCGCCAGTCCTGCCATGCGCAAGATTCGCTCCCAGGCCGCGCTGGTCGCCAACGTGGATATCCCGGTGCTCTTGCTCGGGGAGAGCGGAACCGGCAAGGAAGTTCTGGCGCGCTTAATTCACAAACTTTCTCCCCGCGCGCACCGCACTTTTCTCAAAGTCAATTGCGCTGCCGTCCCCGCCGACTTGCTGGAGAGCGAACTGTTCGGCTACGAAGCCGGCGCCTTCACCGGCGCCAACCATCCCAAGCCCGGCAAGTTTGAGCTGTGCAACAAGGGCACTATCCTACTGGACGAAATCGGCGAGATGCCGCCGCTGCTGCAAGCCAAGCTGCTGCACGTGCTTCAGGACCAGCAGTTCTCGCGGCTCGGCAGCCGGTCCGTCATCAAAGTGGACGTGCGCATCCTCGCCGCCACCAACATCAACATTCCGGAAGCGCTCGCCACCAAGCGTCTGCGCGAAGACCTGTACTACCGTTTGAATGCCTTCACCCTCAACCTGCCCCCGCTGCGCGAGCGCAAGGAAGAAGTTCCCATCCTGCTGAAGCACTTCATGACGCGCATGTCGGAGCGCTACGCCCGCGCTCCGCTGCCCCTGTCTGCCACCATGATGCAAGCCTGCCTCGACTACAGCTGGCCGGGCAACCTGCGCGAGCTCAGCAACTTCATCAAGCGCTACCTGATTCTGGGCGACGAGAAGCTGGCCATCCACGAACTCCATCCCAAGAGCGACGGCAGCGGCGCCCAGTTCGAGACCGCGCCGCGCAACCCGGCCGAGCCCGCCGGAGGCCTGAAGTCCCTGGCCCGCAGCGCCAAAGACGAAGCCGAAGCCGAAGCCATCACTAAAGCGCTGGAAGAAACCAACTGGAACCGCAAGCAGGCCGCCGCTTTGCTCAAGATCAGCTACAAAGCCCTGCTCTACAAGATCCGCCAATACGGCATCGCCCAGGCCAAGAGTCACCATAAGTTGTCGGCGGGAGCGTAGGCCGACGTTTACTACTACGACACCTTGAACCGGCTGAGCAGCTTGAAACGATGCCAGCTCGAACAACTTCACCTTCCAGTACGACGCCCTCAGCCGGCGCACCCTGCTCACCCGGCCCAACGGCATCAACACCAGCTACAATTACGACAGCCTGTCGCGCCTGCTGAGCGTGCTGCATCAGCTCAACGGGGTCACCCTGGACGGGGCCAGCTATGCGTACGACGCCGCCGGCAACCGCCTGTCAAAAACCGAGCAGGCCAGTCAAGTTACCTCCAACTATGCCTATGCCCCGATTTATCAGCTGCTGCAGGTGACCCAGGGGGCTACGACCACGGAGAGCTACAGCTACGATCTGGTGGGGAATAGGCTGAGTTCGCTGGGGGTATCACCCTACGTGTACAACAGTTCCAACCAGCTAACCTCGACGCCAACCGCGACCTACACCTACGACGCAAACGGGAGCACGAAGACCAAGGTGGACGCCACGGGCACGACCACTTACAACTGGGACTACGAGAACCGGCTGAGCTCGGTGCAGCTGCCGGAAGGCGGAGGCACGGTGAGCTTCAAGTATGATCCCTTCGGGCGGAGAGTGCAGAAGAGCGGGCCGGGTGGCACAGTGAATTACCTCTATGACGGTCCCAACGCCATCGAGGAAGTCGATAGCGCAGGGAACGTTCTTGCCAGATATACGCAGGCACCACGAGTTGACCGTCTTCTGTCAATGCTGCGAGCCGGGATAACTTCATATTACGAACAGGATGGGGTTAACTCGGTTACTTCGCTGAGCAACTCAGCGGGTGCACTCGCCCAGACGTACACGTTCGATTCTTTCGGAAAACAAACTGCCTCCTCCGGCTCGCTGACTAATCCGTTCCAGTTCACTGGCCGCGAGTTCGACACTGAAACTGCAATTTACGAATACAGGGTGCGCTACTACGATCCGAACGTTGGCAGGTTCCTCCGCGAGGATCCGATCAAATTCTGGGCTGGGAGCAATTTCTATTCGTACGTTCGTAACAATCCAGTGGACTTTTTGGATCCCTTCGGATTAAAGGGGACTCCCTGGTGGGACTGGTCGGGATGGGATCACGTCCCCGGTGTCCACTATACCAAGTGCTGGATCTGGGGTCTTTCCTGCGGAAAGACAACGCTGGAGAAAAAGAGGCAGCAAATCGCGAATCCGGCTGCGGATTCCTCCGAGGCATACACGAACGACGACCTGGCCAATCCAACTGACGACGAGAAACGAAGGATCCATCAATGCGCGGGAAATGACGACAACTGCAGTCGTTACTGGGGCGAGTGCGCCGATGTAGCTCTCGCCCCAATTGGCGATGGCGCGTTTCCAAAATAGCTTTCTAGCGGCGTCAGACGGCGGCTGTTCACAGATAGAAGCACCTTGCGGAGGAGTTTCTTTATATGGTCGTTGATAACAAGAACGCATCCGCTCTGCGAAACGCTCTGATCATCGCGTCCGCTGGGCTGATCGGGTTGGTGGCAGGGGCGCTCGGGGGGTATCTCGGATATTCCAATCTAGTCATCTTCAAAAGCCCGCTAGTCAAGCTCAAGGGTAGCTCGAATGAATCACCATTTGAACAGACGTACCGGGGGATGGCCCGTCTTGGGGGCCTCGAAGCCTCGGCGCGGAAATGTGACGGCACGCCTGTTCCCCCTGGGATCATCGAGCGCGAGATGGAAGTCATCGATCAAATCGAGGCGAGCTCAAAGAAGGCGAACCTAGACCCAGCACTAAACGTTGCTCGCGCGATCGCCGCCTACCGTGGCTCCGCCGTTCGGCAAGAAACAGCATTCCTTCAGGCGGCTGGATGGAAGGACACATCGTCCGACCACTTTGCAAGTATAGTTCGCGCCATGGACGACTGCCAGCCGCAGAGTGTCGTCGGAAAGGAGAAGCCGTGATGACACGGCCTCTGAAGTTGGGACTCGCTCTTTTCGTTGGGTTGGTGGCAGGGGTTTCAGTTGGTGTTGTATACGCAAGGCATACCATCGGCGTGAGTTTCGGTTGGATGTCTCAGTGGGCGGCTGTGGGAACGTACGCTCAACTCGCTGATTTTCAATATCAATACGCTGACGAGCCGCACGCGCGAGCGGCGCTGGCGGATTTCCTCAGCTTCGCAGAAAAACTGAGGGCTACGGGTCACGTGACAGACCCGAAGGCGCTTGGGTTCTCCGTGGCCCGTACCTACGCGCGGTTGGCGGTTCTAGACCGGCACTCCGGAAACACGGATGGCTATCAGTCGGATCTGGCCCATGCTCAGGCTGAACTAAAGGCAGCTGGTTCTCCACACAGCTCAGTCGAGGACGTGGAGCGATCTGTGAACCAACTCGATTCTCACCAGTAACGAACTGACAGGCGGGTGGCCCACATTTCCGTGAGAAGTATAGCTCGTGAAATGAGCGGCCAGTTTCAATCTGGGGTGCCCCACCTTTCGCGGGGTTCGAAAGGTGGGACCCGGCCCGAAGCCACGGATGACTTTTTGTGCCAGGCGGAGCTTGACCTAAGCCCGGCATGAAAATCCCCACATCTCGAAAACCGCGAGATGTGGGCCACCCGCCCAGCTACACCTACGATGCCGCCGGCAACCGCCTGTCAAAAACCGACCAGGCCAGTCAAGTTACCTCCAACTATGCCTATGACCCGATTTATCAGCTGCTGCAGGTGACCCAGGGGGCTACGACCACGGAGAGCTACAGCTACGATCTGGTGGGGAATAGGCTGAGTTCGCTGGGGGTGTCGCCTTACGTGTACAACAGTTCCAACCAGTTGACCTCGACGCCAACCGCGACCTACACCTACGACAACAACGGGAGCACGAAGACCAAGGTGGACGGCACAGGCACGACGACCTACAACTGGGACTGGGAGAATCGGCTGAGCTCAGTGGTGCTGCCGGCAGGCGGAGGTACGGTGTCGTTCAAGTATGATCCCTTCGGCCGGCGCATCCAAAAATCCGGCCCGCTGGGCACCACCAATTACCTCTATGACGGATTTAATCTGCTGGAAGAGGTCGACAACTCCGGGAATGTTCTGGGGAGATACACGCAAACAACGAGCTTGGATGAGTCGTTGTCGGAAATCCGCTCCGGTACAACCAGCTATTATGAGGCTGACGGCTTGGGTTCGATTACGTCACTCAGCAACGGCTCGGGCGCACTGGCGAATACATACAGCTCCGATTCCTTTGGAAACCTGACGGCCTCAACGGGAACCGTCACCAATCCTTTCCGCTTCACGGGACGCGAGTTCGATTCTGAGACCGGAATGTACGAATACCGGGCGCGCTACCTTGATCAAACGACGGGCAGATTCATCGGCGAGGATCCAATCAGGTTGCGAGGCAATATTGACTTCTATGCTTACCTGGGCAACAACCCTGTCAAGTTTGTTGATCCAACTGGATATGCGCCCTGTCTAGATATCGATGCGTTCGTAAAGGCGTTAGATAACAACGCACAGCCCTACTCCACTGGATGGTGTGGACGCTACGTCGGGCGTGCTTTAGCAGCTGGCGGTGCAAATGTCGGAAGCCACAATGGGAAAGACTACGGGCCGTACCTCTCGGATGCCGGGTTCTCCGAAGTGCCGCTAGACGGTTACCAGCCGCAGGCAGGCGATGTGGCCGTGGTACAGCCTTATCCTGGGGGAAACCAGGCAGGCCATGTTGCTGGCTACGACGGCACGAATTGGGTATCAGATTTCCCACAGAGTGGGCTGTATCCAGGCCCAGGCTACCGTCTTTACAAGCCACCTTACGCAATCTGCCGACCAACTCCGTGCGCTACGTCGCCGGCCGAACAAAGCATTTTTCAAAGAATTATCAACTGGTTCACTGGCCTATTTTGATTTGGGCTAGGACACGATCTATGCGACATGCCTTGCTAATTTTGTTGGGCCTGCTGATGTTTAACGGGGCTGTGGCCGCTGACCCACAACCCATGCCGTCAAAAATAGTAGACCCGTTTTTCCTCATTCCGTACGATCCAGCAAAGGTTCACTTCGAACAAATGCCCACGCTCGTGCGCGACAGATGCCCGGAGTTGCGACGACGCTATTTTCGAGCCTGGGTCTATTCTCACGCGAGGACCGACGACGCGGAATATTTCATCCTTTACGGGCAGATTCGTGTCCCGTCAGAAAAGCATCCTGGCCAATTCACGACACCGCTGGAGGACGACGACGGTCTGATTGTGGCGCTCAGAGGGAATGAATGCCTAGTAGATCAATGGCAGTTCTTCTTGCGAAAGAAGATCAACCCAGCCAAAGCTGCAACTCCCATACCTGCCTCCGATGATGATCTAGACGCAATCGCCGCGGATTTGCTGCGAAGGTACCAGAAGGCTTTTGGTGGCAAGAAAAGCTTTCTCGATCGTATAACGCCAGAGGCTCGCCACGAACTTCCACCTGTTGTTCTCAAGCAACTGGAGATGTTTGAAAGGGAGCCTGGTAAATGCGGGGACAGACGGGACATTCCCCCATTGTCGTGGCCCGATATGGGAATATCGAGTCTCTAACTGCCCCTTGAAAGTACATGGGCGGGTGGTTCGGCCTTGACGCGCAGTTATGGTTCTGGACAAACCGCCGGG
>DATKLE010000003.1:0-62752 GCA_035542575.1 Terriglobales bacterium | reverse complement strand
CCGAGCGAAACGACTCGCTCCTCAAGAGTGCGGATGGAAGCATGGCGACAGTGGCGAGACTCGGCGGAGGAAAAAACCTTGTTCAACGAAAAGGCAAAAGAATCCACTTGACTCCGACCGGCCTTCTCATGGAAGGCGATTTCACTCATGACCTGAGCAAGGCAAGCCCGGCGGGAGCCCTTGACCGATGGCATCCAGGAGACCGACGATCTTGGCGATGGACAAGTGTATCGACCCAGGTGTTATTTCGCGCGCGCAAGGATGTTTGCTCGGTCAGCTTGCCGGCGATGCGCTGGGAAGCATGGTCGAGTTTGGGAATGCGGAAGAGATCCGGCGAAACTATCCCGAGGGCGTGCGCGAACTTGCCGATGGCGGGTATTGGGGCACCATTGCGGGACAACCCACGGATGATTCCGAGATGGCGCTGATGTTGGCTCGGACTCTGGTCGCCCACGGAAGATATGACGCAGAGGAAGCTCGGAAGGCCTATATCTCTTGGTTAGACTCCCGTCCTTTCGACTGTGGCAACACTGTTGCTTCCGGTCTCCGTGGCCGGCGCAATTTCGACAGCCAGGCGAACGGGGCGCTGATGCGGATCAGTCCGTTGGGAATCTTCGGCGCCAATTACGACCTGGAGCAAGTAGCTGCCTGGGCCCGGCAGGATGCGGCATTGACCCACCCCCACCCTGTCTGCCTCCAGGCGAATGCGCTCTTTGTCATGGCAATTGCTCGCGCTATCTCGGCAGGCCCTGCTTCTGAGGACTTGTTTGGCCAGATCGAAAGTTGGGCAAAGGAAATGAAGGTGGCGGACGCGCTGATGGAGGCGATCATTGGAGCGAGCACGGCCCCGCCAAGCGACTACATCCAGCAACAAGGGTGGGTTCTGATCGCGTTTCAGAATGCGTTGTGGCAACTTCTTCATGCCTCGAGCCTGGAAGATGGAGTGATAGATACGGTGATGCGCGGGGGAGACACGGATACAAACGCGGCCATCAGCGGAGCGCTCCTCGGCGCCGTACACGGCCGTGACGCCATTCCTCCGGGTTGGACTGACAAGATCCTGGCCTGTCGTCCACAGGCAGGACAGCCACATGTGCAACACCCTCGACCGGAATGTTTCTGGCCGGTGGATGCCCTGGATTTGGCGGAACGACTAGTTTCAACGGTTCGGAGCTAAATCAGAACGGGAGCCAGTGCAACGGATGTACGTCTCACTCCCGGCCTACCCTGCGGCTTTGAAACGGATATGAAGGTCACCCTCAATCGCGACGTGGCCGTGCTTGTAAACATACGCCATGAAAATCCAGTCACGGACTGCGCGAATAGCAGGACGCGTCAGCGCGGGATCACCGGACACTACTGAAATTTTCGTGGCTTTACCCCCTGTAGCAGGAATTATCGCGTGCAAGACCACCTCTCCATTTTTGTTGGTACCTTCAGGCAGTTTAGGAGCAACGTACCGAATAACGAGACCACGGAGCATTTCGTCGCTCACACACATGCGCCCATTCACAGGGTGCAAAGTACATGGACGTACACTCTCTGTTTGCGGTGAACGACTCGTTTGTTCCAGGCTCATCGCTGAGGCGAACAGCAAGAGGACTGTGGATAGAGTGCGGATCATAGTGCGAATTCTTATTCAAGGCAGTCCAAATTACAGACTGTCGCAAACAGGTATTTCCACTCACTAACCAAACGCCGAACCGCGAGTGGGGATGGCCGATTCGGCCTCTGCGCGACGCCCGCAGCAGGGGCCCGGCGGAATCGGCGCGCCGTGGGGGCAGGTTCGGGGGTGGCCGAGGAAGGCGCATATCTTTTCGGTGGCTTCTTGGGACAGGATGTGCTCGAACTTGCAGGCTTGCTGCTCGATTTCGGATTCGCTGTCGAGGGCGAGGCTGTCGGTGAACAGGCGCTCGGCGAGGCGGTGGCGGCGAATGATGTCGGCGGCGCGCTGGCGTCCGCGGGTGGTGAGTTCGACGATCATGCTACCGTCGGCGGTGGAGACGCCGTCGGGCTTCAGGGCGTCGTGGCAGGGATTCACGAACGGCTTGTGATCGTGGGCCTCGGGAGGATGCGGGACCGCGGTGACCAGCTCGAGGTCAATCATCTTTTCGATAGCGATGCTGAGCGGCAAGGCGCCGTGGACTTCCATGCGGCCCACTTCCGCAATTTCGCCGTGCTCGGCCAGCACCCAGAGTTCTTCGAGGACCTCATCGAACTGCTCCTCGTCGGCCATGGAGAAAACCTCTTGGGCGGCGATCTTGCCGTGATGGAGTTCGATGCGGCGGTCGGCGAGGCGGGCGACCACCGGGTCGTGGGTGACCATGACGATGGTGCGTCCTTGCTGGTGGAGCTCGCGCAGCAAGCGGAGGACAATTTCTTCGTTCTGGGCGTCAAGGTTGCCGGTGGGCTCGTCGGCGAGGACGATTTTGGGGTCGTTGATTAGGGCGCGGGCGATGCAGACGCGTTGCTGCTCGCCGCCGGAAAGTTGCGAGGGAAGATGGCCGGCGCGCTCCTTCAGGCCCACGCGCTCCAGGGCTTCCAGCGCCTCCTGCTCGTCGGTCATGCTGTGGAAATACTGCGCCAGCATCACGTTCTCGAGGGCGGTCAGATAGGGGACGAGGTGAAATTGCTGGAAGACAAACCCGATTTTCTCGGCGCGCACGCGGTTGAGTTCGCTGGCGGAAATATCAGCGACGTTCTGGCCATCGAGCCAGATTTCACCCGCGCTGGGACGGTCGAGGCAGCCCACCAGGTTGACCAGCGTAGACTTGCCGGAGCCGGAGGGGCCCATAACGGCCACCCACTCGCCGGGATTCACGCTCAGCGTGAAGTTATCCAGGGCGCGAATGACCCCGCCATTCTGCTCGGCTTTGGCAGGATACACGCGGCTGACATTCCTCAGCATGATCATCTTAGTGACTCCCCATTTACTCACCCCTCAGAATCACAGCGGGTTGCACCCGCCGCAGAAGGGAAATCGGTAGAACCGAAGAAATCAGCGCCACCGCGATACCGCCCAGCAGGACCACCGGCAGCACAATGAAACGGGGCTCCACTGGCGCCTGGAAGTTTACACGGCCGATCCAGGCCGCGACTCCGACACCGATGCCGAAACCAAGCAAAGCGCCAACCGCCCCCAGGGCCGCGGCTTCAGCGGCGAAGAACCCGTTGAGCAGGCGTTCAGAGGCGCCCAGCGCCTTCATAATGGCAAAGTCGCGGCGGCGATCAAGAACCCAACCGATCAGTGTAGACAGCACGCACAAAGCGGCGGTCAGAATGATCAGCACGGCCGCGGCCAGCAGGGTCGCGCGTGTCTTGCCCAGCACCCGCGCTTCACCTTCCATGATCTGGCGCACGGGGCGTACGTCGGCGGCGGGGACGGCCTGGGCGAGCGTGTGCAGGGTGGCATCCACTTCTTCCGGTGAGCCGGAGGCGGCAATCTCGATAGTCGAGGGCGCAACACCGGTCCAGGCCGCAAAATCGCTGAGCGAGAGATAGACGCGGCTGTCTTCTGCAGCGCCAGTCTGCAGAGTGCCGGCAGGATTCACATGCAGGGTTCGTCCCTGAAAGCTCAGGTCGAAGGGCTTGCCTTGCGGGCTGACCAGCGCGGCAGCGCGAACGCCGACGAGCGCGTCTTGCGCGGCCTTGGGCCAGGCAGAGACCGACCACCAACGGTCGAGGGTGCGCACCTGATCGAAGTTGGTCCCGGAAACCACCACCGACTGGCCGTCAGGGGTCCGGGCCACGACATAGGCGAAGGGCACGGCAAGACCACGACCAGCGAGCGCGGATTCAACCGCAGGCAGAGTGCCGGAGGGAAGCGCCCGGCCGTCTTTGGCCACGACCACCACATTGGCGCCGTAGTTGCGGAACTCCTTGCGCAGCTTGGCCTGGACATCTACATAGAGATTGAGCATGGCGGTGGCCACGGCGGCTGCGACGACCATGGCCAGCAGGGCGGAGGCGGCGCGTCCGCGGCGCAACGCGGCAGCGCGGACCAGCATGCGCAGAAACATTGAAGTATGAGGTTTGCCGGCGCGGCGGCGGGCGAGGTCTTCGCTTCCGGGCGGATGCATGGGAACGAAGTTCATGCCTCACCTCGCAGCGCGTACACCGGATCGAATTTGACCGCACGCCGGATGGCAGCGGCACTGCCTGCAAAGGTCACCATCACTGCGATGGCCAGGATCACCGGGAAGAGAACGGGCTGAATGTTGATCTGCGAGGCGAAAATGGAGCGTCCTATCTGGCGGGCGAGCAGGGCGCCTCCAGCGAAACCCGCGATACCGCCCATCAGCGCCAGCAGCGCGGCTTCTGCGAAAAACAGGGTAGCGACCGAGATATTGCCGGCGCCCAGGGCTTTCATCAATCCCACTTCCGTGCGGCGCTCAAAAATGGCGGTGGCCATAGCGGCGGAAACGGCGAGCGCGGAGGCGAAAAGCGCGGCCAGCGTGATCAGCAGCATCAGTCCCTGAATGCGCGAGAGCACTGTGCCTTCGTTCTGTGCGACCTGGCGAATCTGCTCAGCGTGGGAGTGGGGGATGGCCTCCTGCAGCTGGTAGGCGATGGACTGCACATAGGGCGAGCAGTACCAGCGGTCGTACATCTCCGGGGTCATGGTTTTGGGATCACGGCGGGCGAGAGCGTCTTCGGGCTTGGTCAGGGCGCTGACGTAAATGCGGCGGACCGCTCCGGGCTTGCCGAGAATCTGCTGCGCCAGGCCCAGAGGCGCGACAATCTGATCGTCTTCCGCGCCACCTGTGGAGAGCACACCGGAGATACGGTGTGGCTGAGCGCCCAGATCAATGGTGTCCCCGGGCTGGCGGCCGAGTCTGGCCGCGAGGCGCTCGCCCAAGAGAACATCCTGAGAGTTATCGTCAGGCCACGCACCCTCCACTTTCCACCAGGGATGCGTGAGGCGCACGCCGGTCACGAAGTCATCTTTGCCTAAGCTGAGCTGCTTTGAGAAGTATGTCCCCAGGAGCGTAAGCCGTCCGGCGTCGCCCAGCTTGACCTGCACCGGCAACATGGGCGCAAAGCCCACGATGTTGTGATGCCAGAAGGTACCCCTGATCTTGGGCAGGTCAGCTTCGTTGAGATAGGCGCCGTCACTGGGCGGCTTGAGGTCTACGCCGCCGATCTGGAGATCGAGAGTGTCTTCCTGCGGGGTCACAACGAGGTTGGCCCCGTAGCTGCGCAGCTCGCGGTTGATCTTGTCGCCGACATCCGTCGCAACTGCGATCATGGCCGTCGCCACGCCCACACCCAGGGTGATGGCGACCCCGGCCAGCAGCTTGCGCCGCTTCTGCCGCCGGAACGACTCGTAGACCAGGCGCACAAACATGGCTATGGCTGCTGGAAGTAGTGGGCCCCGCCCGCTACGTCCGCCTCCGAGATAATCACTGCGTCGGACGTTACCGTTGCCTTCAACGGAATGGGATTGCATCCCCCGGGCATACCTACCGACTGCGGGTTGATAGGAGCGGCGCAGTTCTTGCACACCACCCCGGTGGAGGTCTTATAGAAACCGACGGGCCCGCAGATCTCGCAAGCGTCAAACACGGTCGCAACTCTGCCATCGGGCTTCTGATAGAGCCAGAAACGCACCTGGACACCGTTTTCCGTGGCAGCGAAACGGTGCAGGTCGCCATCATAGATCTGAGACAGCGGGATGCTGACCTTGCCGTTGACGAACGTGACTTCGGTGGCCGCGGAGAGCGCGCTCACGCTTTTGGCGTAGATGAATTCGGCGGTGACCAGCACGATGAACACAAACGAACTGGCGTAGACCGAGGCCATCCACAGGCGCTCGCGGCGGGCGCTCCAACGCAGTTTGCGGCGTTCGGCAGGGGACGCGGGCAAGGCTGCGGGTTCGCGGCGCTTGACTTCGAACAGAACCATGAGCGCAGCCAGCGCCAGAATGGTTACCACAAAGAAGCTCTCGTTGCTGACGATGGGGCCAATGATGGCCATCTCCCGCTTGGAGGAGGGAAGCACGCCGTATTCGGAAAGCTCATGCAGCCCCGAGACGACCAGCTGGGCAGCGACGAAGAACAGAATGACCGTGGTGATGCGGAAAAATTTCTGCAAATTGATACGGACGCTGCCCTTGACGAACATCACCCCGAACAGGATGGCCACCAGCACGCCCAGCAGGGTGCCAAGAAAGCTGAGCAGCGCGGTGGAGTTCAGGGAGACGGCTCCCAGGATGAGGACGGTTTCAACGCCCTCGCGGAAGACCATGAGAAAGACGAAGAGGAAGAGCCCGAAGCGGGCGTCGTCGCCCGCGAGCAGGCCGACTTTGCCTTCGATCTGGCCCTTCAGCTTGCGGCCGGTCTTCATCATGAACAGGATCATGGTGACCACGAAGAAGGCGGCAGCCAGCATGATCCAGCCTTCGAAGACGTCCTGGTTCCACCGGGTGCGGGAGAGGAGAACCGCCACGGCAATGCTGCCCAGGAAGGCGGAGACCAGGGCGGAATAGACGGTCTTGCGCAGGTCGAGGCGGTGGATCTTGGCCAGGTAGGCGAGGGTGATGCCGACGATGAGGGCGGCTTCGACCCCCTCGCGCAGGGTAATGATGAAGGCTTCCAGCATCAGGACGGGGCCCCGCTGATTTTGAAAATGAATTTCAATTTCAAGTACTTAGGATACGGCGGGCAGCGCGGGGCCGTCAACGCACGGGGTCACGAGGGGTTGTGATTTGCATCACATGGTAGAAAAATGGCATTGAACCAGGGCCGGTTATGCCCGGATTGATGACCCTGGGGAAAGCCAGGAAACACCATGACCCTCAATCCAACCAACGGTATCGCCCACGCGCCCAGCCGGTACCCAGTCGAGCAGACGGTAGCGAATCTGAAGGAGATCCTGCAGGCGAAGGGAATCACGCTTTTCGCCCTGGTGGACCACAGTGGGGAGGCCGAAAGAGCGGGCTTGAAGATGCTCCCCGCTAAGCTACTCATCTTCGGCAACCCGAAAGCCGGCACCCCTTTGATGATTGCCTCTCCCAGCAGCGCACTCGACCTGCCGCTGAAGATCCTGATCTGGCAAGATGCGGGCGGCCAGGTCTGGCTCTCCTACAACACCCCCGCCTACCTGCAGGAGCGCCACCATCTTCCACCTGCGCTGGTGCCAAGCATCGCGGTAGTCGAGGCCCTAGCGGCAAAAGCCGGGGCCTAGCTGGAGCTCGTCCACAGCTGCGGAGCAGCTCTGGCGCGGTTGCGCGCAGCAGTGGTTTAGAGCTGCTTCAGAAACTGCTTCGCTCGATCCAAGTGCGGGAACAGCTTTTCTTCCGCCTGGAACTCGACGGAGTGCACGCAGCGGCGGCTTCCGCGCAGCTTCACAGGATGTTTAAGGTGGAGCATCTCGTGATAGACGATGTACTCCAGGGCGTAGCGGGGCACGCGTGGGTCGTCAAAGATGCGGCTTACGACGATGGCATTATGGGCGGGGTCGTAGTGGGCCAGGCTGTTGCGGGCGTGGTCGCGGCTCCAGGTCATGCGCGGGCAGGCCAGCAGGCCGAAGAAGAAGCGGCGGTTCAGATCCTCGAAGACGGCCTCCAGGTCGTAGGTATGGCCCTGCGCGGATGCGATGCGTTTGCGGCCGCGAAGCTGGCGGACCAGGTGGGCCTTGCGGACAAGCTCGTGGCCCGACACGTAGCGGCGATAGCGCGCGGCCTGGCCGGTTGCGACCGGCCGGCGGTACATCTTGGCCAGCAGAATATGGGCCAGAGCGCGCAAGACCGGTTCCGGAGCTCCTTCCAGAAGATCAGAGAGCCGAACCAGGAGCTTGCCCTGCCGCAGGCGGATGGTGTGGTTCACATTGGTGAAGGCGAAGAATTCGATGGTGAAGCTGGGCACAGGCGCACGAGGGCATAGCTCGCGATAGGTCTCTTCAAAGATGCGGAGCAGCCCGTCCCTCACTGTGGGGGTAGATTAGCACACGATGGTTCGTCGTCTGGTCCTTTGCTCTGGCCTCGGCGGGAGATTTTTTGCGGTCGGCAGTACCGCCGGCTCACTGGCGCTTTCCTGAGGCTTGGGCATCCGGCTTGATCAGCTTTTTCTCTTTGGCCAGCTCTTCCTGTTCGGTCAGCAACTGGCGGTGGTCCTGGACGCTGCTGTCGAGGGTGTCGAGCGCGTCAGCCAGCAGGAATTCGTATTGCGCGGCTTCCTGCTTGCTGGCGGTGGCGGAGTCTTTGAGGGCGCGCAGCTTGGCCTGAAACTCGGTGTCGGCATCGATAATCAGCTTCAGCGTCTTGCGTATGTCGTCCTTGCGGTCCGCGTAAGTGTCGACGTTATCGTCCAACTCGTCGTACACGTCGAGGAAATCCTGCAAAGCATCGTGGACTTGCAGGCCCCGGCCGGCCACTTTGGGATCGGTGCGTGCCTTTTCGAGCAGGTCGAGCCGGGCGCGGGCGAACTTGACGTAGAGCTTAAGCCGCTCATCGGGCTCTTGCGCGGTGTCGCGCAACTGGTCCACTTCCGTCGGGTTCAGGGGATCACGGCGGCGCTCCGCCCGCGCTGTGGGCAGCAACACCAGGGTGGCGAGAGAGGTGAGCAGCAACCGGCAAGCCCAGGTCATTTCTTGTTCTTTCCTCCAAACATCCGCGACAGCAAGGCGGTGCGCAGGTTTTCGAGCTGTTCCACCGCCGCCTTGATTGGCGCCTGGTCTTCGAAGTTCAGACTGCGCTGAATATCACGCAGCTTGGCAGCCATTTTACGGACGGAGATTTCGGTATGTTTGAGGTGTTTACCGGACTGGGTGGCCGCATCAGTGGCTTTGCCGCAGTAGTTGACCACATCGTTCACAGTGGCGCGCGCCTGGTCTGTTTGGCCGGCATTGTAAAGCTGGTCAGCGGCCTTGAGCTTTCGTTTGGCAATCTCGGTGTAAAGCGGAGGACGTTCCTCCGGGCGCGCTGCCTCCGCCCGGGCGATAAGCTCTTCGACCGTTTCCTCTTTGAATGCAAACGATGGCAAGGAGGAAACCAGCAACACGGCAACGAGGATGAGCGAGGTCCGCATGGCGACTATTTCTTGGGTTCAATGGCGATCAGGCGGTGCCGAGCCTGCCATTCCTGATCGGGAAATTGGCCGTTGGCCACTTCCAGGAAACGATGATAGTTCTCGGACGCTGCCTTGAAGTCGCGCAGATGATCGTAAGCCGTGGCACGCATAAAGTAAGTAACCGGGATCTCGGGCAAGAATCTGGCGCGCGCATCCAGGGCCTTGAGGGCCAGTTGATAATTCTTGTTTTCGTCGGCCGCAATGGCCAAATCGCCGTAGGCGCTGCCCAGATCCGGCTTCAGGTTGACTGCGGTCAGAAACTCCTGCTGGGCTTCGGGGAATTTACGTTGTTTCAGGAATACGTGGCCCAGCCCTTGATGGGCTTCGGCGTCCTTTGGGCTGGCAGTCAACAGTGAACGGTACTGCGCCTCGGCCAGATCATATTTACCGGCGATGACATAGAGGTCGGCCAGGTCGCGCTGCGCCCCAGCGTCCGCGGGAGCGATTTTCAAAGCGGCCTGAAGCTCCGTGATGGCATCGTCGTTCTGCCCGGCGGCCGCCAACATGCGACCGAGTTGCATGTGGGCCCCAGCGTCGCCGGGACGCAATGTGACCAGCTTGCGCAGAATGACCTCGGCCTCAGTAAAGCGGCGGCCACGCATGTAAATATTGGCCATGCCGGTGAGGGCGTCGGCCGACTGGGGATCGATGGTTAGGGCCTGCTTGTATTCCTGCTCGGCATCTGCGAAGTGGTTGCCTTTCTCCAGCAGCGAGCCGGCGGCAAGATGAGGCTCTGGATCCTTGGGTTGGAGCGCCGCGGCCCGGCGGTACGCTTCGACGGCGTCATCAGGCTTGCTGCTCTCCAGAACGTGCGCCAGCGACAGCCAAGCCCGTGCCTGGCCTTCCTCCACCTGCCTGGTCGGTTTCAAGACGGTGGCGGCGCGGAGGAATTGTTCAGCCTCCGGCTGCCCGGCCCTGGCGAGCATCAGGCCGAGATTGAGGTTGGATTCAAAAACGTCGGGCTTGGCGGCGACCGATTTGCGATAGGCAGCGATCGCCTCTGCGGTGTTGCCGAGCGCGTTGTAGACAAATCCCAGGTCAAACCAGGCCACGTAGTTGGCGGGGGAGTCGGCCACCACCTTCTTCAGCAACGGTTCAGCCGTGGCATAGTCCTTTTTCTCGATGGCCGCTTCGGCCTGCGTGAGTTCGGGAGGTCGCGAGGGGTCTTCGACAGCGATCTTGTGGTGGCGGACGACTCGGCCGGTGTTTTGAGCCAGAAGAGGCGTCCCGGCAAGCGAACAGGCCAGCGCAACGGCAAGGAGCCTGACCGTTAGGGCGACAAGGCTGTGCCAGAACTCCATTTCGCCCCTTGCGACGCCGGCCATAAAGGCAGGTGTAGCGTTCCTCCAAAAATCGCTATTTCCGGCCATTGTTGCGTGACGATCCATTTCCGTTCAACACCCGTGACAGAAACTTTCCCGTGTACGAATTAGGCAGTTTGGCGATGGCCTCGGGTGGTCCGGTGCCGACGACGTAGCCGCCTCGTTCGCCGCCTTCCGGGCCGAGGTCAATCACCCAGTCGGCGGTTTTGATCACTTCCAGATTATGCTCGATGACCAGGATGGAGCCACCTGCCTCGATTAGACGGCGGAAGGCGGAGAGCAGTTTGCTGACGTCGTCAAAGTGCAACCCGGTCGTAGGCTCGTCAAAGATATACAAGATACGATTGCTGTGATGTCCTTGGGCGTGAGCTGAGCGTCCCATCTCGCGCGCTGCGGGTTGCAAATGCGCCGCCAGCTTCATGCGCTGGGCTTCGCCTCCGGAAAGCGTGGTGGCCGACTGGCCCAGTCGCAGGTAGCCCAGGCCGACCTCGTCCAGCACGCGCAGCTTGTCCACGACCTTGTGGAAACCGGCGAAAAACTGAAGGCCCTCCTTGACGGTAAGGTTCAAGACGTCGTGGATGTTCTTTCCGTGGTAGCGGACCTCGAGCACCTGCGGCTTGTAGCGCGTGCCCTTACACTCTTCGCAAATGAGTTCCACGTCGGCAAGGAATTGCATCTCGACGGTGACGGTACCGTCGCCCTGGCAGGTCTCGCAGCGGCCTCCGGGAATGTTGAACGAGAAATGTCCGGCAGAGAAAGCCCGCTTCTGGGCTTCGGGCAGGGCGGCAAACACGTCGCGGATGCCGTCGAACGCCTTGATGTAAGTGACCGGATTGGAGCGCGGGGTGCGGCCGATGGGGGACTGGTCTACCAGCACCACTTCGTCGATAAACTCCGCGCCTTCCAGCCGATCCCAGGCGGGAGCCGGCGGAGGCGCGCCTTCGGTCTGCTTCTTGGCCGCGGACAGAGCCTGGTACAGCACGTCGTGCAGCAAGGTGGACTTGCCGGAACCGGACACGCCGGTGATCGACACTATCATGCCCAATGGAATCGTGAGGTCGATCCGCTTGAGGTTGTGCGCCCGAGCGCCCTGGATCTTGATCAGCCGCGCACCGGGTTTGCGGCGGGCGTTCGGCAACTGGATGCGAAGCTCTTCCGCCAGGTAGCGGCCAGTCAGCGAAGCCGGTGTCTGGCGAATTTCGTCATACGTTCCGACTGCGATGACCTTGCCTCCGTTTTCGCCAGCGCCGGGGCCGAGATCAAGGATACGGTCAGAGGCACGCATGACATCGGGATCGTGCTCGACGACGAGGATGGTATTGCCGAGATCGCGCAGGTCGTGAAGAATCCGGATGAGGCGGTGGGTGTCGCGGCTGTGCAGGCCGATGGAGGGTTCGTCGAGCACGTACAGCGTGCCCACCAGGCGTGAACCTAGAGAAGTGGCAAGCTGGATGCGCTGGGCCTCGCCCCCAGAAAGGGTAGAGGCGAGCCGGTCCAAGGTCAGGTATTCCAGGCCTACGTCGTTAAGGAAGCGCAGGCGCTCCCGAATCTCCTGCAAAAGCTTTTCCGCAATAGCAGCTTCCTGCTCCGTCAGTTGAACCTGTTCAAAGAACCTGGACGACTCCTCCACCGTCATGCCGCAGACTTCGCAGATGTTCTTACCGTTAATCTTCACGTGCTGGGCTTCGGGACGAAGGCGGGCCCCGCCGCAGGTCGTGCAGGTGGAGTATCCACGGTAGCGACTGAGGAAAACGCGCACATGCAGCTTGTATTTCTTGCGTTCAAGATGGCTGAAAAAACCGCGCACCCCGAAGAACCGGCCTTCTCCCTGGATGACCAGGCGCTGATGCTCGGCAGCAAGCTCCGACCAGGGCACGTCGAGCGGGATGCCGGCCTGGCGCGCAAAGCGCTTTAGTTCGGTGAACAGCGGGCGGTATTTGGGCTTGGTCCAGGGCTCGATGGCGCCCTCGTTCAGGGTCCTGGTTTTATCGGGAATGACCAGGTCGAGGTCGAAGTCAATGGTATTACCGAAGCCCTGGCAGCGGGGACAGGCACCATAGGGATTGTTGAAGGAAAACAGGCGCGGCTCGGGCTCCTCGTAACGACGGTCGCAACGCTTGCACTCAAAGCGGCAGGAGAAACGAACTTGCTGCAACGGTTGGTCGTCGCGCGGAGCGGTTTCGAAGATGACCTCGCCGGATTCACGGTAGCTGATTTCGACGGCGTCTACGATGCGGGCTTGGGCCTCGGGGGAGACAGTCAGGCGATCGACCAGCACAAAAACCGGCTGGGCAAAATTGAGGTCGAGCAACGATTCAGGAGTCGAAAACTCGAAAATCTGTCCGTTCTGGTATAGGCGGTTGAAGCCGCGCTTGCGAAGATCAAAGAGGCGGGTCTTGAGGGCGTCGGAGGGGGCAGTGTTTTCCCCTGTGGAGCGGGGACGGGACGCCCCCGCGACAGCCGGCGGGACGCCGGCGCTACGGGTCTTTTTCGCGCGGGTCTTTGCTTTGCCGGGCTCCGCAGGAATTGCTCCAGATGCTTGCAATGGGAAGAGCACATGCAATCGCGTGCCCTCGCCCATGGCAAGCACAGCTTCTGCGACCTCGTCTACGGTGTCTTTCTTGACCTCTTGACCGCACTGCAGGCAGTAGGTGCGGCCAATGCGGGCGAATAGCAGACGCAGATAGTCATAGATCTCGGTGGCAGTGGCAACCGTAGAGCGCGGGTTGCGCGTGGTGTTTTTTTGCCGAATGGCCACGGCCGGGGCGATGCCGTCGATGATGTCAACTTCGGGCTTCTCGATGCGCTCCAGAAACTGGCGGGCGTAGGCCGAGAGTGACTCCACATAGCGGCGCTGGCCCTCGGCGTAGATGGTATCGAAGGCAAGAGACGACTTGCCCGACCCGGACACGCCGGTGACAACGGTCAGCGAGTTATGCGGGATTTCAAAATCAATGTTCTTGAGGTTATGAACCCGCGCACCGCGAACAACAATGGTTTCCGTGGACATCAGTCAAAGGGACCCGCCGCAGCCGCTCCTGTCGCCCCGTGGGGACACTCCCCCGGAGGGACGACCCTCTAGTGGCTTCGGGAGCGCTACAGAATCTTTCTATTATAAGACAGTTGGCCGGTCACCTTCGGAGTCCAGGTATTGCGGGCTTTCGGGTGCGGGTCGGGACGTTTCCGCAAAAACAGCGGTTGTCAGTTCCTGGTTCTCGGCTCTCAGTTGTGCTTGGTCACGCTTCTTGCTGTAGCGGAAGGCTAGGCCGACACCTAGCGTCATGAAGCTCACGGGCGGAACCAGCAGTACGAGCACGCCGCGGCTGATGGCGCGCTGGCCTTCTTTGGTGGTGCCGGTGGCGCTGCTGTAGCACATGGCGCAACCCTGGGCCAGGGCGGGCCCCGCCCAAAGCAGCATTAGCAACCCGAGTGTGGCCAGGCGCAATTTCACCGGACCCCCAGATTCAGGATGCGGAACGCGTCGGGGAAGAACACGCACATCATGGCCAGGCAGAACACCAGCGAGGCCATGGTCAGCCAGCGCATGCGCGTGACCTCGAACTTCATGTGCATGAAGTAGGCGATGATCAGCGCGGCCTTGATGATGGACAGGCCCATCAGGATGCTCAACATGCGCACCGGCTCCATGTTCTGGTATCCGAGGTACACCTCGATGGCGGTGATCACCAGCAGCGCACCCCACACCCAGAAGAACTGCGCCTTGGGGTGATGGCGGTGCTGCTCGGCGACTCGTTCGACGATGGCGGTTTGCACGGCGTCCATGGGTGTGTTCCGGCTCCTAGAGAATCCTGGTGGACATCAGGTACACCAGCGGAAAGATGAACATCCAGACCAAGTCAACGAAGTGCCAGTACAACCCGGCGACTTCCACGTCGGAAGAGTCGTACACCTTGGGCTTCAGCCACAAAATCACGCTGCAGACGATAGCCGCAACCAGCAGCACGTGGGCTCCATAATGGAACGGGCTGTAGGCCGGGGTTCCCAGCCATGCCACCAGCCACAGCAGGAGCAGTACCGGGATGAACTTCTTGCGGAAGGCGATCACCCCCAGATAGATCACGCCCAGGGTGACGTGCAGCATGTGCATGCCAGTCAGTCCAAAAAACGTCGCAGGGAACTGCGGAACGTTCTTGGTGACATTCACAAATTCGGCGCTGGTTTCAGCGCCCGGCACGGCGGGGAACACCGGCAGGGTGAGTCCTTCGGAGATGAGGTTGCTCCATTCGTGGCCGTGCAACACGATGAAAGCCGTGCCGCAGAGCATGGTAGCCAGCAGGAACCACATTTGTTGCTTGGGCTTGCGATCGACGGACGCCCTCACCGCCAGCACCATCGTGAGCGAACTGGTGAGCAGGAACGCGGTCATGAAGGTCGCGTTGATGATGCTGCCGGAGTGGAAGGGTGTGGGCCAGTTGGGGTTGGAAATGCGCCCATAACTGTAAGCGTAGAGCAGCGCTCCGAAGGTGAGAGAGTCGGAGAGCAGGAACAACCACATTCCGATCTTCTTGGAGTAGGTGCCGAACAGTGACGGTTCGTATGCGCCCGTCATGGGTTGCACCACAACATCAGACATGGTCACGATCTCCTGATTGAGCTAGCGCGTAAACCACAAAAGGGCAAACAGATAAATCCACAAAAACGCCATGACGTGCCAGTACCAGCCGGTAACGTCCACCGCGATGCGGCGGACCTCGACGGGCTTATGCACCAGGGCAGCGACGGCAGAATACATGAGCGCCACCAAACCCCCGGCGAGGTGCACGGCATGGGTCCCGGTCAGCAGGTAAACGAACGAACTGCTGGGACTGACCGCGACAGAGAAACCGCGGTTGGCCAGCTCGCGCCAAGCCATCCACTGGCCGAAAAGAAATCCCATGCCCAGCACCACGGTGATGTACAGCCAGGGGAAGCCGCGCTCCTCTCCGATGGAAACTCCAGGAATGGACCGCACGGGAGCGAGGGCAGCCTGGCGAGTGATCTGGCGGCGCGCCAGTTCCATGGTGACGCTGCTCACCAGCAGGATGAAGGTATTCACCAGGAGCAGGGGGATGGGTAGATTCACCTGCAACCAATCCCGAACGTATTGGCCGGTGCGGACGTCCAACGTGGGGACCCCCTGACGAAAGATGAGGGCGCTGGTGAAGCCCACGAAGATCATGATGACCGAGGTCAAACCCACGACCAGGCCCAGGCGGGCGCGCCGCAGACGGGCCCCGTAGTCAGGCGAGCCGTTGCCCCCCGCCCCATCGCCGCCGCCGCCGGAGGGGGGACGCACACCAGCGCCTCCGTGGCCGCGCCTTACATCCTTGATCGGAATTGTCGGAGAAAAGGTCGCCATACAGAGTCTAGTGCGCCTGCACGGTGGCCGGGTCGGTCTGCATGACGTAATCCCGGGGCGCTCCCGGCACGCTGTATTCGTACGGTCCGTGATTGACCACCGGAGTGTGTCCGCCGAAGTTGTCGTGTGGCGGCGGGGTAGCGGTAGTCCATTCCAAGGTTGTCGCTTCCCAGGGGTTGTCGCTGGCCTTTGCGCCCTTCTTCATGCTCCAGAACAGATTGAAGAGGAAGATGAACTGCGCGGCGATGGTGACCATCGCAACATAGGTTATGAAGGTGTTCAGTGGAATCAGCTTGTGCAGGTAGGCGACCTCGGTGAACTGCGAGTAGCGCCGGGGTTGACCGGCAAGGCCGAGGTAATGCATAGGCATGAAGATTGAGTAGGTGCCGATCAGGGTGATGAAGAAATGGATCCTGCCCAGGGGTTCGTTCATCATGCGGCCAAACATCTTGGGGAACCAGTAATAGGTCGCCGCGAAAATGCCGAAGATGGCGGCCACGCCCATGATGAGATGGAAGTGAGCGACCACGAAGGCAGTATCGTGCAGGGGAATGTCCAGCACCGGCTGGGCCAGGAACGGGCCGCTCAGTCCGCCGGAAACGAACAGGGAAACGAAACCGATGGCGAACAGCATCGGGGTGTGGAAGCGGATGCGCCCTTTGTAAAGCGTGCCCAGCCAGTTAAAGGTCTTGATGGCGGAGGGCACCCCGATGGACATGGTCATGACGGAGAAGGCAAAGGCCGAGTAGGGGCTCATGCCGCTCATGAACATATGGTGGCCCCAGACCATGAATCCCAGCAGACCGATGGCCATGATGGCATAGACCATGGCCTTGTAGCCGAAGATGGGCTTGCGGGAAAACGTGGAAAGAATCTGCGAGGCCACACCCATGCCGGGCAGGATGGCGATGTAGACCTCAGGGTGTCCGAAGAACCAGAAAAGGTGCTGCCAGAGCAAGGGTGAGCCGCCCTTGTGGGCCATGATCTGGCCATTCACCACTACCAAGGGCACATAGAAGCTGGTTCCGAGATTGCGGTCGAGCAGCAACAGGATGCCGGCCGAGAGCAGCACGCCAAACGCTAGCAGGCCGAGGATGGCGGTAATGAACCAGGCCCAGCAGGTGAGCGGCATGCGCATCATGCTCATGCCCTTGGCGCGCAGGTCGAGCGTGGTGGTGATGAAGTTGAGCGCGCCCATCAGCGAGGCAATACAAAAAATGGCAATGCTGGTGATCCACAGGTCCGCGCCCAGTTGCTCACCCGGGCCTGCCGAGGGCAAGGCGCTGAGCGGAGCGTAGCCGGTCCAGCCGTGCAGGGGGGCTCCGCCAGAGACAAAAAAGGCCGCGATCAGCACCACGAAGCCCACAAAGGTCGTCCAGAACGACAGCATGTTCAAGACGGGGAACGCCATGTCCGGCGCCCCGATCTGGATGGGCAGCATGTAGTTGCCGAATCCCCCCTGCGGCGCCGTGGTCAGCACGAAGAACACCATAATGGTGCCGTGCATGGTGAGCAGGCTCAGGTAGGTCTCGGGCTTGATCTCTCCGATCAACGGCAGGACCGCTGTCGGCCAGATCATGTGAATGCGCATCAGCAAGGAGAGAGCCATGCCGACGAACACCGCCAGCAGCGCCAGGAAGTAGTACTGCAGGCCGATGACTTTGTGGTCCAAGCTGAAGATGTACTTGCGAATGAAGCCGTGGGGCGCGTGCGCGTGCAGAGTCGCCGTGGTTGCCATTTACTGTTTCTCCGCCTCCCGGGCCGCCAGCCACTTGTCAAAATCCTCCTGGCTGACGACGTGCAACATGCCGTGCATCTTGTAATGGCCGAGCCCGCATAGCTCGGCGCAGGCGATTTCATAGTCGCCGATCTGGGTGGGTGTGAAGTGCATGTGGATGGCGAGTCCGGGAACCGCATCCTGCTTGAAGCGCATGGAAGGAACAAAGAAGCTGTGAATCACGTCTTCCGCGCGCAGGGTGAGATCCACCTGGCGGTTGACAGGCAGGTACATGGTGCCGGTGACGACGTCATCCTTGGCCTCAGGATCGGTGGCATCCAGACCGATGGCGGCCTCGTTTCCGGCGGAGGGGTCCTGCAACTTGGGATCAGTCCGGCCGAACTTGCCGTCTGCGCCGGCATAGCGGAAGTACCAGGCAAACTGCATGCCGGTGACTTCGACTGGGACGGCGCCCGCCCGGGCCGGCTCCCAGCGCTCGGCCGCCCAGATGGGCTCACCCACAAGATTGAGTCCAATAAACAGGACGGCGGTCAGGGTGGTCCACATCACTTCCAGTTTGGTGTTGCCATGGAAGTATTGCACTCGGGTGGCGGCTCCCCGGTCGCGGTAGCGCCATACAAACAACCCGAGCGCACCCTGGGCCAGGACGAAAACGATGCCCATGAGCAGGAAGGTGACGTCAAATTGCCGATCAATGCCCGCCGCAGCGGCTGACATGCCAGCAGGTAACCACCAGGTTTTTGCGGCAAAGAAGTAGGTGCTGAAGAAGGTGATCAGCCAGATCACCACCAGAAGAGCCAGCCCCATCTACCAGACCTCCAAGGGTCGCCGATTTTCCCCACACCCCAGCGAGTGGACACCGAAACACTCAAGAAGGGTTGGCCCGGAGTCTATCACAGCTACGTGTGATGAATGCAAGCGGCGGTGTGTGCCCTACCGCAGCGCGCAATTGCCGCAACGATGTGCCGCGTGGCGGCGCGCGCATCGCGGACCATCGGGGCGGGAGCTTGCGTAGGTCGTACGCCCAATTTCGCGCAGGTAGGTCACCAGTTGAGTCAAATCGGCCTCACCCAACTGACCTCCGAACGAGGGCATGTTCCCGTTGCCGCCGGCGATGACCTTCTTAAGGGCGGCGTCGCTCAGGTTCTGAACATCGGGCGCACGCAAATTCGCAGCTCCCAGGGCCCTGCCGAGCGACGTGTCCCCGGTGGCATCAGAACCGTGACAGGAGAAACAATTCGCAGCGAACAGGGTTGCGCCGTGGGATGGTTTGGGAGGGGCCTGAGCAAAGAGGCCGGCAGCTCCCGCGGCCAGGAGCAACGTTAGGAGACTGATCTGGAGTTTGGGAAAAGCGCATGTGGCAGGCTTCACGGCGCACCTCCCGAATTTTTATCGTCTCCCATCCGGGCAGGTTTCTTCCGTAGCGCAGGTCACATTCCTCGGTGACGAAGAAGACCGTTCGGACCACGGAGGACGCAGAGGGCACAGAGCGAACCTTCAGAACCGCAGAGGACTCAGAGGACACGGAGGTGGCTGGTACTCTTCGCCCTCTGCGGTTCTGGTTTCCCTTACTGTGGGGGCGGCTCCGGAATGCGTCCCGGGGTCCAGGGAGCTCCGGCAGCTTCCATGTCTTTCTCCAGTTTGGCCAAATCCACCTGGATGAGCGCGCGCAGCTTGGCGAGCTGCTGATTGAACTCGTCACGGGCGATGGCGTAGGCATCGAGATGAGTTTGGGTGGGACGAGTGATGGCGAAGCGCTCGCCTTCCATGATGTTCTGCAAACGGTCGTTGATCGAGGTAGGAACGTTTTCGCTGCGGGCGGCGATGATTACGTCGCCGCGCAGGGCGCGCAGGATCTCGTTGTTGCGCTGCTCAATAGAATCGGCGGTTGCCAACATCGCATCGGAGGAGGGAGTATCCCGCAACGCCTGGCGGATGACTTTGAGCCGTGACTCCAGATCGTTGGCGGAGTGGATCGCGCCCGACACGGCGCGATAGAGATGCGCCACCTTCAGATTGAAGGCCTCCTGAGCGGCGCGATCGGCGGGGCTCACCCCCGAGGTTCCATCAGCAATCACCGTGAACGGCTGCGCGGCCCCTAGCTCGGTCACCGTGCCTTCCACCTTCTTGAACAGCCGCACTGAGTACTTGCCCGGTAACACCAGCGGCCCTTGGGAACCGGCGCTGGGGAAGTCAAAGTCCGGGTTCTCCGGCTCGCTGACTGAGGGCGCGAAGTAGCGCAGGTCCCAGGCCACGCGGTGAAAGCCCTGGTCCACCGCGGCATCGACACGGCGAACGGGCGCGCCGGAGCCGTCGTACACCATGAAGTAGACCTCGGGCTTGGGTGCTTCCGCCTCGGCGCGCAACTGGTCATTGCTGGGATAGGGGATGGGCTTGCCCTCTTTTTCGGCTTTCTTCTCAGCGTCTTGGCGTTGCTCTTTCCGAGTCTTCAGCTTCTCCTTCAAGTAATACGTGAAGGTGGCGCCGAAGGGCGGGTTGTCGGCGGTGTAGAAGGCGTCACCCTGGAAGCTCTTCTTGGGTATGCCCAGGGGAAGGCGCTCGATGTACAGCAAGGCGTCTTTGGCAGGAAACAGGGTAGCGTCTTGCTCCAGAGTCTGTGGTTTTAGTTGCCGCAGCGGGGTGATGTCATCCAGCACGTAGAAGCCGCGGCCGAAAGTGGCCAGCACCAGGTCGTTCTCGCGGGCCTGGATGACCATGTCACGCACGGCAATGGTTGGCAGGCCGCCCTTGAACTGGACCCACTTCTTGCCGCCGTCAATGGTGAAGAAGGCGCCGAATTCGGTGCCGGCAAACAGCAGGTTGGGATTGACGGGATCTTCGGCGAGGGCCAGCACCGGCCCGTTCTCCGGGAGATCACCGGCGATGGAGGTCCAGGTCTTGCCCATGTCGGTGGATTTCAACAGGTAGGGCTTGAAGTCTTCATTCTTGTGGTTGTCGAAGGCGGCGTACACCGTGGCGGGGTCGTGATTGGAGGCGGCGAGGCGGCTGACGTAGGTAGTTTCGGGCACGCCGGGAAACTTGTCGTATTTGGTCCAGGTGGCGCCGCTGTCCTGGGTGACTTGAATGAGGCCGTCATCGGTGCCGACGTAGAGCAGGTCCTCCTTCTGCGGAGATTCAGCGAGAGACACGATGTTGCCGTAGAACGAGGTGGACTGATTCTTGGCAACGGCGTCGGGTCCCCAGACCTTTCCCATGACCGGGAGCTGGTTGCGGTCGGTCTGGCGGGTCAGGTCGCCGCTGATGAGTTTCCAGGAGTCGCCGCGGTCGTCGCTGCGGAACAGTTTGTTGGCGGCGAAGTAGAGGCGGGTGTGGGAATGCGGGCTGATGATAAGCGGGGAATCCCAGTTCCAGCGCAGGGGAGGCTCGCCCTTGCCTTCCGCGGGCTGAATGAGAATTTGCTCCCCGCTGCGCTTGTCGTAGCGCACCAGGACGCCGTACTGCGATTCCGCGTAAACGGTATTCGGGTCCTGAGGATCAACCTGGGAGCGGAAGCCGTCGCCGCCGGTGGTGACATACCAGTCGGAGTTCATGATGCCGTTGATATTGTTCGTGCGCGAGGGCCCGCACCAGGAGAAGTTGTCCTGGGTGCCGCCGCAAACGTTGTAGAAGGGCAGAGCGTTGTCCACGGCGACATCGTAGAACTGCACCGTGGGCAGGTTGGCCTTGAACTGCCAACTGGCGAAGCCGTCGAAGGTTTCGGCCACGCCACCATCGCTGCCGACCAGCATGTGTTTGGTGTTGTCGGGATCGATCCAGATGGCGTGGTTGTCGCCGTGGTGGTTGACCTCGTTGATCTTGTGCAGGGTCTTGCCGCCATCGTCGGAGACGCGCAGGGAGACGTTCATGACGTAAATGCGGTCCACGTTCTTGGGGTCGGCAATGATCTGGCCGTAGTACATGGCGCCTACGTCGAATTCGTTGCGGCGCTCCCAGTTGGCGCCCTTGTCGGTGGAGCGGAAGATACCGCCCTTCCCGTTGGCCGCTTCGATAGTGGCATAGACAACGTTGGGATCAACCGGCGAGACAGCAAGGCCAATGCGGCCCATATCTTCGGTAGGAAGGCCCGACTTGAGTTTGTTGAAGGTGGCGCCGGCGTCGGTGGATTTGTAGATGGCGCTCTCGGGCCCGCCGTCAATCAGGGTAAAGACGTGGCGGCGGCGCTGGTAGGCAGCGGCGTAGACGATATCGGGATTCGAGGGATCGAGGGCCACGTCTACTACGCCGGTGTTCTCGCTGACGGTGAGAACAGCTTTCCAGGTCTTGCCCCCGTCGGTGGTCTTATAGAGGCCGCGGTCACCACCCGGGCCCCAGAGCGGGCCCTCGGCCGCAACGTAGACTACCTTGCTGTCGCGGGGATCAACGACGATGCGTCCGGTGTGCTCGGACTTTTTCAGGCCGAGATTCTTCCAGCTCTTGCCACCATCGTCGGAGCGGTAGACGCCGTCGCCATAGCCGACGCTCCGTTGGCTGTTGCTTTCGCCGGTTCCGACCCAGACCACGGCGGGATCATTAGGATCAAGTGTGACCCAGCCGATGGAGTAGGAGCCTTCGCCATCAAAGACCGGAGTCCAGGTGGTGCCGTCGTTGACGGTCTTCCAGACCCCGCCAGAGGCGACGCCGACGTAGTACTCGAACTTATTTTTGGGGTTGACGGCGAAGGCGATGACGCGTCCGGAGGCTGCCGCGGGACCGATCAGGCGGAAGTGGAGTCCGGCGAAGGTGTCAGCCGTCATGCCGCCTTTCTTCTCCTCTTCAGCGGCGGGTTTGGCCGGCTCTGGCTTTTTCTCCTTCTTTTTCTTTTCTACCGGAGAGTCGTTGCGCTTGCCTTCCGGTGGCCGGGTCTGCGAGAAGAGAAGAAGGGAAACGCTAAGTAGGACGGCCAGCAATATTCGACGGTAAGAGATCACGGCACGCTCCGAATCCACCACAGAAGTGCAGAGACACAGGGAAAATGAACCAACGAATGCTCTGCGGGTTTTCTCCGCGCACTCTGCGAATCCTTGGCGACCTCTGTGGCTTAAGATTTGGTCTTTCAACGAAACCGATATGTATACAGGATTTGGGTAGAAGAAAGAAGTGAGATGACGCAGGTCAGGTCTGTACAAGAACAGACGCCGCCTGTAGAGACCCCGCTTGCTGCGTCGCCCCTGGGGCAGAGTAGAATCTCTCTTTCATGCCCAAGAAATCCCACGGCCACGGACACGGCACCCAGTACATCCGCCTGCAGAAGAACTATTGCTTCGCCTGCGGCAAGAACAACGCGGAGGGCATGCGGCTGAAGTTCTCCTACGACGAGGAACGCGACTGCTTCGTGTGCCGCTTCCGGCTGGGACGGCGCTATACCGGGCCTCCGGGGCACTGCCACGGCGGAATCATCGCGACCATCCTGGACGAGGCCATGGGCAAGGTAAACAAGCTGCGGCATGTCATCGCCCTGACATCACAGATAACCGTTGATTACCTGAAGCCGGTGCCGCTGAACAAGCCGCTGCGGGTGGAGTCGCGGGAGAAGACCGTCAGCGGACGGCGGCATATCAACGTGGCCGAGATTTTGAATCAGAAGGGAGAAGTGCTGGCGCGCAGCCAGGGAATTTTTGTGGCCATCGATGCGCATCGGATGTTTGGGAAATTTGTGGAGCGGTAGGCCAGGTGCCAGTCCAAGACGGGCGCGTTTTCAGTTAGGGGGATCCCCTCTGCAGGCAGTCAAACTTTGCGTCCTTTGCGAGCACTTGGCGATCTGTGCGGTAAATCCTGAGCCGCAAAGTTCGCAAAGGAAAACCGCAAAGGACACAAAGAGATTCCGAGGCAGAGCCTGAAATCACGGACGCAGCGGTCGCACATGCCTGATTCTCCGTCCGGCTTGAGCCGGACTCAGGATGACACCGGGAGAATTCGGCTGCTGGAAGCGGCGATCTGGCGGCCGTTGCAGCATCGTTTCACGATTTCGCTCAGCTCGCGAATTCCTTTGCGGATGACCGGTCTGCGGAATCCGGCAAAGCCGAGCAGCAGGCCGGCGCGTGGCAGTTTGGTGAGGGCAAACGCCGAGACCGGCATCACATACAAGCCAGCCTTGGCGGCTTCACGGGAGATGGCGGCATCGTCGCCTCCTGCCGGGAGCCATGCGACAAAATGCATTCCAGCCTGGGTGTCCTGCACTTCGAGCAGCCCGCCTGAGTCCTTCTGAATCGCGTCTTTCATGGCGTCTCTGCGTTCCATATACAGGGCGCGCATGCGGCGGATGTGGCTGGCCAGATGGCCTTCGGCAATAAAGTCGGCCAGAGCGGCCTGCTCGACCAGAGGAGAGGAAATGTCGGTGAGGGCGCGGGCAGCGACAAAGGGCTGCACCAGATCCTCCGGCACGATGAGGTAGCCGAAGCGAATGGAAGGGAAGAGCACCTTGCTCAGCGTCCCGACGTAGATGACCCGCCCCTCCTGATCGAACCCCTGCAGAGCGGGGATGGGGCGGCTCTCGTAGCGGTACTCGCTGTCGTAATCGTCTTCGAAAATCCAGACGTGGCGCCGGGCAGCCCAAGCCAGCAACTCCAGCCGCCGGGCAAGGCTCAGCACCACTCCCAGCGGGAACTGGTGCGAGGGCGTGACGTACACCAGCTTGGCGTGGGCCGGCTTTCGCTTCAACGCGTCCACCGACAGCCCCTCTGCATCAACCGCCACTGGAACCAGTTGGATGCCAGCCGCCTGCAAGGCCGACCGGGCGCCGAGATAACCGGGATTCTCCACCGCGGCACGGTCGCCGGGATCGAGCAGGACTCGGGCGGCCAGGTCAATGGCCTGCTGCGAACCGTTGACCACGATGACCTGGCTGGGATGACAGCGCACACCGCGGGCCACGCCCGCGTAGGAGGCGATGGCTTCGCGCAGCGGCCAGTAGCCGGCGGAGTCGCCGTGCCCCAGCAGTTCCTTGGGCGCGCGACGAAAATGGCGCGCCACCAGGCGCCCCCAAACCTCCAGCGGCAGCTCCTCCAGGGCAGGCAAGCCATATTGAAAGGGAGCAAGGCGGGCGGCAGGCGCGAACGTGCGCGCCAGCGTGGTCGTGCTGGCAATGCGCCGGCCGCGCTTGGACAGCGGACTGCGCTGGGGAGAGAGGCGGGCCGGAGCAGAGCGCCGTCCGACGTGCAGAATCTCGTCTGGCATGGTTTTCGCCACCGAGGTCCCGGCTCCGGTCCTGGACTCCAGGTAGCCCTCGGCCACGAGCTGCTCGAAAGCGAGCACGACAATGTTGCGTGAAACCCCCAGCTCCTCAGCCAGCAGACGGGTGGAAGGCAGCCGCAGACCGCGGCGCAAGCTGCCGTCGAGAATGATGCGGCGGATTTCTCCGTAGATCTGCTTGTAAAGCGGCACGCCGGAGGCGCGCTCCACGCTGATCGGCGGTAGGAAGACATTGCCGGGCTGTTTTCCCATAGGACACCCACCTCATAATGGTACTACGCCCGTTTCATTAATGGTACTTGCTATGGAACCAATTGCAGGTGATCCTGAGTGCAGGCCGGATTCCATCTGAGAACAGCAGCGGGAAAAAGGTGCGGTGTGAACGTAACCGAGAAGAAGCTCGCAGGATTCGAGCGGGTCATCAGCGGGACTGAGGACGGCTATTATGCGATCGTGGTGATCCATAACACGGTTTTGGGCCCGGCGGTGGGCGGCACCCGGTTCTGGAACTACGCCAGCGAGGAAGAGGCCCTGGGCGACGCGCAGCGCCTGGCCCGCGGCATGACCTACAAGAACTCCCTTGCCGGCCTGCCTCTGGGAGGCGGCAAGTCGGTCATCCTGGGTGACAACAAGACCCAGGACCGGGAAAGGATTTTCCGCACTCACGGTCGTCTGGTCGAGAGCCTGCAGGGCGCCTACATTACCGCCCAGGACGTGGGTACCACAACGGCCGACATGCGATATGTCCTCAAGGAGACTCGGTACGTGGGTGGATGGGGCGAGGACCCTTCTCCCATCACCGCGCGCGGCGTGTTCCGCGCCATGCAGGCGGCGGCAAAACATCGCTGGGGCTCGGACAATCTCTCCGGGAAAACCGTGGTGCTGCAAGGCTGCGGCAATGTGGGGTACCACCTGGCAGAGAGGTTGCATCAAGCCGGAGCCAGGCTGCTTGTCAGCGATGTGGACGAAGGGCGCGTGCGCCGCGCTGTCAGTGAACTGGGCGCAACCCGCGTGGTCCCGGACGAGATCTACGGCGTGCCGGCCGATATCTTTGCCCCTTGCGGGTTGGGGGGCATTATCAACGACCAGACGATTCCGCAGCTGCGGGTGGAGATGGTGGTGGGCGGGGCCAACAACCAGTTGCAGGAGCCACAGCACAGCGAAGCGCTGCGGGCGCGGGGGATTCTTTATGCCCCCGACTATGCGGCCAATGCCGGAGGGATTATCAGCTTTGGCATGCAATGTCTGCACTGGGACCGCGAGTTCATGTTGAAGAAGGTCGATGGAATTTACGACACGCTGCTTAACATCTTTGCGATTGCTGAGCACGCGGGAAGCGCGACCAGCCTGGCGGCAGACCGGCTGGCGGAAGAGCGCATTAACCGGCAGCGGCAGGCGGCGGACTAGGGGGATTGGCAGGCCGGCGGGACCCTTCGACTTGCGCTCAGGGCAGGCTGCCGGCTCTACGGCGGAATCGCGACGGCGGCAGGGATCGGGCCGACCGTAACAAGCATGTACGATCCAGAAAAGAGCCACAACATGTCACAGAACAACGGAAATCAAACCAGCCTGCGCTTGAAGACCGGGCTGGCGGAGATGCTCAAGGGCGGCGTCATCATGGACGTTACCAACGCTGAGCAGGCCGTCATCGCCGAAAAAGCGGGCGCGGTGGCCGTCATGGCACTGGAGCGCGTCCCGGCGCAGATTCGCGCCGAGGGCGGCGTGGCCCGCATGGCTTCGCCCAAGAAGATTCGCGAGATCATGAAGGCGGTCTCCATCCCGGTGATGGCCAAGTGCCGCATCGGCCACTTTGCCGAGGCGCAGATTCTGCAGGAGTTGGGCGTGGACTACATTGACGAATCGGAAGTGCTCACGCCCGCCGACGAAGCCCATCACGTGGACAAGCACGCCTTCAAGACTCCGTTTGTCTGCGGCGCGCGCAACCTGGGCGAGGCGCTGCGGCGAATCGCCGAGGGCGCGGCTATGATCCGCACCAAGGGTGAGGCCGGCACCGGCGACGTGGTGCACGCGGTGAAGCACATGCGCCAGATCGTGCAGGAGATGAAGATCCTCACCGTGCTCAGCGAAGAGGAACTCTACGCCAAGGCCAAAGAGCACCAGGCGCCCTATGAACTGGTGCGCATGGTGGCCAACGAAGGGAAGCTGCCGGTGCCGAATTTCTCGGCGGGCGGGATTGCCACTCCAGCAGACGCGTCGCTGGTCATGCAGTTGGGAGCCGAGGCGGTGTTTGTGGGCTCGGGGATCTTCATGAAGAACTCCACCGAGTTTGCGCCGCCGGAAGAAGCCGAGAAGCGGGCGCGGGCGATTGTGCGGGCAACCACCCATTATCAAGACCCTAAAGTATTACTTGAGGTCAGCGAGGACCTGGTAGGAGCGATGAAGGGGCTGGCGGTAGGAGCGCTGGACGAGGCGCAGATGCTGCAGACCCGGGGGTGGTAGGTAATTCGGTTGGAATGGTCTCCGGAAATGACGACTGAGGAAGAGCGCTGCTTTGCGGCTCTGGATGGATACTCGAGGAGTGGGCACAAGTGTTTTCTTGCTGAGATGTTCGTCAGCGCTCAGGATAAGGGGCAATACGTTTTGTGTTTTCGGCCGGTCGGCGTGGGTCAGCAATCACCGAATCGTTATACATGCCGATACTTGACTCTTGCGACCCATGAAGTGAGAGCGATCGGCTGGGACGCCTCGCTCTTAGCCTCCGTTAGGGATAGGGTGGATCGCGAACTGTCGACATTGGCGCGATCTTGAGATGAGTCACGGCCCCAGGCTGAGGGATTCTAGTCGGAATTTGAAAGCCATCATAAACTGTCATATTATGAAGCTATGGCAATGACTTCATTGAACATTTCGCTCCCCGAAGCACTGAAAGAATACGTGGAAGGACAAGTGGCATCCGGCGATTGGGGTACGCCCAGCGAGTACGTCCGCGAGCTGATTCGCCAGGACAAGGAACGGCGCTTGGGCAACCTGGAGCAGGAACTGGTGGCCGCCGCCAAGGGGCCGAAGATTGAACTTCCTGTCGCCGAAATTCGGAGGAAGGGACTGGTAGCCGCGCTCCGAGAGCGGACGCGGCGGCGGTGAAAGCGGCTCGACTTCTTCTCAGCGATGCGGCGCTTGCCGACATCCTGGAACAGGCCGAGTGGTATGCCACCGAGTCTGGGGCGCCACTCGCGAAGCGATGGGAAAAGGCAGTCACGTCCGCCGTCTTGCGCGTGGTCAAGAACCCCGCGGCGGGCAGCCCATGCAGCTTCCGATCCTCGAAACTCCGGAGCGTGAGACGAACGACGATTCGAGGCTTTCCAAGGCATCTCATCTTCTACCGATTCCGCGAAGGAGAGGTGTTCGTTCTCAGAGTCGTGCATGGAGCACGTGATCTGGAACGCCTTCTGGACCCGCGTCGGAGCGCATCTCGATGAAGATCGGAGTTCTAGCCCTGCAGGGCGATTTCGATGCCCACCGCCGCCGGCTCGAGGAGTTGGGCGCCGAAGTTGTGTTCGTTAAGAAACCCGAACAACTCGACGAGATTGACGGTCTGGTCATCCCTGGCGGTGAGTCGAGCACATTCCTCAAGCTGCTGGGCGAGGCGGGAATCGAGAAGCTCAAGCAATTTGTGCGGGTGAAACCGACGTTCGGCACCTGTGCCGGAGCGATCCTGCTGGCGAGTGAGGTGGAGAATCCCAAACAGGCGGGGTTGGGCGCGCTCGACATCCGCATCCGGCGCAATGCCTACGGGCGGCAAATTGACAGCTCCATCCGGGAAGGGAAGTTCCGTGGAGCGCCGCTGGAGATGGTGTTTATTCGGGCGCCGAAGATCGAGCGCGTTGGGACCGGAGTGGAAGTCATCGCGACCGAGGGTGACGATCCGGTGGCGGTGCGGCAGGGACAGGTTATGGCGGCGACCTTCCATCCGGAGCTGTCGGAAGACCCGAGAGTGCACCGCGCATTTCTCGAATTGGTGCAAAATGGCCGACGATAGGGTTTCTTAATCCGCCGGCGTTGGTTAGACACTTCCTGGGGTGCAACGTCATGTGTCGAAATATCAAGACCCTTTTCAACTTCGATCCGCCGGTGACAGAGGATGAAGTGAGGGCGGCGTCGCTGCAGTTCGTGAGGAAGATCAGCGGATTTACCAAGCCCTCGAAAGCCAATGAGACCGCGTTCGGCCGGGCGGTGGAGGAAGTGGCGGCGGTTTCCCTGCGATTGCTGCAGGCGCTGGAGACCAGCGCCCCACCGAAGAACCGGGAAGAAGAGGCGGCCAAAGCCAGGGCGCGTGGCGCCGCCAGATTCGGCAAGCCGGCCGCCTAGCGAAGGCACCTGAGACCCCCAAGGCTCCCATGCAGTCGGGCCGTATTTTTTTCTTGACACGGCTTATGCGTAACCCTATAGTTACGCATTATGCGTCACCGTTCGGTTACATATTCCACGAAGGCGACCTTCAGCGCGCTGGCCGATCCCACCCGGCGGGCGGTGCTCGACCTGCTGCGAGCGGGCAGCCAGCCGGCGGGGCAGATTGCGCGGGCGTTTCCGGTGTCGCGGCCAGCGATCTCCAAGCACTTGCGGATGCTGCGACGGGCGCACCTGGTGAGGGAGCATCGCGAGGGAAGGCACCGGTTCTATCAGCTCAATCCCGAGCCTCTCAAAGCAGTGGATTCGTGGCTGCAGCAATATCGCGTGTTCTGGAGCGCGAATTTGGCGAGCTTGAAGGCGTTTGTGGAGACGGAGTACGCAAAAGAAAAGAAAGGCAGCACTTAGCATTCAGCACTCAGCATTCAGCCCGTCTCGCGATCAGGTCGAACCGCGAGGCTGAGGGGCTGCGTGCTCATTGCTGGTTGCTAATTGTTTAAGGAGAAAAACGAGATGAAACTGCGTCGAATTCTGCCGGTTCTATTGATCATGTTCGCTACCACCATCGCTGTCGCTCAGTCGGAGGCGCAGAAGTCCTTCGACAAACTGAAAACGCTGGCCGGTAGCTGGGAAGGGAAGGCATCCAATGGCCAGCCGGGGCAGGTTGACTTCAGGGTGACATCGGGTGGCTCGGCGATTATCAGTGAGATCAAGGGATCCGAGGACATGGTCACCATGTTCCATCTGGACGGCGGCCGCCTGCTGATGACCCACTATTGCGCCGCGGGCAACCAGCCGCGCATGAAGGGCTCGATGTCGCCGGATGGCAAGACCATGACGTTCGATTTCGTGGACGCCACCAATCTGGCCAGCTCGGAGGAAGGGCACATGCACCACGTCGTGTTCACGTTTGTGGACGCCAACCATCACAGCGAGGAGTGGACGTTCCTCGATCACGGCAAGGAAATGAAGGAGACCTTTGAACTGGTGCGGAAGAACTGAGAACACAACTTAGCCTTCAGCATTCGGCACTGAGCCGGGGAAAGGGCGGGTGCCGGATGCGGATCATAAAGGAGATCGGCATGGCAACAACGATGGTGACTCCCGATCAGGATGCGGTGTTGGCGGAGATTTTTATTGCGGCTCCGCCGGAGCGAGTGTTTCAGGCCATCACTGACCCGCGGCAAACGCCGCAATGGTGGGGGCAGCAGGGGATGTATCGGATCACGGAGTGGCAGGGCGACGTGCGGCCGGGCGGCAAGTGGTCGAGCGTGGGGGTGAGCACGGATGGCAAGTCGTTTCGGGTCGAGGGCGAATATCTGGAGGTCGATCCGCCGCGCCTGCTGGTGCATACCTGGATCGCAAGCTGGACCGGTGAGCTGCACACCGTGGTGCGTTGGGAACTGGAGCCGCGCGATGTGCATGGCCTGCAAGGCCGAGGACCGCAGCGGATGGGAACCGGCACCATGGTCAGATTGCGACACACCGGATTCGCCGGCACACCGAAGGCTGCAGATGGCCACAGCGAGGGCTGGAAGCGCGTGCTGGGCTGGATGCAGGCCTTCGTGGAGAAGGGGGAGACGGTGGAATCGCGGAAAGAGGCTGCGAGCTAGCCGGATCCTGGGAACAGCGGGCCAGCGGGGCGGACAGGAGTGTCCGCCCCACATGGCTTATTTAACTCCCTTCTCCGGATCCCACGACCCTTGCTCTTTGCGCACCATGACCATCTCGCCGATGTGGTAGGCGTTGTGAGTGCCGATGCGGGCGATAGTGGGAGCCCACTCCTCCAGCTTCTTGTCGTCGGCGGCCTCGACGGCCTTTTCCCAGTCGGCCATAACCTGGTCGAGCTGCTTGACCGTGGCGTCCCATTGCTTAGGGTCAAACTTGGTGAAGGTCTCGTCGTTGTTGCCGCTGAAATTCTCAAGAGTTTCGCCTTTGAACTTGGCCAGGGTCCGCTGATTCCAGAAGATCAGGTGATGGGCGAGTTGGCCGACGGAGTGGTTGCCCTTGCCGTCGCTCCAACTGGCCTGCTCCGCGGTCAGTCCGGAGACGGCAGTGTTGGCGTCCACAAACCAGTCTTTCTGATTGTGGGTGGTGCGCAACTGGTCCAACAGGATGCTCCTGAGGGTCGGCGGCGGCGTTTTGTCCTGCGCAGGGGCGAATGCCGAGAGGCAGAGCACCAAAAAGACAGCCAGTCGTGTCATGGCGTGTGTTCTCCTTTTCACGGTCAAGCGGGATAGACGGGTGGCACAGCGGTCCGGATAGCAGGGAACTCCCTCCCCGGTGGCCCAACTGGATGCTGTGGCGCACGATGTGCACGCCTTGGCTGCACGTGCCGGAGGGATCTCTCCTTGGCAGGTTCATGATCTTCGCCAATCCCGACCACGACAGGCGTTATACTTGAAAACATGCCGGGTGAGGCCACAGAGAAGACCTTCTATCTGGAAACCTTCGGCTGCCAGATGAATGTGCATGACTCCGAGAAGGTCATCGGCACGCTCATCTCCCAGGGCTACCGCCAGGTTGCGACGGTGGAGGAGGCCGGGCTGATTCTGTATAACACCTGCTCCATCCGCGACAAGGCGGAGCAGAAGGTCTTCCACCGCCTGGCCGACTACAGGAAGCTACAGTCGCAGGGCAAGAAGTTTGGGGTGCTGGGCTGCGTGGCGCAGCAGGAAGGAGAGAAAATCTTCGAGCGGGCGCCGCACGTGGCCATGGTATGCGGGTCGGCGTCGTACCGGAACCTGCCGCAGATGCTGGTGCAGATCGAGGCGGGGGAGGGGTGGGTAACGGGGTTGGATGACCGCCAGACCGACAAATGTTTTGAAACCGAATTCACCGCCCGCACCAATCCCTACCGGGGATACATCACCATCATCGAGGGCTGCGACAAGTTCTGCGCTTATTGCGTGGTTCCGTTTACGCGCGGCAAGGAGCGAAGCCGAACCTCGGACTCGGTGCTGGCGGAGGCACGGCAGATGGCCGCCGCCGGTTACAGCGAGATCCAGTTGCTGGGCCAGAATGTGAATTCCTACAAGGATCCCAGCGGCAAGAAGACATTTGCGGAGCTATTGGCAGCCGTGGGCGAGCTGCCCGGCATCAAGCGGGTGCGGTTTACCACGTCGCATCCGCGGGACTTTGGGCGGGACATCGTGGAGGCCATCGATACGGTTGACACCCTGTGCGATCACGTGCACCTGCCGGTGCAGAGCGGGTCCACCCGGGTGCTGGACGCCATGCAGCGGCTTTATACCCGCGAGCAGTACCTGGAACGCATCCAATGGATGAAGGGAGCGCGGCGGGAGATCAGCATCACCACTGACGTGATTGTGGGGTTCCCGGGCGAGTCGGAGGCCGATTTTGAGCAGACGCTCTCTCTCCTGGAGGAAGTGGAGTACGACGGGGTTTTCGGCTTCAAGTATTCACCCCGCCCCAACACTCCCTCACTGAGGCTGGAAGACGCAGTGCCTGACGAAGAAAAGGCGCGACGCCTGGCGGTGTTGCTGGAGAGGCAGCGCGAAATCCAAAGGCATGGAAACCAGAGGCACCTGGGCCGGAAGCTTGAAGTAATGGTTGAAGGGAAGAACGAGGCGCGAGCCCAGTGGGTGGGGCGGACGTCACAGAACAAAGTGCTTAATTTCAAGGCTCCGGAAGGCGTGGCCCCGGGCCTCGGAAGCTATGTTCCGGTGGTTACCACCGCCATTTTTCCCAACAGCCTTTTGGGAGAAATGGTGGTATAAGGAGCGGGGAATTCCTCGGGGGGCAGGATGGAAGTGGAGATGAAAATTCGCGGGCTGATGATGGATCCGGTGACTAATATGCCCATCGTGATCCTGAAGGACGTAGGCACGGAGACCGTGCTGCCCATCTGGGTAGGGATTTACGAGGCCAACGCCATTGCCCTGGAGATTGAGAAGGTGACAACCCCGCGGCCCATGACCCACGACCTGATCAAGAACGTGCTGGTGGGGTTGGACGCCAATGTGCACAAGGTAGTGGTGACCGAGCTGCGCGAAGATACGTTTTACGCGGTAATCTGGCTGGAGCGGGAGGGAAGGATCATCAGCATCGATTCCCGGCCCTCAGACGCGCTGGCCCTCGCCCTGCGGGTGGATTGCCCGATCTACGTCGAGGACGAGGTTTTGAAGAATTCCAAGCAAGCGACCAACATCTCCGACCGGGTGACCAGCGACGAGCTGCGCAAGTGGCTGGAAGGGCTCAACGATGAGGACCTGGGCCGGTACAAGATGTAAGGGATTGAGTCATTGAGTCATTGAGTCATTGGAATCACTGAAGGCGAACTCAATGATTCAATGTCTCAGTGATTCAATTTCATGTCCGATCCCGCCTCCCAGCTCCAACGGCTCTATCTGGCCGGGTTTGAATTCCAGACATTTGATCGATTTGCCAAGTGCGTCGGCGTGGTGCGCGACAACTGCATCGCGCTCCTGGTGCCGACGCCCGAGGGGCTGCAGATGTTAGGCACTCCCGGCTGGCGCATGGGAGAAGTGATGGGTGTGCTCGTCGAACGGGAAGGCCGCCAGGTCTTCCAGGCCAAGGAGGAGATCGTTGAAGCCACACCTCAGCGCCTGGAGGCGCTGCGGCGGTTTGGTGAGGATCTGGCGCAGGCGCTTCTGGCTCCTTGAGCCTGGGAAATCCTCACCTAACTCCACCATTAGGATGCCTGCGGTTCCGGCTCCCGTGCTGGTCGCGGGCCTGCTTGGACTTTACATAATACCTGTTATCGGACATTGCGTCTCACCGCAAACCCCGGCGCTGCCAACCCAGCTACCCAATCCCGTACTTCTCTTTCAGCACCTTTCGGTGGTGTAATTCGTGGCCGGCCAGCGTGAACGCCAGGGCGCGGACACTGATCTCGACCTTATTGGCGATTCCCCGACGGTTCCAGGCTTCCTCGTCGAGTTCTTGGAAGAGGCTCACGCTGGCAGCGCGGACATAACCGAACTCCCGCACCAGGCCAGCCAAGCGACACTTTGAAAACGGCGCGTAGCGGATGTAGTCGTCCTGCTCGAAGCCTTCGATCGGGGTGCGGTCGTTGCGGGCAATGCGCAGGGCGCGATAAGCCAGGATGCGCTCACTGTCCGCAAGGTGGCCGACCACCTCTTTGACGCTCCACTTCCCCGGAGCGTAGCGGTAGCCAGCCTTCTCCTCGCCGACGGCACTGAACAGTACAGTGGTCTCGTCTATCTGGCGCTGGAGGGCTTGAATGATGTCCCCGTCCGGAACCAGGGAAATGTATCGCTCGTAGTAGGGATCGTACTCGCTGGGCTGCGGGCGGATGGTGGCCAGTGGTGCAGGATTCATGGAACTGTAGATGAGCGGGGGCGGGATCCGGGTTCAGATTCAGCCCCGCCGAAAGTGGTCCACTTGCGGGGCGGGCTCGGCTGCCAGCACGATCCCAGGGTGAAACAGGGTCCCGGCCACACGGGTGGCAATGGCGATCAGTTCCCTCTGCCCGTAGAAGACCTTGACCTGGCGGGCGCGGGAGAGTTCGGGGAGGTTTACAGCGCGGCCGCTGCGAATATAGGCGGCGGTCTCGTCATTGGCGGTGACCGAAGGAAACTGCGGCAGCAGTTTGCGGGGATGAACCGCGATTCCCTCCAGGCGCCCCTCCGCCGAGGCCGATTCCACATGATCCAGCGTGTGGGCGTCCGCCAGGGTGAACTCGCCCAGGACGGTTCGCCGCAGAGACTCCAGATGGGCGCCACAGCCCAGTTGTTGGCCCATGTCATGGGCGACCGAACGCATGTAGGTGCCGGAAGCTACGCGGGCCCGGAAGCGGGCGCGGTCGCCATCCACACCAAGAATCTCAAACTCTTTGATTTCCACCCGCACGGGCTTCAGGGGCACATCTTTGTGTTTGCGCGCCAGTTTGTAGGCAGGGATGCCGTGAATCTTCTTGGCCGAGAACGGAGGCGGCATCTGCTCGATCATGCCCCGGAAGCCTGCCGCCAACTCCCGTAGTTCTTCAAGTGATGGTTCAATGGTCGCTGCCGGACCGGTCGGCTCCCCCTCGGCGTCATAGGTGTCGGTGGCGAATCCAAAGCGGATCACGCCCTCGTAGGTCTTCTCCGAGGCGGTATAGAACTGTGCTAACCGGGTCAGATTGCCCAGAACCAAAGGCAAAACTCCGGTGGCCAGGGGATCAAGGGTGCCGAGATGGCCGACCGCCCGCTGCTGCACAATGCGGCGCACCCGGTTCACCACATCGTGCGAGGTCAGGCCGGGGGGCTTATCGATGATGAGGACAGCATTCATGGGAATTGGGCAATGTTGCAATCGGGCAATTGAGTAATTTTTCGAACCACGCCTGCCCAGCATTCCAACGCGGTTCTCTGCTATTGTGAACTAACAGAGTTCGGGAATGGCATGCATCCCGATTGATCGCGGCTCTTAAGTTACCAAATTAGCCGATTTCACAATTGCCGAATCTCGCATGATCCCCATCCGCGACGACACGCCCCGGTTCAGCACGCCTTATGTGACGTACTTCCTTATCGCCTTGAATGCGGTCATTTTTCTATTTGAATGGTCCGTTGGGCTGCAGAATCAGCGCATGCTCAACGCGCTCATCTACGAATTCGGGGTCGTGCCCCGGCAGGTCACAACGGCGCTAACCGGCACGCCACACTTCGATTTGGTGGCGGCGTTTCTTCCCATCCTGACCTCGATGTTCCTTCACGGCTCGTGGCTGCACATCATTGGCAACATGTGGGTGCTGTGGATTTTCGGCGACAACATTGAAGATTACCTTGGCCACTTCCCTTACCTGTTGTTTTATCTGGTCACCGGCTTCGCGGCTTCGGTGGCGCACATTCTTCTCAACCTGGGATCGAACGTGCCCAGCGTGGGCGCGAGCGGGGCGATTGCGGGGGTCATGGGCGGCTATTTCGTGCTGTATCCACGGGCGCGAGTGCTGACGATCGTTCCCCTCATTGTCTTTTTCACGTTCTGGTGGCTGCCGGCATGGATCGTGCTGGGCTACTGGTTTCTGGTGCAGTTCTTGAGCGGGGCGGCGACCTCCATTGCGGTGTCAAGTCAGAGCGGAGGTGGAATCGCTTTCTGGGCGCACGTGGGGGGATTTGTGGCCGGGATTCTGTTGATCAAGCTGATGCCGGAACGAAAGCACCGATATCGCTACGGGACCTGGTAGCGCAACCTCCGCCAACGAATTGCACAATCTCCAGTTGGTCTCCGTCGGAGAGACTGGTTTGGGGCCAGTTCTCGCGCGCGACGATGTCGCGGTTCAGCTCTACGGCGACGCGATCGGACTTCATGCCAAGCTGCTCGACCAGGGCAGCCAGAGTGAGTGGAGCGTCGAAGCGGCGCTCTTCCCCGTTTATAGTCAGTTTCATCTGAGTTGAATTCTCGCAGTGATTGCTGTGGCGGTGCAAGGCTCGTGGTGGCCGACGGGACCCTTCGACTTCGCTCAGGGCAGGCCGGCGCTACGGCTGCATGCTCATTCCACCCAAGATCCCCTTCGACTCCGCTCAGGGCAGGCTCTCGCCCCGCTGAACTACGCGGGGCTTCCGGGATGACGCCAATCCAACGGAAGTGGTGGTAGGGCTAGGCTTCGACTTTGCGCAGGCGGAATTTGCGGGTAGCGGTGCGGCCGGAGTAGCTGGCCTGCACCAGGACGGAGGACTCCGCCAGAGAGGATTCTTCCATTTCCAGCTTCATTTCAGCGTTGCCGCTGGCGTCGGTGACCACCTGGGTGTAGAAAGGCGCTTTGTCGGGGCGGGCGAAACGGAAGGTCAAGCGGGCTCCTTGTGCCCCGGAACCGCCGTCGGTGACGCGCAGGCGCATGATCAGATTGCGCTCGGCGTGAACCGAATCGGCATTGAGCCAATGCACGTCCAGTTCTTTGATGGCGGCCAGAGCTTCGGGGGTGTCGCGCTTGTCCAGGACCGAATCGAGCCGGCCGTCGCGGATGGCATCGAGCACTAGGCGGTGCTGGTCCCGCAAAACCAGCTCCTTTTGCTGGTCGCTGAAGCCGCCCTGCACCACCTTGTCGGCGTACGAGGTCGCGCGCTTGCCGATGCAACGGCCGCGGACAAACACCTGGGTCTGCAGCAACAGCTCGCCCTCTCGCGCCTCACTCTGCACGTGGTAGACAGTGCCCTCGTGCTTTACATCGGTATTGAAGCCGAAAATCATGCGCGTCTGTCCACAACTCGGCACAAATGTTGCAGGTCTGTTAAAGCGCGGCCGGGTCGCTTGACACTGCCAAATGCGAACTCTAATCTAGAACGTTTAAGCGGTGCTTGGCGCGAATTATATATAGCTCTCCTATGCCGGACAATTACTTCGCCCGCTACCTGCCGTTACTCATTCACTTCCTGCTTGCGGGCGCTCTGGCTTCTGCCATCGTCCTGTTGTCCTGGCTGATCGGCTACCGCAAGCCCACCCGGGCCAAGCTTTCCCCCTACGAATGCGGGATGGTGCCGGTGGGCGATGCCCGGCAGCGCTTCTCGGTGAAGTTCTACCTGGTCGCTATGCTGTTCATCATATTCGATGTGGAGGCGGTCTTTCTCTATCCCTGGGCAGTGGTGCTGCGGCAGCTCAAGATGTTCGGATTCTGGGAGATGCTGGTGTACATCGGCATCGTGCTGGTGGGGTTCTTTTACATCTGGAAAAAAGGAGTGCTGGACTGGGGCAAGACCACGTCGGCCAGGCGAGGTGAAGTCTAGTGCCGCTGGCGCCTGCGATCACCGATATGGACCAGCTCAAGGGACACCCAGCGCTGGCGCGGCTGCAGGCAGCGGAGTCGGTTGTGGTCGAAGGGGCGAAGTTCGACCGCGACGAGATGAGCATCTACGTGCAGCGGTCTTCGATCCGGGAAGCCTGTGTGCTGCTGCGCGATGATCCCGGTTGCCCCTTCAATTTCCTTTCCGATCTGACCTGCGTGGACTGGTATCCGCAGGAGCCCCGGTTTGAGGTGGTGTATCACTTGTTCTCCATTCCCAAGAAGGAGCGGGTGCGACTCAAGGTGCGGCTGCAGGGCAGCAGTCCGGCGGTGGAGTCGGTCACCCCGCTCTGGCCTGCGGCCAACTTCTTCGAGCGCGAGGTGTACGACCTGTTCGGGGTGCGCTTCAATGGGCATCCTTACTTGCGGCGCCTGCTGATGCCGGAAGACTGGGAAGGTCATCCCCTGCGCAAGGACTATCCGGTGGAGGGTTATCGCTAGTCATGGCCCACATGAACCCCATCGCGTCGCTCGAGCCCGGACAGGACCGCACCATGATCCTGAACATGGGGCCGCAGCATCCCTCCACCCACGGCGTGCTGCGCGTGATCCTGGAGATTGACGGCGAGACGGTGGTGCGCATCATGCCCGATATCGGGTATCTGCACACCGGAATCGAGAAAACCTGCGAGGCCAAGTTCTATCAGCAGGTGGTGCCGCTCACCGACCGCATCGACTATCTCTGTCCCCTGACCAACAATCTCTGCTACTGCCTGGCAGTGGAGAAACTGCTGGGGCTGGAGATTCCTCCCAAAGCGCAGTGGATGCGGGTGCTGATGAACGAGTTGACGCGCATCAACTCGCATTTGGTGTGGCTGGGGACGCACGCGCTGGATATCGGCGCGATGACGGTCTTTCTCTACTGCTTCCGCGAACGCGAAGACATTTTGCGCATGTTTGAGATGGTCAGCGGGCAGCGCATGATGACCTCTTATTTCCGCGTGGGCGGGCTGGCGCTGGAACCGCCGCTGGGCTTCTTTGAGTATGTGCGGGAGTTTGCCAACCGCTTTCCCAACAACGTGGACGAATACGAAAATCTGCTCACGGGCAACCCGATCTGGGGGCTGCGCACCAAAGGCGTGGCACGGATCACGGCAGACGATGCGATTGCGCTGGGCGCCAGCGGGCCCACATTGCGCGGAAGCGGTGTGGACATTGATTTGCGTCGCGACATGCCCTACTCGGGCTATGAGAATTTCAAATTCAAGGTTCCGATTTCGCAGGATGGGGACGTTTTCGCTCGATATATCTGCCGGGTGCAGGAGTTGCGCGAGTCGATCAGTATCGTGCAGCAGGCGCTGGATGGAATGCCGCAAGGCCCGATCAAGGCAGATGCTCCCAAGGTGGTGCTGCCTGACCGGGAGAAGATGAAGACGCAGATGGAAGCCCTCATCTATCACTTCAAGATCATCACCGAAGGCTTTGCCGTGCCTGCCGGTGAGGTCTATCAGGCGGTGGAGTCGCCACGCGGGGAGATGGGCTACTACGTAGTCAGTGACGGAACAGCCAAGCCGTATCGCGTGCACATGCGGTCGGCGTGTCTGGCCAACCTGCAACTCTTGCCCAAGATGTGCGAGGGGCGGCTGATTGCCGATGTGGTGGCGGCGATCGGCTCGATTGACATCGTACTGGGAGAGATTGATCGATAGGCTCGGTGTCCTTTATGTCCTCCGTGGTTGGAAATCCGGATGAACCACGGAGGACACAAGGGGCACGGAGGTGAAATAACTGGTTGGAGCGCTCTGTGTGCTCTGTGTCCTCTGTGGTGAGTCAAACCGCGGAGGACACAGAGGACACAGGGAATGAGGTTTTCGGACGAATTCGAGTCGCGCTTGGCGGAGATGCTCAGCCACTATCCGACCAGGCGCTCGGTGCTGGTGCCAACTCTGCTGTTCGCTCAGGACGAGGTCGGCTTCCTGTCCGATGAAGTCATAGGCGAACTCGCCGGGCGGCTCGATCTGACCGAACTCGAGGTGCGGAACGTGATCAGCTACTACTCGATGCTGACCACCAAGCCGCGGGGGAAGTACAACGTGCAGGTGTGTACCAACATTGCCTGCGCGCTGCGGGGCGCGGACGAACTGTTCGAGCATTGCCAGAAGAGGCTCGGCATCGGCCACAAGGGTACCACGCCCGACGGCCTGTTCTCGCTGGAGGAGGTGGAGTGCATTGGCGCGTGCAGTTGGGCGCCGGCGGCGCAAGTGAACTACGACTTCCACGAGAACCTGACGCCGGAGAAGATGGACGCGGTTCTGGAGGAACACAAGAAGAAGGGAACGCAATAGGCAGCGATGGCAACCCTGGTTTCCCATCCCGACGAAGTAAGGGTTGTTTCCAAGCGCTTCGGTAAAGGTGCGACCAATCTGGACCGCTACCTGGAGCTGGACGGCTACAAGGCCGTGCGGAAGGCCCTGGGGATGCAGCCGGATGCCATCATCAATGAGGTCAAGAACTCCGGGTTGCGGGGACGGGGCGGCGCGGGCTTCAACGCCGGGATGAAGTGGTCGTTTGTGCCCAAGCAGTCGCCCAAACCCAAATACGTGCTGTGTAACGGCGATGAGAGCGAGCCGGGGACGTGCAAAGATCGGCTGATTCTGGAGCATGACCCGCATGCGGTGATCGAAGGCGTGATGATTGCCGGGGTCTCGGTGGGCGCACACGTCGGATACATCTACATCCGGGGCGAATATCGCTACCTGTCGGAGATCATGCAGAAGGCGATCGCTGACGCCTACGCGCGTGGATTCCTGGGGAAGAACATCTTTGGCAGCGGCTATGACTTCGATGTGTACTGGCACGGCGGCGCCGGGGCTTACGAGGTGGGTGAGGAGTCGGCGCTGATGGAGTCGCTGGAGGGCAAGCGGGGAATCCCCCGCATCCGCCCTCCCTTCCCTGCTGTAGTTGGGCTGTGGGGTGGACCTACGATCATTAACAACGTCGAGACCCTGGCCAGCGTTCCGCACATCATTCTGGGGGGCGCGGACTGGTATGCGGGCCTTGGACCGCCGAAAAATGGCGGCACGCGGTTGTTCTGCCTGAGTGGGCATCTGAACCGCCCTGGGGTTTATGAGCTGCCCATGGGGTACAACCTGCGGAAGATGATCTATGACGTGGGCGGAGGCATTCCCAACGGCCGAAACCTGAAGGCGGTGGTACCGGGAGGATCGAGCACGCCGGTGCTGACTGCCGACGAGGTGGATGTCGGAATGGACTTCGACAGTCTGGCCAAGGCGGGCTCTATGCTCGGCTCCGGTGGCGTGGTGATTCTGGACGACTCCACCTGCATGGTGAAGTTTGCCCAGCGCATCATGAAGTTCTATCAGCACGAGAGCTGCGGCTGGTGCATTCCCTGCCGTGAAGGCACCGACTGGCTGAAGAAGACGCTCACACGGTTTCATGCCGGTGGCGGGCTGAAGAAGGACATCGACAACATTCAATACCTGGCTGAGAACATGCTGGGCAGGACCTTCTGTCCGCTGGGCGATGCAGCGGCGATGCCGACCATCTCGATTGTGAAGAAATTTCGCAAAGAGTTTGAAGATCATCTCGAAGGAAGGCCGTGCCCGTTCGAGAAGACGGGCCGAGTGGAGCAGTTGCCGGTTATGGCGTAAGGCCGTAGCGCCGGCGTCTCGCCGGCCACAGGAACCTATGAGGTATAGACGGCGGGCGAGACGCCTGCCAGACAGCCGGCGGGACGCCGGCGCCACAAGAACATGGCTGACGTCAATATCACCGTGGACGGCAAGAAGGTCGCAGCTCCAGCTGGGACTTTGCTGATCGAGGCCTGCAAGAGCGCGGGCATCGAGGTGCCTTCGTTCTGCTACTACCCCAATCTATCGCTGCAGGGCGCTTGCCGCATGTGCCTGGTGAAGATCGAAAAGATGCCGAAGCTGCAGACCGCGTGCACCACGGTGATCACGGAAGGCATGGTCGTCACCACCGACAACGACGAGGTTCGCCAGGCGCGCAAATCCATGGTCGAACTGCTATTGGGGAACCATCCGCTGGACTGCCCAGTGTGCGATGCGGGGGGCGAGTGCGAATTGCAGGACATGACCTTCTCCTATGGAGCGGCGGAGTCCCGCTACATTGACGCCAAGAACCACAAGGAGGAGCAGCAGTGGTCGCCGGTGGTGTACTTCGATCGGCCGCGCTGCATTTTGTGCTACCGCTGCGTGCGGGTGTGCGGCGAAGGCATGGATGTGTGGGCACTGGGGGTGCAGAACCGGGGGGTGAGCTCGATCATCGCGCCCAACCAGGATGATCACCTGGAGTGCGAAGAGTGCGGCATGTGCATTGACATTTGTCCGGTGGGCGCGCTGACCTCCGGCGCGTACCGCTACAAAACGCGGCCGTGGGAGATGAAGCATGTCGGCACCACCTGCACACACTGTGCCGATGGCTGCAAGACCACGCTGGGCGTGCGCCGCTGTGATACCGGCATGGAGATCGTGCGCGGCGATAACCGCGACAAGAGCGGCATCAACGGGGATTTCCTGTGCATCAAGGGCCGCTACGCTTTCGATTTCGCGCACCATGAGGACCGCCTGACGCAGCCGCTGATTCGCAAGGAAGGCCGTTTGACGCCTTCGACGTGGGAAGAAGCGTTTGAGTTGGTCGGGAAGCGATTGGCGGAAGTCCGGGACAAGGACGGTGGACAGGCGATTGGAGTCGTGGGTTCAACCCGCGCCACGAACGAAGAGAATTATCTGCTGCAGAAGTTCGCCCGGGTGGTACTGGGCACCAACAACATTGACCACCACCGCACCGCGGACTTCCCTGCCATGGCCGCGGCATTGAACGGCAAACCGGAGATGACCGCCTCCATGCGCGACATCTTCAACGCCCCGGCGATGCTGCTGATCGGGAATGATCCCACGAACCAGCATCCCTTGCTGGCCTGGCAGATCCGGAACAACGTGCGGCTGCACCGTTCGCGGCTGTATGTCATCAACTCGCAGCCCATCAAGCTGCGGCGGCAGGCTATGAGCTTCAGCCAGATTGCCGCGGGCAGCGAGGGCAAGGTAGCGGCATTTCTGGCGGGGGATGACTCGGCGGTTGGCGCGCTCGCAGGCGAAAAGAAGGATTGGATTGCACTGCGCGACAAGCTGCGTGGTGAAAACAATCTAGTCGTCATATTCGGGGCAGAAATCCGCGGAAACGAGATCGCTTCCCTGGTGAGCTTTGCTTCCGGTATCACCGGCGCGAAGCTGGTCTGCCTAGCTGACTATGCCAACTCGCGCGGAGCGGCTGACATGGGTCTCTATCCTGACCTGCTACCCGGCTATCAGCGCGTGGCTCAGGCGGGGCATTTCCACCAGGAATGGGGCGGCGTGCCTGAGGCTCGTGGATTGACCTTGCCGGAAATGGTGGAGAGCGCCAAGGCTGGGGAGTTGAAGGCGTTCTACGTGGTGGGCGCGAATCCTGTCGGGCGTTTTGCCATTGATCCCTTTGCGTCTTCCCAGAGCTTTGTGGTGGTCCAGGACATGTTCCTGACTGAGACCGCCGTCATGGCGGACGTAGTGCTGCCGTCGGCGAATGCCTATGAGAAGTCCGGAACATTCACCAACACCTGCGGAGACCTGCAGGTGGTGAAGAAAGCGGGCGAGGTCACCGGTACCAAGAGCGATTTCGAGATGATCGTGCGCATCGCCGACGCCATGGGCTTTGATGTGCGCAAGCTGGTGCCGTTCGGGCGGGGAACGTATTCCGACATGGGCCAGTCGCGCGGCGCTCAGTCGGGCGAAGCCGACCGGCACGCGGTGTGGCTGCAGGCCCGCGGGCTGGAGCCCAAGATGAGTCCCTTCGATCCCATGGCGATTCTCGACGAAATTCAGCGGTTGGTGCCGGGATACGATGTGCCGCGGATGAATCTGCTGGCGGGCAACGATCAGCATACGAGTCTGGCGGAGAGCGGGCCAGGGACGTTGCAGAGTCCGGACCTGATCGTACCGGCGCAGGATGATCTGTTCAGCTCGGGAACGCTGGGGCGGTATTCGCGCACTTTGAATTCGGTGATCGAGAACCATCGCGAAGGATCGGCGGACGTAGCCGCGGACTGAGCACCCATCCGCCGGCGTCATGCTGAGCGGACGTCAGCGCGTGAAGGATCCGGCGCGCAGTGGCAACGCAGCGTGAGTGGCAGTGCGCGCGAGATCCTTCGGAGCCCGACGGCTCCTCAGGATGACGCCGACATCGTAAGAGTTCAGAAAGAGACTCGCATTGCTCAGTGTTGAAACGTTTGTTCTCATTTCGATCATCAAGATCGTGATCGCACTCATCGTGCTGCTCACGGCCGTGGCCTATACGGTCTGGCTGGAGCGCAAGGTGGTGGGCCATATTCAGAACCGCTGGGGCCCCACGCGGGTGGGGCCTTTCGGGCTGCTGCAGCCGCTGGCCGACGGCGTGAAATTCATCTTCAAGGAAGACCTGACGCCGCCGCACGTGTACAAGCCTCTTTACATCGCGGCCCCGATGATCGCGCTTATCTTTGCGCTGACTTCGATTGCGGTTATCCCGGTCGGCAATTACGTGACCGTGGGCGGAATTCATACCCCTCTGCAGATCACCGACGTCAATATGGGCTTGCTGATCGTGCTGGGCATCACGTCAATGGGCGTCTATGGCGTGGCGTTGGCGGGCTGGTCGTCCAACAGCAAGTATTCGCTGCTGGGCAGCCTGCGAGCGAGTGCGCAGATGGTGAGCTACGAGGTCGCGCTGGGGTTGTCGCTGATTGGGGTGTTGATCATGGCGGGCAGCTTCAGCCTGCGCGAGATCGTGGATGCGCAAGGCGGGTCGTACTGGCATGTCATCCCGCGCTGGAACATTTTTCAAGGGCAGATTTTTGGGTTCTTGATTTACCTGACGGCGGCGTTCGCGGAGACCAACCGGGTCCCCTTTGATTTGCCGGAGGCGGAAACCGAGTTGGTGGCCGGGTACCATACCGAGTACAGCGCCATGAAGTTTGCCATGTTCTTTATGGCGGAATACGCCAACATGATCACAGTAGCCTGCCTGGCCTCGCTGCTGTTTCTGGGGGGATGGCACGGGCCGCTGTTCGGTCCGGCCTGGTTGCAGGCCATCCTGCCGGTATTCTGGTTCGGGCTACGGGTGTTCGGATTTCTCTTCTTGTATATCTGGGTGCGGGGCACGTTACCGCGCTTCCGCTATGACCAGCTGATGGCGTTTGGGTGGAAGGTTCTGCTGCCGCTGGCCATTGCGAACTTGATGATTACCGGATTGATTGTGGCTTTGCGGTCGTAGCGCCGGCGTCTCGCCGGCAACTACGGGCCTGGACTGAGAAGGACAGCCGGCGGGACGCCGGCGCTACTGCGAATCATGCTTCACCTGATTCTATTTTTGATTTTCGGAGCCATCTGCGTGGCGGGGGCGGTGAACCTGCTGGTGCAGCGCCATCCCATCAACAGCGCGCTGTCGCTGATTGTGGTGATGGCCTCGCTGGCGGTGGAATACCTGCTGTTGGGAGCTGAGTTCGTGGCCGCGGTCCAGGTGATCATCTACGCGGGCGCCATCATGGTGCTGTTCGTGTTCGTCATCATGCTGCTGAACGCGGGTGAAGAGGAGCGTACCAAGGGAAGCCGGGTTGCTCTGCTGTTCGGCATTCCGGGCATGCTCGTGGGCAGTGGGTTGATTGCCTGGATCCTGCTGCAGCGCTCTGGCACGCAGGCGGTCGAGGCAGGGGCTTTGCCAGGACCCCCCAAGACGATTGCGTGGCTGTTGTTTCACGATTTTCTGCTGCCGTTTGAGGTCACTTCGGTGCTGGTGTTGATTGCCATCATGGGCGCGGTGGTTCTGGCAGGCCACGCGGAATCGGGTGCGCCCGCGAAGAGGGAGGGTTGATGGTTCCGCTGTCGTACTACCTGGTGCTAGGCGGGATTCTGTTTGCCTGCGGCGTGACCGGGTTTCTGATCAAGCGCAACATCATCACCATCTTCATGTCCATTGAACTCATGCTCAACGGGGTGAACCTGTCGTTCGTGGCCTTCGCGGCGCAGTGGGGCAAGTTAAGCGGGCAGATTTTTGTCTTCTTTGTGATGGTGGTGGCGGCGGCGGAGGCCGCCGTGGGACTGGCCATCATTATTTCTGTGTACCGCACGCGGGAAACTCTGAACGTGGACCAGGTGAACCTGCTCAAACTATGACGCCGAGCTTACATCTGTGGCTGGTTCCGGTGTTGCCGTTGATCGGCGCCGCCATCAACGGCCTGCTCGGGAAACGATTCTCCCGTCTGGCGGTGGCTGCGATTGCCCTCACATTTTGCGGGGCGGCATTTGCCATGGCGCTGTGGGTGGCGTTGCGCTTCTCTTCCCTGCCCGTCCCCCTCACTGACTACGTGGCACCGTGGATTCGCGCCGGCAATTTCCAGGCAGATTTCGCCTTCTACCTCGACCAGCTTTCTCTCGTCATGATGCTGGTGGTAACGGGGGTAGGCTTTCTGATTCACGTCTATGCAGTCGGATACATGTGGGAGGAGGGCGGCTTCTACCGCTTCTTCAGCTACCTGAACCTGTTCATGTTCTTCATGCTGACGCTGGTGCTGGCCAGCAACTACCTGCTGATGTTCATCGGCTGGGAGGGCGTGGGCCTGGCGTCGTACTTGCTGATCGGGTTCTGGTTCACCAAGGATTCTGCCGCCGCGGCGGGTAAAAAGGCGTTCATCGTCAACCGCATTGGGGACTTCGGCTTCCTGATCGCGCTGTTTCTGCTGATCAAGCACTTCGGGTCGCTGAATTTTGCCGAGGTGTTCCAGAAGATTGCGCCCATGAACGCAGAGACCGCCGGCGCGGGATTGCTCACCGCCATCGGCTTGCTCATGATGGTGGGGGCGGCAGGAAAATCGGCGCAGCTTCCGCTCTACGTCTGGCTGCCGGACGCGATGGAAGGTCCCACGCCGGTGTCGGCGTTGATTCACGCGGCGACGATGGTGACCGCGGGCGTCTACATGGTAGCGCGCTCGCATGTGATCTTCGACCGCGCGCCCACGGCCCTGACGGTGGTTGCGATCGTTGGCACACTGACAGCTCTCTTTGCCGCGACCATTGGCATCTGCCAGACCGATATCAAGAAGGTGCTGGCCTACTCGACCATCTCACAGCTGGGGTACATGTTCCTGGCTTGCGGCGTGGCGGCGTACTCGGCGGGCATCTTTCACCTGATGACCCATGCGTTCTTCAAGGGCCTGCTGTTCCTGGCCGCGGGTTCGGTGATCCACGCCATCGGCGGCGAGCAGGACATGCGCAAGATGGGGGGACTGCGCGACCACATCCCCGCGACCTACTGGACGATGACGGCGGCAACTTTCGCCATCGCGGGCTTCCCTCCTTTTGCCGGTTTCTTCAGCAAGGATGAAATCTTGTGGCGGGCATATGCCAGCCCGCATGGAAGCTGGGTCTATTGGCTGATTGGGGTGATCACGGCTTTTCTGACTTCGTTCTATATGTTCAGGCTGTGGTTCCTGACCTTCTTCGGTGAATACCGGGGAGACGCGGCGGGAACCCAAACGCACGGTAGCATTCATGCCGTAGGTGGACAGGCAGGAGTGTCCGTCCCACACGAGCATGGGCACGGCGGCATTCATGAGAGTCCCAAGATCATGCTGGTTCCGCTGGCCATCCTGGCGTTTCTGTCGGTTTTCGGCGGCTGGATCGGGTCGCACCGGTTTGAAATGTTCCTGGCCCCGGTATTCGGCGAAGCGACGCGGTTGGTAGCGGCGGCGCCGGAGCAAGCCGGGCAGATCACTGGGATGGAACATCTGGAATGGATGTTTACGGCTATCTCGGTGGCCGCAGCGGCGCTGGGCCTGTATCTCGCCTGGCTGCTCTACCAAAGCCGTCCGCAGCTGCCGCAGAAGATCGCCGAGGCCTTGGGTGGCTTCTACCACGCCGTGGCCAACAAGTACTACGTGGATGAGTTGTACGCGATTCTTTTTGTCAGGCCGGTGGTGGACGGCTCGACGCGGATTCTTTGGCAGGCAGTAGATCAGGGCGTGATTGATGACACGTTAAACGACAGCGCGGACGCAGCCCGGAGCGTGTCCGACTCGGTGCGCCACATGCAGTCCGGCAACCTGCGTTCGTATGCCGGCTGGGTGGCGCTGGGGGCGGCGGGAGTGATTGCCTACATGGTCTGGAGGGGAGTGCGATGAACACGCCGACCCTCGACAGCGCGATTCTTTCGCTGGTCACGTTTATTCCGCTGGCCGGCGCCCTGTTGCTGTTGGCCTTTCCGCGGCGCGATCGGGATATCCGCATCTTTGCCCTGGTGGTTTCACTGCTGACCTTCGGGATGTCACTGCACCTGCCGGTCTTTTTCGAGCGCGCGAGGACCGGGTTCCAGTATGAGATCAACATTCCCTGGATCCCCACCCCCAACATTCACTACCACATGGGTGTGGACGGCATCTCCCTGTGGCTGGTGGTACTGACCACATTCCTCACGCCCTTGTGCGTGCTGATCTCCTGGAAGTCAGTCCACGAGCGGGTGAAGGAGTTCTTCATCCTGCTGCTGATCATGGAGACGGCGTTGATCGGCGTGTTCGTCTCGCTCGATCTCTTTCTCTTCTATTTCTTCTGGGAAGCCACGCTGATTCCCATGGCGCTTCTGATCGGCATCTACGGGCACGAGCGGCGGGTGTACGCGGCAATCAAGTTTTTTATGTTCACCATGATCGCCTCGGTGTTCATGCTGGCAGCGATTCTGTGGCTGTACGCCCGGCTGGGCACGTTCGACTTTGTCGAGATTCAGAACGCGATCCGCAGCGGACAAGTCAGCGGATGGGTGGGCGCGGCTCCGTGGCTGTTCCTGGGGTTCTTCGTCGCCTTCGCGGTCAAAGTACCGCTATTCCCCGTACACACTTGGCTGCCGGATGCGCACGTGGAGGCTCCGACTGCCGGATCGGTGCTGCTCGCAGGCGTGCTGCTGAAGATGGGGACATACGGCATGCTGCGCTTCAACCTCGGGCTTTTTCCAGAGCAGTCGCGCGCTAACGCACCTTGGATCGCGGTGCTGGCGCTGATTGGCATCATCTATGGGGCGCTGGTGGCGATGGTACAGCCCAACCTGAAAAAGCTGATCGCGTACTCCTCCATCAGCCACCTGGGATTTGTGGTGCTGGGCGTCTTCAGCTTCACGCAGGCCGGACTGGACGGCGCGATGTTCGTGATGCTGGCGCACGGGGTTTCCACGGGCGCGCTGTTCATGCTGGCGGGGATTCTGCACGAGCGGCGGCACACCTACGAGATCACGGAATTCGGCGGGCTGGCGACGCCCATGCCGGTGTATGCCACCTTCTTCTCGTTTATCGTCCTGGCGTCGGTGGGGCTGCCGTTGCTCAACGGATTTGTCGGCGAGTTTCTGGTGTTGAGCGGGGCCTTCCGCGCCAGCGCCTGGTACGGCGTGCTGGGCGCGACGGGCGTAATCTGGAGCGCCTGCTACCTGCTGTGGATGTACCAGCGTGTGTTTTTCGGGAAAGTGAGCCACGACGTCAACCGGACACTGCCTGATCTGGAAGTGCGCGAGCGCCTGGCTTTGTGGCCTGCTGCGATTGCGGCACTGGTGATGGGGGTGGCGCCGCTGGTGTGGCTGAATGCGATTGATCCCGCGGTCCAGAACTCGCTCACACCCTTCACGCAACTGGCGAGCAAGGTGGTGGGCCGGTGAACGGCGCGACTCAGGTGACTCCACAGGCGGTCGAGTACCTCCGCATATTGCCGGAGATCGTGTTGTCGCTGTTCGGCATTGTGATCATGTTGCTCGACCCGTTGTTGGACGAGCGCCGCAGCCAGCGCACGCTGGGGGCCGTCGGACTGGTTGGGTCGCTGGCGGCTGTCGCGGCTACCGTGTTGCAGGCACAAAGTCCCGGCCTTGGCTTCTGGGGCATGGTCCGGGTGGACAGCTTCAGCATCTTCTTCCACTTCGTGGTCACCACCGTGACTGCCGTCGTCATTCTCACTTCCTACGAGTACATGGAAGTGCAGCAGATTCGTGCGGGGGAATACTACGGACTGATTTTATTTGGAGCGGTGGGCATGTGCCTGATGTCCTCGGCGGTGGAGTTGGTGCTCATCTTCATCGCGTTGGAAATCTCCTCGATCTCCACCTACATCCTGGCGGGCTTCCGCAAGCGGGCGGCGATCAGCAGCGAGTCGTCGGTCAAATACTTTCTGCTGGGATCGTTCGCCACAGCGTTTTTTCTGTACGGTGTGGCATTGATGTTTGGAGCCACGGGCTCCACAAGCATTGCAACGATCGGGCAGGCGCTGGGTGCGGAACAGATCCCGGTGCTGGCGTACGTTGGGATCGCGCTGATGTTTGTGGGGCTGGGCTTCAAAGTGGCGGCGGCGCCGTTTCACGTGTGGACGCCGGATGTGTACGAAGGCGCACCCGCGCCGATTGTGGGCTTCATGTCCACCGCGCCCAAGGCAGCAGTGTTCGCGGTATTGCTCCGCATCTTGTTTGAGGCGCATGCGCCGGGACGACTGTGGTTAATCTGGGTGGTCGCTGCGCTTTCCATGACGCTGGGGAACGTGGGGGCGCTGGTACAGGACAACATCAAACGCCTGCTGGCGTACTCCTCCATTGCGCACGCGGGATACCTGCTGATGGCGTTTGCGGCGCTACCCGACAATGGCATTCCCGCAGCCATGTTTTATACCGCCTCGTACGCTGCGATGAATGTGGGCGCATTTGCTGTAGTCAGTCACTTAGCCAGTGCCGGCGAGCGCTACGTCACCCTGGAAGACTACGCCGGCCTGGGACGGCGTTCCCCTCTGCTGGCAGCGACGCTGACGATTTTCCTGTTGTCGCTGATCGGAATTCCGGTGACCGGCGGTTTTTTTGCCAAGTTTTACGTGTTCAGCGCCGCGCTGCAGGCGAACCTGGTCGGACTGGTGATCATTGGCGTCCTCAACAGCGCGGTGGGCGCCTACTACTACCTGCGTGTGATCGTAGTGATGTACATGCGGGAGGCACGACAGGAAGTGCCGGTGTCTCGGATTCCTCTTGGGCTGGGTGCGGCGCTGGCCATCAGCGCGGTGGCCACGATTTATCTGGGGGTGTTGCCGGGACGGGTGCTGGAGTATGCGCAGTCGGCGGCCAGCCAAATTGTGCAATCAGGCCCAAGTCAGGCCGCCACGTCGGCGTCCTCGCGGTGACCGGCTTTCTAGGTTCCCTCCTACTCCACTGCAACCGCGATGTCCACCAGCGAAAAGATCCGGGCGGACAGCACCCAGAACGCGAGCGTCTCCAGCACAGCCAGGCCGAGCGGCGGCCAGAATGCCACCCCCGGAGCCTGGAACGAAGACTTCATGATAATGGCTGCGAGCGGATAGACGGGGATCGCGTACTGCCACTGGGTGGCGATGCCGTGGCCGGCCAGCGCCGGCAGCCCCAGCACCGCCGCGGTCGCCCCGGCCGCGAAAAATGGATTCAGGAAGGTGGAGAACATCAGAGCCACCGTTCCCGCCAGCATACATGCAAGCAACAGGCACACCATGAGGAACCAGACCCTGGATATGGGAAACCCTGCCTCTCCCAGCGTCCAACTTCCCGTAATACCGAGGGCGAAACAGTAGATTCCGCTGGCGATGGTGACGCCCAAGACGAGGCCGGAGAGGTACTGGTAACGGGCTACGGACTTGGAAAGCACGGCCAGGATGCGCCGCGACTTGCGCTCGTTGTAGATGGCGGAGCCGCCAAAGAATACGCTGAACGCGATCACGTAGACCGCCACCTGCTTGAAGACGAACAGAAGATCCTCGCGCTGGCGGGGAATATCGCTGAAGAGTCCGAGAAATGCCAGCAACAGGACCCACAACAGCAGCACAAAGATGGGCCAGCGCTGTTCGCGCACGAAGTTCACGGCGATCAAGAACACGGGCTTCATGGCCTGCCTTTCTCGTCGGCAGGTCCGGGCGCGGCCGTCACCTCCAGAAAAATCTCTTCCAGCGAGCGGCGCGCCGGATTGACACTGACCACCTCTCCGCCCAGACTCCAGATCTGCTCGAGCACAGCACGCTGGGCAGTCGCCGGCGCGGAGAAGCTGACGACGCCGTCATGGGCGACGGCCTCAGGAAAGGCGCTGGCCGCAATTCCGCGCGCGACGATCTCGGTCTTCTCGGAGGAGTGCAGAAGATCCCGGGTTCGTCCCAGCCGGACCAGCTTCCCGCGATGCAGCACGGCCACGCGATCACAGATCAGCTCCACCTCGGAAAGTAAGTGCGAGCTCAGAAAGATGGTCTTGCCCGCCTCCCGGGCCGCGAGGAGCAACTCGCGGACCATGACGCGGGCCGCCGGATCCAGCGCGGAGGTGGGCTCGTCGAGGATCAGCAACTCCGGGTCGTTCACCAAGGCCTGGGCCAGGCCGACACGCTGCAGCATGCCGCGGGAAAACCGGCCCACGTTGCGCTTCGATTGCTCCTGGAGCCCGACCGCTATCAGCACCTCCCGGGCCCGCTTGGCTAGATACGTCCTACCCATGCCGTTCAGGGCGCCGTAGAAGCGGACCAGGCGTTCCGCCCGACGATGGTAAAGAGACACGTTCTCGGCGAGGAACCCAACCCGGCGGCGGGCGTGGGCATCGCCGAAAGGCTGGCCCAGCATGCGCCCCCTTCCGTGGGTAGGCCGCATGAACCCCATGGCGAGGTGAATAGCGGTGCTTTTGCCGGCCCCGTTTGGACCCAGGAAGCCGAAAATCTCGCCCGCTTCTACCACCAGGCTGAAGTCGTCGAGCGCCCGAAGGCAGCGGCGGGGAAAGCTGCGATACTCTTTGCTGAGGTTCTCGAACTCCAAAGCGGGCGCCATCCGGCCTATTCTAAATGGCCCGAGAACCCTTGACTGACAGGGCTTTTGAAATGTGCGCAGAATCCACAGGCGAGCATTGACAACCGGGGCTGCTCCCGGCATTATGGGTGCTCTCCAACTTTCCCCCACTGGAGGCTGGCATGACTGAACGGATTCGCAAGATATGGTCGGAGGACCAGGGGCAGGACATCGCGGAGTACGCCGTGATGCTGGCGGTGATCCTGGTTCTGGTGGTCGGAACCATCCGGCTGATCGGGACCAGCGCCAATAACGTGTTCTCCAGCGCTGCCAGCTCCATTCAGTAGCAAAGCAGGAACTCAAGCGCCTGTCCAGGCTCAGGCCACTACCTGCCGGCAGTGCCCGGCGGCTGCGACCCTGCGGTTCCCTCGAGTCCAGGCTTCGCCACCATCACTAACCAGAGCCGCAGCGATCCCACTAGTGAATTCGGCCCCACCCACCTGGCGCTAAAGGTTTTTCAGCACCCTGCCGATGGTTCCCGCAGGATGAGCCAGTGGTGTGATTTTCGCGGCCTCCTGTTTTGTTCTTTGGAACTACTCAAGCAACAACGAGCTGTCTCGTTATGGAAAGCAAACCAGATTCGCCGGAGCCCGGCCGTTTTCCCCTGCTGTTCTTAGGGATCGTGGCGTTGCTCACCAGCGCGGTGCTGGGTTCGCTGGGGTGGAACACCTACAGGGCGTTTCAGGTGACGACCCTGATCCGGGAACGGCTTTTTCGGATTGAGGAGCTGCAGGGGGTCATTACCCACCTCGACGAAGTCCTAACCATGTCCGCCCGCATGGCCGCCTTTACAGGAGACCCAGCCTGGGAGCAACGGTACCGGCGCTTTGAGCCGGTGTTGGATAGTGCCATCAAGGAAGTCAGCCAACTTGAGCCCCGAGCCTACCACGACCTGCCTGCCGAGACGGAAGCCGCCAATACGAAGCTGGTCGAAATGGAACATCGCGCCTTTACCCTGGTGCGCGAGAAGCGCTCTGCAGAGGCTCGCGCAATCTTGTTTTCACCAGAGTACGAGCACCAGAAGCAAGTCTATTCGGAGGGAATGGCACAGGTTAGGGCGCTGCTCAAGAAAAATGCCAGCGATCTGCTGGAATCCGAGCAGCGAACCGCGTATGTCCACAGTGTCGCAATCGTTGTGCTGTTGCCGGTTATCGGAACCGGCTGGCTGTTTGCCTTGTGGATATTACATCGCTGGCGCTGCGGCCTCCTGACGAGCAACCATCAATTGGACCAACAGGCCAGCGCGTTGGCCAGGCTGAGCTCGGACAGAATCCGCGAGGAGAGGGCCTTTTCAGAAGCAGTGATTCAGGGTCTGCCGGCGATTGTTTGCATCTCCGATGACACGGGCCGGTTTCTGCGCTGGAACACAAAACTCGAAACCATGCTGGGCTACGCCGCCAGCGAGGTGTCCCAGATAAACGTCCTGGATACCATCGCCCCGGAACACCTGGATAGCATGCAGCAGACCATACGGGACGTAATGGAAGCTGGCGTGGGCGATGCGGAAGCGTCCTTATTGACCAAGACCGGCAGGCGGATCCCGTGCTACGTAGCGGGCGTGCGTTTAGTAGTGAATGGCAAACCCCGGCTTCTGGGGGCAGCCATCGACATCAGCAAGCGCCAGGGGGCGGAGGAGGCGCTGCGTCAGAGCCGCACCGTGTTGGCCAACATTCTCGATTCGGTGCCGCAATCCATTTTCTGGAAGGACCGGGAAGGCATCTACCTGGGCTGCAATGCCGTCTTTGCCCGGGCAGTTGGACTGCCCTCGGCTGAGGCCATCGTGGGGAAGACGGATTTCGATCTCCCCTGGCCGCGGGAGGAAGCCGAAGCCTATCGCGCGGACGACGCGGAAGTGATCCGGCACAATCGCGTCAAGCGTCATATCATCGAGCCCTTGCAGCAAGCCGACGGCAGACGCCTGTGGATTGATACCAGCAAGATGCCGCTCACCGACCCCGCGGGCGGAGTCTATGGCGTTCTGGGAGTGTACGAGGACATTACCGAGCGCAAGTCGGCAGAAACTGCGCTGCGCGAGGCGCACCGGGAGTCGGAGCTTTTCTTCAATTCCGTACCTTCAATCCTGATTGGGCTGGACGCGCAGGGTCGGATCGGGCGCTGGAATTTTGCCGCTGCGACCACCTTTGGCCTGGCTGAAGAAGCGGTCCGGGGCAAGCTGCTGAAGGACTGTGGCATCACCTGGCTTCGTCCGGACGCAGAAGCGGAAGTGGATTCCTGGCTGGGTTTGAGCACTCCGCAACCATGTGATGACCTGCCGTTTGACAAGGACGGCGAGAAGCATTTCCTCAGCCTCACCATTCTGCCTGTGAAGTTTGCCAGCGGCGAGCACGCCGGTTTGCTGGTCACAGGAGTGGACGTTACCGAACGCATCCACCTGGAGGAGCAGCTGCACCAGGCCCAGAAGCTGGAGGCGATCGGGCAGCTGGCGGCCGGCATTGCCCATGAGATCAACACCCCGACGCAGTACGTGAGTGACAATGCAACGTTTCTGAAGCAATCCTGGCCTGCGGTCTGCGACTTGCTGCGTTTGACCCAGACCATGTGCACAGAGGGTGCGAGCGGGTGCAGCTCGGAGGAGACGCTGCGGCGGGTAAACAAATCCCTGGAGATCGCGGACCTGGATTACCTGCTGGAGGAAATTCCGCGGGCCATTGATCAGTCGCTGCACGGGTTACAACACGTCGCCAAGATTGTGCGCTGCATGAAGGAATTCTCTCACCCCGACTCGTCGAGCAAGACATTGGTGGACATCAACCGTGCCATTGAGACGACGGTGACTATTGCGCGCAACGAATGGAAATATGTGGCGGAGTTAGCGACCCAGTTCGATCCTTCTCTCCCTCCCGTTTCATGCTTTGTGGGGGAGTTCAACCAGGTGATTCTGAACCTGATCGTCAATGCGGCGGACGCGATCCGCGAGACCGTGGCAGAAGGCCAGAAAGGAAAGATCACCATCGCCACGGCCCGGAAGGGGGCTTTCGCAGAGGTCAGCGTGAGCGACACCGGCAGAGGAATTCCGCCGGAGATCCGATCCAGGATTTTCGAGCCGTTTTTCACCACCAAGGAGGTCGGGAAAGGCAGCGGGCAGGGGCTGGCCCTGACGCACGCGGTGATCGTCAAGAAACACGGCGGCAAGATCTGGTTCGAGAGTGAACTGGGCAAGGGCACGACCTTTTTCCTGCACCTTCCGTGGGGTGAGGAGGCAGCAGGCGGGCAAGCGTGCGGGTGCGATCCCGGTAAGGTCGGATCCGCCCTGGGGTGAAGCCTTGGTTTAGCTGGGCTGTGGCTCTAAACGGGCTGCCGCCGAAGCGCTCCTCGGGTGTGGCTCTGATCGTCCGTAATGTGGCTAGGCTTGCGTCCGGTTCCAACCGCTGAGACGCGGCCACCAGCGCCGGACGTTCCGGCAGTACCCTTCATAGTCCGCCCCGAATTTCCGGCGTAACGTCGGCTCCTCGTAAAAGACCACAAACAGGTGCACCCCGAGGGCAACCGCGGCGACGGCGACGATAGCGGCTGGATTGGCGCGCCCGAAGACAATCCACAACCCGATCCATCCTGCGGCGAAGCCCACGTACATGGGATTGCGCACATAGCGGTAGAAACCGACCACCACCAACCGGCTGGGGGGCGCCATCGGCGCGGGAGTGCCGCGTCCAGTCCACCCGAAGTCCCAGACGCAGCGGAGGGCGACTGCAAATCCCAGCACTGACGGAAGCGCTGCCAGCCATCGCCAGCGGGCTGCTCCAGCCATTTCGACGCTGAAGCCGAGCCATCGTGGGAGCAGCCAGAACCACAGCGCGAAGAACCCCGTGCCCACCCCGAGCGAGGCGATAGCCGTTAGCCATCGGTTCACAGCGGGAGCGCTTGCGGTCTCTCCGGTTGTCATGGGCCCTCCTGTTAACGCGGCATTGTGCTCCCGACGGGTGGCCCACTCAAGCCCGGGGTCCCCTGACAGCACGGTTTTCGCTGGCTGGGGTGGAAGCCCGGTTTTGGCTTGAGTGGGGCAGTCTAGATCCGTTTGATGGTCGCGAACCAGGCCGGTGCGCCGTGATCGTGGAATCTGGTCTGAATGCGGTCCGGTGCGATGGCGGCGACGCTCCATCCCTGGTTGAGGTTAAACGCCGCTCTCAGCTCTTCCTCACGGATGGGGTGCGGGCCGGTATCGGGACCCTGGTCACTGAAGCACAACACATACAGGGTTCCATCGTGCTCGGTTACCGACGCCACACTCGCCGCGTATCGTGTTCGCTCGTCGAGGTCGTCGAAGGTGTGGAACAGTCCGCAGTCCAGCACCGTCTGAAACCTGCGCCCCAGGCGCTCCAACTGGAACGCGTCCGCCGCAGCGAACTCTACGTTGATGCCACGGTCGGCGGCCTTCTTGCGGGCGATCGCCAGTGCCGTCTCCGCCACGTCCACGCCCAGAACCGACAATCCCGCCGCCACTCTCGCCGGCACTTTCAACGACGCGATGTGCAGAGCGTTCTCGCCAGTCCCGCAGCCGGCATCGAGCACCATTCCGGCGAACCCGCCTGCGGATGCCAACCGCACTACTGCCGGCTGCGGCCGGCCAATATCCCAGGGCGCAGGGCCGTCGTGGTACGACGCATCCCAGGGCAGTCCCGTCATCCGCTCGTGACTGGTTGGCTGCCGGCCACCGAAGGGATCGTCCGCAAGGGCCCCTGATCGCTCCGACATCTCGTCCCCTCCCTCACTCAGCTTGCCAGGTGATCGTAGCACGCAAAGCTACCGGTCTTGACGATTCCTCTTGAGCACGGGTGGCCCACTCAAGGCCGAGTTTGGCTTGAGTGGGGAGTTCCGAAGTAACTAGACGCCACAGGCTATGCAATCTAGTGTTAGCTCCAGAAACCATGCTATCCATCTTCTCTTCCGTAGTAGCGGAAATCGCAATTGTGTTGGGAGTAGCTGTCATCCTCAGCAAAACCGTGCCGCGCATGCCGAACAAGGTGTGCCGCTTTGTCTTATTGTTCGTACTGTGGGTGCCCGTGACTTCCGTCGTCAATTACGTCAACATTCGGACCCTTGGGTACCACAAGATGGGCTGGACTGCGGCATCGATTATCGCTGTGCTCCTTGCCACCTGCGGAACTTTTTGGCCACCGCAGCCGCACAATTCAAATACGCCATAACTTGGGCACGCAATGACATCCTCAGGCCAAAACCTTACAAAGGTGGGGATAGACGGGACGTTCACATTTTTATGGCTCAAGTGGCGTAAGGGAACCGGTGTACGTCCCGTCTGCCCCCGGATTTCGCCCCGGTCGGGATGACAGAGTTGGGGAGATCGGACCATCCCCACTCAAGCCGAGCCCGGGCTGGTGTGGGCCATCGGTTCAGAAGAGGCTTCCCCTTGCGGAGGTTGCAGGTTACGCTGAGCGCAGCGAACCAAACAGTTCTGGGACAGGAGAAAGAGATGAAGAGGGTCCTTTCTGCAGCCTCTGTTGCGGTCACAATCGTTGCGGCAGTCGTATGGGCAACAAGCTTGGCCCAACTGAGCAAGAAGGAGATTGTCGGGTTAACTGCCGACGAAGTACGGTGGTTTACGCCGCCTTACTACCACGACGGCAGACAGCGAGCGCGGCTGTTCGGCGACTCCAGCAACGACGGCACCTGGATCGACCGAGTGAAAATACCTGGCGGTGCGCGTGTCCTCGCACATACGCACCCGCAAGACGAAGTAGTTACGGTCATCGAGGGCACTTGGTATCTGGGCGAGGGAGCGAGATTCGACTCAGCGAAGCTAAAAGGCTACCCGGCGGGTAGTTTCATTGTCATTCCGGCGGGCATCCCTCATTTTGCCGCAGCGAAGGAAAGCACTGTTGTAGTCCAGCTAAGCGGTATCGGAAAATTCCAAACTGACTACGTGGAGAAGTAATCTCTTGGGCGGGTGGCCCACCTTTCGCGGTTTTCGAAAGGTGGGGAATTAAGCAGCCGCCTGCGGTCGAAGCTCAATGGGCCGGGGGCCGCGACGGGGTCGCCGCATGGACGCAGTTCTGCATTTGCGCCAGGTACTGATTGGAGAATTCAGTCGTCACCTCCATTTGCTCCTGCGCGGTGAGGCGCATCATGGCCCGATTGGGATTTTTCGGATCTACCGGTGGGGCGTAGTCTAGTTTCTTGTCGGCAGCTTCGCGCGTTGCTCTTATATCGGCTTCGAAATCGGCGCGTTCTTTGGCGGAAAGTCCCTTGCTACTGTCGAGCCGGTGTTGCATCTTGTCGGCCATGATGCGCAGCCGCAGCCCTTTGGCCCCCTCCGTGCACGCGCTGATCTGCTGACCTGCGGCTTGTCTTGACGCCTGCTGCGCCGCCCTTCGCTCTTCATGCATCTGCTCCCGTGTCTTGGGATAGGGGCTGGGAATCGGCTCCACGGGAATGGTCGCGATGTCGGTAGCGGGTTGGATCTTGTCTTTCAATTCCTTTTCGTAGCGGGCCTGGCCAGACTGGTCGGAGCCGGGCGAGTAGCGGGTCATGCCACCGTATTTTTTCTCGCAGGCGAGATTGTTTTCCTGCACGAAACGGTTGTGCATGGAATTGATCGCGGATTGTTCCTCGTTGGTCAGTCCCAGAAAATAGCGCTGCGGGTTCTTCGGGTCGGGCGCCTTGAACGGCCGCGAGGGTGTGACCTGGCGAAGGGCGCGGATTTCAGCCACCCAGATGTCGCGCTCCTCGGGCGTCAGCGAGGTGGCCTTGTCGAGCTTGGCCTGCAGACGGTCGGCGATGAGGTGTTCGTGGTGGCCGACGACTCGAGTCTGGCAGTCGCTGAAATTCTGCAGACCAGGGCCGAGCTGCGTCGCTCCCAATCCTTGCGCGAAACTGGCAGGCGACGTGATGCCGGTCGAAATTACCCACCCAAGCACCCACACAACCATTGATCTTCTCATGCTTGAATCCTCCCCCAGGATTTTCGGGACTGCATGGACATTGGCGTCCGGGAGATATTAAGCCCAGTTGTGGCCAGTTCAAAGAGAAAAGGGAGTAAACTGCGGAGTGCGTAAACCTGGGGACGGGACGTTCCCCATATTTCCCTCTTTCCCCTTGCGGAGGTTGCAGGTTACGCTGAGCGCAGCTAGATTAATTGCCAGAGTTTGACTGTACATGACAGGGCCCAACCCCATGGAATCTGCCTCTGCATTCATCGACGAAAAGATCAAGCAACTTGGGGACTGGCGCGGGAAGATGCTCGCGAAAGTGCGCACAATCATACACCAGGCAGACCCGGAGATCCTCGAAGAGTGGAAGTGGGTCAAGCCGACATCGCCGGGGACTCCCGTCTTTTCTCACGGCGGCATCGTTTGCACGGGCGAGACCTACAAGAACGTCGTCAAGATGACGTTTGCCAAGGGAGCGGCGTTGCCGGACCCCGCGGGCCTATTCAACTCCAGCCTCGAGGGGAATGTCAGGCGCGCCATTGACATCCACGAAGGCGACACGATTGATGAGGCGGCCCTGAAGGAGCTCATCCGCGCGGCGGTGGCGCTCAATCTCAAGGGCAAGAGCCAGCCGACCAGGCAACCTCCCCACCCCTTCGACAAGCTCAGGGCAGGTCCTAAATCTCGCAAGAAGCACGAAATTTAGAATGGGCGACCCGACGGTAAGTGCTTAAAAAGGAATGGCGGGGACGACGGGACTCGAACCCGCGGCCTCTGCCGTGACAGGGGAACTTTGCACGATAACTTATTGAGTCTTAACGGTACTGACAGCCCGTTAGTGATACCCAATGGAACCTCGTGCCTTGCTTCATCGGACCCTCACTGGACCCGATCTTGATACTGTGATTTGGAGAGGTATCCAACGCGGCTAAATAGAATTTTGGTCACCGGTTGATTATGGAGTCCGGTGGTGCGTCTGCGTACGTCGTCGAGAGGATTCAGCGCTGGTCCCAGAGAGCAAGTCCGTCCCCTGGCAGAGCGCAGGTTTTTCAAGCTCTGCTCCCTACGTTCGACTCTGAGCCACAGCATCCGGCCGCACCGGATCGACAAGCCTGAAAGGGCCGTCACGGGGCATGCCTCGATATTCACTGTTGTTCAGCGATGTTCGTGGCGAATCGGCAACCTTGCAGTTCGGGAATTGGCCGGTCACAGTCCGATCAACTACCTTAATGCGGTAGCGGCGAACGCTTCTTCGCCGACGCTCGCAGGCTGGAGTTTAAAGGCGAGTGCATAAGTCCTAGACCACAACTCACGCTTTATGCGAAAATAAGTGCGCTTTCAATTTTGTCGCTTTCGCACGACCCTCGTATGAGGAGGTTTCATGGACTCCTTATATGTCTCCGTCTTCCCGGATGAATCAGGTTCGCATGCCTCAAGAGCGATAACCGGCGAACAACTTGTGCTTCTGGCTCCGCCGTTCATGCGGCCGAAAGTCATGTGTCGAATTGCGCGACGTGAGGATCAATATCGCTGCGCGAGCACTGAGCTTTTCGCATGCGCAGCGTGAAGTTCGCAGTAGAGAACGCGCGTTATGACGAGCGCTGAAGATCGATATCGAGCTTTGCTGGGTGCGTCTAACGCCTTGGCCGACCAGCCCACGGTCAGAGCCATCCTGCACAGCCTCCGTGGCGTTCTGTCCAGCAGCTGTCGTCTCCATGGAGCGTTTCTCTACGTACTGGGAAGTGATGGGGAGAGTCTGCACGTGCTTGAGTTTGATCGAGAGCCGGACGCACCTCCAATCAAGATTGGCACCGAAATCTCGCGCGTTGGCGCGGTGGCGCAAGTACTTGAAGAACAGAAACCGGTTTTCCTTCCGGACGTATCGAAAGAAATGTTAATCCATCCCGAGCTGGCTCCATTCGCGCCCGAGTCTATCGGTCGAAGCACCTACATGTTTCCAGTCTCGACCTCCCAGCAACGATACGGAATTCTTGTAGTAACAAAGGACAGCGGGCAGAAATTTCTCCCTGAAGATGTCGACATGCTCCGCGCTATGGCGGGCCACGTCGCGGTTGCGCTCGAGTCCGCGCTGGTGAGGGACAGCGCGGAACTTTATGAGCGAGAAGCCGAGAAAGAACGAGATCGGCTGAAACTGTTGCTGGAGATTAACAATCACATTGTCAGTAAGCTGGAAGTCAACGAACTCTTTCACGCTGTCGCGCAGTCGCTGCGCAAATACTTGGGCAACGATCTCAGCTCATTTTGGCTCTTCAACAAGCAGTCGAGCTGTTTGGAACGTAAATTCCTCGATTTTCCGACTGGCAGAGGCATTCTGGAGAAGGTGACGGTCGCCGTTCCGACCCAACGGGAGACCGAGTGGTGGCGCCTAAGCAAACCTATGTTCTACTCACCTGAGGGATCAGACACACCTCCGGCTCTCCGCGAGGCGGCTCGAGCTGAATCGCTCCTTTCGGCCGTAGCCGTGCCCCTGGTAGGCGCTGACGGCCCACTGGGCCTATTCAACGTCGCCAGTCACAAAGCCGACGCTTTTTGTCAGGAGGATCTCGACCTACTGTCGCAGATCGGTACGCAACTTTCTTTGGCGCTTGATAACGCTCTGGCTTATGAAGCTCTCCGCGCATCGCATCACGATCTCCAGCGTAGCGAGGCTTACCTGGCGGAAGGGCAAAGGCTGGCTCACACCGGCAGCTGGGCGCTGGATGTGGCCAGTGAAAAGTATGTCTACGTTTCGGAAGAATGCCTGCGAATTTATGGTTTCGACCCGCAAGACGGTTTACCGACCAGGGAAGCAGTCTTCCGGCGAATCCACCCGGAGGATCGGGACAGAGTGGAACGGAGCTTTGCGAAGTCGCTCAGCGAAAAATCAGACGTCTCCGATGAGCTTAGGATCATTCTGCCCGACGGAACGGTGAAACATATTCAGGTGATCCGTCACCCTGTCCTGAACAGCGCGGGAGATGTCGTTCAGTTAGTGGGCACCTCGATTGATATTACGGAACACAAGAGGGCCCAGGAGGCGCTGCGCGAGAGCGAAATGCGTTTCCGGTCCTTTTGGGACCATGCCGCCGATGCATTTTGCGTTTTCGATGAACAGCACAAAATCATTGACGCCAACCGGGAAGCGTGCGAGAGCGGCGGCTACACTCGCGAAGAACTGATCGGCATGGTTCCCCAGGACTTC
>DATKLE010000002.1:0-2598 GCA_035542575.1 Terriglobales bacterium | reverse complement strand
TGTGTCACAAGGACCATCCGTTGGCCGGGCTTGAACCCATAAGTTGGCCAGAATCCAGGGCCAGGACGCTATGATTCTCGCACCTACGGTCCGAATCAAACCGCAGTTGATACCAACTTGTGGCCACATCTGCGGGCTCGGAATCATCCGGCGGCCTCGCCTGCAAAGGGCGGCTTCCCGCCCTGAAACAAATCTGTTGAAGCCTGTTTTGGGCCGTGATAAGGTTGTATGTGTGAAATATAGCACACGTACCAAAAAAGCAAAGACGGAAGACCCTGCCGCCGTTGCCGCGTGGTTTGGAAAGGCGATTGAGACGATCTGGCCGGTTGCGGATGGTTCGCTGTCACTGCGCAAGAGCCCGTGCGTTCGCGCGAACTGCCCCGCTTGCGCTGCGGGCGAAGGACATCGCAGCTATGTCCTTTATGGCCGCACCGGAAATAAGCGCTTTTCGATTTACGTGCCTGAGGACCTGGTGCCCGAAGTGAGAGCGGCCATGGAAAACGGCCTTCGTCTCAAGGAACTGATCGGCGAGGCTGGCCTGCGTTACACACAGGCATTGAAGGAAGAGCGCAAGCGCCAAGCCCGCAACGCCGAATAGGAGGACATGGATGCTTGATGACAACGAAGTGATGGCCTGGTATGCACGGCATGGTTCCTCAGAGGGTGTAGCTCTTTTAGATTTGCGATTTTCTGGGTATGAGGGGAGCTTCGCGGGTGCGAGGACCCCTATGACTTTTCTTCCTTCCTAACAATTGTCAGCCTGCCGCGAGGGCTGGGCCGGGATGAGGAGGCTATGGACGGGACGGTCTCCGGCACACGGTGATCGGCGTAGTGCGAGGCGTGATGGCGTTCATATTCCTGCTGCTCGTGAAACTCCCAATAGGCATCAAAGTCGTTACTGGAGCGCAGGGCGCGCAGGCGGAGCACCGCTTCCGCCCCGGTTAAGCTCCAGCGCGCACCGGTCAGATTCATCCGGTCCTTGACCAGATGACGACAGGCGCCTTCAATGACTCCAGTGGCGATGGGAACCCCCTCGGCCAGCGCCTTGTCGTACTGAAGATACGGCGAGTAGTTAAGGAGATAGTCGGCACAGTCGTCCACAGGCTTCCGCTCGGCCGCGGCCATCTCTCGGAGCGTGGCACTGCGGCGCATGCCCGCCGCCACCCGACTGGCCTTCCCACGCAGAATTTCCAGCAGGCGCCCTCGCGCCCAGCGATCTGCTTCGAACTCCTCCTGGTTGGGGAAAAAGGCCCCCGCCGCCTTCCACACATACTGCGCCACATGGATAAAGTCGACGACGATGATCAGGGGGATGTTCCGCTCCTCCGCCATTTGCTGGAGATGATCCATCTGCGGAAGATTGCCATCCACCAGAGCGACCCAGCGCTTCTGTCCCTTCGGATCCCGGTGCGCCGCCTCGTCGAACATCTCCTGGATCACCGCCTCCGGCGACTGCGCCAGGCTGGCCCAGACCCGTTTGTGTTCAGGCCGTGGCCGCGCGGACCCCGTTTCCCGTAGCGCGGGAGAATCCGGCAGGATCTCTTCTGGCGTGCGCACATAGGGCTCGACGGTATAAATGGCAGCCACTGCGGCCATCCGTTTGGCATGTAGGCGGCGACCGCTCCCCAGCCGCGCCGTGAAGGTCTTGGCCCGCGCCGCCGCAGCGCGCTGCGTGGGTTCGCGCAGATCCTCGGGCCGCATGACCACACCCTTGCCATCCACCGTCAGTACCAGAATGGATGCCGCGTGCGGATCGGCGCGAGCGCCTGCCTGGCGATGCGCGTAAAACGCCTCGAAATCCTGCGCCGCCCGGATCACCAGTTCCTCGAACTGACGCTTGGGCACGTGCGCGCCGGTATATACCTCCAGCGTCTTCACCCCCTCGTCAAACGAGCTCTTGGCCGCTTCGATCGCCACTCGCCGCCGCACTTCCAGAGAGTACTTCTCCGGCGGCAGATTGAGCGCACCGTCCAGCGGGTGCAGACTGGGTGTGCCTGCGGCTCCATAGCCGGTGCGGGCCACCTCCACCTCGCCGAAGATGCTCTCCAGACTGCGCGCATGGACCGGGGTGGGCGTGAGTGTCGTGCCCGCCGCATCCCGCACCGGTTCGACCACCTTGCCCGGCTGGCGCATGTCCAGATGCGCCTGCAGCAATTTCCGCAGCAACTCCCGCCCCATCCCCTCCAACTGCCGTTCCAGTTCGCTATGCTTCACTTGTTGCGTCTCCTCGGAACGTAGGAACTCGGTGATTGTCGCATAGGCTTGGTCCGCCGCGGCAAACGGATCCGCCACCGGACAGGGCAGGGCGCTCATGGCAGTCCGTCCTACAATAGCCCACACCGAGCGAAATGTCCAGCCCTCTTCCGGATAAATCAAGACTCTACTGGAACCAAGAGGAGTGAATCGTGAGGAGTGTTGCCCGCGCGACGTGCAGCCGACGTGTCATCCCAGAGCAGGTTATTACCTACCGTGGGTGCACCAGATATCCCGCTGGAGTGTCGATATCCCCCCGAATTCGAGCAGCAGGAAGACTCGGCACGCCATCTATCTGTTTGAAAGATTGTGCCTTAGCCTCAATCGCAAAAGAGCCGCACCCGA
>DATKLE010000001.1:0-18181 GCA_035542575.1 Terriglobales bacterium | reverse complement strand
GTACCAGCGTATGGATAGCCTCATTGGCCGGGTCATGCAGCAGGTTGACGGAGACACTTTGCTGATGGTGGTCTCTGACCACGGATTCAAGTCGTTTGCCCGCTGTGTCAACCTGAATGCCTGGCTGCACCAGAACGGATACCTCACACTAAAGGATGGCAAGACCGAAAGCGGCGACTGGTTTGAAGACGTGGATTGGTCACGTACCCGCGCTTACACCATGGGCCTGAACGGGCTCTACCTGAACGTGAAAGGCCGGGAGCGGGAGGGCATTGTAGATCCCGCTGCCGCTGAAGCCCTCAAAGACGAACTGCGGAGCAAGTTGAATGGCCTGGCTGATCCTGCCTCAGGCAAGATTGGGATTACGGGAGTCTTCGACTGCGATGCGGTCTACGCCGGGCCTTACGTGGACAATGCTCCCGACCTGATCGTTGGCTACGGCGATGGGTACCGGGCTTCCTGGGATTCGGTGATGGGAAAGGTTACGGAGAAAATCTTCGAGGACAATGTGAAGGCTTGGAGCGGAGACCACTGCATTGATCCGCGCCTGGTGCCGGGAGTGTTGTTCTGTAATCGCAGGATTGTCGAGGAGAAACCTGCCATTGTAGATGTAGCGCCTACTATCCTGAAACTATTCGGACTCGGTCTGCCTGCGCACTTCGACGGCAAACCCTGGACCCTGGCGCCGGCTACGGGCGAATAGAAAGATAACCCCTTAGCCCGCAGAGTTCGCGAAGAGATTCCGCCGAGGCCGCTTTTTTCGTTCCCCAGAAAAAAGCCCCGCAGGGACGCGGGGCTCGCACGAAACCCGAAGGCCTACTTGCCGAAGATCACGTAGTGGTAACTGGAGGCCATGAAGAACAGCATCGGAACCGAGAGATAGAAATTGGTCCGCGACGCCAGGAATGCCTGGCGTGCTAGGACGGCCGCATCCGGCGGCGGGCTGCCTGCCAGGGTTCCTTGGATCACCTTCTTATTGTTGCGCCAGATAATCCCCCAGACGTTCATTAACATCACCAACCCGAATCCACCGCCGACGCCGATGGCGAGGACGTGGTTATCATCTTGTCCGACCGGCGTGTAATTCACAAACAGCCAGCCGGCCACGATCACCACCACGGTGGAAATGGCAAACAGCACGTAGCCTGAGGGCTTCATCTTGGCGATTAGCACATAGAGAATCGCCCAAGTGACGATCCAAATGAGCAAGAACAGGCCGATCGTGCTCCACGGGCTGACCCCCATTCGCTGGGCATCGCTCGCAACATAAATCTGCGCCCAGTACCAGAAGCCGAAAAAGACGGTCAGTAAGGCGCTCCAGCGGAACCACTGCAGGGCCGGCAAGGTCATGTACTGGAACACCTTCGGCTTCATGCCGGCGTCCACCTGCTTCATGAAGGGGACGTTAATCAGGTTGAAGAAATACAGCAGGCCGATCCAGGTGATGCCCGCCAGGAAGTGAAACCAGCGCAAGATCATGGCGAGCGCTTCGGTCCCGGTGTGGGTGGGCATAACCAAGGCTGACAAAGTGGCCACATGGTGCATAGGGATTCCTCCGCTACGGCAGTATTTACAGTCCCGGCCTAACCGTTGGGAAATCGTCCGGAATTGTACATCAATCGCGTGGTCAGAATTACTATGGTTGAAAAGTAGCGAACAAGGCCGTATTGTACAGGTGTTACCCGAGTGGGGTTGCGGGCGCCGCCTCTGGACGGCGGCCATGACTGGTTGCGGCCCTGCCGGGCTTTCCCCCCTGTCCCTCAGCGCCGGGCTTCCGGGCACGGATTCTGAGCGGCAGATTTGACGTGCAGCTTTCTGCAAGCCAAGGAGATCGGCGATGGAAAATAAGCCGGCGCAAAACATACAGGATTCGTTTCTCAACACCGCCCGCAAAGAGAAAACCAACATCACCATTTATTTGTTGAGCGGAGTGAAGCTGACGGGGCGTATCCGCTCCTTCGACAAGTACTCGGTAGTGCTGGAGACGAACAACCAGGAGCAGTTGATCTTCAAGCATGCCATCTCCACCGTTGCCATGGGGAGAGCCTCGCATGGCCACGGGGAGAGGCCGGCCCCGGTTGCCGTAGCTGGCACGGCGAACGCGACGCCAGCGGCCGCGGACGCGAACCAGGCGGCCAGCGCGTCAGGAACGGAAGGCTAAGGCACCCCCGATTGCGCGGTTCAGATCTAAGAATTTCCGGGAAACGGGGCGGTGCGGGGCGCACCACCCGTTTGGCCGCGGCCAGGGCGGTGTCGGCGGAGCGTGCTTTCCTGGTGGGGTTGGAGTGGCGTAAGCGGGCGCGGCCCGCGCCCGGAAGCGGCACGGGTTCCCTGACCAGCGGGGCGCAAGCTGCGCGCGACAGCGCCAGTGCAGTGCCTGGCGTTTCCAAGGCGCCTGCCGTCCCCGAGTTCAGTGCGGAAGAGTCGCTGGCTGAACTACGCTCACTGGCCGTCAGCGCGGGCGCGGACATTGCCGGCGAGTTCCTGCAACATCGTGACCGACCCGATCCCGCGACCTTGATCGGGCGGGGCAAGCTGGAGGAAATTGCGGGCGCGGCCGCCTCGGTTTCAGCGGACCTCCTGCTGTTTGATCACGACCTCACCGCCTCGCAGCAACGCAATATCGAGAAGGTCGTCCACACCCGAGTCATTGATCGCACCCAGCTGATTCTCGACATTTTTGCCCGCCATGCCCGAACCCGGGAAGGCCAGTTGCAAGTGGAACTGGCGCAGCTCGAATACCTGCTGCCCCGGCTCAGCGGGCGGGGCGTGGAGATGTCGCAGCTCGGCGGCGGGATCGGGACGCGCGGTCCGGGTGAAACCCAACTGGAGAGCGACCGGCGAAAGATCTTCCGGCGGATTCGCCACGTGCAGGAGCAGATCGAGAGTGTGCGGCAGATCCGGGCGCAGCAGCGGCAGAGACGGGAGTCCGTGCCGGTGGCCACGGTAGCGCTGGTCGGCTACACCAACGCCGGCAAGTCTACTCTCTTTAATGCGCTGACCAAGGCAGAGGTGCTGGCGACGCCAAAGATGTTTGCCACCCTCGATCCCACCATTCGCGCGGTGGCGCTGCCGTCGCGGCGCAAGGTGTTGCTGTCGGATACGGTGGGATTCATTCGCAACCTGCCCCACACCCTGGTTTCGGCATTCCGTGCGACTTTGGAAGAGGTGCAGCGCGCGGCCCTGATCCTCCACGTTTCCGACGCCAGCAGTCCTTTGTCAGCCGAACAGGACGCGCAAGTGGAGCGCGTGCTGAAGGAGCTGGAAGTAGAAGGGAGGCCGCGCCTGCGGGTGAAGAACAAGATTGACCTGCTGCCTCCCGTGCAGCGTGAATCACTGCGCGACGACGCCGGCACGGTCCACATCTCAGCGGTTAAGGGTATTGGTCTGAGCACGCTGCTGGACCGCGTCGATCAGATGCTGGAAGAAGACCGGCCAAGCCGAGTACGTTTGCGAGTGCCGCAGAGAGAGGGAAAGATGCTGGCCCTGCTGGAGGCGCGCTCGCGCATCTACTCCCGCGCCTACAGAGACGGGCTGGTGGAGCTGGAGGCCGAGGCGCCGCAATCATTACTCAGAAAGTTGAAGGAGTGGGTTGTGGAATTCGACCCGACCGAAGCGCGGCGGGAGCGGCTGGCGGAAACCCCTAAACACGAAGTGCGATGAAGTCAACTGGGATGGGGTAAATTAAATGGGCCGGCAACCAAGAAGCGGTGACATTCCTTGGCTATCGGCCCATTCGATCCTGAATTGGATCGGAGGTGATACCTTCATGCTAGTCCCCTTTACCCAGAAGTCAAGTACTCTTTCTGCTTTTTTGAAAGCCGCTTGACCTCCGCCGACAGCGCCCTGCGGCGGGCTTCTCCATGCGTTGACACTTTTCTCGTAGGGTGTTAGTTTTAAGGGTTTTAAGCCCTCTTAAGCTCGGGTTCTCATCAACCCCTATGGATCAGTTGCTGGCACAACTAGGCGGATTACTGCTCGGAGCCATCCCGACCATAGTGATTATGGTCTTGCTGTACGGCAGCTACGCGGTGCTGGTGCACCGGCCCCTGGTGCGGGTTCTTGGGGAACGGCGCAGCAAAACCGAGGGTGCCATCGAAAAGGCGCGGGCGGACATCGCCGCGGCTGAAGCGCGGACGGCGGAATACGAGCAGCGTTTGCGGGAGGCCCGCTTGGCGGTGTTTAAGAGCCTGGAAGCACGCCGCCAGCGGGCACTCCAGGCGCGGGCGGCCGCTTTGGCGGAGGCGCGGGCCGCCGCCCAGGCTCAGGTCGAGCAGGCCCGTGCCGCGATCGAGAAAGACAAGACGGCGGCCCAGTCCGGCCTGCAGGTCGAAGCCGGGAGGCTGGCCAGCGAGATCATTCGTACCATTCTGCAACCGGCTCGGGTCACGGTGGGTGGTCAATGAGGGGACTTTGCTGCAATGCACAGCGGGCTTCCATTTTTGCCCTGTTGCTGATTTCCCTGATGCTGTTGGAAGGCCCTGCCGTTCACGCACAGTCCTCTAGCGCGCCGACAGATTCGGTGTCCTCGGGGCCACAAAGCCGTGGCGCCGTAGCCGGCGACCAGGCCAGCACGCCGGGCGCGCAACTTGCGCGGGAATCGCGCGAGACCGCCGGAGAGGACGATCAGAGTCAGTTCAAACACTCATACTCGGTCCAACTCGTCGCCAAGATTACCGGGCTCAGCCTTGAGCATGCGTACTGGCTGTGCGTCTCGTTGAATTTCCTGGTGATCGCAGTGGCCGTCGTCTGGCTGTGGCGAAAGAATCTGCCGGGACTGTTCCGCCAGCGCACGGCGTCCATCCAGAGGGCAATGGAAGAGGCGCGCAGAGCCAGCCAAGATGCCAACCGGAGGCTGGCGGAGATTGAAGCGCGCCTGGCGCGGCTGGACGGGGAGATCGGGGAGATGCGCGGCGCCGCCGACAACGAAGCCATGGCCGAGGAGGCGCGTATTAAGGCGGCGGCGGAGGAAGATGCGCGCAAAGTAGTGGAAACAGTGCAGCAGGAGATCGCTGCCGCAGCCAAGGCGGCGCGCCGCGAGCTGACCGCCTACGCCGCCGATCTGGCGGTGGCCCTGGCCAAGAAGCAGGTCCGCGTGGATGCGGCGACCGATCAGGGCCTCATCCGCAGTTTCGCGGAACAGCTCTCCAACGGCAGTCGGCCCAAGACCGGCAAGGAAAACTCATAGCGTATGGCTTCGGTCACCAGCACCTACGCGCGCGCCTTCGCGGACGCGGTTCTTGACGGACGCTTCGACGCCAGCAAGACTTTGCGCGAAGCCCAGTCTCTGGCCGCGCTGGTGGCCGGCAGTAAGACGCTGCGTGATGTCTGGGAGGCGCCCTCGATTCCGGCGGAACAAAAAAGAGCGGTGCTCGACGCCATTGTGGCTCGCGAGGGAATCTCCCGTCCGGTGCGGAATTTCATCGCGGTGCTGATTGATCACCGCCGCATCCATTTTCTCGAGCCCATCGTCCGGCAGTTTGAAAAGGAACTGAACCAGCGCCTGGGATTTGCGGAAGCCGACATTACCAGTGCGCGCGAGTTAACCGCCGCTGAGAAGCGCGAACTCGAAGCCCAGGTGGAGAAACTGACAGGAAAGAAAGTACAGGCGCGCTACTCCCGCGACCCGGCACTTCTGGGCGGGGCCGTCATCAAGGTGGGCAGCACCATTTACGACGGCTCGATCACGGGGCAGCTGGAGAGGATACGGGAGGCATTGAGTGGCAGCTAGCATTTAGCAATCAGGACTTGGCATTTGGCCAGCAGAGGTTCGTGCCAGCATCTCCAGACCTCGAGCGGCTAAATGCTAATTGCCAGGTGCTAATTGCTGAGCACGAGCACGGTTGCAGGCAGAGAAGCTGAATCTATGGCACAAATCAGAGCAGACGAAATCACGCAACTCATCCGACAGCAGATTGAGAACTACGAGTCCAAGATCGCTGTGGATGAAGTAGGCACGGTTGTTACCCTGGGCGATGGCATCGCCCGCGTGCATGGCCTCGATAAGGTCATGGCCGGCGAGTTACTTTCCTTCCCGCATGGCGTGGCGGGCATTGCCATGAACCTGGAGGAGGACCAGGTCGGTGTAGTGCTGCTTGGCGACTACACCGAAATCAAGGAAGGCAACGAGGTGAAGCGCACCGGGCGCATCATGAGCGTGCCGGTAGGCGACGCCATGGTCGGACGCGTTGTGAACTCGCTCGGCCAGCCGATTGACGACAAGGGCCCGATCTCATCCGACCAATACATTCCCTTGGAGCGGCTTGCGCCCGGCGTGATCGACCGCCAACCGGTGCGCGAACCCATGGCCACCGGGCTGAAGGCCATTGACAGCATGATCCCCATCGGGCGCGGCCAGCGCGAACTGATCATCGGCGACCGGCAGACGGGGAAGACGGCAGTCGCGATCGACACTATCATCAACAACAAGGGCAATGACCTGATTTGTATTTACTGCGCGGTCGGGCAGAAGCGGTCTTCGATCGCTCAGGTGGTGAAGCTGCTCGCTGATTACGGCGCGATGGATTACACCATCGTCGTGGCTGCGTCGGCTTCCGAGCCCGCGCCCATGCAGTACATTGCGCCCTATGCGGCATGCGCCATGGGCGAGTATTTCCGCGACAGCAAGCGGCACGCCCTGGTGATCTACGACGATCTGTCCAAGCACGCGGCCTCGTATCGCGAAATCTCATTGCTGTTGCGGCGCCCGCCGGGCCGCGAGGCTTATCCCGGAGATGTTTTCTATCTCCACTCGCGCCTGCTGGAGCGCGCCGCCAAGCTGAGCGATAAGAACGGCGGCGGATCGCTGACCGCGCTACCCATCATCGAGACCCAGGCGGGCGACGTTTCCGCCTATATCCCGACGAACGTGATTTCGATTACCGACGGCCAGATTTACCTCGAAACCGACTTGTTCAATCAGGGCGTGCGTCCGGCGGTGAATGTGGGACTCTCGGTAAGCCGCGTGGGCGGCAGCGCCCAGATCAAGGCTATGCGCCAGGTGGCCGGCAGTTTGAAATTGGAGCTGGCGCAGTACCGCGAACTGGCGGCTTTCGCGCAGTTCGGCAGCGATCTCGACAAGGCCACGCAAGCGCAGCTCAATCGCGGCCAGCGTCTGGTCGAAGTACTCAAGCAGAAGCAGTTCTCGCCGCTGGCCTTCTCCAAGCAGATTCTGATCATCTTCGCCGGCACCCAGGGATTCTTCGACGACATGGCAGTGGACCAGGTGCGCGACTTCGAAGACGAGCTGTACAAGTTTGTGGACACGACGAACCCCGGGTTGCTGCGCGCCATCATGGAGAAGAAGATTCTCGACGACAACCTGAAGGCCGAGATGACTAAGGTGATCAAGCAGTGCAAGGAAGCCTTCGTGGCGGAAAGGCAGGCAGTGGCCGCGAAGTAGTGAGTAGCGAGGCAGGTCGAGCCAGCGACCAACGACGAGCGACTAACGACCAAACGACTGATCCATGCCCAACGTTCTCGACATCCGCCGCCGCATCCGCAGCGTGACTAACACGCGGCAGATCACCAAGGCCATGAAGATGGTCTCGGCGGCCAAGCTGCGCCGGGCCCAGGAACGGGCTTTGGCAGCGCGTCCATACGCGCAGATGCTCACCAATGTGCTCAAGTCGCTGGTATCGCGGGCGGAAATCTACGATCCGGAAACGGGTGCCCCCCGGCATCCCCTGCTGGCCCAGCGGGAGGAGAAAAACGTCTTTTTAGTCGTGGTCACCGGCGATAAGGGTCTCGCGGGCGCGTTCAATAGCAACATCCTGAAAGCGGCGGCGCGGTTTCTCGCGACTGAACTGGGCAAGAATATTGAGATCGAGACCGTGGGTCGCAAGGGGCGGGATTTTCTGCGACGGCGCTACCCCTCGGCCACCCCGCGAACCGCCGACTCACAGGAACCGCCGCGTACCACCATCGTTGGTGAGCAAGTTGGTGTGCTGGGCAAGGTTGAATACGCGATGGCTTCGGAACTCGCGGGGCGGGTGATTGAGCGCTACAGCCAGGGCGAGATTGATTCCGTCTACCTCGTGTTCAACGAGTTCAAATCGGTAATCGCTCAACGGCTGGTCGTGGAGCGCATCTTTCCTATCGAAGAGATCGGGGAAGTGGGGATCGCCCAGGCTGAAGAGATGGCGCAAAAAGAGAAAGAGCGCGCCCTCGAGGCGGCCAAGGGAGCGGGCGTGGCCATCCGGCCCGCCGACACCCGCGAGATTGACACTGCCGCGGCGCGCTTCGCCGCTGCGCCGGTGGATTACATCTACGAGCAGCCGGCGGGGGAGCTGTTCAACTCTCTGCTGCCCAAGTACGTTGGCATCCAGATTTTTCGCGCGCTGCTGGAGTCGGTTGCGGCCGAGCATGCCGCCCGCATGACCGCCATGGACTCGGCCACTAACAACGCCACCGATATGATCGATTCCCTGACGCTGGCCATGAACCGCGCCCGCCAGGCGAAGATCACGAAAGAGATTATCGAGATTGTGAGCGGAGCTGCTGCTCAGTAGTTGCGAGTACCGAGTACCTAGTACCGAGTACCGAGAAAGGTAATTAGCACTTGGCACTTGGCCAATGCGGGTCGTTGCCGATGCCTGCAAGAACGGTTAGGGGCTAAGTGCTAATTGCTGATTTTGAGGTCCTATGCCCGAAAACATTGGTCACGTTGTTCAAATTGCTGGTCCCGCCGTGGACGTACAGTTTGTCGAAGCCGCCATGCCGCCGATTTATCAGGCGCTCAAGGTGGTGAGCGACGGCTTCACCGTTCCTGCGCCTATCAACGTCATCCTGGAAGTGCAACAGCATCTCGGCGAAGGTCGGGTGCGCTGCGTCGCCATGGAGCCCACCGATGGCATGGTGCGCGGCATGAAGGCCATTGACCAGGGAGGCCCGATTTCGGTTCCCGTCGGCCCCGGCACACTAGGGCGCGTGATGAACGTGATCGGCAACCCCGTGGACCAGTTGGGACCGATCCAGCATACCGAGAGGCTCCCGATTCATCGCCCGGCGCCGCTGTTCGATGAGCAGTCCACCACGGCGGAGATGTTCGAGACCGGCGTGAAGGTTGTTGACCTGATCCAGCCTTTCTTGAAGGGCGGAAAGATTGGGCTGTTCGGTGGCGCGGGCGTCGGCAAGACCGTCGTCATCATGGAGCTCATCAACAACGTCGCCAAACAGCACGGCGGCTTCTCCGTGTTCGGCGGCGTCGGCGAGCGTACCCGCGAGGGCAACGACTTGTGGCTGGAAATGACCGAGTCGGGCGTGATCAAGCCGGGCGATCCGTCGAAATCGAAGGCGGCGCTGATCTACGGCCAGATGACGGAGCCGCCGGGTGCCCGCCTGCGGGTGGCCCTGACCGCGCTGACTGTCGCCGAGTACTTCCGCGACGAGGAAGGCGCCGACACCCTGCTCTTCATTGACAACATTTTCCGCTTCACCCAGGCAGGCTCGGAGGTCTCGGCGCTGCTGGGCCGCATGCCCAGCGCCGTGGGATACCAGCCCAACCTGGCCACCGAGATGGGCGAGTTGCAGGAGCGGATCACTTCCACAAAGAAGGGTTCCGTCACCTCGGTGCAGGCGATTTACGTGCCTGCTGACGACCTGACAGATCCGGCTCCGGCCACCACGTTTGCTCACTTGGACGCGACCACGGTGCTGTCGCGCGCCTTGACCGAGATCGGGATCTATCCCGCGGTTGATCCGCTGGCTTCGACGTCGCGCATTCTCGATCCCCGCATCGTCGGCCCGGACCACTATGACGTTGCACAGATGGTGAAGAAGACCCTGCAGACCTACAAAGACCTGCAGGACATTATCGCCATCCTGGGTATTGATGAGCTGAGCGAAGATCAGAAGTTGACCGTAGCCCGTGCCCGCAAGATCCAGAAGTTCCTGTCACAGCCCTTCCACGTGGCCGAGCAGTTCACGGGCGCTGCTGGCCGCTACGTGAAGATTGCCGACACGGTGAAGGGTTTCCGCGGAATCGTCGAAGGCAAGTATGACGACATCCCGGAGCAGGCGTTCTACATGAAAGGCACGATTGATGAGGTGCTGGAAGCCGCAGGGAAGATGAAGACAGCGTAAAGGCAGTCGTCAGTCGTCGCTCGTCAGTCTTTGGCAAGATGGCTGAGTGCTGACGCTCAACCCAGCGACCAACGATGAACGACCAATGGCTGATAAATTCCAACTCGAAATCGTCACCCCAGAGAAGATGGTGGTGCGCGACGCGGCCGAGGAGATGCAGATTCCCGGCAAGCAGGGCTATCTTGGCATTCTGCCCGGCCACGCCCCTCTGATTACTGAACTCTCAGTAGGCGAAATCAGCTACACCGCCAATGGCTACACTCACCATCTGGCCGTGGCCTGGGGGTTTGCCGAGGTGCTGCCCGACAAAGTGACGGTTCTGGCCGAGACCTGTGAGCGAGCTGAGGACATTGACATAAGGCGTGCCCGGGAAGCCAAGCAGCGGGCCGAAGAGCGTCTGAAAAGCGCGAATCCCGATGTGGACTTCAACCGCGCCAGCACCGCCCTGCAGCGCGCTGAAACGCGGATTGAAGTGGCGGAGAAAAAGGGCTAGGCCCGGACGTCAGACTTCGGACTACTCAAGCGCGCCGGATTCGCCTAGTTTGGATCCTGAACTTCCCCCGCCGGCAAAATCTTCGTCTCCGCCCGGAACTTCTTGTAATCGCGATAAGTCACGTCCTCGGATATGTTGAGGCCCTTTAGCAGCGCGATGCGCGCATCGAGTTTCAATGCCACGTGTCTAGGAAGCCAGACCTCGTCATTAACCCGGGTCTGCTCAATCTGGATATTCGAGCCTTTGTGAATACGCGCCAGAAGCAACCCGACCGAGACCGTATCAATGCACTGGATGTCGAGTTTCACCCACTGCAGCTCGGCCTTGTCGACCCAGGCGCGGAAACGGAACTTGGGCAGGAACTTCGCATTCTTCATATGGGGCTGGTAGCCAGGGCGAGGCTCGGCGTCGATCACGTAGGTTGATCGGCCCTCCAGTTCCTCCGTACCTGCCATCCGAAAGTCGTAGGCATCCGCGATCTCCTTTACAAAGGCGCGGCCCTCTTCTAGGTCCTTCTCCTGTTTCTGCAAACGCTTTCTTCGGTCTTCGTCACTCTCGTTCTTGCGCTTGTCGATGATTTTCTGAATCTTCTCGTCTTCCTTGTGCGCATCCCTCTCGGAGAGCGGCTGGTCGTCCTTGGCGATCAGCTTTCGCACTGGTTCTTCGTAAAGCACCATGATTTCGAAGGTACGGGTTTCGGTGGACTTCGTCTGACCCTTGCCGTCGAGCCTGTGCTCTTCCTCGCGCTGAATATAGGTGTAGTCGCGCTGTTTCTTGTTGTTTTCGATGTCCTTGTCGGCGACCTGGCGGATGAGCGCCGGAATCTGGTCGTTGGTGAGCGTCTTACCAGTGCCACCATCCCTCAGAGTCGTCGGCTCCGCTGCTGGCACGGGCGAGCTGCTCTCCTGGGCCCCGGCCAGCCCGGACAGAAACAGAAGCAGGCAGACAGCAGTCTTGCTGAAATTCATGGTGGCCTTTACGCCCTTAGAATCCGCTGGGTTCCTCGGAAGATGCCTGTAATCGCAGTTCGATCACGACAAAGCGCGCCGGTTCGGTGTCATTGTTCACGAGGTCAGACTTGCGACCGGGATCAATCCAGAGCAGTTCTCCCTGCGACTTGCGTACGCGGTGGTTCGTCGTTTTCAGGTCGAGATCGGTCAACGCGATCACGAGTTCGGCGGCCTCCTTCTCCGGCGGTGGATAGGAATCATCCGGCAACAGTTGCACGTCCTTCACCGTGCCCTCGCCCAGGTCCAGGACATCCGCAAACTTGGCCCGCGAATCGACCGGGGGAGGCATGGCGCTGCTGCCGTATTCCCAGCGGCCAGCCTCAGGCTGGTAGCCGAATGTAGTCACCTTCGGGCTCAGGAACTCCACGGTGAGGTTGTGATACTCATTCGGCGTATCGTTGCGCATGGTGCGGGCCGGCCCGCCAAAAAAGAAGCGGATATCGTTGCGGTTGTAGCGGTAAGTGATGACGCCCGCCTGGCCTTCGGCCCAACTGGCGATCTCACAGTCACACAAGGTGATGACCAGGTAATTGTGCTCGTGACGGGTGAGCAGGGTGGAACTGTGGGCAGCGATCGTGACGTCAAAAACCCGGAGCTGGGCGTTCTCCAGCAGTTGGTGATGATGTGGCTCGGAGGCAATGTCCACCGCAGTTTGCGCCCTGGCCGTGACCGGGCCCAGCAGGCATAACAAGACGCCAGCTGCCTGCAACCGCTTCTTCATAACAAAACTCCAACTGCAAGTCTGGCCGGTCGCAGAGAACTTGCAAATTGTTGACAAGGTTCTGACAACCCACCAGCCCGAGTGCTCTAAGGTGGGGATGTTTTACGGAGCCGTCGAGAAAGATCTTCGCAGAGATCGCCTCATCCCTTCATCAGCCCCAAAAAGGCGGTTTCTGCGATCTCGGCGGTCTTCTCCTCCTTCAGCCATCCCCGTTTGTTGCGGACTTCTCCGCCCGGTCCAAGCATCCCGCCCGGAAGGAACGATCGTCCAAGCGGTGCAGCCGCTTCGCCATCGCCGGCGTCAGCAGACGGTAATGATGAATGTCGAATAGGTACTCAGCGATGAACCAGAGCGGCTTGTCGGTAGTCATCCACGCCAAAGGGTCAAAGCGTGCCAGGTTGACGGGGCGCGAGAAGCGGCGCAACGAGCGCTCCCGCCGCAGGTTGAAATAGACGTCAAAATAACTCAGCGCCAGTTCGCGCAGCGAGCGGTACACCGGCTCGCGGTAGCGGCAACCGGTGTAGTTCGACTTGGCGACCGCGCCCCAATGGTCGTTCAGCCGATAGATGGCGACCACGTGGTCGGTGTCATTCTCGGCTTCCAGATCGAAGACCAGTGGGGGATATCCGTTCACCCGCAGCGCCGCGGCGGCCAGCATGGCGCCTTCAAAGCAGTGCGAGGCATTTTCCGCCAACACGCGCCGTGGCGACCAGGCGGTGTCCGCCAGGTGGTACGGCATGTCGTCGAGGAAGCGCTGGATGCCGTGCGGGTCCTTCAAGCTGCGCAGCTTGCGCAGTTCCGCGGGAGAAAAACCGGATATACCGTTGGAACTCATCTCTGGTTGAGTTTACTCGATCAGCGGGCAAACAACGTTAACCGCGAAGGGCACGGGTGGCCGGTGAGTCCTAGTCGGTCGTCAGGGTCTTCCGTTTTTTCACCACACCCGAATCATTGAACCAGAGCCTGCATTGGACGCCGTCTTCCTCGAGAAGCCAGGTCTTCGTCTCCGAATCCGGGGAGGCGAGGTGGCGCGATTTTGCGAGAGCCGCGACTGCTTCCTTCTTCATCCCCATGGAAACAGAATCGCAGATTGATGCCGCGCGGGTATCGAGCTTTGCCGATGGAGGCGCAAGTTGCTCCGGGGTGGAGGTACCTGGGGCAGAACCGATCTTCCGCCTCCAGAGCAGCACCCCATCGGCGGTGTATGCGCGGATATAGGTCCCGTCCGCACATTGGCTTTGCTCAAATATGTCCGCTCCGCTCGCGCTGGGGACAGCGGGCATGATTTTGGTGGTGTGACACCCCGGTAAGTCCCCGGAGCTCCACATGATGGTGCCTTGTGGGAGAGTGTCGCCTCCGATCACTTCCACATGAGCGTCGGCAAAGCCCGATGGAGCATGAACGGTCAGACTCACGCTGCCCACCTTGACGGCCGTCACCACAACCTCATCGCCGGAGGAAACTTCCACAATCCCTGGCTGCGAGACCGTCCACTGCACTTCATGCAGGAAACGGCCGTGGCCGTCCACGGCGCGAAATGGGCGGCTTTCCCCTACCAGCATGGTCGCGGAAGCGGGACTTACGCTGACCGGTGGGGCAGATTGCGCACACAGTCCGCTTGTGACGATCGCCACCGCCAGGGCGGCGAAGCGGTGAGGCAAGCGGCTCACTTCGAGACCTCCAATCCAGCATGGTGCACTCTTCCCGGTTGGTGGCTCCAGTTACGTTGGACGGTGGTCGGCGGGACGTGCCGCGCTAGTAAGGAGGGTGACTAAATCCCAAGGACTATCGACTATCACGTCTGGGGGCGCCTCGCAGAGCGTGTGGGGAGCGAAGCCGTAGGTCACCCCACAAGTCCACAAACCAGCGTTGCGGCCGGTAAGCACATCGTTGGAGGAATCCCCCACCATAAGGGTTTCTTCCGGACGCATCTTGGTCTGGTGCAGGATGGTCCTGGCCCCGAGCGGATCGGGCTTCTTGGTGGCAAAGCTGTTGCCTCCGTACACATGGACGAAGCACTCAGCGATGCCGAGAGCCTCCACAATCGCGCGGGAGGGGTTCACGGGTTTGTTGGACAATACCGCCATCTGGCGCCGGACGCCGTTGGAGTTCCGGATCGCAGCCAGGGTTTCCTTGATGCCGTTGTACAGGTGCGTGTGGTCGAGTTTGTGTACCCGGTAGTAGGCCAGGAAATACTCCAACGCCTCTTTCAGGAAACCCTCGTCCCGAGGATCGCCCAGCGCGCGTCGCACCAGCATCGGAGCCCCGTCCCCCACGTAAGAGGCCACGATCTCGTCGGGCAGTTCGGGGCAGTTGAAATGCCGCAGCATGGCATTGATCGAGTGCACCAGGTCGAGCCGCGAGTCGATCAGGGTGCCATCCAGATCAAAAATCAGCAACTTGATGGCGTGGGGGTCGAACTGGCGGTTGAACCGGATCATGCAAATTCAAGCATAGCACCCGGGAAACCAGCGATTAGCGGTTAGCGATCAGCAATTAGCAGGCTCAGTCACTGCCCTGCCCTTTACCGGCCAATTGCTAACTGCTAATTGCTGGTCATCCTGCTGCAGAATGTTCACTGCGATGATTTACAATACTTTGGCATCGTTCCTCCCCCCGAACGGGGATACGGATGGCAACTACCAAGACAGATCCCAAGGCGGCGCTGGCGGAGCGCGAAGCGGGTAAATCCTACGAGGGGCTTACCCGCCAGCAACTGATCGAAGCCTACCGCATTATGTACACCTCCCGGCGGGTGGACGACCGCGAAATCCTGCTTAAGCGCCAGCAAAAGATATTTTTCCAGATCTCCGGCGCTGGACATGAAGCTGTCGGCGTGGCGGCGGGTTTCACGCTCAAGTCTGGCTACGACTGGTTTTATCCTTATTATCGCGACCGTTCCCTCTGTTTGGCCCTGGGGGCAACGCCGTACGAGATGCTGCTGGAGGCCGTGGGCGCGGCCGACGATCCCAACTCCGGCGGCCGCCAAATGCCCTCGCACTGGAGCTATCCCAAGCTCAATATCGTCACCCAGTCTTCGCCTACCGGGTCACAAGTGCTGCAGGCTGTGGGGTGCGCCGAAGCGGGCCGCTACTTTGCCGCGCATCCGGAAGCGGCCAAGCAGGCCAGCGCCGATTATCGCCAGTTCAAGGACGTGATCTTCCACGGGGACGAAGTCACCTACGTCTCCTTGGGCGATGGCACGACCAGCGAAGGCGAGTTCTGGGAAGGCTTGAATACCGCCTCCAACCGCAAGCTGCCGGTGCTCTTCGTGATTCAGGACAACGAGTACGCCATCTCGGTGCCGGTCGAGGTGCAGACCGCAGGCGGAAACATCTCGCGACTGGTGGCCGGCTTTCCGAACTTTCATTTTGAAGAGGTGGATGGCACCGATCCGGTAGCGACCTACGCAGCTTTCACGCGCGCGGTAGCGCACTGCCGCGCCGGCAGTGGGCCGGCCTTCCTCCACGCCCACGTGATCCGGCCGTACTCGCACTCGCTCTCCGATGATGAGCGGCTTTATCGTCCCGAGTCCGAGCGCCGCGAGGAAGTGGCGCGCGATCCCATCACCCGCACGCAGATGTTCCTGATCCGCGAAGGCATCCTCGACGAAAAAGGAATCAACCAGCTGGAGAAGCAGGTGGAAGACGACCTGCAGGCAGCCGTAGATCAGGCTCTGGAAGCGCCTTTGCCTGCGCCGGACACCGTCGAGCGTTACGTGTATTCGCCGGACTTGGATCCAACATCCCCGGCCTTTTCTACACAGCCTGCGCCCGTGACCGTCCAGGCAGCGGCCAGCGACGGCAAGAAGGCCGCGCAGCCCAAAACCATGGCCGATCTGATCAATGCCACGCTGCGCGACGAGATGCAGCGCGATGAACGCATTGTCATGTTCGGCGAAGATGTGGCTGACTGCAGCCGCGAGCAGTATCTCGAGCAGAAGTTAATAAAGGGAAAAGGTGGCGTCTTCAAGCTGACCTCCGGCCTGCAGGCGGAATTCGGTTCCGACCGGGTTTTCAACTCACCGTTGGCAGAGGCCAACATTGTGGGTCGCGCCACCGGCATGGCTACGCGCGGGTTAAAGCCGGTGGTGGAGATCCAGTTCTTCGACTATATCTGGCCCGCCATGATGCAGCTGCGCGACGAACTGCCACTCATCCGCTGGCGCTCGAATAACGGCTTTTCCGCACCGGCCGTGGTGCGTGTCGCCATCGGCGGCTACCTCACAGGTGGGGCCATCTATCACTCGCAGTGTGGGGAGAGCATCTTCACCCACATTCCCGGCTTGCGCGTGGTGTTTCCTTCGAATGCGCTCGATGCTGCCGGACTGCTGCGCACCGCCATACGCTGCGCCGATCCCGTTTTGTTCCTGGAGCACAAGCGCCTTTACCGCGAGACCTTTGGACGCGCCCCCTACCCCGGTCCCGACTACATGATTCCTTTCGGCAAGGCGAAGGTGGTGCAGCCGGGGACCGACCTGTCGGTCATTACCTACGGCGCAGTTGTGCCCCGCGCCCTGCAGGCCGCGCAGAAACTGGAACGCGAGCACAGCGTCAAAGTGGAGGTGCTCGACCTGCGCTGCCTTAGCCCCTTCGACGGGGAGGCCATTGCTGCTTCTGTCCGCAAGACCAGCCGCGTGATCGTCGCGCACGAAGACTCACTGAGCTGGGGTTACGGCGCGGAGATTGCCGCCCGTATCGCGGATGAGCTCTTTGAGTATCTGGACGCGCCGGTGCGCCGGGTTGCGGCCAAAGATACCTTCGTGGCCTATCAGCCAGTGCTTGAGGATGCCATTCTGCCTCAGGCAGATGATCTATTTCAGGCGATGAAAAACCTGAGCGAATTCTGAATTGCAAGCACGGAAGTACGACGTACCAAAGTACTTCCCCCTCCTTTACAAAACTTTGCCTTTCCCTCTAGCAACCCTCATACTCTAACCATCGTCTGATAACTCATGAGCAGTGCTGCGCCTCATCGTCTACCGAGTGCCTGGGAGGGCTCTATGAAAACGTTGCTGGGAATTCTTGCCGGGGTGATCGCGATAACCTCGCCGCTGGCGGCGCAGACACCGGCTTCAGCAGTGAGTGGCAGTGCATTGCGGCTGCAACCAGTGCTTTTCCAAGATCAGGATCGCGATGACCAGTACCACCACGACCATGACCGGGACCGCGACCACGACCACGATCGGGACCGGGACCGTGACCGCGACCGGGACCATGACCGTGATCATGACCGCGGGCACGATTACCACCATGGCCGTGGGAGTTACGCGCGGTTCTCGGCGAGCGACCAGCAGCGTTTTGACAGCTATTATTCGCGCTGGCAGCAGTATCGGGCCACCAACAACCGCGACCAGATGATCAGCATGGAAAAGCGCATGAATGACATCTACAACCACTACGGCGTCCCTCCCGGGACCCCCTATCAGAATTTCGCCAGCAACGGGGGCGGCTACTACGGGGGCGACGGACGCTTTGGACACGGAGGTTACGGCTACGCCCGGTTGTCTTCCTCGGACCAGAGCCGCTTCGACAGCTATTACTCACGCTGGCAGCAGTACCGGGCCACCAACAACCGGGAGCAGATCGCGAGCATGGAAAAGCGCATGAACGACATCTACAGCCACTACGGCATCCCTCTCGGCACGCCGTATGAGCGGATCGCTTCGCAGGGTCGGTACTGATCGGGAGAACAGCGATGATTTAAGAGGCCCGGGTCTCCGGGCCTTTTCGTTTTGGTGCGCCCGGCAGGGCGCACTCACTTGGAGGTGAAAGTCCTCTACACACCCGGCAAGGGGAAGTGTTAGCCGAACGGCAACGGTGTTCATCGCGAGATGGAATCGGGAGGAAGCCGAAGGCAAAACGCTGGCCTGAC